>CAZPUL010000058.1:0-32242 GCA_964589735.1 uncultured Verrucomicrobiota bacterium | reverse complement strand
CGGTATCCTCCACCTCGATCTTCACATACGGCCCCTCCCGGGCTTCGATGTTCATCGCCGCATACTGGGCGTCCACCTGCATGTTTTCCGCCGAGATGGTGATCTGCCCGCCCTGCGGCATGGCATCTCTCGCATTCACGCACAGGTTAAGCAAAACCTGGTGCAGTTGGGTGGGGTCCGCCTTGAGCAACCACAAGTCCTTTTCTGTCCGGCTCAAAACCTGGATGTTCTTGGGGAAGGTCTCGTTGGTGATCTTGATGATGTCCCGGATGAGATGTCGCGCCTGCACCTCGATGCGCCTTCCCTCCAAGCCCCGGGCAAAGGACAACACCTGCCCCACCATCGCCGCGCCCCGGCTGGCGCTGGCCTCGATCATCTCCAGCATGCGCAACCGCTCCGCGTTCGTCTCCTCCAGCTTGAGCAGGTCGATGGACATGATGATGGGAGCCAGCACATTGTTCAGATCATGCGCGATGCCGCCCGCTAGCGTGCCGATGCTTTCCATCCGCTGGGCCCGCAGGAATTGCTGCTCCAGCTTCTTGCGCTGGGTGATGTCCGTATTGATGGCCAGAATGGATTTGGGCTGGCCCGCATCATCCCGTACCAGCGTCCAGCGTGCTTCTACCACGATGTCCGCGCCGGTCTTGGTCCGTTGCTCGATCTCGCCCACCCATTCCCCCGCTTGCAGGGTTGTTTCCGTGGCCGTTTGAAACGCGGTCTTCTCTTTGTAAAACGTTTCCGGTATCAGCCTCCCCACGGACTCTTCCGCGGTCCAGCCGTACAACCTCTCCGCGCTCTTGTTCCAATACAGTAGGCGGTGCTCCAGATCACAGACCAAAATGGCGTCCTGCGCCTTGTCCAGCAGGGTGGCCTGCTCGCGCAACTTCTCCTCGGCTTCACGCCGTTCACTGATGTCGGTGACGCCGCCGATCATCCTAATCGCTTTGCCGTCGGTGTCTCGGAGAATGTAGCCGCAGTCCACAACATAGGCATAAGAACCATCTTTTCGCTGGAAACGGTACTCGGCCGACCAGTTGTCCGCACCTCCATCAATGGCGGCTTGGATGCCCGCCACCACGGACGCACGCTCTTCCGGATGCAATCGGTTGGTCCAGGAATCAGTGGAAGGTTCCACTTCGTTCCGTCGAAATCCAAAGAGCGTCTCAAAACTCTGCCCCCACCACAGCGTGTTCGTCACCATATCCCAGTCCCAAATGGCATCCTTTGTGGCCCTGGCCAGAAGCTGAAACCGCTCTTCGCTTACGCGCAACTGTTCCACCGCCTGTTTGCGTTCGGTGATGTCACGGGATATGCCGACCAAGCCCACGATCTTCCCTTCCGCATCGCGATACGGGGCTTTCGTCGCCAGATAAGTCCGGGTCGCCCCGGCTGCCGTCAGCACTTCCTCGATTGTTTGCGCCTCGCCTGACTCGATCACCTGATTGTCACTCGCCTTGATCACCTGCACATCCTCCGGCCCGAAAATGGCGGTGTCATCCTTGCCTAGCACCTCGGCCGCACTGCGCCCGACCAGGCGCGCCGCACCTGCATTGAACAGCAGATACCGGCCCTGCAGATCCTTCACGAAGATGGCATCCGGCGAATTGTCCGCCACCGCCCGCAACAACTCCGTCGAGCGCCGCACCTCCAGTTCCGCTTTCCGTTTCTCCGTGATATCCGTGCCGATGCTCAGTATCTCCAGCACTTTTCCCTGCGCATCTCGCACGATACGGTTCGTCCACGAGACCCAGACCCGTTTTCCGTTGCGCCGCACGTTCTCATTGACGTTCTGCTCGAACGCCTTCGGGTCCGCGCAGATATCCTCCATCAGCCGTTGCAGATCACGACCGCTGCTCTCGGTGCTCGGCACGATCGTCTCTAGCAAATGCCGCCCGGTTATCTCCTCCGCCGTGTAACCGAAAAAGCGCAACCCGAACTCGTTCATCAACGTGATCTTCCCCTCGGAACTCCACCGTAGGATGATGCTGTTCGCGTTCTCCACCAACTCGCGATACTTCTGTTCGCTCGCCACCAACCGGTCATTCGCCAGCTTTTGCTCCGTCTTCTCCACCGAGAGCAGCAGCACCCCCTCATCCACCGGTTGCACCCGCAAGTCGAACCAGCCCGTCGTGCCATCCCCCAACGTGAACGCCACCTCGTCCTGTCCCGGCAGACGCTGCTTCAGGCCGCGCTCGATCAACGCGTAGAAAGGCGCTTGCTCGATCCCCGGCCACACCTCCGTCATCTTGCGCCACAGCAAGTCAGACTTCGGCCGCCGGTTATGCCCCACCGCTGCGTCATTGACATAAAGGTAACGGCCATCGAACCCGACCAACTGGCATCCCTCCAAGATATTGTCCAGCGTCGTGCGGTATCGGTGTTCACTCACCCGCAAAGCCGCCTCTGCCAGCTTTCGCTCGGAAACATCGATGCCCACTCCAACCAGACACAGCCGCCCGTTGAACTCCACTTTCCGCCCCGTGAAGAAATAAGGCGTCGTCCGCCCATCCTTGGCCAGGAAGGGCGCCTCCACTGAGGACTCGCCCTTCGCGAAAACCTCCGCGATCCGTTCCTCCAGCAACCCCCTGTCTGCCTTGGTGAAGAAATCCAGCGGATGCATCCCTGCGATCTCCGCCGCGCTGTAGCCGGATACTTTTTCGAAGTTCTTGTTCCAGCGCAGGAACCGGCCCTGCATATCATAAAAGTACAGGATGCCCGGCATGCTCTCCACCATCGTGTCGGAAAACATCCGCTCATCCCGGGCGAGCGCCTCTGCTTCTAAACGCGCTTGCCGACGGGCCAGATCATCCAAGGACTCACCCATACCAATTATCCTTATCACTTGGCAGCCATGCCAAACCTTTCCTGCCCTCTCCTGACTTTCTGCTTGCGGCCCAACTATAGAACCCGTCAATCATAATGTCCAGAAACTGTACAATCGCTTGTCCCTGCTTTTCTCCATTGCCACTTTGCCGGGAATCGCCAAAATACATTTTATGATTCCCAAGGCGCAGTCCATGTCCCGTCGGCGTTTTGTCTTACTGACCGCCAGCACCAGTATATTAGCCCACACATTGCCGTCTTTCGCCGCCGCTGGCGACCTCCCTCGCCCCACCGTCGAAGCCGCCCTGAAAAAAGCCGCCACCTTCTACGCCCAGAACTGCTCCAACTCCGGCGGCTACGCTTGGCGACACAGCCGCGACCTCCGCCTCAGCGAAGGCGAGGGCGAAACTTCCAAGACCTCCAGTTGGGTCCAACCACCCGGCACACCTTCCATCGGCGATGCCCTGCTCGACGTCTATGAAGTCACTGGCGATCCACAATATCTCAACGCCGCCAAAGCCGCTGCGAACGTCCTCATCAAAGGCCAACGCCTTTCCGGCGGCTGGTATTACGGTGTGGAGCTCGACCCCGCCAAACGCGTCGGCGAAGGCTATCGCGATAACCCGAACCACCGCCCGCCCAAATCCGGTCGTGACCTCAAGAACCTCACGATGCTCGATGACGACACCTCGCCCGCCGCCCTGCGCTTCCTCATGCGCCTGGACAAAGTCACCGGCTTCAAAGACCCCGCGCTCAAAGACACCATCGCCTACGCGATGAAATCCATTCTCCTCTCCCAATACCCCATCGGCGCATGGACCCATAACTACGACCGCTGGCCAAAAGGCCACGACCCGAAAGAATATCCTGTCCTCAAAGCCAGCTACCCCGCACAATGGTCCCGCACCTGGCCGAACGACTGGACCGGTCACTATCACCTGAACGACAACATCTCCGGCAACGTCCTCGCCACCATGCTCCTCGCCCACGAGATCTACGGTGACGACCGCTACCTCGCCGCCGCCAAGCGCACTGGTGATTTCTTCCTCCTCGCCCAGATGCCCGATCCCCAACCCGCCTGGGGCCAGCAATACGACGTAAAGATGCAACCCGTCTGGGAACGCAAATTCGAGCCCCCCGCCATCAGCGGCCTCGAATCCCAATACGTCCTCGAAAGCCTCCTCCTGCTCTACCGCAAGACCGGCGACGCCAAATATCTCGCGCCCTTCCCCAAGGCCCTCGCCTACCTGAAAAAATCCCTCCTGCGCGATGGCCGCATCGCCCGCTTCTACGAGCTCAAGACCAACAAGCCCCTCTGCTTCATCGTGCAGGACAAAGTCTATCACCTCTCCTACGATTTCAGCAAAGCCCCCGACCACTACGGCTTCATCTTCGACTCCAAACTCGACCGCATCGAAGCCGAATACAACCGCCTCAAAAACGGTGGCGACAGCGCCCGCAAAGAACTCCCCGCCCACGAACGCCTGAACCCCACCCCTGCCGAAATCAAAACCATCATCGCCCAAATGGACCCCCGCGGCGCCTGGATCGACGCCCGCTCCATGAAAGGCCACAAAAAAGCCTCCCCCGAAGGCGTCATCCAATCCGAGACGTTCATTAGGAATGTAGGTTTTATGTGCAGCTATCTACGAGCGGGAAGATAGTCCGTATTACGTATTGGTTTTGCCTGTGGTCAGTTACACCAATCCTGATCACCATTGGTAACTCACGGAAATATCAGGCATTTCGCGAGCATGGTAGACAAGAAAATCCGGCAGCAATCAGAAGCCGTTCTGCTCGTACACACAAAAAACACTCATTGTTCTAAAAGCCACCTAATATCATCCCCAAGTTGCCCAAAACACGAGGCATGTTTGCGACAATAGTCTGAGATCGCAGAAACGATTCTTGAAAAATTCGCAAACAAATCAGACTCATAACGAGAAACCCATTCCGTGAGACCCTCCCAACCACCAAAATGCCGCTCAAGTGCATCTACATTACCCAAAATACCTTCTGAGAGAATTGGAGCCAGCATACTATCGACGATAGCAGCGAGATCGGGCATCCCTAATTCCCTAAAGCATACCGGTAAAGCCTTATGGCAACAGTCCATCATCAAAAATGCGACGTATCCATTGCACTCAGCATGCCCAACTACTGAGAATGCGAATTCCACGACTCGGTATTCTAGCAGCACAGATTTATCCCAACTCATTATGCGATCGTATCCAAATGAGCTTTCAATCTTTCCTGCCACAGCATCGGCAAGCTCAAGATCCTTATCTGGAGGCAGGTTTCTCAAATTGAAAAAACAGTTAAGATAATTACAGGCAAAAGTCCAATTCCAGAATGAAAGACCGTTGAGAATAAAACACCGACCTAGTACATTTCCCAAAGGCCCGTGCTCATCCGCCTAATTGCCAGGATTACTTCGATCGTTTTACTCATCGCGCTTGTCCTCCTTGCCTTTCTCCAGCGCCGCAAAAGTGTCGAAATCGCTTCGGAAGAGCCGGTCCTGGATCACCCGGTATTTATCGAATTCGCTTTCCGCATGTTCCTTGGCGATTTCCGCGCTGATGCGCCCGGCGTCTTGCAACACTTGCCGCTCATCCGCCGAGAGGAAGATGTCCAGCCGTTTCGCCCAAGCCTCCATCGTCATCGGCACCCGGCGCTTGGCCCGGCTTTCCGCCAGGTCCAGGTAGGCGTTTACGATACGCCCCAAGTCCTCCAGCTCCGCCTCCGTCAGGTAATTTTTTGCCACCACTACATCGCTTTTCAGTATTTTCCCGCCCGGGGCTTTGGCCCAACTCGTCAACCCCATACGTTCCTTCGTATGGTCCGCCCGCTTGACGATGAGCTCAGCGGCCGTATGACCGTGGACGGCGTAATGCATCTTGTTCTGCACCTTGGCGAAGAACGCCTGCGTGATCGGCGCGTCCCGGTCATAGTCCATCGCCGTGGCATAGATGTCGGCGATCTTTTGATAAAACCTCCGTTCGGACAGGCGGATCTCCCGGATCTCCTCCAGCAGGCGCTCGAAATAATCCTCGTTGAGAAACGCCCCGTTCTCCATGCGCTTCCGGTCCATCACATAGCCACGCAATGTGTAGTCCCGCAGGACACCTGTGGCCCATTGCCGGAAGGCCGTGGCCCGTTTGGAATTCACGCGATAGCCGACGGCAATAATCGCATCGAGATTGTAGTGCAAGATGTGGCGCTCAACCCGCCGTTTCCCTTCGATTTGAACTGCTAAGAATTCTTTAGCAGTTGCTGCCTCCGGCAATTCACCTTCGGCGTAGATTTTCTTGAGATGGATCAGTACGTTTTCTGGAGTCGTCTCAAAGAGCAGCCCCATCCCCTTTTGCGACAGCCAGATCGTGCCCTCCTGCACCCGCACTTCCACGCCATCGCCACCGGTCTGGTAGGCAAAAGTCAGAAACTCCGCCGTGCTGTTCCGGATGCGAACGCTGTTCGGTGATTTCTTTTTAGGCATAGGCAACCCACTCAGTCCGCTGGCATCCGTATCTTTTGTCCTGATAACCACACAGGGTCCAGCCGAAACCTAAACTTGGTCATTAGTCATTCCCAGAAGTGCATTTCCCCAAGGCCCGTGCCCATCCGCCTTATTGCCATCCCTCGACAGAAAACGCTACTCTGCCCCCATGAAACCCATCGTTGCCCTGCTGGCGGCCCTGCTGTCGTTCGCCTTTGGCATCCCCGCCCAAGCCGCCGCACCGCGCCCCAACATCATCCTCATCATGTCCGATGACATGGGCTTCTCTGACCTCGGCTGTTACGGCAGCGAGATCAACACGCCCAACCTCGATGGGCTCGCCAAGGGCGGCGTGCGTTTCACCCAGTTCTACAACACCGGCCGCTGCTGCCCCACGCGCGCCTCGCTCCTCACCGGCCTTTATCCGCATCAGGCAGGCATCGGTCACATGGTCGATTCCAAGAACAAGCCCGGCCCCGGCTATGCCGGTGATCTGAACCAAAACTGCATCACCATCGCACAGGCTTTGAAGCCCGCCGGTTACCGCACCTACATGACCGGCAAATGGCACGTGACCCCGAACGAGGCCACCAAGCCGAACCCCAGCAAACACAACTGGCCCCTCCAACGCGGCTTCGACCGCTTCTACGGCACCATCCACGGCGCGGGCAGCTTCTACGATCCCAATTCTCTCGTCCGCGACAACACCCTCATCTCCCCCTTCGCCGATAAGGAATACACGCCCAAGGAATATTACTACACCGACGCCATCAACGACCACGCCACCCGCTTCATCGCCGATCACGCCAAGCAGCATAAAGGCGAACCCTTCTTCATGTACATGGCCCACACCGCCGCCCACTGGCCCATGCACGCGAAGGAATCCGACATCGCCAAATACAAAGGCAAGTATGACACCGGTTTCGAACCCATCCGCGCCGCCCGCTGGGAAAAAATGAAACAGATGGGCCTCATCGATAACCAGTGGGCCCTAACTCCGCAATCCGATGAATGGAGCGATGTGAAAGACAAAGCCTTCGAGATCCGTTGCATGGAAGTTTACGCCGCCATGGTCGATTGCATGGATCAAGGCATCGGCCGCGTCATCGCCGAACTCAAGCGCCAGGGCATCTACGATAACACCCTCATCTTCTTCCTCCAGGACAACGGCGGTTGCGCCGAACTCATGGGCCGTGGCGCGAAACCCTTCGTCCCGCAACGCGCCGACAAGCCATCCCTCCCGCCCATGGCCGCCACCGATCTGCAACCCGACATGATCCCCAAGCAAACCCGCGATGGCTATCCCATGCGCCAGGGCTACGGCGTGATGCCCGGCGGTGCGGATACTTACTTCGGCTACGGTCGCGGCTGGGCGAACGTGAGCAACACCCCCTTCCGCGAATACAAACACTGGCAGCACGAAGGCGGCATCAGCACCCCGCTCATCGCGCATTGGCCCAAAGGCATCGCCAGCAAACAAGCGAACCAGTTCGTCACGTCACCCGCCCACCTCATCGACATCATGGCCACCTGCGTGGACCTCGCCGGTGCCAAGTATCCCGCTGAATTCAAAGGCCACCAGCTCACACCCCTCGAAGGCATCAGCCTCACTCCGACCTTCGCGGGCAATTCACTGCAACGCGCACAACCCATCTTCTTCGAGCACGAAGGCAACCGTGCCGTGCGTGATGGCCAATGGAAACTCGTCGCCAAAGGCCCCGCAGGCGATTGGGAACTCTACGACATGACCGCTGACCGCACCGAGACCAAGAACCTCATCACCCAAGAACCCGCCCGTGCCAAAAAGATGATCCAGCAATGGGAAGATTGGGCGAACCGCGCGCTGGTTTTGCCATGGAACTCCACCCCCGCTTATGGTGAAACTGCCGCCGCCGCCCCGAAAGCCAAAGGCGGTAAGAAGAAGAAAGAGTAAATGAAGTTCAAAGCTCAAAGTTCAAAGTTCAAAAGAAGCTCCAAGCTGCAGATCCAAAAACCTTCCACGTTTGCCAGCCTGTTACCTGGCCTCCTTGTGGCCGCGCTGCTTTTGAGCTTTGAATTTGGTTCTTTGAGCTTGGCGGCGGAGGCCCCCGGCATGAACGCCGCCAAATGGGTTTACCTCGATAACGGCCAGATCAAACTCGGCGTCAAAGAATCCTCCGGCGCCGGCATCGCCTATCTTTCCCTCAGCGGTTCAGACCGCAATCTCCTCAACCACTTCGATCACGGTCGCCTCGTCCAGCAGTCTTACTACGGTCAGAAAGATGGCACCCTCTGGGCTGGCAAACCCTGGCGCTGGAATCCCGTGCAAGGCGGCGATTATAAACACGGCGCAGCCAAAGTGCTGGAAATCAAATCAACCAAGACCACGCTCTATGCGAAGTCCCTTGGCCGCCACTGGTCCGGCTGCGTGGATCTCCCGGAAGTCACCTTCGAGCAATGGATCATCCTCACCGGCAAGGTCGCGCATGTCCGCTATAAGATGACTTACACCGGCACCAACTCGCATCCCAAGATCCACCAGGAAGTCCCCGCTGTTTTCATCGAGCCGGACCTGCCCACCTTGGTCACCTACACTGGGGATAAACCTTGGACTGGTGACGCATTGCACACTTCCCAACCCGGCTGGCCCAACGAGAATCGCCGCATCACGGAGAACTGGGCCGCCTATGTGGACAAGGACAACTTCGGCGTCGGAGCCTATGTACCCATCGCCTCCAAGATCACCTGCTACCGTTTCAGCGCAGGTCGCACGAGCAAGCAAGGTGCCTGCTCCTACTTCGCCCCCATCATCGACCTGGAAATCAAACCCGGCACCGTCTTCACCTACGACCTCTACCTGACCTTGGGCAAACCCGACGAGATGCGCGACACTTTCAAAAAGATCCGCGAACAAAAACTCAAGTAGCAGGACTCACTTCCCTTCCTTGGCCCACTTCTTCATCTGCGCAATATTCCCTTCCAGAATCTTGCGTTGCTCCGTCGTCTTTTTCTCCGCCAGATAGACCGCCATGTCACTATCATACATCGCGGCGGATTCCGCCCCCTTGTCGCCGCTTTCTTTCACCCAACGCTCATGTTGCGCGCGCAGTTCCGCCAGCGTCTTGGCGTGCCTCGGATCGCCCGCGAGGTTCTTCAACTGATACCCATCCTTCGTCCATTCATACAATTCTTCCGCCGGACGCTTCGGCGCGAAGAGCAGTTGCTCCTGCACCTTGTCCAGCTTCCCGGCAGCGTGCAATGCGCGCAAGGTCTCCACGATGCTCTTCCCGTCCTTATAGGCATTCGGCTGGAGATGCGGCCGTTCCGGCAGATGATTCTTGATATAGAGCCAGCGATCTGTCCGCACGGAGCGGATATATTCCACCGTCTCATCACAACGATCACGTGCGGCGAACACCGCGGTGCGCGGCTGGTAATCCTTCGCGAACACATTCTTCGCCTGCATTGTCTTCGGGATCTCAATCCCCGCCGCTCCCAACGAAATCGCCGCCATGTCGATCTGCTCGATCAAATCCTCACGCACCTTGCCCTTGGCGATGCCCGGTCCGCGCACCACGAACGGGATGTGCGTGCCCTCGTCATACAGGAACTGCTTCCCGCGCGCATGGCTGATGCCGTGATCCGTCATGAAGATGATCAGCGTCTGTTCCAAAATGCCTTCTTTCTCCAGCCGCGCGAGCACGTCACCCACATGCTTGTCCGTGAAGCGCACCGAATCCAGATACGCCGCCCAATCTTCCAGCAACACCGGATCACGCGGATAATACGGCGGCAACGTCACCTTCTGCGGATCGGTGGCTGAGCCCAATTCCGCCGCCGCCCTCTCCTGCAATTTCTTTGCGCTGGCCGCAGTCCCACCGCGCAACTTTCCACCCGCCAGTTGCACCTGCATGAAAAACGGCTGGCCCGCCTTGCGCCCGGCCCAGTCGTTCGCGTCATATATCGCCTTGTCCCACTCGAAATTGTAATCCGTCTTGCCCAGTCCACCGCCACCCGCCTTCGCCTTGCCCTTCCCCGCGCGCCCCGCATCAGGCAGCCCGCTGCCGATGCACGTGTAGTAACCCGCCTTCTGGAATAGCGCCGGCACCGGCACCACGCCCGCAGGCAGCTCGATCTTCGCCGTTCCCCGCCCGCTCCGGTGATGATGCGCCCCGATCGTCGTCTGATACATCCCCGTGATGAAAGCGGAGCGGCACGGCGAACACACCGGCGCTGTCGTGAAGGCCCGCGTGAACTTCGTGCCTTCGCGCGCCAAGCGATCCACGTGCGGTGTCTGGATCAACTTCTCGCCATAGCACGAGAAGTTCGCCGACATGTCATCCACCACAAACCACAGGATGTTCGGCTTCGCAACAACGGCACCACCACCGCCACCACCAGCCACCGCGTCTTTCTCCAAATTCCCCTTGATCCAGTTCCGCAACGTCGAACTGCCAAACCCATACCCTCCCGGCAGCTCCACATAATCCATTGTACCGATTTGCGGCGGCTGCCCCCAATGCGCGGGATAACTCTTCTTCGCCGCCGCCGCTTTGTCCGGCGCTTTCTGCTGCGCCCTTGTCTCCGTTACAAAACCGACGGTGACCAAAAGAGCCGACAGCAAAGCCACCGAGCTGACTCGTTGCCAAATGGGAAATCGCATAGCTTTAATGTATCCAAATCCTCCCGTCTGTCGATGCCGCATAACCTCACCATTTCAGTGTATTCCGCGTATTCTGCGGTTTATCCCTTACTGCCCGGCCTTCGCCTTCTGTTTCTCTTTCTTCTTCTCCATCCGCTTCTTCTCGCGCTCCGTCAGCTCTTTCTTCTCCGGCTCTGCGCTCCAGCGTTTGGCCGCCCCTTTCGTCATCGGCTCGGCCATCTGAGCGAGCCAAGCGTCATGCAAAGCCGAAAGTTCCTTCACCTTCTCCGGATGTTGGGTGGCCAGATTGGTTTTCTCGCACGGGTCGGCGGCCAGATTCACCAACTCCCGCGTGGCTTTGATGCCGTGCAGCTTCCAATCACCCTGCCGGATCGCCCAATCCCCCTCATGCGCACTGCTCCAGTAAAGCGTCTGGTGATGCTCCTTCGTCTTCCCCGTGAGCAACGGCAGCAGACTCTTGCCGTCGAAATTCTTTCCCTCCGTTGAGATGCCAGCCGCCTCCAGTGCCGTCGGCAGAATGTCCAACGAAATGACCGGCGTATCGATCGTGCGCCCACCTTGGAACTTCGCGGGCCAGCTCACGATGAACGGCGTGCGGATACCGCCCTCGTAATAACTGCTCTTGAACCCCTTCAAACTCCCGTTATTTGCCGACATGCCCTTCGATCCGCCATTGTCCGTGAGGAACACCAGCAGCGTATTGTCCCACAGTTTTTCGTCCTTGAGCTTCTTCACCACTGAACCCACACCCAGATCCAGGTGATACAGCATCGCCATCAGAACGACCCGCGCCTCGCTGATGTCGGGGAACTGTTTCTTGATGCGCTCGATGTCCGCCTTCGGCGCCTGTGCCGGAGCATGCACGGCATTGTAAGCCAGATAGAGAAAAAACGGCTGTTCTTTGTTGCGACCGATGAACGACACCGCTTCCTCGCTCAGGCGCGTGGTCAGGTAACCTTCATCCACGACCTTCTCCTTCCCGCGATACATCGGTGACGTCTCCCCGCCTTTTACCCCTTTCATCTCGAAGTAATCATGCCCGCCACGTCCCATGAAATTGTACGTCTCTTTGAAACCGCGATTGATCGGATGCCACTTCAGCTCCGGATGATCCTCATCCAGTCCCAAGTGCCATTTGCCGATGGCCATGCTGTTGTATTCCTTGGGCAAGAGCGCCGGGAAAATCGGGATCTTCGGGTCGATTCCGCGCCCGCCTTCACCACCGGTATAGACGCCCACACGCTGTTGATAACGGCCCAGCATCAACCCTGTTCTCGTCGGTGAACACACAGGACCGCTGGTGTAAGCCTGCTTGAAGAACACGCCTTCCTTCGCCAGCGCATCCATGTGTGGCGTGCTGACTTCCTTGGGATGATCGGGATTGAAACTGATGTCCGCATACCCTTGATCATCGGTGAGAATGACCACGATATTCGGGAGCCGGGCCGGACTGGCCGCCACCAGCTCAAACGCGGAAATCACCAACCAACCGAGTGCGAACCATAGTTTATTCATAGTCAGCCTTTGGGCAGGATCACTTGGCCTTCAGCTTCGCGGTCAGCTCGGTGATCACCTTTTCCATGCCAGACGTTGCCGCGAGGTTGGAGGTTTCCTGCGGATCGCTGGCATGGTCGTAAAGCTCCTTGCCGCCATCGCTCCAGAGCGTGAAACGCCAGCGGTCCGTGCGGATGCTATCTCCCCGCTGATTCGGCCCGCGTGTGACGATGGTATATGCCGCCTCCTTGCCCGGCTTGGCGGGATCGCGTAGCCAGGGGCGCAAACTCTGACCCGCCAGACCGGGCGGCGGTTTGACACCGCACAAGTCCGTGATGGTCGGGTAGAGGTCCACAAACTCCACGATGCCCTTGGCCACACCCGCTTTCACTCCCGGTGCGGCGATGATCAGAGGTGCGCGCGTGCTGCGCTCGAAGAGCGTGTTCTTGTTCCACCACTGGCGCTCACCCAGATGATAACCATGATCGCTGATGAAGATGACCACCGTCTTATCCCAGAGCTGCCGGCGGTCCAACGCCTCCAGGACCCGGCCCACCTGCGCATCCATGAAGGAAACACCGGCATAATAGGCCCGCAGAAACTCTTTTCGCTCCACGTCCGTGAATTTCGCGAACTCCTTGCCATAATCGCCAAAGCCGACTGCCAGCGGCGGTGCGGGCGTCATACTTTGGGGGTCTTGATAGAGTTTCAAACTCTCCGTCGGATACAGGTCGAAATATTTTTTGGGTGCGATGAACGGATCGTGTGGTTTGTGAAAGCCTACGGCCAGCAGCCAGGGCTTGGCACCCGCCTGCTCGATGAATTCCACGGCGGCGCTCGCATTCTGGCCATCGGCCTGATCATCATCGCCACCATCAGCCATCGCCCACTGGCACCACTTGAGCTTGCCCTCCGTCAGATTGCGGCCTGCCAATGCCCGTTTGCCAGTAGCTGTGGCTTCAAAGGCTTGGGCAGAATCCCAAGACTTCGGCAAATCCATCCACTTCTTCCGCAGCACCTCATTCCGGCCACCGCCAAGATGATAGATTTTTCCAAAGGCTGCCGACTGCCAGCCATTCTCTTTCAATAACTGGGGGAAGGTCACCACCTCGGGGAGCTTGTCGCGCAAGATGGTACCGTTATCCGTGATCCCGGTCTGGTCTGGCCGGAGACCGGAGAGGAAGGAGGACCGGCTGGGATTGCAGACCGGGTATTGCACATAAGCACGATCAAAGCGCACGCCTCGGGCCGCCAACCGGTCGAGGTTCGGCGTCTTCACAGCGGTATTGCCATAACACCCCAGCGTGTCCCGCAGATCATCCGCCACGATGAAGAGAACATTCGGCTGCTCTGCCGCCACGCATCTGCCCAGCAGACCAAGCCCAACCACAAAGACTGCGAGCAGCGCCTTCATTGTTAGATCAGATCATTTCAAGTTTTCCGCCGGGCTGGCCTCACTGCTTCTTGCTCGCTTCCCCGGCGTTCTGCGGCGGACGCGCCTCCTTCGCATACTTCTCCAGCCGTGCCTGCAATTCCTTCACCTTGTCAGGATTCTGTTCCGCCAGATTGTTTTTCTCACCCAAATCCTTCGCGAGGTTGAACAGCTCCACCGCTGCTTTCTGCGGTTGGGCGGCTTTCTTTTTCTTGGTTGCCTTGGATGCTTCACCTTCCTCCGGCTCGCTGGCCGCGCTGCCGTTCAGCACCAGCTTCCAATCACCCACACGAATCGCCCCGCGACGTGGTTCAGAATTGAAAAGGATCTCCTCGTGCGGTGAAGGTTTGCCTTTGGTGAGCGCTGGCCACATGTCCAGCCCATCCAGCGGCAGCTTTTGCTTGTCCTTGGCCAACGAGGCACCGCCCAGCTTCAGCAAGGTCGGATACCAGTCCACCATGTGCAGCGCGGTATTCAAGCGCGTGCCCGGTTTGATCTGGCCGTCCCAGGTGGCGAAAGCCGCCGCTCGTACCCCGCCCTCATAGAGCGTGCCCTTGCCCGCCCGCAACGGACCATTGTCCGCTACCTTGCCCGGCGAGTAACCACCGTTATCGCTGGAGAAGATGAACAGCGTATCTTTGCGCAGTCCTTTTGCCTCTACCGCGGCGACCACTTGACCCACGGCTTCATCCAACGCCATGAGCATCCCCGCCATCGTGCGCCGCTGACCGCTCAGATGTGACAAGGAGCTGAGATAGCTGTCCGGCACTTGCAGCGGCGTATGCACGGCGTTGAACGGAAAATAGAGGAAGAACGGCTTCTCCTTGCTCTGCTCGTTTACGAATTTCACCGCCTCTTTCGCCAGCAGATGCGTGGAATAACCCTCTTCTTTCAGCTTCTCGCCATTACGATACCAGTCCAGTTCGTTATCGCGGATATGCGTGTTGTAATCGATCGCCCCGAAGAGGTGTCCGTAAGCGTGGTCAAAGCCACGCGCGTTCGGGTGATAGGCCTTGTCGAAACTGCCCAGGTGCCACTTACCGGTGATGGCCGTGCGATAGCCCGCCTCCTTCAACCCCTGCGCGAGTGTGCGTTCTTCCAAGGGCAACCCATACTTCGCCCAAGGCCGGATCACGCCCACCTGCAAACCCGTGCGGATGGGATAACGACCGGTCATCAAAGCCGCCCGCGTCGGCGAGCAGACGGGCTGCACATAGAAAGACTCCAGGACCGCTCCTGCAAGGGCGAGCTTGTCGAGGTTCGGCGTCTTGATGTCCTTGCCACCACTGAAGCCGCAATCCATGTAACCTAGGTCATCCGCCAGAAAGAACACGATGTTCGGACGCTCGGCGGCATTGATGGAACCCAAGCTAAACAATGTCAGCACAATGACAGCACAAGCCTTCAGCAGGTTTTTCTTCATAAGCATCAATTGAAAGATCACGCGGTCACTTGTTCTTTTTGTTCTTCTTCTTGGCCGGAGTTTCGCCTTCGCCGCCGCCTTTGCTGGGACGCTCATTCGCATTTACTTTCGGGAAATACTGGCCCAGCTCCTTCTTCACGCTATCATACTTCATCTCCTTCGCCAGATTCGTCCAGCCGTAGGGGTCGGTCTCATGATTGTACAGTTCCTCGCCACCGTCCGCATACCGGATGTAGCGCCACGTCTCGCTGCGCAGGCTGTGGTTCTCCTTGTGGAAGGTCGTCAGCGCCGGAATCTCCCATTTCGCCTTGGGATTCTTGAGCAAGGGCGTGATATCCAGTCCCTCCACGTGCGCCGGTTTGGCAACACCGGTCAACGAACAGAGCGTCGGGAAAATGCTCATGAAATCCACCGGACGCTCGCAGACACCGCCGCGTTTCGTCACGCCGGGAGCCACCCAGATGAACGGAGCGCGCGTGGTTTCCTCCCACAATGCGAACTTCCGCCAGTGGGATTTCTCGCCCAGATGCCAGCCGTGATCACCCCAGAAAACGATGATAGTGTTGTCGCGGTTCGGCGATTTGTCATAGGCATCCAGCAGGCGGCCGACCATCGCATCGCAGAAAGCGATGCTGGCCAGATACGCCTGCACCGCTTCCTTCCAACGGCCGGACTGGACGATTTGTGCATGGTCACCCTCCGGGCGGGCCATCTTGATCCCACCCGGCGGCACGTCATCCAGATCATCCGCGCGATACGGCGGCAGCTCCACCTTGTCCAAGGGGAACATGTCGAAATACTTCTTCGGCACACTGAATGGCATGTGCGGCTTCACGAGACCGACCGCGAGGAAGAATGGTTTGTCCTGCTTCACCGCCAGCTTCGCGATGCCATAATCCACCACTTTGTAGTCCGGCATGTCCGCATCCTCATTCGCCAGCGGGTAGAACTTGATGCCGCCCACACCGTCATCCTTGGCATCCGGATGCCGTTTCAGTGCGCCGCCGCCCGAGGTGAAATAATCCGTCCACTCACCCTCGCGATGATCCTGTGAATGATAGATCTTGCCAGCACCAAAAACATTGTAGCCAGCGTTCAAGAACTGTGTCGTCAGCGTCTTGTCCTTGCTGATGGCATCCTTCCAGTCCTGGCCGTTGTCATAGACCCCGGTCGTGCTGGGGCGCATACCCGACATGAGCGCCGCACGGGAGGGATTACAGACCGGCGCCGCGCAATTCGCCTTGGTGAAGGTCACGCCCATCTTGGCGAGGCGATCGATGTTCGGCGTCTTCGTCTGCGGATTGCGGCCCAAGTGGCCGACCCAGTGGTTCAAGTCATCCACGGCGATGAACAGCACATTGGGTTTGGCCTTGTCCGCTGCGACCAGTCCGGTCGGCAGCACCACCAAGGCGGCAAGGAGTGCGAGAATGGCTTTGAGTTTCATGGTTGGCATGACGTTAACAAATGATGACGGATTCCAACGGCAAAGGGTTACGCCTTTCCTATAACACAAACGGCCTATGGCTGTCAGAAAAATCTGCAGTTCAAGGAATCTGAAACCGGCGATAGACCTCCAGCAACCGCGCCACCGTCGCCGGTTCTTTAGCCAGCTCATTCTGAGTTTCCTTAAGATCGCGCCCCAAATGGTAAAGCTCTGTCGCCTTGCCCGCCTTTACGACCAGCTTCCACTCAGCCTCCCGCACCGCGAACACATCGCCACCACCTAAGGCCTGCTGGAGCAGCGGCTGGTTGCGCACCGGCTTCTCACCTGCTTGACCGAGGATGGCCATGAGAACATTCACACTGTCTTGCGCAGCGCCCTTGGCCGGAGCCGTGCCGGTGAGTGCCGCGAGACTCGCGTAGATGTCCACCAGGCCGATGGTCTGCGTGCTTACCGCATTCGCAGGGACCTTGCTTGGCCAGCGCACGATGAACGGCACGCGATGTCCGCCCTCATAGATCATCGCTTTCTTGCCCTTGATCGGCGCGTATAGCCCCTTGTCTGCGCCATTATCGGAACTGAGGATGAAGAGTGTATTCTCCACGATGCTGTCCGCCTTGTCCCCGTCCCCATTCGGGTCTTCCAACTGGCGCAATAGCTCACCGATGACATGATCATTCAACACCACCATGTCATTGCGCAGCGGTGACTCATCATCGTTACCGCCTTGGCCAAGCACCGGTTTGCCGTTCAACTCCTTCGGCGGCACATAAGGGAAATGGTTCGCGGCCGCGGCGTAGTACATGAAGAAAGGTTGCTGCGGCGATTTCTGCCGGTGTTGCTTGATGAACTCCCTCGCCTTGGCACTGGTGAGGACGTCCTGATGGTCATCCTGCCAGGAAGGCGCGACCCAGCCTTGTCGATAGATTCCACCGGGCAACTTGGACTCCGGACGCAACTGCGTAGGCAACGCCACCACGCGGTCATTCTCCACCATGGAGTACGGGTCATGGTTCATGCTGCTGGCGATGCCGTAGTAATAATCAAACCCATGCTGCAACGGACCATCCGTGATGGGCTTGGTGAAATCCACATCTGTCGTAGTGAATTGCGAGGTACCCACGCCGGGCTTGGCTGCGCCATCACCCGCCTTGTTCACCCAGTGCATGCCCAAGTGCCATTTGCCGAAAGCGCCCGTATGATAACCGGCACGCTTCAACAAACTGGCGATGGTCTCATGTTCTTTTTTCAACAACGGCGCGTCATAAGCCGAGCGCAACACATCATCCTTCAACGCACTGCGGAAAGGATAACGGCCCGTGAGCAGGCCATAGCGGGTGGGCGTGCAGACAGAGGCCGGTGTATGGGCATCAGTGAAGCGCAAACCCTCACGCGCGAGCCGGTCCATGTTCGGTGTAGGGATCTTGGAGGTCGCATCATACGCGCGGATGTCCCCCATGCCCATATCATCCGCGAGGAAAATGATGATGTTGGGCTTGCTGGCGGCCTCGGCTCGCAAACCCAAGCAGACCAACACCAACAGCGATAAGACCAGACGCTTCATTGTTTCGCTTTCTTCTGCTTCAGATTGTTGCCACCGGGTTGTCTGGCCTCTGGCTGCTTCGCCAGCATCGCCCGCAGCTCTTTCACCACTGCGGGTTGCGTTGCCGCCTGATTCTTCGTCTCTAGCGGATCGGCCTGATAATCATATAGCTCAAGCTCCGCTGTGTCCGCGGCCGCTTCCGGTTTCTTCCACTCCACCAGACGGTAACGCTCCGTGCGGATGGCGCGGCCCATGCGTTCACCACGCGGATAACAATGCGTGGCATGATCGCGCACTCGCGCCGTGCTATCACGCAAGACCGGCACCAGACTCACACCATCCAAGGACTGTGGCACCTTCGGCTTGGGCAGACCGGCCAGTTCGGCCAACGTGGGAAAGACATCCACCGTTTCAGCCAACTGGCGCGTGTGGGAACCGGGCTTGGCCACGCCGGGAGCGACAAAGATCAGCGGGATGCGGTTGGCCTCTTCATAGTTCGTGTGCTTTGTCCAAATGCCATGGTCACCGAGATGCCAGCCATGATCGCCCCAGAGCATGATGATCGTGTTCTGCGCCAGACCGAGGCGGTCCAACTCGTCCAGCACACGGCCCAATTGCGCATCCATGTAGCTGATACACGCGTAGTAGGCATGGAGCAGCTTGCGCTGCGTCTCCTCTTCTTTCAGGTTCGCCACGGTGAGCGGATCGTAATTCACGATCTCACCACCGACCTTGCCCGCATAACCGGGCGCACCTTCCGGGTCTTTCTGGAACGTGGCGAGCGTGAACTTTTTGGAGTCATGCATGTCCCAATACTTTTTTGGCGCAGTGAGCGGCAGATGCGGCTTCACAAAACCGAGCGCAAGGAAGAAGGGCTCATCTTTCTTTTCCTTTGCGGCCCGCAAGCGCTTGATGCCTTCATCCGCTATACGACCATCCGCGTAGGCGTTGTCCGGCACATCGCTGACTTCCCATGCCGCGCCACGGGGCAGCTTGCCGATCTCGTTGAGACGTTGGTTCGTGAAGTAGGCTTCTTCCCGCGTGAGCTGGCCATCGGCGGAATTCTTCGGGTCAAGGTATTCCACCACCTTCTCCTTCATGGCCGGCACGCTCCAAGAGGCAGCATCATCGTGGTTGCCATGACCCGTGTGCAAGATCTTGCCGATGGCCTCCGTACGCCAGCCGTGCTTCATGAAATACTGCGGCAAAGTCACCGCATCCGGCACCGCCTGGCGGAAGTTCGTGGACAATCCGTAGATGCCCAGCGACGTGGACCGCGATCCCAACAGCAGATTGTTGCGCGAAGGCGCGCAAACGGACTGGTTGCAATACGCGAGATCGAAACGCATGCCGCGCGCCGCCAGCCGGTCAAGGTTCGGCGTCTTGGCCAGTTTGTCGCCATAGCAACCGAGCACCGGCTTCAGATCATCCACGCAGATGAAGAGGACGTTGGGCCGCTCGGCGGCCAAGCTCAAAGGTCCAAGCTCAAAGCTCAACAATGCGAGCATGAGCCAGATAAGATTTTTGCCTGCCAGGCGATAGATCGAGTCGGAGTCCTGAACTTTCATCCTATTTCTTTTTCCCTTTTTTAGCCGGTGCTTTCTGATTCTCCTCGGGCTCACCTGGACGGGTGGAGGCGGGGTCGGACAGCAAGCGCGGTTCGTTGAAGACCGTGCGCTTGTCCCCCTGTTCTTTCATCCATGCCTCCAACTGCCCACGCAACTCTTTCACCCTTCCGGCATGTTCAGGAACCGCGATCAAGTTGCGTTCTTCCGCCGGATCGGCCCTTAGATTATACAGTTCGAACTCGGGCCGTTCATGGTAGCGTTTCACCAGAGCGGCGGCAGCGGCGTTCGTCTTGGAAGCCTCATACCAGGACAGCCAGTAGCGACCGCCATCCTTGGCCATCACGCGGTCAACGTGAGTTGTGTGGGCAAACTCGGGGTGCAGGTTCCAGATCAGCTTCCAATCCCCGGTGCGGATGGCGCGGATGGGGTAGATGTTCATACGGCCATCCCCGCTGTGCGTAGTATAAATGATGTCGCGATGTGCGGACCGATCGCCGCGAAGGACCGGCAGGAACGAACGGCCATCCAACCCCGGCGGTACTTTGCCCCCGGCGGCTTCAATCAGCGTCGGGAGCAGATCCGGCCATTGGATCATGGCGTCGGTTTTCTTGCCCGGCGCGATCACACCTTCCCAAGCCGCCAGGAAGGGCACCCGGATGCCCGCATCATACAAGTTCCATTTTCCCAGCGGCCACTGGGAACCATGGTCGCTGGTATAGACGAAAAGCGTTTCCTTGGCCGGCAGATGCTTGCGGGCCAGTTCGCGGATCTCGCCCAGCAAGGTGTCCGCCTTGGTCACATCGGTGTAGTAGCGTGCCCGCATCTCTCGGGCCACGGGAGTGTCCACAAAGTTGCGCGGCAAGTTGAGCTTCGATTCATCATAACCGTCGTTATCGGGCCAGGGCGCGTGCGGTTCATGCGTGCCGACAAAGAGGCACAAGGGCTTGCTCCGATCCCGCCCGGTCAAAAACTTCGCCACGAAATCAGCCGAGTGCTGCTCGTCGAACACATCGAAGCCGTGATTCTTCGCATCGATCCGGCCATGGGCCACCTTGCCGAAGGCCGCGGTCTGGTAACCCAGTTGGCGCAAGACTTCGGGCAGGGAGGTGATGCCCTCGCGCTTGTAAGTGTGATTGGCCTCAGCCCCATTGCGGGCCGGCATCAGGCCGGTCAGCATCGCAGCCCGGCTTGGAGCGCAGGAAGGGGAAGCGGTAAAGGCGCGGGTAAACGTGAGCCCGGCCTCGGCCAGACGCTGCATGTTGGGCGTGCGCACATCACGCGCGCCATACGGGGTGGAGTCCAGCATTGCATGGTCATCGGACAGAAAGACGACGAAATTGGGCCGCTCGGCGGCCAAGCTCAAAGAGCCAAGCTCAAAGCTCAAACCCAAGAGTAAAAGCAGGATAAATGACTTTTTCGCAGTCATGATAAAGCATTTAACAACCGACACCCAGATGGCTACTCCTTGGCCACCAGTTCCGCCGCCTCATCCCCTTGCGCTTTCATCCACTCCAACAGCTCGGCCTTGAGGCGCTTCACGCGTTTGTCATGGCCGCCATGGTCGATTAGATTCGTCAGTTCATACGGGTCGGACTTGGTGTCGTAAAGTTCCCAGCGCGGATGACGCTCAATGAGGTTCACCAGATGCGCGGCCAGCGGATCTTCCTTCGCTTTGGCGGTCCAGGTGGAATAAACCTCGCCATGACTGTCTGGGATGTCCATGACCTTGGTGAAGTGCGTGGTCCATTGACGCTCGGGATTCAGGTTGAGCACCAGCTTGTAACGTTCATCACGCACACCGCGTTGCGGGCAGACGTTCATCTCACCATCGCCGGTGTGACTGGCGAAGATGGTCTCGCGGAATTTCTTCTCATGGTCCAGCAGCACGCCCTTGAAGCTTCGTCCATCGATGCCCGCCAAGGTGCCGCCACCGGCTAACTCATAAAACGTGGGCAGCACATCCACCAAGGAGATGAGCGCGTTGCTGTGGGAGTCGGGCTTGATGTGGCCAGGCCAACGGGCGATGAACGGCACGCGCAGGCCGGTGTCATAGACGGTCCACTTGCAGTGCGGCCATTCAGGGCCTTGATCGCTGGTGAAGATGAAAAGTGTGTTTTGCTCGAAGCCGTGTTTCTTTAACGAACCCAGCACCTGGCCCACACGTTGATCCAGGGTGGTGATGTCCTGATAGTAATTCGCCAGTGCCGTGCGGGTCTTGGGCGTGTCGACCATGATGGGCGGAACAGGCAGCCTGGTCGGATCATAGGTCTTGTTCTTCTCCCAGGTCACATGCGGGTTGTTATCCGCGAGAATGAGGCACAACGGTTGATTCGGTTTTTCCTTCGCATGTTGCGCGAGAAATTCATCGACGGCGGCAGCATCCAAACCCTCCGCGCGATAACGGCGCGGGAATTTTCGATCGGGCGGCAGGGTCGCCCTCAACATCTCGAAGGGATAGACGGACGACGGCTTCACATGACTCTTGTTTGCCAGCACCACCCGGTAACCTTGCGCCCCCAAGTGCTGGACGATGGATCGCACGCCGGTTTTTGAATCCGTGTGATTGCCCATGAGCCCGTTGCGGGATGGATAGAGGCCGGTATATAGCGCAGCCCGGGAAGGCGCACACGTGGGCGAAGCCGCGAACATGCGGTTGAACTTCATACCCTGCATCGCAAGCCGGTCCACATTCGGCGTGCGAATGGTTTTGTTGCCATAACAACCGACGAAGTCCACACCGAGATCGTCCGCGAGATACAGGACGAAGTGCGGACGAACAGCCGCCAGCGCAGTGGTGGCAAGCATCAGGAAAAACAACACCCCGAGCACCAAACCAAAATGCCAGGCATGCGGACGCCTAGTGGCAACAGGGAACATGCTGTGATACTAGCCTAAGACCAAATAAACGCAATGAACCTAATCCGCCTGAACCTTGGGGAAATGCACCTGAATGCGGTAATCCGTGAGGCGTGATACGTAACAGGACCGGATCACTTCGGGGCCATGGCAGCTATATCCAGTGTGTCACCCAGATTGCGTTGGAGCGCGGTCAGTTGGCCGAAGAGTTCTTTGACCTTGGCGGCGTGCTTGGGGCTCTCAGCGAGGTCGGTCATCTCGAAAGGGTCTTGCTTCAGGTTGTAGAGACGCAACTTTTTGATCTTGGGATAGACGATCAGTTTGTAATCGCCAGAGGTCACTGCGCGTTGCAGTTCGAGATAGGCACCGTAGATCTGCGGGTAGGGTGAGAGCTTGGCATCACCACGCAGCAAGGGCAGCAGGCTGTTGAAATAAACATGCTCAGGAGCCGCAGCACCAGCGAGAGCGAGCGATGTGGCCATGACGTCCTGCAAATAGATGGGCGCCTCGACGCGGCGGTTCTTGCTGACACCAGGACCAGCCACGATGAAGGGCACGCGCACGCTGTGGTCATACATGTTCTGTTTGCCCACCAGACCATGATGCCCCACGGCGAGGCCGTGGTCGGCCGTAAAGAAGATCCAAGTGTTGTCCTCCTGCCCGCTCTTCTTGAGTTCATCGAGGATGCGCCCGATCTGCTGGTCGAGGTGCGTGATGAGCGCGTAGTACTCGCGGCGATGCGTCTTGATCGCGAATTCGGTGCGCGGGAAGGGCGCGAGCTTTTCATCGCGCAGCGAAGGACCACAGCCGATGGCGTCCTTGAACGGATACTCGGCGAGATAATTCGTGGGCGTCTGCATGCGTTCCAGCGGGTAGCGGTCGAGGAAGGATTGCGGGGCCTGACGCGGATCGTGGGGCGCGTTGAAGGCGATGTACATGAAGAACGGTTGCGGCTCCTGCTTCGCGCGCTGGAGATAATCGACGGCGTCATCGGCGGTCACTTCGCTCCAGTGTTTACCACCCTGCCAGAAGCCACCGAGATTCGTATTCGCCGCGTTCCACGGATCGGGCTGGCCTTGGAGGGGACGGTTGTAGGCTTCCGGCGTGTCCTTCGGCATGCCGGCGCGGATGTTGCGGGCGATGTGAAAGGCCTTCGTGGCATCGGCCTTGATGTGCCATTTGCCGCTGAAGTAGGTCACGTAACCGGCCTTGGCCATGAGCTGCGGCCAGAGGACACCCGCCTCGCGCTCCTTGTCCGTCTGGTCATAGATCTTGTTCGCGCTCCAGACGGAACGGCCGGTGATGAGCATGGTGCGGCTGGCCACGCAGACGGCCCCGCTCCAGGAACCCATGTTGTAAGCACGGGTAAAGGTGGTGCCGCGCTTCACGAGTTTGTCGAGATTCGGCGTGTCGATGTCCGTGTGGCCGAAGGCGCGGATGGCTTCGTAGGTGTAGTCGTCGGCGAAGAGGAAGAGGATGTTCGGTTTCTTGTCGGCGGCGTGAAGAGAAGAAAATGCACCTGCCAGAATGGCCAGGCACAACAGCGGCAAACGCAGCAAAACGACGTGGAACATGCTGGGATGATAGCAAAATCGGCGGGTTGGGCAAAAGGAAATGAGTGGAAGCGCCTGGCTCGCTCACCCCTCACCCTCGGTCCCTCTCCCCGTTAAGGGGAGAGGGATGAGCGATGAATGCCGCACTGATTTTCGGTCTCTCAGCCAAAGCTTCCTCACACCGGCTGCTAAGACCTGAAAGGATTTGATTGAAACTTCTCCCCGCGAGCAGTCGTCTGTGGTAGCATCTAAGACGAACCCGAGAATTTATGTTGAAGCAATGGCTTTTAACGATGGTGCTGGCGCTGGCGTCGGCAGTGACTTCCCAAGCGGCGCAGCAGCCGAACATCGTGCTCATCTATGCGGATGATCTGGGCTATGGGGATGTGAGCGCGTATGGGGCGAAGAACATCCAGACGCCGCATATGGACCGCATCGCGAAGGAAGGGTTGCGGTTCAACAGCGGTTATGCCACCTCGGCGACGTGCACGCCTTCGCGCTATTCCCTGCTCACGGGTGAGTATGCCTGGCGCCAGAAGGGCACGGGCATCTTGCCAGGCAGTGCGGCGCTGATCATCAAGCCGGGACGCACGACGTTGCCGGCCATTTTGCAAAAGGCGGGTTACCAGACGGGCGTCGTGGGCAAGTGGCATCTAGGGCTGGGCGACAGCACCCTGGACTGGAACGGCGAGATCAAACCGAGTCCGTTGGAGATCGGGTTCAACTATTCTTACATCATGGCGGCCACGGGTGATCGGGTGCCGTGCGTGTATGTGGAGAATCATCGCGTCGTGGGACTAGACCCGAAGGACCCGATCGAAGTGAGTTACGGCAAACCCATCGAAGGTGTGCCCACCGGAAAAGCGAATCCGGAATTGTTGACGAAACAGAAGCCCAGCCACGGCCATGACATGAGCGTGGTGAACGGCATCAGCCGCATCGGCTACATGAAGGGCGGCAAATCGGCGTTGTGGACGGACGAGGATATGGCGGACACCTTCACGGGCAAAGCGGTGCAGTTCATCGAGAAGAACAAGGCCAAGCCGTTCTTCCTGTTCTTCGCGCTGCATGATCCGCATGTGCCGCGCGTGCCGCATCCGCGTTTCGTGGGCAAGAGCGGCATGGGGCCGCGCGGGGATGCCATCATCCAGGCGGACTGGAGCACGGGCGAGATCCTGAACACGTTGGACAAGTTGAAGCTGGCGGAGAACACGATCGTCATCTTGAGCAGCGACAACGGGCCGGTGATCGATGACGGGTATCACGATGACGCGGTGAAGCTGCTGGGCAACCACAAGCCGAGCGGACCGTTTCGCGGCGGCAAGTACAGCAAGTTCGAGGCAGGCACACGCGTGCCATTCCTCGTGCGCTGGCCCGCGAAGATCAAGCCGGGGGTGAGCGAGGCGCTGGTGAGCCAGGTGGATCTGCTGGCTTCGTTCGCGGCTTTGACGGGGCAGCAGCCGAACAAAGCGGAAGCACCCGACAGCCAGAATATTTTGACGGCACTGACGGGTGAATCCAAGACGGGGCGTGAACACATCGTGGAGCATGGCAACGGGCTGGCGTTGCGCGTGGGAAATTGGAAATACATCGAGCCGGGCAAAGGGCTCAAGGTGAACAAGAACACGAACACGGAGATGGCCAACGATGAGGCACCGCAGCTCTATGATTTGAGCAAAGACGCGGGCGAGAAGAAGAATGTCGCGGCGGAGAATCCGGAGAAGGTGAAGGAGATGCAGGCGGCCTTGGAACGCGTGCGCAATGCCCAACCTTAAAACTATGACTCTCATGAAACAGCTGAAATTGCTACTGAGCCTTTTGTTGCTGGGCTTGAACCTTGGCACTCCCCTTTCCGCTGCCGAACGCAAACCGAACATCATCTTCATCCTGTCCGATGATCTGGCGCAGGGGGATGTGGGTGTTTACGGGCAGAAGAAGATCAAGACGCCGAATCTGGACCGGATGGCGGCAGAGGGGACACGTTTTACGCAGGCGTATTGTGGCACCACGGTTTGCGCGCCATCGCGCACGTCGTTGATGACGGGCTTGCACACAGGGCACAGTCCGGTGCGGGCGAATTTTGAGGCGCAGCCGGAGGGTCAGTTTCCTTTGCCGGCCGGGACGATGACGGTGGCGAAGGTGTTGAAGGAGGCCGGTTATGCCACAGCCTGCATGGGCAAGTGGGGCATGGGGATGTTTGACACGACGGGCAGTCCGTTGAAGAACGGCATCGACCATTTCTTCGGTTACAACTGCCAGCGCCATGCGCACAGTTATTTCCCGACGTATCTGTATAATGACGACAAACGGATGGAGCTGCCGGGCAATGATGGCAAGGGCGTGGGCAAGACGTATGCGCAGGAACTCATCGCGCAGGAGACGGTGAACTGGGTGAAGCAGCAGAAGGACAAGCCGTTCTTCCTGTTCTACGCCATCACCCTGCCGCATGGACGTTTCGAGATCGATGACCAAGGCATCTACGCGAACGAGCCGTGGACTGAGCAACAGAAGAATTACGCGGCGATGGTGACGCGGCTGGACAGTGATGTGGGTCGCTTGCTGGCTACGCTGAAGGAGCTGAAGATCGATGATAATACGATCATCTTTTTCGCGGGGGATAACGGATCTTCATTCGACCCGAAATCGGAAATCGGGAAGATGTTTGACCAGACGATGGGCGGGAAGTTGCGCGGGTTCAAACGCAGCATGTATGAAGGGGGCTTGCGGCAGGCCGGGCTGGTGCGTTGGCCGGGCAAGGTGCCGGCTGGACGCGTGAGTGATGAGCCGTGGGCGTTCTGGGATTTTCTGCCGACGGCGGCGGAGCTGGCCGGTGCCACACTACCGAAAGGAGCCAAGACGGACGGGCTTTCGCTGGTGTCATTCTTGAAGGGTGGTCCGGCGCCGAAGCGGGAATATTTTTATTGGGAATTGCATGAAGGAAAATCCATCCAGGCCATCCGGTTCGGGGATTGGAAGGCGGTGCGGAACGGGCCTTCGGCGGGGATCGAGCTGTATGATCTGAAGGCGGACAGCGGGGAGAAGAATGATCTCGCAGCGGCCAAGCCGGAGCTGGTGGCTAAAGCGGAAGCGTTGATGAAAGCGGCGCGCACCGATGATCCGAACTGGCCGATGGCGGAGAAGCGCGACCCGAAGAACCGCAAGGGCAAGGTGAATTAGCCGGTAAACCCGACGCCATGAAAGCCTGCTCCTTTCCGACGCTGCGACGCATCCTTTCGGTCTGCCTCCTGGCATTTGCCCTTAGTACCAACGGTGCGGAGCGACCGAACATCATCGTCATCCTCGTGGATGACATGGGGTTCTCGGATATCGGCTGTTACGGCGGGGAGATGCCTACACCGAACATCGACCGATTGGCCAAGAACGGATTGCGGTTCACCCAATTCTATAATACCGGCCGGTGCTGTCCCACGCGGGCCTCGTTGCTGACCGGATTGTATTCGCATCAGGCGGGCATCGGGCGGATGGTGGATGACCAGAAGCTGCCGGGCTACCGGGGGTTTCTTAGTGACCGTTGTGTGACGCTGGGTGAAGCGCTGAAGGCGGCGGGATATTTCACGGCTGTCTCGGGGAAATGGCACGTGGGGCACAGTGAAGAATCCATGTGGCCGTTGCAGCGCGGGTTCGACCGCTTTTATGGCACTACGGAGGGCGGGGGCTTCTATTTCAAAGTCAAGGCAGGCCGCACCATTCGCGAGGGAAATGAACTGCTGTATTCCCAGGACAAACAACCGCCGGCGGAATGGTACACCACCGATGCCTGGACGGATCACGGCATCAAGTTCGTGAACGAGGCGCTGGACGAGAAGAAACCGTTCTTTCTATATCTCGCGCACAATGCGCCGCACTTCCCCTTGCAGGCACCGGAGGCAGAGATCGCGAAGCATCGGGGCAAGTTCAAGGCGGGCTGGGACAAGTTACGGGCGGAACGTTACGAACGCATGGTGCGGTCGGGGATTGTGGAGTCCACCTGGGCACTCTCCCCTCGCCCGGACAATATCAAGCCGTGGGACAAGCTGACCGCAGAGGAACAGGACCGCTTTGACCATATGATGGCCGTCTATGCTGCCGTGATGGAGAAACTGGACAGCAACATAGGCCGGCTGGTGGATGCCTTAAAAAAACGCAAGGTACTCGACAACACCCTGATCCTCTTCCTCAGCGACAATGGCGGCACAGCGGAAGGCGGCCCGAATGGGCGCAGCAACGGTCCGGGGGCAATGGGCTCGGCTGATTCCGATGTGTATTACGGTCCGGGCTGGGCGACGCTCTCCAACACGCCTTACCGGCGCTACAAGATCCAAAATCACGAAGGCGGCATCAGCACTCCCCTCATCGCCCACTGGCCTGCGCAGATCAAAGACACGGGTGCGCTGCGGCATCAGGTGGGGCATGTCATTGACCTCATGCCCACGTGTTTGGAAGCGGCGGGGGCCAAGTATCCGACGGAATTCAAAGGCAAGCCCATCCAACCGATGGAAGGCAAGAGCCTGCTGCCCGCTTTCAAGAACCAGGATTTGGAGCGCAGCGCGCTCTATTGGGAACATTTCGGCAATGCGGCGGTACGGGCGGGTGATTGGAAGCTGGTACGCCTGGGCAAGGACGGGCCTTGGGAATTGTATGACCTACGCACGGACCGCACCGAACTGAAAGACCTCGCGGCGGATAAACCGGCCAAGGCCAAAGAGCTGGCGGCGATGTGGGAAGCCTGGGCGTCACGCGCCCAAGTGAAGCCAGCTCCCGGAGATGGCGGCGGCAAGAAAAAGTAGTGAGCCTCAGCCGGACGCCAAATTGCATTTGCAGGCCGGGCGATATCCGCTAACACCTTGCCTATGCACCCACGGTTCATTGCCTTGGCGGGAAGTTTCCTGCTGTCAGTCATCAGTTCCACGACGCTGTTCGCCCAAGGCAGCAAGGCAGATTATGAGCGGGCGGCGAATCTGCGGAAGCTGACTGAAGGCAAAGTGCTGAATCTGCGCGTGGTGCCGCAGTGGTTGAGCAACGGGGAGGATTTCTGGTATCGGCGCGAACTGGCGGGGGGTGGTCATGAGCACATCCTGGTCATCAGCAGTCAAGGCAGCCGTCAGGTGGCGTTTGATCATGCGAAGCTGACGGAGGCGCTTACCAAGGCGGGGGTGAAGGATTTGAGGGCGGATCGATTGCCGATTGATCGTATCGAGCCAGTGAGCAAAGAAGTGGTGGAGGTTTTGGTGCGGGGCAAGTGGTGGGAGTTCAACAAGGCATCGGGGGCGGTGAAGCTTTTGGAGAAGGCGGCACCCAAGCTGGCGTCGAGCAACAGCGGACTGAATGCGTCCCGCAATGGCGGGGCGAAGACAGGCATACGGTTCGTCAATCAATCGGATGGCGAGGTGGAGTTGTTCTGGTTGGATACGGAGGGCAAGCGCAAGAGTTATGGCAAGCTGCCGGCGAAGGCAGAGCGGGAGATGGGGACTTATGCGGGGCACGTGTGGCAGGTGCTCGACAAGACAGGCAAACCGCTGGGCAAGTTTGAAGCTTCGCAGGAGAACGCGATCGCGGAGATCACCACGGAGGCACCAGAGAAGGAACCGCAACCTGCCCGGACACCGCGCGGGGAATCGCCGGATGGGAAGTGGGTGGCGTTTTTCAAGAACAGCAATGTGTGGGTGCGGGAGAAGGCGACAGGGCAAGAGTCGGCCTTGAGCACCGATGGCAATGACGGGGACCGATATGGCGGCGCGTTCCATTGGTCGCCGGATTCGCAGCAACTGGTGGTGCTGCGCACGAAGCAGGGCGGAGACCGCAAGGTGTACATGGTGGAGTCTTCGCCGAAGGATCAGTTGCAACCGAAGCTGCACAGCTATGATTACCTAAAGCCGGGCGATCCGATCCCGCTAGCTAAGCCGCAGTTGTTTCACCTCGCGACGAAGAAGCAGGTGCCGGTGAGTGATGCGCTGTTCCCGAATCCGTGGAGCATCACGCAGATGGCGTGGACAAAGGATTCGCAGGAGTTCAGCTTTCTTTACAATCAGCGCGGGCATCAGGTGCTGCGTTTGCTGGGCGTGGATGCGGAGACAGGCTCGGTGCGGACGATCATCAGCGAGGAGAGCAAGACGTTCATCGATTATTCAGGCAAACTATTCCTGCATCGCGTGGCGAATACGGGAGAGTTGATCTGGATGTCGGAGCGGGATGGGTGGAATCATCTGTACATATATGACGGCAAGACCGGTCAGGTGAAGAACCAGATCACGAAGGGTGAATACGTGGTGCGCGGGGTGGAACGTGTGGATGATACGACGAGGCAGATCTGGTTTCGCGCGGGCGGATTCAAGAAGGAAGAGGATCCCTATTACATTCATCATTTCATGGTGAATTTTGACGGAGAGAGTTTGCGTCAACTGACTCATGGTGTTGGCACACATGACATCACCTATTCTCCGAGTGGTCGCTTTCTCTTGGATACATGGTCGCGCGTGGATCAGCCCCCCGTCACAACGTATAGTCCGATAACACGCAAGTTCACGATAGCTATCGAAACGGCAGACTGGCAGCCGTTGCTGGCGACGGGCTGGAAGACCCCGGAGCGGTTCGCAGCCATGGGGCGGGATGGGGTGACGGACATCTATGGCGTCATCATCCGGCCGACGAATTTTGATCCGGCGAAGAAATATCCGGTGATCGAGAACATCTATGCGGGACCGCACGGGGCGTTTGTGCCGAAGGAATTTCGCGCGTATCACGGCATGCAGGAGATGGCGGAGCTGGGGTTCATCGTGGTGCAGATCGACGGGATGGGGACGAATTTCCGGTCGAAGAAATTTCACGATGTCTGCTGGCAGAATCTGGGGGATTCAGGTTTTCCGGATCGCATCTTGTGGTTGAAGGCGGCGGCGGCGAAGCATCCGTTCATGGACCTCACACGGGTGGGCATCTATGGTGGATCGGCGGGCGGGCAGAGTTCTACGCGGGCGCTTTTGGCGCATGGAGATTTCTACAAAGTGGCGGTGTCGGACTGCGGGTGTCATGACAATCGGATGGACAAAATCTGGTGGAATGAGCAGTGGATGGGCTGGCCGGTGGGGCCGCATTACGCGGAGCAATCGAACGTGACGCAGGCGCACAAGCTGCAAGGCAAGCTGATGCTGGTGGTGGGTGAGCTGGATCGGAACGTGGACCCGGCATCCACGATGCAGGTGGCGAATGCGTTGCAAAAGGCGGACAAGGATTTTGACCTGCTCATCATCACGGGTGCGGGGCATGGGAGCGCGGAGACGGCGTATGGACGGAGGAGAAGGCAGGATTATTTTGTGCGGCATCTGCTGGGGGTGGAGCCGCGGTGGTAGGCCGGTTGCACCGGCAGGCCAATGCTGGGGAGTAGGTTATCGGGAACCCATGGATCAAATGGGATGTCAGTTTAGGTGGGAAGCTAAGGCCGTCTTTTCAGGGTAAAGAGGTGAAAAAAGTGGAAAATCTTTGCTTGGATTTTCTTGAATGGGAAGGGGTTGGGGAAAATGTCGCTTTTAGACAACAAATAGTAGTGGTTTGAGTGGTGGGGATGTGGGATATTCAGCGTGCTGGCAGCTCGCTGCTGGTAAAGGACGGGGCGGAAGCCGGTTCAAAGTTCCTAGTTTAAGGTTTAAAGTTAGGGACAAGAAGAGGCGAAAATCCCAGGTCATCAAGCACGATGGTGCATTGTGTCTGCGTGCAAGGTTGTGTGCCTGCGTTGGCGGGGAGGTGACGAGTCCTTATGGAGCCAGCCGAAGGCCGAGGGTCGGCTTCCCTATATGGGAAGGGAGTCGTGGGCTTTGGCGGTGGTGGGGTGGGGTGTTCGTGGTGCCTTGGCGAAAAGAGTCAGGGCAAACCGGTTGCACCGGAGGCCATTGGACCTTTGCCCTACCGCATCAGGATCTGTGGGTGTGTCGGGTGTTTGGGTCGGGGCCCGTAAGCTGGAGGGCGAACTGGACGTCGGTG
>CAZPUL010000057.1:0-33771 GCA_964589735.1 uncultured Verrucomicrobiota bacterium | reverse complement strand
ACGGCGACGAAGCCCTTGTCGTCACGGCTCCACAGCGCAACGGGGCTGCCGGCCTCGATCATCGCCTCGGCCTCGGCCTCGCCGTTGGGCGCGAACAGGACGCGGTCGGTCTTGGCATCGAGCGCGTCGATGCAGCCGAGCGATTTGCACTCCTCGAGCAGCTTCGCCACCTCGTTCCGGTCCATCACGTAACGCGCCGCCATACTCGAAACTCCTGCTCTTCACCTTAGGAGGCGCCGATGGTACCCCTGGCGCCCCGCTCCTGTCCCCCGCGAAAGCCCCGCAGATGACCAACGTGCCCACTCTGGACGAGATCCGCCAGACCCGTGATTTTTTTTTTAATGATTTGGTGACGACCGAGATCTACACGCACGTGGCAGGGAGCCGTCTGCGCGAGGTGCATCGGAAGTTCCATCCGCGGGCGTAGCGCGGAAGGGGTTGCGGAGAGGGGATTTTCCAGCATACTCGACTGGTTATGGCTGGAAAAGCAGGCTCCATAGTGAAAGGTCTTTTCGTGCTCGCACTGATCGGCGGCGGGGCATGGGCGGGGTGGCGGTATAAGGAGGAGGCGATCCAAGCCTGGCAAAGATTCCGGACGCCCAAGCCGGTGGCGATGGAAGTGCAACCAGCGGCAGCAGGATTGCTTGATGCGTCCCTGAGCCGCGCGCAAGCCTCGGGCAAGATCGCGGTGATCCGATTCAATCTGACCGATTGCGCGGTCTGCGAGCGGATGTCGCGGGATGTTTTCACCCAGCCGGAGTGGGGCAAGTTCGCGGCGGAGAAGTTGGAGATCACCGAGTATCTGATGCCCACCTCGTTCACGAGCGAGCAGCCGGAACTGGTCCAACGCATGGAGTTACTGGATACTTTTTCGAAAGCCTCAGGAGCGGGGCAGGGTTTTCCCTTTGTGGCAGTTCTGGCCAAGGACGGTTCCCTCTTGGGCGCGCGGGCAGGGTATCAGGGCGGTGGGGCGGGTGGTTACATCCGCTGGATCGAGCAGCTTGGTAATGCGGACAAATCCGCGCCCAAGAAAATCAGTGCCCAAGCGACGGAAACTAAGAGCAAGGGCGCGGGAGTCCCCGCAACACCTGTGACGGCCCAAGCCAAACCTGGTTCCGGCAATGCAACGGCGGTTGCGAGCACAAATGCGCCGGCGGTTTTGGAGATCACGATCAAAGGCATCAGTGGCACGGGCAGCAGCAAGATGGCCTTGATTGGGGTGGGCAAGCGCAATGTCCCGCTCACTGCCGGTGAGAAGAAAAAAGTGCCATGGGACAAAGGGTCCGTAACGGTGGAGTGCCGTGAGATCGGGGACAAAGAGGTGGTGGTGCAAGTGGAGGGAGAGCCGGAGGTGCGGCGTTTGTCGGGGCCTTCGAACTAAGGCCGGTTCTTTGGCGATTCCTGCCGCTTGATTTCAGTGGTGTGGCAGAGGATGGTATCCCCCAGTAGTGCGTTGTTTCTCCATCATCTTATTGCTGTGGGCGTGGCTGCCGGGTGGTTTCGCGCAGACGGTGCAGACCCTCCAGTGGCCGACGCGTTACGCGTCCAAGCCGCCCGCCAATATCGATGCCCGCTGGCTCTCCGCCTTTCGATTGGGATTATCCAGCATCAGTGAAGCCCAGGCGGTGGGCATGAGCGGGACGGCGGCGCAAGTGATGGGTCTGCCACAGGAACAGGCAGGGCGGTTGCAAAAACTGCTGGTGCCGCTGTATGAGGAGATGAAGCAGGACGCGGTCTTTAAAGGGGCGCGCAGCACCTTGCTGTATTGCTACTCCGAGGCCACGCCGACCAATGGGCTCGCGACGGTCTATCTCCCGGAAAAACTCGACACGAACCTGCCGCCGATCGTTTTCCTGCACGGCTATGGCGGCAGCTTTCTCTGGCCCATCCATCTCCTGGCGAAAACGTTTCCCGAGCGGGTCATCATTGCGCCGGCATATGGGTTAAGCGGTGGCAACATGCATCCGCTGTATCTGCAACAGGCGCTGAGGGCGACACAAGATGCGTTGAAACTGGAGGAGCCCTTGCCCAAGCCGGTGTTGATCGGCCTGTCGGCGGGAGTGGCCAAGGTGCTGGAGATCTATGGTCCGCGCGCGGTCCAATATACCGGGGCCATCTGCATCGCCGGTTATCCGCCGAGCGAATTGCTGCCCGCGTACCGGACCGGGCACAAGGTGGAATTCCTCTGTGGAGAGGCCGAACTTTTCGTGCAGAACCAGATGCTGGCGAAAAGCATCGAGAAAATGAAAGCGCGCGGGGTGCAGGTGGGCAGTCAGTTGGTGGCCAAGGCGGATCACTTTTTCATGGCGGAATTCCCCGATGAATCAATGACGCGGCTGAAGCTCGCGATGTCACGGCTGCGGTGATTCGGCGTTACTTCGGCTCCGGCCAGTTCAGGTGCTTGTGCAGGAACTTGTAGGTGCCCTTGCCGTTGATGGTGTGCGGGCCGTCGAAATACTCGATCTCGGTGAGATGCGGGATCTTCAGCTTGCCATAGAGGCGGTTCACTTTGGCGTATTCGAACGCTACCCATTCATCCAGGCCCACGCCATCGTTGTGGCCGCGTTCCACCATGAAGGGGCGCGGTGCGATGATCGCCGCCATCTCCGCGTAATTGAACGTGGAACCGAGATTGAACTCCGGCATCTCGTATTCACCGCTGAACATGTAGCTGCTGCGCCAGTCGAGAGTGACGTTCTTCCAGATCCACTCGTTGAAATCGCCCGAGCAGATGGAGAGGCAGTAGCGGTCGAGCAAGGCTGGTACGCGCATCGCGGTCTTGCCGCCGTAGGACAGGCCGTAGAATCCGATGCGCTGCGGGTCCACATAGGATTGTGCACTCAGCCAGTCGAGGATGCGGTCGTGCTGGTTGAGGATGACGGAGAAGAGTGATTTGCCGAGCGGGTTCGCCTTGCGTTGAAGGACGCGGAAGGCGTCCTTGCCGCGATAGGGATTGTGCGGGGCGAACACGATGAAACCACGCTCTACCAAGCGCGCCGCGTAAGCCTTGTAGGCCGCATACGCGCGGCTCTCCAGATTATCATTCACGAGATCTTCCGGGAGGCCTTCGAGCCCGTGCTGGCAGACGACCACGGGGCGTTTCTCACCTGGTTTCATCCCTTTGGGCAACAGCAGATAGCCCCAGGCATAGACGTCATTGTGCACATCCAATACCACATCGTAACCGGTCCACTTGGGTTTGTCGTAGACCTTGCGCGTGCGCGGGTTCAGTTCGTTTGTGCCCTTGGCGAAGCGGCCGATGGCTTCATCCCAGAGCTTCGTCTGATAAGCGCGCATAGCGGCCTGCCACTCGTTGGTGGTGTTCGGTTTTACCTTGTTCCACAGGAAGTCATCGCGCACTTCGCTGGCGAGGGTAAGGAGACGTTGCGTGTGCCGTTCCATTTCGCGCACGAGGCGTTCCTGCCGGTCATCCTGGCTGAAGGCGGTGCGCAACTCGGCCGGTTGCTGACCGGGATTGCGCAGGCTTTCGATGTTCACGCGCAAGGCCTGCATCATGCCCAGCACGCTGGTCTCACCTATGGGGCCGATGGGGGCGCCTTCCGGGCCGTTGAAGAGGATGAGAGCCGGACGGAAGGGCTCTGCACACAGCATCTGTGCCCGGGTCAGCTCCGCCTGCACGTCTTTGAAATCGGGCGGGGTGATCTTTCCAGGGGCAGCACCCGTGCGACCAGCCCGCGGTTCCGGCGGACCTTTCACATCCGGAGCCGGGGAGTGCTCCACAATCAGCACCCGCGGGGCGATGAGCGTGGCGATCTCGGCATCACCGAACTCCTGCAAGAGACCGTGCAAGTTCCGGTAGATGGGCTCTTCCCAGAGCTTTTCCCGTTTGCCGAAATAACCGCTCACGAAACACGCATCGATACGTGTATCCAGCGCGGCACTGTAAAACGCGATCAAGCCGCCTTCGCCATAACCCATCACGCCGACTTCGATCGTCGGGGCATCCTTGCCTGACACCTGTCCCTCCAGCCAGTCCACGGCGGCGAGCACCTTCTGAACCTCATAACCAATGATGTGACGGCCCAGTTCATAGGACTGGCGATAGATCCATTCGCGATGCGGCTGGTTCGTGAAGCGGTTCAACCGAGCACTCCCGGAGAAAGTGTCCGAACGGCTGGCCAGCGTGGGGATGATGACCTGGCAACCATTCTCCACGAGGCGCCGGGCGTATTGCAGTTCCGTGGGCAGGCCCGGCGCGAGTCCGGCGATTTGTTCGGGAGTCTGATCGGCATCCGGGAGGGCCACCACGCGGGCAAAGATGCGGCCCTTGGGTACCAGCAACAGACCTTCACCATGGACCCCCTCAAACACCGGCCAGCGCACCGCATACGCCACGAACCGGTCCGTCTCGCTCGCTTTCGTCGGCACGAGCGAGGTGGCCACATACTCCATGTGCACCTTGGGCAGACGCGGATCCACGGCCCCGATGATCCGGGCCAGCCGGTCGCGATTCGGCTGGACGGACTGGTTGTACGTGGCGCGCGTGGAAAAATCCCGTTTCCAGAAACGCGCCCGGCCCTCTACTGAGGCGGCGAGTTCACGATCGAGAAATTTGCTGATACCGGCGACCATCTGCTCGGAGAGGTCGCCTTCCATGGTCAATTGTTTCGTGCCCGCCAGCGGTTCGGCGATTTGGGCAAACGCCGGAACAGCCCACGACAACAACACGCCGCAGAACAACGCGATACGACTCGCGGCCAGAACCTTGGATGACATGCCCGAAAAGAATACTCCCTTGCCAGCAAAACACAAGTGAAGCCACCAGAGCCGGAAGGACCGTCCATCTGCCCGCTTTACACCCGTCCTGTGAGGCGTAACATTCTGCTCTCAGGGAGGTTCTTAAAGACACCTTCCAACCAAGACTTATGAAAAAACCGGTTAAAATCGTTATTGGCCTGCTGGTCGTGCTTGTCGTCGCCCTCGTGATCATCGGCTTCTCCATTGGCGGCATCATCAAGACCGGTGTGGAAACCGTCGGCCCCAAGGTCACCAAAGTCTCCATCAAGCTCGATAGCGTAGGCATCATGCCCCTCTCCGGTGGCGGCTCCGTGAAGGGCCTCGTCATCGGCAACCCGGAAGGCTACACCACGCCCCACGCCATCAAGGTGGACAAGGCCAGCCTCTCCGTCAGTCCGGCTTCCTTGATGTCCGATAAAATTGTCGTGAAATCCGTCCGCGTGGAAGGCCCGGAGATCACCATGGAAGGCGGCCTGAAAGAGAACAACCTCACTCAGATCCTCAAGAACGTGGAAGAATTCGTCGGCAGCGCCGAGAACAAGGATGCGCAGGAAGGCAAACCCGGTGCCACCAAGAAACTCCAGGTGGATGAATTCGTCCTCAAGAACGCCAAGATCAACGTGGTCTTCAAGATGCTCGGCAACAAACCGCTCTCGGTCACCGTGCCGGAGATCAAGCTCACCAACCTGGGCACCGGTCCCGAAGGCATCACCCCGGGTGACCTCACCAAGCGCGTGTTCGAAGAACTGATTGGCGAATCCACCAAAGTCGTTACCGATGCCGTCAGCAAGGTCGGCAAGATCGCCACGGATGCCGTGAAAGACGTCGGCGGGGCGGCCGGTGAGACCACCAAGAAAGCCTCAGAAGGCCTCAAGAACCTCTTCAAGAAATAACGGACTCAGTCCTTAAAGCTTAAAACAAAAAGGCCGCGCTGTTTAGCGCGGCCTTTTTCGTTTGAAAAACTGTTAGGCCGTCTTCCGGACTTCCGCGTGCTTCACCAAGATGGCCGCCACGATCTTCTGGGCCAGGTCGGGCTTCTCCACCAGCGCTTTCGCTGCGGAGTCCTTGCCTTGGCCGATGAGGTCGCCGTTGAATTGCAGCCACGCACCCTTCTTCTCCACCACGCCCAGGTCCGTGCCCACTTGCAGGATGCAGCCTTCCTTGTTGATGCCGTGGTTGAACATGATGTCGAACTCGGCCTCCGTGAACGGCGGGGACATCTTGTTCTTCACCACCTTGCACTTCACATGGTTGCCGATGGCCGCCCCGGTCGCATCCTTCAAGGCGTCCTTGCGGCGGATGTCGATGCGCACAGAGGCATAGAACTTGAGCGCTTTGCCGCCGGTGGTCGTCTCCGGACTGCCGAACATGACACCAACCTTTTCGCGGAGCTGGTTGATGAAGATGCAGGTCGTCTTGGCCTTGCTCAGGATGGCCGTGAGCTTGCGCAGCGCCTGGCTCATCAGCCGCGCCTGCATGCCCATCGTGGCCATGCCCATCTCGCCTTCGAGCTCGGACTTCGGCACCAGCGCGGCGACGGAGTCGATGACGATGACGTCGAGCGCGTTTGAGCGGGCCAGCGTTTCGCAGATGCTGAGTGCTTCTTCACCGCTATCCGGCTGGGAGACGAGCAGATCGTCGAGGTTCACCCCGAGTTTCTTCGCGTAAGCGGGGTCGAGCGCATGCTCTGCATCGATGAACGCTGCCAGACCGCCGGCCTTCTGGGCATTGGCGATCACATGCAACATCAGCGTCGTCTTGCCGGAAGATTCCGGCCCGTAGATCTCGATAACGCGTCCGCGCGGCAATCCGCCGACCCCGAGCGCAAGATCCAGCGAGAGCGCGCCGGTGGGGATGACATCGATCTTCGTCTGCGCCCGGGCATCGCCGAGGCGCATGATGCTGCCCTCACCATAGGTCTTGGTGATGGTCGAGATGGCGGCATCCAGTTCGCGGTTGCGGGCCGCTTTGACTTTCGCGTCTTCCGCCGATTTGGTTTCGGCGGGAAGATTCTTTTCAGAAGGTTTATCGGCTTTCTCAGCCTTCTCCACTTTATCAGCTTTATCGGTAGTTTTGGCAGCCATAGGGCAAATCTTGGGATGTTTTTGTGCGCGTTACTATGGAGCAACAACCCCTCAAGTCAATGAAGGCGCGGACGGATTTTGTCACCTCCTGAAACGCAACCGGATTTAATTACTTTGACCGGAAAAAGGCGAGCCGATTCTGCGCTCTCGGGAGAAAAAATGGCGCAGGTTCAATCTTGCGACGCCCGGGCACACCCCTAAACTGAGGGCACATGATACATGTAGGCATAGGCTACGATGTGCACCAACTGGTGGAAGGCCGGAAGCTGATCCTGGGTGGCGTGGAGATCCCTTATCACAAGGGTCTCGACGGCCATTCGGACGCCGATGCCCTGATGCACGCCATCACCGACGCCGTGCTCGGCGCTCTGGGTGAAGGCGATATCGGCCAGTTCTTCCCGAACACTGACCCGCGCTGGAAAGGCGCTCCCAGTCGCATCTTCCTTGAGGAAGCCGCCAGCCAGGTCCTCAAGCGCACGGGCCGCATCGTGAACATCGATGCCTCCGTCATCGCGCAGGAGCCCAAGCTGGGCAAGCATTTCCCGAACATGAAGAATCATATCGCCATCGCCTTGGGCATCGACCCGAAGCGTGTCGGACTCAAGGCGACCACCAACGAGATGATGGGCTTCATCGGTCGCGGTGAAGGCATCGCCGCCATGGCGGTCGCCTCCGTAGATATCCCTGAATAATATGGGCAAAGCTGAAATCAGTTGGAAAGGGCGGACCGAAGAAGGCGAGAAACGCGAGGTTTACGCCAAGCACATCGGTGACCGCTGGCTTTTCCATGTTCGCGGCAAGCGCCATGACCAATGGCAGGATATGCCCGAACCGCCCTTGGATGACTGGTTGGAGCTACTGGACGGAGTCCAACGCCGGGTAAGCCGTCGCTTGTTGCCCCCGGATGAGGAGGTGCGCGTCAAAAAGCGCATCAAAGAGCTTTTCCCCGATGCCAAACTTTAGGGCAGCGTGCATTTTGCCCGGTTTAATAGTGGAATTCGGTGTCTTGCAATGTGGTTGAAAACAAGAAAACACCATATTTTCTTCATTTATTCATGTCTAAAAATAAGACTGGAACCATTTTTGCTATCTGTCATATTCAGTTATTGATAGCAAAAAACGGCTAGTCGATTTGGTGATTTCGTCTGGAAGATGGACTGTCAAGTGGTTCTACCCACCATGACCATCCCGCCTTTGGCCCCTTCACCTGCGACCGCCCAATCGGAAAGGTTCGGTTCATGAATGCACGTATCTTGATTGTTGACGACCAGCAGGAGCTTTGCCTGTTGTTGCAGAATCTGTTGGCTTCCCACGGTTATCGCGCCTCCTCCATCACCAGCGGCACCGCGCTGCGCCAGTCGTTGGGCGGGCAGGAGCCGGATGTGGTCCTGCTCGACCTCAAGCTGGATGATGCCGATGGGCTTGAGCTGTTGCCGCTCATCAAAAAATCATGGCCTGGCACGGAAGTCATCGTGCTGACCGGGCACGCTTCCTTGGACGCCGCAGTGACGGCGACCAAACTCGGGGCATATGATTTTCAGAAAAAACCGTTCGACCACGAATCCTTGCTCCACTCCATCGAGAAGGCGCTGGAGCATAAGAAGCTCACCGAGCAGACCAGCACCTTGCGCCGCGCGCTTTCGAACATCAGCGGCGGCAGTTCGCCGGTCTTCCGCAGCAACGCGATGAAGAATGTCCTGCGCACGGCCGAACGTGTTGCCCCCACGGATGTCTCCGTCCTCCTCTGCGGTGAGAGCGGCACCGGCAAGGAAGTCATCGCTGACCTCCTCCATTCTTTGAGCAACCGCGCCAGCGGTCCGATGATCAAGGTCAACTGCGCCGCTTTGCCGCGCGATCTGATCGAGAGCGAACTCTTCGGCTCCGTCAAAGGTGCGTTCACCGGTGCCCATGCGGATCGCACCGGCCTCTTCCGCGAAGCCGACGGCGGCACCTTGCTGCTGGATGAGATCTCCGAGATGCCTATCGACACGCAGAGCAAACTGCTGCGCGTCTTGCAGGAACAGGAAGTCCGGCCGGTGGGTGGGCGCGTCAGCTACAAGACGAATTGCCGCATCGTGGCCGCCACCAATCGCCCGGTGGAAGAGGCCATCAAGGAAGGGAAACTGCGCGAGGATCTTTATTACCGCGTCGGCGCCATCACCATTTCCTTGCCGCCCTTGCGTGAACGCCGGGAAGACATCCTGCCTTTGGCTGAAGCCTTCCTGAAACGCTTCGCCTCCCAGGCCGGCCGGTCCATCCTTGGGTTCACCCCGGAAGCCGCCGACATGTTGCGCGGCCATGACTGGCCGGGCAATGTCCGCCAGTTGCAGAATGAGGTGCAGCGCGCCGTGCTGATGTGTGATACCCGGCAGATTGCGCCTACCGACCTGAGCATCACGGAACCGACGGACACCGGCGTGCAGCCCAGTCTTACCCTCATGGAAGGCATCGAACGCAACGCCATTCTCCAGATGCTGAAAGAGACCGGCGGCAACAAACTGGAAACCGCCAAACGACTAGGCATCGGCCGCCAGACCCTGTATAACAAGATCAAGCAATACAACATTCCGACAAGCTGATCCGTTACCACATGAAACGATTCTGCGTGAACTTCACGGCGGCCCTGGTGGCCGCCGTTCTTTTTGCTCTCTCCGGCCAGGCGGCACCGCTCAGGGTCGCCGTGCTCGGCGACTCCACCGTCGCCGAGTACACCGAGACGCGCATCCAGCACGGCTGGGGCCATTACCTTCAGGACTGGTTCACCGATTCCTTGCAGGTGACCAACGTGGCCCTCAGCGGGCGCAGTTCCAAGAGTTTCATCACCGAAGGCCACTGGGAGAAGACCAAGGCCCTCAGGCCCGATGTGGTGCTCATCCAGTTCGGCCATAACGACTCGCATGCGAAGACCGAACCAAAAGCCACCGATGCCGCCACGGACTTCCGCGATTACCTCCGCAAATATATCGATGAAACGCGCGCCCTGAATGCCCTGCCCGTGCTCATCACCCCCATGCACCGGCGGACCTATAATGCAGACGGTTCGCTGAACGACATCCTGAAACCCTACGCCGAAGCGATGAAGGCCGTGGCCGCGGAAAAGCAAGTGCCCTTGGTGGACCTGCACACCGCCAGCGGCAAACTTATCGCCAAACTCGGCGATCAAGGCAGTGCCGATCTCAGCAATGCACCCGGTGATCGGACCCATTTCTCACCGAAAGGGGCGAGTATGATGGCGGAGTTGGTGATGAAAGAACTGCCGACCGCACTACCATCGTTGAAACAACATCTGAAGCCGGCGGCCCCTGCGCCTTTGAACCCCAGCCAGTTGGTCCCGGGCAAAATCTCCGACTGGAAGGGTTTTGAACTGCATGAGATTGAATTCGAGAAACGCAAAGCGTACATCGTCCTGCCCAAGATGGCGGCGGAAGGTCGGCCATGGATCTGGCGTGCGCGTTTCTGGGCGCATCGCCCGGAGGTGGATGTCGCGCTCTTGGGTAAAGGCTTTCACCTCGTTTACATCGATGCGCCGGAACTGATCGGCAGTCCCGCCGCAGTGGAGGTATGGAACAAGTTCTATGCTTACCTTACGACCATCCATCACCTGAATCCCAAACCGGCGCTGGAGGGCATGAGCCGCGGCGGCCTCTACATCTACAACTGGGCCGCCGCCAATCCGGACAAGGTCGCCTGCATTTATGCGGATGCGCCCGTCTGCGATTTCAAGAGCTGGCCCGGCGGCAAAGGCAAATCCAAAGGCAGCCCGAAAGACTGGGAACTGGTGCTCAAGACGCACGGCTTCAAGGAGGAAGCCGAAGCGCTCGCGTGGAAAAAGAACCCCATTGATAACCTCGCCCCGCTGGCAAAGGCCAAGGTGCCCCTGCTCCATGTGGTGGGTGATGCCGATGAAGTGGTGCCAGTAGAAGAAAATACCGCCCTCATGGAGGAACGCTATAAGAAGCTGGGCGGCTCTATCCAGGTCATCCACAAGCCGGGCATCGGCCATGTGCATGGTTTGGATGACCCGCAGCCGATCGTGGACTTCATCCTCGCCAACACCTTGCCGCACAAGACCGTCCGGTAAAGTGCTTAACCCTAAAAAACGTCGCTTGTCTCCGGCGCTGGGGTCGCTATATTATCTGCCTATGAAATTTTGGGCTTCGACTGGTGTGACGTTGTTGATGGCGCTGATCATCGGCGTCGGCATGGTGCGCATGGCGCAAGGCAAGGGCGCGGGACTCTTTTTCCTGAGCCTCTTGGGGTTCGCCGTGCTGTTCAGCTATTTCTGCCTGCCTCCGAAGACAAATCACCACTAAACTGCCTTCACTTTCAGGGCTTCCCCGATGGGAAGCCCTTTTTGCTTTCTGGGTATGAAGAAAAACGGATTCTATACATTAGGCTTGGTGCTGTGCTGGCTGGGAACGACAACGCTCAACGCGGCGGACTGGCCGGAGTTCCGCGGTTCCGCCCAAGGCCATGCAGAGGCCAAGTCCCTTCCGTTGAATTGGAGCGCCGCGGAGAATGTGAAGTGGAAGCTGGCGCTGCCCGGCAGCGGTTGGTCCTCGCCCGCGCTTTTCCAAGACCGGCTCTACCTGACCTCGGCCATCCCGAATGACACCGGCGGGCAGTCGTTGCATGCCGTCTGCGTGGATGCCAAGAGCGGGAAGATCCTCTGGAGCACCGAGGTATTCCGCCCGGAAAGCTTGCCGAACATCCACAAGAAGAACAGCCATGCGAGCCCGACGCCTTTGGTGGAGAAGGATCGCGTGTATGTCCACTTCGGGCATCAGGGCACGGCGTGTTTGGATTTGAAAGGCAAGGTCATCTGGAAGAATGACACCATCAAGTATCAGCCGGTGCATGGCAGCGGCGGTTCGCCGATCGCGGTGGATGACATCCTGTTCTTCAGTTGCGACGGAGCGAAGGATCCGTTCATGATCGCGCTGGATAAACAATCCGGCAGCGTCCGCTGGAAGGTGGCGCGCGAGACGGTGGCCAAGAAGACGTTCTCTTTCAGCACGGCCACGGTCATCACCGTGAACGGGCAGAAGCAGATCATCAGCCCTGGCAGCGGCGTGGTGTCTGCTCTCGACCCCAAGGACGGCAAGGAACTCTGGCGTTGCCGCTATGGTGAAGGTTATTCAGTCATCCCCAAGCCGGTCTTTGGCCATGGCATGATCTATCTCAGCTCCAGCTACGACAAGCCCACGGCGTACGCCATCCGCGTAGATGGCAAAGGAGATGTGACGGATACGCACATCGCGTGGTCCTTGCCGAAGGGTGCGCCGCATACGTCTTCCATGCTGCTGGTGGGCGAGGAGATTTACATGGTGTCGGATGCGGGCATCGCGACATGCGCAGATGCCAAGACGGGTGCCGTCCACTGGCAGGAACGAGTGGGCGGCAATTACTCCGCGTCACCGGTCTACGCGGCTGGCCGCATCTATTTCCAGAACGAGCAGGGGGTGGGCGTGGTCATCAAGCCCGGCAAGGTTTTCGAGAAGCTCGCGGAGAACAACCTCGGCGAACGCACACTGGCCTCCTACGCAGTCGGAGATAAATGCCTGTTCATCCGCGGGGAACAGCATTTGTTCCGGATTGAGTAAGCCTCCGAACCGCATAGATAAAATCAAGTGAAAAGGCGCTAACTCAGTTAGCGCCTTTGTTACTTCAAAACTGTGCGGGACAAAGCCCGGCGCTCCGCTCACACACTCGGCTCCGCCCCCAGCGTCCCGTTCAACTGCACCAGATATTCCGGTGATTTCACGTGTTTGAGCATTGCGAGCGCCTGGTCAAGCCGTTGCTCGATGCCCAGGCGCTTGGCTTCATCCACGTGGCCCGGTTTGTTCAGGAACTTGGACAGGTAATCCACATGCCGGCGCCACAGGCGGATATCTTTTTCCTGCTTCGTGTTCAGGCGATGCTTGTACCACTCGCTGTTCATCAGGGCCTCGCGCGTGAAGAGCGCGCGAATCTCCGGGCTCGTCAGGTCTTTGCCCTCGAACTCATCCTTCAGCATGATGTGCAGCAATGCCTTCAACGGCGGGCACGCATCTTTGATGCTGCCGTCATCGAAGTAATACTGCGCCACGCGCTTGTGCGTCGCCACGATGTTGTCCATGCCGTCCGCGAAGATGTCCATGCCCTGCAGCTCCGGCCGCAGCATGTCCTCGCTGATGACCATCGTCGGGTGATTGAACACGCGCCCGAAATATGTGCGCACGAACCGCTTCGTGATGCGGTAACCCAGGCGGCTCGAGAGCAGTTTGCGGCCCTCGTATTCCACATCCACGCACTTCTCCAGGTAATTGTTCCGGATGAGGAATTGCGGGTCGCGTTCCTGTTCCGTCATGCGGCACCACACCTCCGGGATGAGCAGGCTGATGTCATGATCCACGCGCACATTCGGCCCCACATAACCGGCGGACGTGATGAAGCTCTCGTAACCCGTGAGCAAGTAAGAAACGAGCGCGTTGTTCAAGTCCACGATCGGCGGCAGTGCGTTGAACGGCGCCTTTGTCAGCGCACCCTCGGAGCCGGCACCCGTGGTGGACGGCGATTTGCCTGTCATGCTGGAGATGAACTCCATGAACAGCTCGGGCAGTTCGAGATAATGGATGGGGCTGAACACCGCGAGCGGGCGGATCTTCGCCGCGGGCTCGGGCGGATTGTTCCGGCGACCGGGCAAGACTGCGTTCACGGGCGTTGGCACTGGTTCGCCCAGCGGCACGCGCCGTTGCAGGCGGGTGGCCACTTCCGCGAGATACACCGCACGCGGGTTCAGCAGGTCCGGCCGTGTTTGCAGGTAGCGCGGGTTCTTGGACGGCTTGCCTTCCACGATGCGCGGGTGCGCCGAGGAGACGAAGTAATCCGGCTTCAACATCACCGCCGCATGCTTCACGATGTCCTGGATCGGCGGTGTGAACTTGTCGAAGCCGATCGCGTCCTCGAGCAGTTCATTCGCGAAGGCCGTGGTCAACGGCTCGTAGTTCGAGAAGAAGTTGTCGTGCCGCGCGAAATCCAGCTCTGTTTGCTTGTCGTAACCGCGATGGATCGCGTCATCGGGACGTTGGAACAGGCGGAACTCGCAGTTCTGCACGAACTTGATGGAGGGATTCTCCTCCAGCCCGCTCAGGTTCGCCACCGCATTGGCCGGCACCACGATGGAGGCCGTGATGTCATCCTCCATCTGGATCTTCGAGGCTGGCTGGAAATCCTTCCGCAGGCCGAAGGTGCGCCACGCGCCATCCGTGTCATAGCCCACGCGCAGATAGTTCGTCACCAGCTTGCGCCCATCGCACTTCAATTCATTGCCGGGCGTGCCGTTGATGATGTCCACGCTGAAATGGCTGCGCCAGTCGGTGCCCCACTCGGGCTTGTAGTAGCGCTTCACCACGAAGACCAGTTCCTTGATGTACTGCGGTATGCCCACCAGCCACTTGTTATATTCCTCCGTGTAATCACGTGAGGCCGGGCTGAGCAGCTTGATGACGGAACCGAGCGAACGCTCTGCGCTCAGGATCGGGCGGTTGTCCGCCTTGCTCTTGTCCTTCAAGCGGTCGGAGTAATCCCGTTGGATCAGCTCCATCACCTTGTCGAAGTCATTTTTGAAATCCGCCACGAAGACTGGCCCTTGGATGATGGCGTCCGTGATCGGTTTCGAGATCTCGGATTTGCCACCGCCGGAGACGGTGCATGGTTTGTGGCACAACACGCCTTCCGCCACCGTGCCGATCAGCCGCCATGTGCGGCCCCCCGGCGGTTTCTCCATGTGAACTTTGTAACCCGAGGGGCGGACGTACGTCTTGCCCGGCATCAGCTTGATGCTTTGCGTTTCGCCCGCGTATGGCCAGGAGACCTTCTGCTTGTGCAGGTCGAAATGCACATCCTCGCACACGTAGATGATGTCCGGATACTTCTTGTCGATGCCATATCCTTCCGGCATCAGGTGCATCAGGCCCGCATACTTTTCCGTCACTTCCTGCCAGCTATGCTCCTTGCGCTTCACATGCAAGTTGCCGCTGAACTCCTCGCCGAGATCATAGGCGGGATACACCATCGCCCCGCCGGCATGCTCTTCCTCGCACAGGCCGAAGAGATTCGCCGCGTAGCTGAGCTGCGTTTTGACCTCTTTCTTGCAGTAACCGAAATAATTGTCCGCGATGATCGTCACGATCACCCCCCGGCTGTCGCGTGCGGTCAGCTTGTACGCCTGGCCGTCATTATAGAGTTCGTCCTCGGACTTCCAGCACATGCCGTCCAGACGCTGGCGCTCCGTGGCCTTGTCGTAATGCGGCAGACCCAATTCCTTCTTGGTGGAACCGATGAGGTGCGGGGCCAGGATCACGCAACCCGTGTGCCCCGACCAATGCTCCGTATCCAGACCGGCATCATTCTCCGGCAGATAAGGATCGCCCGCATTGCCGAAGATGCTCTCCACGAAATCCAGGTTGCTCACCAGGTTGCCCGGTACGAAGAACCGCACTTCCATCCGCTTCTCCGGCGTGAACCCTTTCACCTCCGGGCAGAGCAGGGGACGCAGCAAAAGGGTCACATAGCACTCCGCCTTCTTCTCCTGCTCGCTGGTGATCGGCAGCCGCATCAGGCTGGTCGGCGGTTGCAACGCCTTCTTCAGCATCAGCGCAAACGTCAGCTTCGGCACCTCGTACTTGTCTGCCGGCACTGGTAACCCGCCTTCGGCCACGTGAAAGACGCCCTTCGTCGTGCGCCGGTCGCTCTTCGGATTGTGCAGCACCCCTTGCTTCGTGCGATACGAACTGACGATGTCCGAGAGGAACTCGTCCTTGTCCACCGGCAGCGAGAGCGTGCGCGCGAGGCCATGACGGTCGAGCACAAAAGTCTGGCTGGGCAGCTTTACCGGCACACTGGTGTCGTAGAGGTAATCGTCGAGAAATTGCTGGATGCGCCAGTCCGCCGCGCACAGGTAGTTGGCGAGCAGACGTTCGCTCTCGCGATGATGGGAGAGCAGTGAGGCGGCCATGTCGTGCAATTCCGAGTCACCGGCTTCGGTGACCACGGTGGGCAGCCCCATGGCGGCCAGTTTGAGATTGATATACTGCAACAACCGCCCTTCGGGAGTCGGGGCGGCGTCCGTGTACAGACCGATGCTTTTTGCAAGATTCATCTCAGCGCGGGGTTGTTGGCGAGACGGCCAAAGTTTAGACCACTACGGGCCGGAATTATGCTCGACCCTTTCATCGACGCAAGCGCAGAGGCATTAGTTTGCAAAATTCGTTTCATTTTTCCTCCTATCCTCCTTTTTGTTCTCGTCGTCGGCCTTTATTTTTTTGCCGTCTTCATTTTCTCCCGCCAGCTCTGCGAGTCTGGCTCAGAGCGCTAGAATCATCAGCAGTAAGACGAACACCGCTCCACAACCCAACATCGTCACCCACAATGGTTCGCCTTCCTGGCTCGTCAGCAGTCCGATATTTTTATTTTTCATGCCCCCATCTTAAAAAGGTCACTAGGACATCCGCTGTCCTAGGTCCCCCCGGCATGAAATTATTTTAAAACCTCTTAACCCGTTGAAAACCAGTGAGTTGAGTGAAAAATTGCCCCTAAAATCACAATTCTCCTCAAAAAATATTTCCTCAACCATCAGAATTGACGTCATCCCAACCCTCGGTCCCTTTTATTCCCCCTTTTCGCAACTTTAGCGGGCAAAAACTCCCCACCCCTTACGCCTCACGCAATGCGGATCACGCATTACTCTGTCACCCATCCTGTAAATCTCGTTAATCCTTTCAATATTAGATGTTGGCTTGCCGGTGCAACCGGCTCCACCAGAACATCCGTTCCAGCCCCGTCCGGTTCGGATACGACCGCGGCACCCAATCCTCCACTAACTGAAACCCCGGCGAGAACCGCTCCACGATCTCCTCCCGCGTGGTGCCAAACGGCGGCCCATCCGTATCCGGTATCAAGTAGTTCACCGCCAGGTATTGCCCGCCCGGTTTCAACCAACGTTGCACCGCCGCCACATACAATTCCCGCTCGGCCGGTTGGATGGCACAGAAACAAGTATGCTCGAAGATCCAGTCGAACAACTGCGGCGGCTCATCCCTCAAAAAGTCCCCCAGCTTGAACTCCGCCGTGAGCATGGCTGCCGCCGTTTTCTCCTTCGCCAGCGCCACCGCACTCGGGGCGATGTCATAACCCGTCACCGCGAAGCCGAACCTCGCCCACACCCGCGCATCATGTCCCGTTCCGCAACCCGGCACCAGGACTGTGCCCCGTGCCAGCTCCGGATGCGCCGCCAAAAAATCACCCAACCCTGGCGAAGCCTCCCCCTTCTCCCAAGGCATCTCGTTCTTCTGATACAACTGCTCCCAATATTCCTGCGACATGCCCAAGGGATACTCTATGAACGTTACGATTGCCAGCGATCAACTTTTCCGGGTGAAATCCCAGCCCCCGCCCAGTGCTTTGTACAAACGCACCATGTTTTGCCCGAGCGACCGTTCGCTACGCACGAGATTCTCTTGCACCGCCAGCAACGAACGTTCCGCCTCCAGCACATTCAGGTAATCAGCCATACCGCTTTGATACCGGTCCCGGGCGATGACCACGGAGCGGCGGCTGGCCGTTTCCGATTCCTGGAGCGCCTGGAAGCGTTCCTGCTCTTTGCCAAAGCTCACCAAGGCGTTCTCAACCTCTTCGAACGCGATCAAAATGGTTTGCTCATAGCGGATGAGGCTCTGTTCCTGCCGCGCGTTTTGAACTTGGACGTTTTGCCGCAGACGGCCGGCATTGAAGATCGGCCAGCGGATGCTTGGTCCCAAGGACCAATAGCGACTGCCCGCATCAAAAAAGTCAGTTGCTTCGATGCTCTGCAAACCGGCTGCACCCGTCAGGTAAAACTTCGGAAACAGCTCCGCTTTCGCCACGCCAATGCGTGCCGTGGCCGCCGCCGTTTCGCGTTCTGCGCGACGGATGTCCGGTCGTTGACGCAGAAGGTCCGAGGGAAGCCCCAACGGGACTCTCGGTGCGGCCACCGGCAGGGCGGCCTCTGCCACCAACCGTGTTTCCAACTCAGCCGGATTCTTTCCCAGCAAAACACTGAGACGATGAATCGCCCGCTGCATCTCTGTCTCGAGAGGCGGGATTTGCGAGCGTGTGTCCGCCACTTGCGCCGAAGCGCGGGTGGCATCCAGTTCGCTCGTCAGCCCGGCTTTGTGCCGGTCTTGCGCCAGTGCCAACGTTTCTTTCTGCGTACGCAGATTCTCTCGTGCGACTGCCAGTTGCTTTTGCGCGCCACGCAAATCCAGATAATTCAATCCCACTTCGGCCAGTACCGTCACCAGCACGCCATGACGGCTTTCTTCTGCAGCTTCCAATTCGGCATGCGCTGCTTCCACGCCGCGTTTCTTGCCTCCGAAGACATCGATCTCCCAACTGATGTCAGGGCCGACATTGAAGAAGTCGTTTTCCAAGGGCTGGCCGCCCGCTTTGGCCATCTGTCCTGCGGTGCTGTTTTTGCTGGAACGGGAACGTGTATGATTGGCACCGACGTTCACCTCCGGGAACAAGCCGGCGCGAGCAACTCCGCGCAGTGCTCTGGCTTCGAGCACTTGCGCCTTGGCGAGCCGCAAGTCGTGATTGGATTTGATCGCTTCGGTGGCGAGCCAGTTCAGCGTCTCGTCGTTGAAGACCGTCCACCAGGTGGCCAACTGGCCGGCTGGCGCGTTGGTCGACACGGTCTCCGCGTGGTGATATCCGGCCGGCGATGCACTGGCCGGACGTTTATAATCTGGTCCCACCTGGCAACCTGTGATCAAACCGATGCTCAAGGCGAGACTGGTCAGCCGCGCCGGAAAGAAAATAGCTGCTTGGTTCATAAAACACCTTTCTTACTTGGACTTGGAAAGCATGGTCACTTTCACCCCTGCCGCATCGATGAATACGTCCATCTGCTGGCCCACATAGAGCGGCAGGTCTGCATTCTCGATCCGATAGATCGCCTGCAAGACGCGCGTGTCCACTCGCTCGTTGCTGTCACCGGTCAGTGAGCGCTTGGGCTGCACATACGGTTCGAAACGGACGAAGGAAACGGGCGCCGCCAGTTGCGCATTGCCCCGCACCTGTGCCACGGCCTTGGCTTCGGGTCGGATGCGCCAGGCTTCATGCTCGTCGATATCCACCCGCACATGCAGGGGAGAAACATTGCCCAACAGCAACCATGGCTGCGCGGCGGCTCCGGCTGCCGCGTATTCCCCGGCTCGCAGCTTCAATTGCAATACCCGCCCGTTAATAGGCGCGGTGACGGTGCTGCGGGCGATATCCGTCTCAACCGCTTTCAGTGCTGCTTCGGCCGAAGCCACCGCCGCTTCGGATACGGCGATCTCCGCTTCGGCCGCCTGCACTTCTGCCTGGGCGGTCTCGACGGCACTGCGGCGACGCGTGAGTTCTTCCGAACTGATGCTGCGCGCATCGCTCACCGCTTCAGCGAACCGCAACGTCCGCTGAACTTCGGCGAGAGCAGTGCGGGTCTTGGCGGCGCGAGCTTTCGCGCTGCCCACGGAAGCTCTGCGCGCGGCGATATCACTGGCGCGTTCGGCCCGGGCTGCTTCCAAGGCCCGCGTGTCCTGCTTGAACAGGGGCGAGCCCGCGGAAACATCCTGGCCAACGGTGACGTAAACCTTTTCCACCACGCCCGGCAGATGCGCGCTAAGCGAGATGTTTTCGGAATTGGCTTCGATCAAACCCACGGCGGCAACGCGCTCGGGAAAGTCGGACTTGGGCGGTGCACTGGGCGGCGGATTGGTTTCGAGCACGGGCTGGGTGCGTACGACCGAGACGGTGGCGACGCTCAGGATGACGACGGCAAAGATCGGCAAAAGATAGTTTTTCATGGTGGTTTAGTTGCGTTGTTCGGTGTGAGTGATGCGGCCATCGTCCATGTGGGCGATGGCATCGGCAAAGTGGTAGACCCGGTTGTCATGCGTCACGACGATGACCGCGCGTTCAGGATGCACCGCCGAACTGGCGAGCAGTTCCATCACCGCTTCACCCGTGGCATGGTCCAGGGCGGCTGTCGGTTCGTCACAAACGATCAGGCGCGGCTCATGCACTAAAGCGCGCGCGAGGGCGACCCGCTGCTGCTGGCCGCCGGAAAGCTTCGAGGGATAGGCATTCATTCGCTGCTCCAGACCGAGCTTCACCAGCAGGGCACGCGCACGATCAACGGCTTCCCGACGCTTCATACCGGCGGCCAGCAAGGGGACGGCGGCGTTCTCGGCGGCGGTCAAGGCGGGCAGCAGATTGTACTGCTGAAAAACAAAACCCAGATTGCGACGCCGAAAGTCGATGCGTTCATTGGCGGCTTGCTTCTCCGTGTTGTGGCCAAAGAGGTGGACATCGCCGCCCGAGGTATCGAGCAGGCCGGCGATGACCGAGATGAGCGTCGTCTTGCCGCAGCCGCTGGGGCCGACCAGGAAGGTCAGCTTGCCCTGGCTCACCTCAAAATTCACACCGCGCAAGACCTGCACGCGTCCATCGCCATCGCCAAAATGCTTGTGTACATCCTGGCACTGCACGGCCAAAGTATCAGTGGGAGAAATTGTGTTCATAATGAAGAGATACAGGGTTAACCACGGAAAACCGCTGCGGGTTCCAGCACCAGCACCCGCCGGATACTGAGCAAACTCGCACCAATCACGACCAGAAACATCAGCACGCCGACGCCCACGACGTTCTGCCAAAGCAGCACGATGCCGCGCGTCGCGATTTTATGGGCGGTGATCTCGAAGAATGCCGCGGCCATGCCCGTGCCCAGCGCGTAACCGATGAAGCCGACGGTGAGCGCCTGTAAAAGGATCATTCCCATCAAACGCCAGTTCGTGACGCCGATGGCTTTCAACGCGCCGAACTGTTTCAGGTTTTCGACAGTGAAGAGATAGAAGGTCTGGCCTGAGACCACGAGGCCCACGATCAGCGCGATGGCGATGGTGATCCCGAAATTCACCGGAATGCCCGTGTGCTTCAGGTAGTAGCGGATGCAATCCCAGCGGAACTCATCGCGTGTACGGGCGCGCAATCCCGTTTCCGCCTCGATGCGCTGTGACATTTCTTTGGGTGTGATGCCTGCCTGCGGCCGCACGAGCACGAAGGCCATCTGGCTGCGTTCACGCCCCTGAAAATTAACGGCTTCGCTGTAACGCGCGTGCATGATGGGAAAACTGGCGAAGGGAGCGGAGGCATCGGATATGCCCACGATGCGCACCAGGTGGTCGTTCATCTCCAACGTGCGCTCAAGCTCCAGGGGCTCGTCAGGAAAGAGCAAAAGGTAACCCGCCTTGTCGATCACGATCGAGTTGGGTTCCCGCAGACGTTCCCACGATCCCATGAGCATTTTCCGTGGCGCTCCGATCAAGGTGGCGTCATCCAAGCCCATCACGACGGCCTGGGAGAAACGGCCGGCGGGAGTGCGCGCGACCGGCAGCCCTTTGAACAGGCGCACCGCATAATCCACCCCGGCCACTCCACGGATGCGCAGCAAATCGGTATCCTTGAGCGCCTTGGTCTCCTCGAAGTATTGCGTCGCCGGGTCCATGACCCAGACTTCTGCATCGGTGACATCCGCGATCTGGCTGCCGGTGCGGGCGAGAATGCCGGCAAAGATGCTGGTCTGGTTCTGCAGCAGGAACGTGCTGAACGCGATGGCGAAAATGAGACCGAGATATTTGGCCCGGTCACCGGTAAGCATTCGGAGGGCAACGAAGTTCATAATGACTCAAAGAAGTTATTTGTCTGTAAATCAATTAATGACGTAACGTCAATTTATTGGTAAAAAATTTTACGAGTTGAACCAGGTGGCTTCAGGAAAGACTTCCTTTTTGATACGGCGATCCGTGGCGGCGTAATCCCAATCTTTCAGCAGGGGTTTCCAATGCCAGCCTTCGCAGACCAGGTCCTGGTTCTGCCGCACGATGGAAATGGGATCCTGAATGGCGCACAGCATCTGGATGTCCGGCTGCATGGCGGCCACATGGCTGCCCATGGTAACGGCGATCAGGCTGAACGTGACATCGGAAGGCTTGATATCCGCCGGAAGTTCCTTTTCCCGGATCGCATCCGACACAATGGAGTTGGTGGTGTGGATCAGACGGCTGGCTTGAAGGCCGTGGAGACGGCGTCGTTCGGGTGAGGTTTTCCCCCAAAAAGATGTGGATTTCAGCATCATTTCGATGCTGAAGTAGTCTTTGCACATCACTGCGAATTGACAGCAGGCAAAGCCTATGGCCCGGATGCGTTCCCGGCTGCGACCGGAGAATTTTGAGGCCCGTTCAAAAAGATCGGCGCGCTGTTTGAGTGCGACAGTGGCCACACTGAGCACCAAATCTTCCTTCGTCTGAAAATGGAGATAGATTGTGCCCTTGGAGTACTCGATGGCCTTCGCCAACTCATCGAGGTTGAAGTCCTGAAAGCCGTCGCGAACAAGCAACCGCCGTCCGTGCTCGAGGATCAGTTCCTCGCGCGCGGCCCGCTCCCGTTCTTTCCGGGAAAGTGCTGTTTTCGCAACCGTCATGATTTACGAATACCAAATTATGACTCTAAGTCAAATTATTTTTTTAGGTCACTATTTGTTCTTCACCGTTTCCACCCACGCCTGATTATCCAGGTACCAGCGTACCGTCTCACGGATGCCGCGCTCGAAGGTATACGCGGGCACCCAGCCCAGCTCGTTCTTGATCTTCGTGGCGTCGATGGCATAGCGGCGATCGTGTCCGGCGCGGTCTTTCACGAACGTGATGAGCTTGCGTGAGCTGCCGCCCAACTCGGGCTTCATCTCATCGATGAGATCGCAAATGAGATTCACGATGTTGATATTGGCCCACTCATTGTGCCCGCCGATGTTATACGTCTCGCCATCCTTGCCTTTGCCGAGCACTTGCCAGAGGGCTTCCGCGTGATCGCCCACGTAGAGCCAGTCGCGCACGTTCATGCCATCGCCGTACACGGGGATGCCTTTGCGCGTGAGCACGTTCTGGATCACTACCGGGATGAGCTTCTCCGGGAATTGATACGGCCCGTAATTGTTCGAGCAATTCGTGATCACCGTCGGCATGCCGTAAGTGTGATGATACGCGCGCACGAGCATATCACTCGAGGCTTTGCTGGCAGAGTAGGGGGAGTTCGGTGCGTAAGGCGTCGTCTCGAGGAAATAACCCGTGGCACCGAGGCTGCCGTAAACTTCATCCGTAGACACGTGGTGAAAGCGCTTGCCTTCAAACTTTCCCGCCCATACATCGCGACAGGCTTCCAGCAGATGAAACGTCCCGAGCACATTCGTATGGATGAAATCTCCCGGCCCGCTGATGGAGCGGTCCACGTGCGATTCCGCTGCGAGATGCATCACTTGCGTGATCGCGTGCTTCCTCACCACCTCCAGCACCGCCGCCTTGTCGCGCAAGTCCACCTTCTCGAAGGCATACTTAGGATGTTTCTCAAACTCTTTGAGATTCTCCAGATGCCCCGCGTATGTAAGGCAATCCAGATTCACCAGCCGCGTCACTTCCGGCCGGTCAATGATCAGCCGGATGACATTCGACCCGATAAACCCCGCCCCACCAGTGACCAATAAGTTCATAAAAAATCAATGTGCTGCCGGCAGTCTGAGGTATCCGCCCTAAACAGCGCCTTTAATATACATCTGGGCTTCCAAATTCACCTTCCCCAAATCTGTGTGAATCTGTGTCCATCTGTGGTTAAATCAACTCTTCTCCGGCTTCCAGTTCTTCAACGCATCTTCCAGCGCTTCATCCACCGAGCGCATCTTGATGCCCGTGCTCAGCAACTTGCTCACATCCATCAGGCAGTTCGAGCGCGGTGCCTTCGCCACTTTGTAGAAATCCCCGTCACCGGAGAAAAACTCGAACTCGCGCTCCAGCTTCAGCGCTTTCTTAAGCTTCGTCACCACTTGCCGGGTCGTCACAAAACCCGGATTCGTCACATTATACGTGCCGAATGGCGCGCGCCGGTTCCACAACTCCAGGCACGCCCACGCGAAGTCACCGCGATGCGACACCGCATTCACATTGTCATACACCTTCGCGTAACGCTGGATCTTGCTCAGATAATTCCGCGCATTGTCATGCTCATCAAACGGGATGCGCGGCCGCACGATGTAACCGTTGCCGAACTGCGACAGCACTTCCTCCGCCAGCGCCTTGCTGCCGCTGTAGAAGCTGCAGGGCGGACGGCGGAACGAGAAATTCGGATCATCCATCTCCTTGAAGCCCGCCACCAGTTCCGGCTTCGTTTCCACGAGATTGCGGATCTCCGGTTTCGTCAGATCCGTCTCGAGCTTCCAGCCATCCGGGCCTTTCACGAAGGCCCCGTTGTAGATGCATCCGGAAGAGAGTTGCATCCACGTCACTCCGGCCAGTTCGCAAGCGGAGGCCACCGTTTGTCCCAGCACCACTGAGCCCAGCAATGTCTCTGCCCGTTGCGTCTCGCAAGCATCCACATTGGGCCGGCCCGTGAACCCGGCGGCATTCACCACCAGCTCCGGCCGGGTCTCTTTGAGGAAATTCAGCAGCAGCGGAAACTTGGAGTAATCCAGCTCGCGCCGTGACAAGGCCTTGAACGGCACTCCGCTCTGCGCCAGCAACCGCACGAACGCCTCACCGAAATAACCGCTCGCTCCCAATACTACGATCACAATACGCCTCCTGATTTCAAACGCTTCGCTTCCGCCACGACACTTTCCAGATATTCACGATACTCGCACTGCGGGATGCGCCCGCAGAGTTCCGCCAGTTGCTCCAGCGAGATGAACCCACGCCGGAACGCCGCCTCTTCCGGGCAACCGATCTTCACGCCTTGCCGACGTTCGATAGTCAACACATAGGAAGAAGCCTCATGCAGACTGCTGCTCGTCCCGGCATCCAGCCAGGCGAACCCGCGCGCCAGTCCGTAAACTTTCATGTTACCCTGCTTGAGATACGCCACGTTCAAATCCGTGATCTCCAGTTCGCCGCGCGCCGAAGGCTTCTGCGCTTTCACCAGCGGCACCACCTGGTTGTCATAGATATACAGGCCAGGTACTGCATAGCTGCTCTTCGGCACCTTGGGCTTTTCCTCGATGGAGATGGCCTTGCCCGCTGCGTCAAATTCCACCACGCCATAGCGCCGCGGATCATTCACATGATAGCCGAAGATGACCGCCCCGCTCTTGAACTCGCTGAACGCTTTGGAGAAGACATCGCCACCGTAGAAAATGTTATCACCGAGGATGAGCGTCACGCTGTCCTTGCCGATGAACGATTCGGCGATGAGGAAGGCTTGCGCAATGCCTTCTGGCTTCGCCTGTTCCCGATATTCCAGCGTGATGCCCCACTGGCTGCCATCGCCCAACAATTGCTTGAAGCGGGGCAGATCATGCGGCGTGGAGATAAGGCAGATCTCGCGGATGCCGTTCTCGACCAGCGTGGTCAGCGGATAATAGACCATCGGCTTGTCGTAGACGGGCTGCAACTGCTTGCTCGCCACCAGCGTAAGCGGATACAACCGCGACCCCGCGCCACCGGCCAGGATGATGCCTTTCATTTGAGGCTAGGATTGAAAACCTCAGCCAACTAATCCAGCACGAAATAGGGCGGGCAAAGGCGTTGAATCGTTGAAAGAGTTAATTGGTTGAATCGGCTACCGATTCACGATTCAACCCCTTTAACCATTTAACGGCATCACGCCGAAGCGCTTAAATCCTTCAAATCCGCCCGCACGCTTTCGTAGCTGACATTGTAGGCCAGCACCTTCGGGTCCGGCTCGATGCCCCAAGTCTGGCATGCGGCTGTGTAGAGACCCGGCCACCAGTTGCGGTGTTGGGTGTGGCCTTCATCGCGCCACGTACTCCAGCCCATCATCACCTTGGACCAGCATTCGTCGCCGTATTGCACGGCCTGTTTGGCATCGCCGATCTGGCTCACATACCAGTCGCGCCCCACGCGGGCGTGCAGCACTTCATCCGCCCAATCGTAATCTTGGAACAGACCGGCCAGCGGATTGTGCGAGGCCAGGCCCACTTCCCACTCGAAACGCTTGCCGGTCTTGGGCATGAGCCCTTGCTCGATGAAATAGAGCACTGCATGCCGCTCGATAGGCTTCAACTGCGTGTTCAGCGCCATGGACCACGTGAAATTCACCATCACCTTTTCCGGCCAGTTGATATTCAGATTCGCGAAACCGACCTCACCCATCATGGCGTGGCGAGCCTCGTCCCAGAGCTGCCGCGTCATGTCCTGGTAGTAACCCCACGGCTTGTCCGGCGTCTCCGCAATGATGCTCGCCATCATCTCCGGCACATCGATCTCGCGCAGCCGCTTGTAGAACATCATCAACGTTTTCGGATCGGGCGCAAATTGCTCGTCATACAAGAAAACCTCGGCGTTCACCCCCATGTTGTAAGGATCCGGAAACCGCTCATCACGTTTCGGAAAGCCGTCAAACTTGTACGGCTTGGCCGAATGTTGCAGTGGCAGATTCTTCTGCACCGCTTCCGTCGCTCCATCCAATCCACCGGCCACCGCGAGGCAATCATCCAGCAATGTTAGCCAAGGTTTGGCGGCTTCGCGCGCTTGACTGGAAACAACACAGGCAATCGCCTTCGTTCCGTAATCCAGAATGTCTTTCAGCTCCAGCAACGCATGCCGTACCACGCGCACGGAGGGATGATCCATCAGCGGATTCGTCTCTGCCAGATGCCGCTCCAGTCCCGCCTTCAGTGCTGGTACCGCTTTCTCATAAACCCCCAGCAACAACTCCTCCGTGGTCGGTGCACTGAGGATTTCATTGAAGAACAGTTCCAGGCTCTTATCCGGCACCACATCCAGCCCCAGTGGCGGTTCGCGCATCTCGCTCACGCGCTTGCGCAGTGCTGTCACATGCTCTGCGCAGAGATGCGAGTGATAGCTGAAGGCCATCTTCAGTTCATAGACCGGTTCAGCGGTGATGCGCGCCGTGAAGATGTGGTGCAACCGTTTGAAAGCGTAATGAAACCGCTTGAGCCGGTGGACGCATGCATCCACCGAAAGGCCGGTCCGTTGCGCTTCGTCCATCGAGCAGACACCCGCGAGCGCCGGAAGATTCTTGTAAGACTGATACTGGCTCATCCCGTTACTATGACAGATTCGCCCAATTTTGTCTTTAGCCAAACAGCAGGCTGTTTGACCGTTTGCAACATTTTAAGGTCGCGAAGGAGCGCGGCTTAAAAGCCGCGCTCCACAGACAAGCGCTCTCCAATTCGGAGATCGGCGTTCAGTAATCCGTGTCCATCTGTGTGAATCTATGGATAAAGCTTTTTTTGCAACCGGCCTCCCATTCCTAGAAAACACAGGCTTTCGGTTTTCCGCCGTATCCCCTACGTTTGCTCCGCAGCATGAACATCCGCATTCTGGAAGGCCGCCTCCATCGCATCGATCTGCATACGCGGATGCCCTTCCGGTATGGCATCGCCACCATGACGGAGATGCCGCAGGTCTTCCTCCAACTCGTCTGCGAGATCGATGGCCGCCGCGTCGAGGGCATCTCTTCCGATTTGCTGCCACCCAAGTGGTTCACCAAGATCCCCGAGAAAGACCCGCTGCTGGAGATCGAGGAGATGCTGCACGTCATCCAGCACGCCCTCAAACTTGCTATCGGGAAGCATGGCGAAAGCGCCTTTGACCTCTGGCTGGAGCTGGAGCACGCGCAAGACCGATGGGGCAGGGAACAGAACCTGCCGCCACTGCTCATCCACTTCGGCACCTCGCTCGTCGAGCGTGCTTTGATCGATGCGATGTGCCGTGCCGCGGGCAAGCCCTTCGCCGCGCTCCTCCATGAAAACGTCTTTGGCATCCGCCTCGCGGAAATCCATCCCGAACTGGCCGGCAAGCAGCCCAGTTACTTGCTCCCGTCGCAACCGCTAAGCTCGGTCATCGCCCGCCATACCGTCGGCCTGGCCGATCCACTTTCCACGGCAGATATTCCGGAATCCGCCCGTCTCCACGACGGCTTGCCCCAATCACTGGAGGATTGCATCCGCACGTATGGCCTGCGCCATTTCAAGCTCAAGGTGAACGGTCAGCCCGCCAGCGACCTTGCCCGTCTGCAACACATCGCCACACTCTTGGAGCGGCACGCACCGGCTGACTACGCCTTCAGTTTGGATGGCAATGAACAGTTCAAAACCATCGCTGCCTTCCGCACCTTCTGGGAGTCCTTGCAGGCCGAGCCATCGCTGAAGGCTTTCCTGCAACATCTGCTTTTCGTGGAGCAACCGCTCCATCGGGACTACGCCCTCAGCGATGCTGTGGGTGACGCCTTGCGCGCCTGGCCGCATCACCCGCCCATGATCATTGATGAATCCGACAGCGACCGGACCAGCCTGCCGCGCGCCCTTTCGCTGGGCTACTCGGGCACCAGTCATAAGAATTGCAAAGGCGTTTTCAAAGGCCTGGCGAACCGCTGTTTGCTCCTGCATCACGAACGCACAAACCCGCAGCGCCCCTGGCTCATGAGCGGCGAAGACCTTTGCAACCAAGGCCCCATCGCTCTCCTGCAAGACCTTGCGGTGATGGCCGCGCTCGGCATCGAGAGCGTGGAACGCAACGGCCATCATTACGTCGCTGGTCTGTCCGCATACTCCATGGTGGTGCAGCAACAAGTGCTCACCGCTCATCCTGATCTGTATCATGAGACCGCGAAAGGCTGGCCGAGCCTGACGATTCAGCAGGGGCGTATCTCATTGAGCTCGATCAACCGTGCTCCTTTCGGGTGCGGTTTCGATTTGAGGTGTATCGATTTCGCCGAAGTAGCTTAGGGCAGCCGTCCTTGTTTCCCCCTTTGGCGTGTTTCGCGGGCAAAAAGATTTACCGCTCCTTCAACCACTCCGGCCCCGTCGTCTCCTTCGTCAAAATCTTATACTTTACCGTTGCATCGGATTTCTGGTCACAACCAGCCTCCTTCATGGCTCCGCGCGGCTGACCCTCGATGTCCTCGGTAACAGTCTGAAAAGCTTTGGCCGATTCCTCAGGCTTGGCTCCTCCTTGAAGCAAGGTTCCCGGCATCCCGATGGCCACGTTCCCGGCGAGCTGCCAGTTTAATGGTGGCGTGACCAGCGTGAAGAGCGGTCCTTTGGCGGACTCCATATGATTATGCCCGAAGACACAATCCACCGGCGGGAGATTCGCCCCCTTCGGATTGTCGCTCACGAACCCGATCAGCACGGATGATTTGCAGTTCTGGAACGTGTTGAACGCGATCACTGCCCGTTTCACCTGGAAATAACCGTGCAACGGCGAGTTGGGCAGCCCATTCATCAACGTCAGTGCCGAGCGTGTTTCCTCGCCACCCAGCTCCGAGAAGAAGTTGTTCACCACGCGATGATCTTCACCGATGATGCGCACTCCACCCGTGTTCTTGCGGTTGTTCCCGAGAAAATAATTCGCCTCCACCACACACCGGTTGCCATGCCGCAACGTCATCGCCCCTTCGCAATTCAAAAACGTGTTGTGCCGGTAAGCATTCTCGCAAGATTTGTTGGAGACGATCTCCACCTCACCGTTGCATTCCTGGAACAGGTTGAATTCCACCGTCGTGCGCGAGTTGTTCATGGAGACATCGCTCGTGCCAACGCGGATGGTTTCGCCGCCATTCTCGCCCAGCCGCGGACGTGGCCCGAAGTGATTGTGATCGATACGGTGATGATTCGGCTGTTCGCCCACCCACACCACCAGCGTGGTGCCCGCGTGCAATTTCCCGGAGAAGTAACAGTGATCCACGCGATTGCTCGTGCCATACAGCGACACCCACTTGTAATCCCGCTTCTTGCTGGGCGGATTGTAATCCGTGATGGCACACGCCGTGACGCGGCAGTTCAGCGCCGGTTTTGTGGAGCTGGCGCGGAACTCGATGACATCGTCCTTGCGATCGCCCGCACCCTTGAACCACAAACCTTCCACCACCAGATGCTGGCCGCCGAGGCGCAGCCGCGATTTGCCTGTCAGCACTACCTGTCCGGCTGTTTGCGCCCGTATGGTGATAGGTTTTTCCGGCGTGCCCTGTGCCTCCAAGAGCAGGGCGGCATCCGTCCAGATGCCGTTCTTGAGCGTCAGGGTATCGCCCGCTTTGAGCCCTTTTTGCAGAGCTGCAAACTCAACCGGATTCGCTGCGATATGCTCAGCTGCGAAACTGATCGAATGAAGCATCCCGGCCAGGCATGCGAAAACGATCGGGCGAAGGGCAAGTCGGAGATGCTTCATGCTCACTTCTTTTTCCACGAACGTTCAAACCCTTGCAGGCCGATCTTCTCGAAAGGGATGCTCTCGAAGCCCAATTGCCTTGCCGGTGAAGCGTTGGCGGGCTGGTAGATGTCTTGCGCCGGATTTGTGAACATCGGATCGGCGAGCATCGAGTTCTTGTCGAACCCGCTGGCCTGCCAGAGCTTGAGCGCACCCCGGGGGGTGATTTTGTTGCCGGTGAAATAGTTTGCCCCTTGGGCGTGCCAGAAAAGATTGCGGTCGGACTGGCCCAGCATCGTATTGGCCCAGTTGCCCGCATGCTGGAAGAGCGTCGCCGGTCCGTCCTTGAAGGAGATGATGTTCCGGGTGAAGCGGTTGCTTACGCTGGAGGTGTCCACCGCTTGCAAGAAGACTTGATGCTCGCTTCCGTCCACGAAAACATTGTTCTCGATCAGGTTGTTTTTTCCGCCCATCACCCCCACTCCGCCCAGCACACTGCGGATTACCACGTTGCCTTTGATCACGGTGCCGCTGGTGTATTCATCCAGTTGAATGCCCCAGGTCCGGTACGGTGTGCGGAATTTGCCCTCGGTATCGGTGCCTAGCCCGCCCGTGTCCCGGATGCGGTTATACTGGATGAGGTTGCCCGTTTCTTTGCGATGCCGCCCGGTGGTCTCGATCGCGCTGCTGTCCACCGTCTCCAGATTGGTGAACTGGATCTCGTTATACTCCACCACATTGTTGTGGGAGTAATTCGCCGCATCAGAACTCAGCACCGAAACGGCGGTCCGGGGCAGATGCTCAAACAGATTGTGGGCGATGCGGTTGCCGCTGCCGCTCGCGATGGATACGCCCGCCACATGTTTGTAAACTTCACCTACATGATGGATCCAGTTGCCGGCGACGAGATTGCTGGTCGCCTGGGTGGCCGCCGCACCGTGAAAGAGCACGCCGCCTTCACCCAAGTTCGTCATCTCATTCCCCACGATCTGGTTGCCCGTGGATTTGTTCTCCAGCCTCACGGCATAGCCGCCCAAGTTTACGAAGCGGTTGCTTTCCAGCACGCAATTGCGGGCCCCGGCGAACCACACGGCCGCGTCATTCGGCGCGGTGACCTGGACCAGCCGTGAATAGGTCGTGTGGCGAATTTCAAAACCTTTGATGGTGAAACCGTCCACCCACTTGTTGCGGGCCGGATCGCCTTTGAACTCCAGCAACCGATCCAACACCGGCACAAAAGCAGCCTGGTCTTGGAAACCGGCGCGGGGCGGCCAAAAAGAGAGGGTGCCGGTCAGTCGATCCAGAAACCACTCACCGGGTGCGTCCAATTCTTCCCACGCATTCGCGATGAAGTACCGGTTCCCCGGCATGATCTCCAGCGCCGAGTTGCTGTTCGGGTGCAACGTCACGATACGTTTCTCCGGGTCTAAGCCGCGCACCTGCATGATTGTGCTGGCCTGACCGGCACCCGGGAACATATGGATCTCGGCCTCCGGCGATTTGGGATACAGCTTCAGGTCGCCCGCCCGGAACTGGAACCGTCCCCGTGCACCGGTCACCGCTAGGGCGGGGCGGATCATGTCCTTCGCATTGGCTCCGATCAAGGCTTCCGCCTGGATGACCAGCAATTGTCGTCCGGCGACCGGCCGGGCAAGGGCACTGCCGGTGGCGCTGAGCGCGGCGTTCCATGCGGGATCATCACTCAAGGCGATGGCGTCCAGATTGATGAATCCGCCTTGCAGATTGTTCCAGCGGATCACCTGCGGTCCCTGCGCCAGATTCAGATTGGCCACGACGGTCCAGCGGTAGGCACCTTGTGTATCCGGCAGGTTTTGCAACATCGCCGGTTGTTCCGAGCCTGCCTGGATGGAGCAGCGGCCCGCCATGTTGTTGAAGCCCGCCTGCGCGTTCTGCGCGGCATAGAGCAAGGCTACGCGGTAATTTCCCGCCACCGGCACATCCACACTCCACTCCACCCAATCACCGGCATTATTGATGCGGGAGATGAAAGAGCCGAACGCACCCGCACCCGGTCCTTCGCTCGCCGTATGATTCCAGCCACCCGTGTACGGATCGGCCGGGACGAAGTTCGGGTAACGCGCCCGGATCTGCAATTCCGTATCCAGCCAGAACTGGCCGAAGAACAGGCGCTTCGTCTGTACTTCCGGGATTCTCACCATCCAGACATCGTTCGTGGGCGATTTGCTCCAGCCCCGTATCTGCATGGCCCCGCTGAGCACGGGCTTCTCACCCGGATACGCCGTCAAGGTATGCCCCGAATCTTCCGGTTTGATCTCCACCGGCTGGGCGAGGGGATAGATGCCGCCCCGCACATACGTCGTGCACTTCAGCGGTTGCTTGCGCATCTCCTCCAAGGCGCGCCCGATCGTGGCGAATGGTCCATCCGTGCGTGTCGCATTCGGCCCCACCAGCTTGCCCGTCCATTGATCGTTGCCGGTCGGCGAGATGAAGTAACGGCCGGGCGCGGGTTCCACCATGGATTGCGCGGAGAGCAGCAGCGTGCCGGCCACCAGACTGACCATCGTTGAGCAGACGAGCTTAAGCAGTTTCATTGTCCTCATTCAAACAGTCTCTTTGCGACAATGTGCCCGCAAATCCCGGCAGATTCAAACTTTGCCCAACAATTTCTTGGCCTGCCGGATCCACACCTTGTCCCGCCGCCGCTGGAAGGCCGGCGAATGCGCATCATCTTCGAGCACCTCTCGTAACAGCGACCGTGCCTCATCCCCGCGCTTGTTGACGATATACAAGTCCGCCAGTTGCACCTTCGCCCGCGCATAACCGTTTGATTGCAACACCTGCTCGAACTCCCGGATCGCCTCGGTCTGCCTTCCCAACACCGCATACGTCTCCGCCAAGGCCATCCGCGTGTGCGCGAAGTCATGCTTGGGCACCTCACGACAGACCCCCTCCAGCAGCGGCAAGGCCTCTGCCGGCCGTTTCAGACGCAACAGGCATTGTCCATAATGCGCCCGCGTGTCCACATCCGAGCCATCCCGTTCCATGGCCGCTTTGTAGCACGGCTCGGCTTTCGTCAGTTTGCCCTGCTGGAAGTAGATGTCCCCCAGTTGCGAATGATGCGCCGCGTTATCCAGATGATGGATCTTCGCGTGCAACTCCTTGATATGCTTCCGGTCGAATGACCCGGGGAATTCAAACCCCCGGCTCAGGCTGCTGTTCCCATCCCGGTACACCAGGAAGAAATACAGGATCGTGTTCACCGGCGGAAAGATGATCAGAAAGACCACCCACATCCATTCCTTGCGCTCCACCGCATCGACGAGCATCACGAGCCAGCAGATGCCGAAAATCACTCCGCCCAGTCCCAAAAAGGCGAATGATTCAAAGATGAATGCCATAATCCTTTGGATTTCTTCCCCCCAGCCAACCGCACCCGCGCCCAACTTGCAACGACGAAACTCGCTGTAGCAGTCCCGCGTGCGGAATCAGGAGGCTCTGCCCGCTTTCGGTCCTTGATGTTCGCTGTTTCCCATAAGTCCCATTCCCAATGCTCGTTAAATCGTTAAAAAGGCTGAACCGATGAACCGCTTCCCGATTCAACCCTTTTAACGCTTTAACCCCTTTAACCTTTTTAACGTCCCCTCGAAGCGGCCTGCCATCCAGTTTGTTCAGTGTGACACTCTCGCAGTAGCATCCTGTTCTGCGGCACT
>CAZPUL010000056.1:0-34334 GCA_964589735.1 uncultured Verrucomicrobiota bacterium | reverse complement strand
CCTGGCGTTCACCACCCTCGCCGTCCTCGCCTCCGCCGCCGTCGATCCCGCCGCCTTCACGGCCGCCGTCGACCTCTACAGCCAGCGCAAGCCCCTCGAGGCCCAGAAGGCCTTCGAGACCCTGGCCGCATCCGACCCCGCCAACGCCGACGTCCAGTTCTATCTCGGCCGCATCGCCCTCCAGCGCGACGACCATGAGAAGGCCGTCGCCTATCTGGAGAAGGCCGTCACCCTCTCCCCCGCCGACGCCCGTTTCCACCTCCGGCTCGGCGACGCCTACGGCCGCTCGGCCCAGAAGGCCGGCATGTTTTCCAAGATGGGCCTGGCCGGCAAATGCCGGACTTCCTACGAAAAGGCCGTCGAGCTCGACCCCAGGAACGTCGACGCCCGCTTCAGCCTGCTCGGCTTCTACCAGCAGGCCCCCAGCATCGTCGGCGGCGGCCTGGACAAGGCCCTCGCCCAGGCGCGGGAAATCAAGCGCCTCGACCCCGCCCGCGGGCGGATGGCCATCGCGGGCGTCTACGTCATCGAGAAAAAATACGCCGAGGCCTTCGCCGAGTTCGACGAGGCGCTGAAGCAGAAGCCGGGCGACTACGCCGCGCTCTTCCAGACCGGCCGGCTCGCGGCCATCACGGGTGAGCGGCTCGCCGGCGGCCTCGATGCGCTCCGCCAGTGCCTGGCCCAGACCCCACCCGAGAACCAGCCCGATGATATAACACGCCAGCACCACCGCGCTCCACACCGCCAGCCCGTTGATGCCGTAACTCCCCGCCGCTGCCGCCGCCAGAAAAAGGAACATCCGGCAAAACGCCATCAGCACCGGAGAAAAGACGGTGAACTTGTGCACCACGTCATAAAGCAAGATGCACAGGCCGAGGATCAGCCCGAAGATGGCGACCAGCTTGCCTAGCAGGAGAAACACGACCTGCCCGGCGATCAAGCCACCGAACCCCAGCGCATACACGGACGAGACACTGATGGCTCCGCTGGGAATGGGCCGCTCCTGCCGGTGTTGCCGGTCGAACTCCGCATCGCACGCGTCATTCAGATACATGCCGCCTACGTAATAAAACGTCGCCCCCAGGCACAGCAGCAGCAGCGTTCGCAGTTCCACGCCCCCGCCCAGCAGCCAGCCCGCCGCACAGTTGGACCAGACGGTCGGCAGATTGGACACGCGCCCCAAGATGAGGAGCGTGCGCCAAACAGGCGGCGGCGAGCTGGTCGCAGTAGAATCCATGCGGAGCGCGCCTAAGAAAGCAGCAACCGGATAAAATGCAATCCGCAGGAACAGAATAGTGGTCCGGCCGGCCTAACCTTTTTTGTCGTTGAATATTTTCGCATCCTCGAGTTTTGGTATTGCGCAGGCTAATACTGGGGATAGATTTTCTTCTGTGAACATGCTTTCCCCAATGCTCGCCGCCCGGGAGATCCCCGAGGCTGCCAATGGCATGGGGATGGATGTCATCGCACTGGTTCTGCTGTTTCTCCTCTCCCTGATCTTCATCATCGGCGTCGGTTTTGTGCTGCTGGCCCGGTACCATGTGCGCAAGCGGCAGGAGGAAGAGGTCCGCATGGAACAGTTCCTGCGGGCGAACGGCCCCGCCGCCGCCGCCTTGGGCGGCATCCGCTCCATCTACGGCCTGCCGAAACGCTGGGTGGCCATCCGCAGCACCAATCAGCAGGCCGTCCGTGAAGCGTTCCAACTGCACAACGCCCGCACCTGCACGTGGGAAGAAGGCCTGGCCGAGGCCAGCCAGCGCAAGCTCTTCATCTCCCCGCCTGTCGGCCCGTGGATCTTGGTGATGGGCACCTGCCTGCCCGACCCGCATGAGGACATTGACCACTGTTTCCGCTTCCTCATAGACCTCAGCCTCAAGCTGGGCCACGTGCAATATTTTCAATCCGACCGCGTGCTCTATCATCACGCCTGGGCCCGGGCCGAGGATGGCCGCATCCTGCGCGGCTATGCCTGGGCCGGTGAAACCCTGTGGAACCAAGGCCCGCTCTCGGTCGCCGAGACGGAGCTGGGGCTGCATTGTCTGGACTACGGCGACACGACGGGCATGGACACCTTCCCGCCCGCACCCTTCATCCAGACCAACACGGATAAAGTGGTCGCCTTGGCGGCGAACTGGAGCATCGACCCGCTGACCATCGACCAACGGGCCTTGCGGCTGGGACAAGGCCTGGCCGGGGAAGTCTCCTCGGCCTCGTCCTAAGCCCGATATTACTAGTTGGCGGCCCGGCGGGTTTGGTTTAGGATTTTTTGCGCTAAGCCAGCAGGGCCGGATAAGTTTTCGGACAGGCAGAAAATAAACCGCGGCTAACACCGTCTGCCGGATCAGACGGACTGGGAAAACAAGACAACCACCTGAATCAGGAGCAACCATGTCGCTCGAATTCGCACTCCAGAAATACCCCAAGGAAGTCAAACTGAAGACGGAGAAGAAGTGCAAGCTGCGTCCGTTGAAGAAGGATGACGAGCTGGTCTTCCACGAATTCTTCCAGGCCGTGCCGGCCGAGGAACGCCTCTTCATCAAGCACCACGTCACCAACCTGGACGTCATCCGCAAATGGTGCCAGAACATCGATTTTCATGTTAACCTGCCGCTGCTCGCCGTGATCGATAACAAGATCGTCGGCAGCGCCACCCTGCACCAGCATCAGGGCGGCTGGAAACGGCACATTGGCCGGGTCAGTGTGCTCGTGCACCCGAAGTTCCGCGGCATCGGCATCGCCCGCGCGCTCATCACCGACCTCGTGGAGATCTCCAGCATGCTGGGGCTGGAAAAAGTGGAGGCGGAATTCATCGGCCAGCAGGCCGGTGCCATCAAGACCTTCCAGTTGCTCGGCTTCAGCGACCTCGTGAAACTGCCCGACTACGTGAAAGACATGCAGGGCATCACCCACGATTACGTCCTCATGGGACTCGACCTCACCACGGATGAAGAATACGCCGGGATGGGCTAGGCGCGGGTGAAGGGTCAGGTCGTCAAAGCGGTTGAATCGTGATTCGCTTCAACGAGTCACGTTTTGACCATTCAACGATTCACCCGCATTCATTTGACCCGCTCGATCTTGATGCGTTTCAGGTCGGCGATGCCTAGTTCGAGCAACTGCGCGTTGCTGTACACTTCCAGCTTCTCCTTCTTGGACGGCACCTTGGCCAGCTCGCGCTGGAGTTCCAGTTCCTGCACGCTCAGGGCATCCAGCGCCACCGGATCGCGGCTGAAACGCAGTTCATTCAACACGGCGGAATAGTGAAGCAGCGTGCGGGACTCGCCCTGATACTGGCAGAGCAGGGCATCCGTGATGCCCAGCACGAGGCGGTCGGCGAGCTGCGGCATGTTGTAGATCTCCGGCACGGCCACGGCCATGCGTTCGCTTTCATTCTCGAACCGGATGGTGTTGTCCACACTGCCCATCGCCAGGCTGTAGAGATGGCCGGAGACACCCACGGTGTTGTGGTTCAGCAAGGGAGCCACGCTGATGAGCTTCGTGAAGCGCTTGGAGACCAGTGAGGACATGAAGGAATTGCGCCCCACGGCATCGCCTTTCTTCTCGAACTCGAAATCGCCGAACACCGGTTTCCCGAGGATGGATGATTCGTAGTAGGTCTTGTCATCCCAGCCCGCCGTGGCACTGGCCTCGAGCCGCACGCCGTAGCGGCTGGCCAGTTCGCCGTAGCCGGACAGTTGCAGGTCCACGAGGTGGCGGTCCCAGATGATGATGTTGCCCGGCGCGATGCCCGCCTCGCGCAAGCCCTCGATCACGCCCGCGACGACCTCTTTGCGCGTGCCGCTGTAACGGCCCGGGCTGGTGAAGACCTTGATGCCGATGATGTCCTGGGTGGAGACCAGGCTCAGCCACGCGGCGCGTTCATCCGGTTTGCCGGTCAACTTCAGCAGACCATCGCGCACCAGGCGGCGGACGATCGCTGCCTGCGGATTGAAAGACTCGAGGGCGCCTTCCGCCGAGGTCACGACCACCCGGGACTCGGTGGGCGGGGCAGGGACGGGCGCGGGTGCCGGGGCATTCACCGCCAGGGCCATTCCGGCGAGAAAAAGGCACAACATCCCCGGCAACCAGCTTTTCAGCGGCGGGAAACCCGTTAAATTCCGTGCGTTTCTTGACACTAACACCCGCGAATGTTAACAGCATTACCTGATGCTGACCACCCTAAAGACGGTCACAACCTCCTGCTATTCAGCGTTGTTCCTGAGCGTGCTGGTGGGGTTGACCGCCTGCACCCCCAAAGGACCGAAAGCGCTGTTGGAAGGCGAACACCTCTTGCGCGACGGCAAACCCGCCGAGGCGCTGGTGCAGCTCAAGCAGGCCACGGAACTCCTCCCGCAGAATGCCCAGGCATGGAATCACCTCGGGCTCGCGTACCATCAGACCGGCAAGCTGGAGGAAGCCGCCCAGGCTTACAACCAGGCTCTCAAGCTGGATCGTGATCTCGTGGCCGTGCGTTACAATCTCGGCACGCTGCTGCTGGATCACGGCGACCCGGCCCGCGCCCTGAACGAATTCAAGACCTTCACCCTCCTCCAGCCCGATTCCGTGGAGGGCCATATCCAGCAGGGCACGGCCCACCTGCGGCTGCGCCAGTGGAACGAAGCTGAAGCGGCCTTCTCCACGGCGCAACGGCTGAGCAAGAATCACCCGGAAGCCTTGAATGGGTTGGGGCTGATCCTGCTCCAGAAGCAACGGGTGCGGGATGCCGTCACCTATTTCAACGCCGCCCTCCAGCAGGATGCGAAGTTCGCCCCGGCGCACCTGAATCTCGCGGTGATCTATCACCAGCACCTGACGAATTATCCGCTCGCGCTCACCCAATACCGAGCTTATCTCGCCAGCCAGCCCACCCCGAATGACGCGGCGGCCGTCGCGATGGTGGTGAAACAGCTGGAAGCACTGGCCCCCGGTGCCCAAGCGCCGGCCAGCGCGGGACCCGTGAGCATCGCCGCCGTGGCGGCAGCGGCGCGGACGAATGCTTTGGCGGCGAAAACGGAATCCGCCAAAACGGGCGAGCCACTCAAACCGGCAAAGATGGAAGTGGCCGCCGTCACACCGCCAAAACCGGTGGTGGAAAAACCGGTCGCTCCTCCCGCCAGTGTGAAGCTGGAAGCGCCGAAACAGATGGCCAAGGCCGAGCCCGTCCAGGCGGAGAGCAAGCCTATGGTGGTCGCGCCCGCCCCTGCGCCAGCCGTTCCTCCACCGGTCGTCAAGCCGCCGGCGCCGGTGGCCAGAGCACTAGCACCCGCCGGCGAGATCATCCCGGTCACTGCCGTCGAAAAAGTGCCGGTCACCGCCAGCGTGCCGGTGCCGGAAACTGCGGAACCGGAGGAGAAGCCAGGTTTTTTCCAGCGGATAAACCCCCTGAACTTGTTCCGGAGCAAGGCCAAGCCGCCCACGCCCCTCTCTGGCATGCCGACCACGGCCACGCCAACCGCTGCAGCCAGCGCGAAGCCGAAGGATAAAACCAAGACCACCGCCCCGGCCAAGCCCGCTCCGGCAATGGAAGTGCCCGCGCCCGCGCCTGCTCCGGTGGTCGTGCCGCCGCCCGTCATCAAGCCGCCGCCCATCCCTCGTTACCCTTATCAAGCGCCCGGACCTTTTGCCCCGGGTGACCGGAAAGCCGCACAGGTGTCCTTTGATAAGGCCCTGGCCGCCCAGCAAGTCCGCAATTGGGCAGAAGCCATGGCGGGTTACCGTCAGGCGGCCACGGCAGACCCGTCTTACTACGAGGCTTACTACAATCTGGGCTGGACGGCTTATGAGTCCAAGGACGTCCGCATGGCCTTGGTGGCGTATGAGCATGCCCTGGCGGTGCAGCCGGAGTCCTTTGATGCCCGTTATAACTTCGCACTCACGCTCCAACAGGCGGGATATCCTCAGGATGCGGCGGATGAATTCCAGAACCTCGTCAAGATTTATCCGGAACGGGCCCAGCCCCACTTGATGCTGGCCAGTCTGTTTTCCGGCCGTTTGCGGGACAAAGATGCGGCCCGGACGCATTACCAGAGAGTCTTGGAGCTGGAGCCGAATCACCCCCGGGCCACGGAGATACGCTACTGGTTGCGGGCCAATCAATAATGGCGAACGGCACGGGCATTGCTATACAGTGGCAGTGACACAATTGAGACTGGTAAACGTCTTATCTGTGGGTAAAGTTAGCGAAAGTTAGGTATAGCTGACCAGTTTATGGACATGTCTGCATTAAGTGTGACTTGGTTTGACGCCGTGGTGATCATCATGGTCGGCGCCGGGTTGTTTGTCGGCAAGAAGCGGGGCATGTCCAATGAATTGCTGGACGTCTTCTGCTGGCTCCTGATGGTGGTGGTGTCGGCCCTCTATTACAAGCCGCTGGCCGAGATGCTGTCCAAGGCCGCCTCGCTCAGCCTCTACTGGTCGAACATCATCTGTTACCTCGCCATCGCCTTGGTCATCAAAGGGGCATTCATCTACATCAAACAGGCGGTGGGCGAAAAGCTCGTGGGCAGCGATCTTTTCGGACGGGCCGAGTTCTATTTTGGCGCCTTGGCGGGGGCGGTCAGGTTTTTCTGCATGGTGATCATGTTCGTGGCCATCATGAACGCCAAGTTTGTCACCAAGGCCATGGTCGATGCCCAAAATAAGGCGCAGGAGAAGGAGTTCGGCAGTTCCTTCTTTCCGACCATGGGCAAGATCCAGAGTGATGTGCTGTTTGACTCGACCTGCGGCCAGTTCTTCCGCGAGAAGCTGGAAGAACAGTTGATCGAGCCAACCGATCCCAATTTCTCCGTGGCGCCCAAAAAGCCCGTCGGTAACAAGCAACGGGAGAAGGCTGTCTGGGATGCGACGGGTGAGAAACCTGTCAATGCCAAGTAACGTCCATGGCCGCCATACCTCCTGGCCTGCTGGAGCAGATACGTGCTGCTAGTGACATCGTCGAGGTCATCGGCAGTTACATCCCCCTGAAACGCGCCGGGGCGAACTTCACCGCGCTCTGTCCCTTCCACAAAGAGAAGTCCCCGAGCTTCAACGTCAGCTCCACCCGGCAAGGCTTCCATTGCTTCGGCTGCCACAAGGGCGGCGATGTCTTCAAGTTCGTCCAGGAATATGAGAACCTCACGTTCATCGAGGCGGTCCGCCGCCTGGCCGAGCGGGCGAAGATCCCTTTGGACACCTTTGATGGTCCCGGAGCCGCCGCCACGCGCGGGATGAAGGAAGCGCTCTTCGACCTTCACGAGCAGATCACGAAACGCTGGCAACAAGCGCTGGCGAATGATGCGGCCGGTCAGATAGGGCGTGACTACATCGCCAAGCGGCAGATCTCTCCCGACGCCGTCCAACTCTTCCGCATCGGTTACTCGCCGGACAAGTGGGATGACACGGTGAATTTCGCGAAGTCCAAGGGCTTCACCGAGGAAGTCCTCGAACAATCCGGCCTCGTCATCAAGCGCGATGAAGGCGGCGGCTACTACGATCGCTTTCGTGGCCGCCTCATGTTCCCCATCTGCGATGAGCAAGGGCGCGTCATCGGCTTCAGCGGTCGTGTGCTTTCGGGCGATGAGAAGACGGCGAAGTATGTGAACTCGCCGGAGACGCTGCTCTTCCACAAGAGCAAGATTTTCTTCGGCTTGGATAAATCGAAGCGCCCGATCCTCGATGCCGGTTACGCCATCATCTGCGAGGGCCAGATCGACATGATCCAGTGCTTCATGGCCGGCGTGAAGAACATCGTCGCCCCGCAAGGCACCGCATTCACCGCCGACCACGCGCGCATCCTGAAGCGTTACGTGAACGACATCGTGCTGTGCTTCGATTCCGATAACGCCGGCCAGAACGCCGCCGTCCGTGCGCTCGATCATCTGCTTGGCGCGGAACTCGCCATCCGCGTCGCTGTCGTCCCCGCGCCGCATGATCCTGACAGCTTCATCCGCGAGAACGGTGCAGACGCCTATCGCCAGCTCATCGAGAAAGCTCCGAGCTTCTTTGACTTCTATCTCGAACGCCTCTGCAAGCAGAACGACGTCGCCACCGATCAAGGCCAGCTCGCCGTCCTGCGCGCCATGGCCGAGGCCGTGAACAAGGCAAACAACGCCGTGACCACCGACAAATACGCGCAGAAGACCGCCTTCCGCCTCGGCGTCTCCGTCGATTCCGTGCGCAAGGAATTCAGTCGCAAAGGCCGCCCCGCTCCGCAGCCGCGCGAATATGATGACGAGCCACCGCAGGAAGAGGTCTTGCTCGAACGACCGACACCGCGCGAGATGGACTTCCTCAAATTGCTCCTCATCGCCGAAGGTGACGGACGCGGCTGGATCCAGCATCTGCGCCCCGAATGGATCCCGAACGTCACATTGCGCAAGCTGGCCGAAGGCATCCGCCAGCAGGAGATGGAACAGCAGTGGCAGGGGCCGACGGCCTTCATGCACACGCTCGAAAATGACTTCGAGCAGTCACTGATCACGGAAGCGATGTTCGAGAAGCGCGCCATCCCGGAAGTCGCCAAGCAACTCCACGATCACCTGCTCACCCTGCGCAACCAATACATCAAGCGCCAGATGGAAGCCGCCACCCGCCGACTCATGCAGCCTGACGTCAGTCACGACGAGCAACTCGCCCTCATGCAGATGCAGCAGCGCTTGCGCTCGGCCAAGAACCTCCCGCTGGAAGAGCCGCTGGACTAGCAGAACGGCCTGCCTGTGAAACAGGATGCCTGAGCAGGCTTGGCCAAGCCGAGGAAGGGGATTTCGCCAGCAGCACCGGAAAGTTTTTTGGATATTTCCCCTGGTGGACTGAATTTTGCGGCTTAACAGCCTCCAATTCAATTGGTTAGATTATTTTGAAATTTTTTCAAAAAAAGGGAGGTAGGACAGCGGTTGTCCTAGTGACCGGTTTAGGATGGGGGCATGAAGGTAGGAAATTTAGAAGGAAGAAAGGGGAAGGCCAAGCAGGCAGGATGCCTGCGGTACGGCCCGCGAGACGCGGGCGCTACGGGGCATCACCCGAAAGTGGTAGTGGAGATTCCCACCACTGCGTTCGTGACCGGGGGAGGTTTGCGCTTATGATAGCAAATATTAGCACCGCAGTTTGTTTTTCCAGCAAGGGTCGGCTTGATGTTTGGGCTTTGCCGGGGGCGGTTGGTAGTTTAGATTTTAAGGGAATACCCAAAGAACCATGAAGCGAAACGCTTTTATCCGGATATTAGGCGTCGGACTAGTCGGTCTGGCTGTGTCCGCCCAGGCGGCGTATCACGAGATCGTCATCAAGGACAAGCCGGTGGCGTATTGGCGGCTGAATGATACCAAGCCGGATGTCATCAAGAACCATGCGCCGGGCGCGAATGCCGCGGTGCTGGATGGCGTGGGCACGGCGAAGGTGGCGGTGAAGCAGGCGGGGCCATCGAATGAAACGTTCCCGGAATTCGAACCGGACAGCACGGCGGTGGCGTTCACGGGCAAAGGGGATTTCATCCGGGTGAAGGACCCTGGTGCGGACAGTCCGTTGGATTTTAAATTGGGCGATGCGATCACGATTGAGGCGTGGGTGTTCCTGAACAAGATCGGTGACGGGCAGCAGGTCTATGTGGTGGGCAAGGGGCGCACTGGGGCCAAGGGATTTGATCCGAACAACCAGAACTGGGCGTTGCGTTTGCGCGGTGATGATGGCTCGGCGTGTGTGAGCTTCCTCTTCCGCGATGCGCGGAGCAGCCAGGAGAAACCGAAGACCCCGGATGAGTTTTGGCATCGCTGGTCCGCGACGAAGGGGTTCATCCCGGCGGCGGGCTGGCATCATGTGGCCATCACGTACACGTTCGGCAAGGGTGACAGCATCAAAGGTTATCTGGACGGGCAGGAGGTCAAGGGCAAGTGGGACATGGGCGGCAAGACGGACCTCGGTCCGGTGGTGGATGATGATGAGGTTTGGATCGGTTCCTCGATGGGCGGCAGCGCGGGCAATTCCTTCAACGGCCTGATCAACGAAGTGGCGGTGTATCGCAAGGCGCTCTCGAGCAGCGATCTGAAGAAGCGCTTCCGCTACATCCCGACGGGACCGAAGATCGACGTGACGACGTTGCCAAAGGACGCGGTGCGCGTGGAGATCGTAGAAGGCATCCCGACGGAATCGAACTGGAATTTCACCCCGGGCAAGGCGACGGAGACGTTCACCATCCCGGCGTTCGGCCTGGCGCAGTTGCCGAAGAAATACAATGAGCGCGGTGTGGTGATCGACCGGTCACCGGCGTTCCTCGTGCGTTCGGCGGGTTTCATCACCTTGCCTGCCGGCGAGCATACGTTGCTGGTGCGGTCCTTGCAGAGTTCGCGGATTTTCCTGGATGGCCAGTTGCTGGGCATCACGAAGTTCATCATCCCGAACGGCAGCGGCCATAGCGAAGTCCCGCCGATACCGCAAGATCTGCCGGCCGGGTTGCGCTTCCTGCGCACCGGCCATGACGAACTCGAGATCAAGGTGAAGAGCGAGGGCAAACCCCAGTTGCTGGTGCTGGAATCCTTCGTGGGGGGCAAGGGGCTGAAGCCGGATATCGGCGAACTGACGGTGAGCGTCGCGACGAAGGGCGGGCTGTATCACCTCGTCGCGCCCAAGGTGACGGTGCCGCATACGGATGAGGATTTCCTGGCGTACGCGGACAATCAGCGCGCGCAGTTCGGCCAGTTGGATCGCCAGCGCCGGTTGGATAACTTGAAGGAGGAGAACAAGTATTGGGCGGAGCGGCATGAGTTCGCCCGGAAGGTGATGGCGAATGTGCCGGCGCCTAAGGTGCCGACGACCTCAGGTGCAGCGGTACAGAATGACGTGGACCGTTTCATCAATGCGAAGCTGGAAGCGGCGAACGTGAAGCCGGCGGGGCTGACGGATGATTGGGCGTTCTTGCGCCGTCTGGCGATCGACACGACGGGTCTGGTGCCATCGCCTGAGCAGATCAAAGAATTCTTCAACGACAAGTCGGCGGACCGTCGCGCGAAGGCGATCGAGCGCTTCATGAATCATCCGAGCTGGGCGGACAACTGGGTGCCGTACTGGCAGGATGTGCTGGCGGAGAACCCGGCGATCCTCAAGCCCACGCTGAACAACTCGGGCCCGTTCCGCTACTGGATCCACGAATCTTTCCTGGACAACAAGCCGATCGATCGTTTCGCCACGGAACTCATCGCGATGCAGGGCAGCGTGTATCACGGCGGGCCGGGCGGCTTCAGCCTCGCCACAGAGAATGATGTGCCGATGGCGGATCGTGCGCAGATCGTCTCGCAGGCGTTCCTAGGCATGAACCTCGCGTGCGCCCGGTGCCACGATGCGCCGTATCATGATTTCAAGCAGGCGGAGCTCTTCAGCCTCGCAGCGATGCTCAAGCAGGGGCCGCAAGAAGTGCCGAAGAGCAGTTCCATTCCGCCGAATGCGAATATCAAGGTGGGCCGTCTGGTGAACGTGACGCTGAAGCCCGGCGAGAAGGTGGATCCAGCGTGGCCGTTTGCGAAGAAGGCCATGCATGATGAGCTGAATCCCGGCACGGTGCGTGATGAGAAGAACAGCCGCGAACAACTCGCGGCTTATATCACCGACCCGCGCAACGAACGTTTCGCGAAGGTGATCGTGAACCGCATGTGGAAGCGCTATTTCGGTTACGCGATCGTGGAGCCGGTGGATGATTGGGAAACAGCGAAGGCGTCGCATCCGGAATTGATGGAGTGGCTGGCGCGCGAACTGGTGACGCATGATTATGACCTGAAGCATGTGGCGCGGTTGATCCTCAACTCCCACAGCTATCAACGCGTTGTGCAGCATCAGGAAGGGGATCTGACGGACCCGAAGGTGCGCAATTTCGCGGGGCAATATCGCCGTCGCATGTCGGCGGAGCAGATTGTGGACTCCATGTATTTTGCCACGGGCAAGGAGTTCAGTTCAGAATTGCTGACGCTGGACAACGATTCGCGCCGTTCAGCGAAGGATTTTCTGAGCCTGGGCGTGCCGAAGCGTTCCTGGGAATTCACCTCGCTTTCGAATGACCGTGACCGGCCCGCATTGGCGATGCCGAAGACGCAGGAGATCATCAATACGCTGGCGATGTTCGGCTGGCGCGAGGCGCGTCAGAGTGCGCTCAGCGTGCGGGATGATTCCCCGAACGTGTTGCAACCCGCAGCGCTGGCGAACGGCGAGATGGGTAATGGCCGCATCGCCCGCCTCTGCGATGGCTGCGACCTGACGGAACTGTGCGTGACGAAGCAGCCGGTCGAGCAGTTGGTGAAGCAATTGTTCCAACGCTTGCTGACACGTGAGCCATCGAGCGAGGAACTGGCGACATTCACGGAACATCTGAAGGCGGGTTACGAGCAACGCGTGGTGGCCGCGCCGCCGAAGAGCTTGAAGAAGGAATATGACCCGAGCCTGCTGTTGAGCTGGTCGAACCACCTCAACTCGAAGGCCACGGAGATCAAGATGGTGCTGGAAGAGAAGGCGCGTCTGGGTGATGAGCCGACGCCGCGTCTGCAGGCGAACTGGCGCGAGCGCGCCGAGGACCTGGTGTGGGCGCTCGTGAATACGCCGGAGTTTGTGTTCGTGCCTTAACAGAATCGAAAGACATGCAATCTATGAATCGTCGTCAGTTTATCCAACGGGCCAGCATGGCCGGTCTGACCGTGGCCGGAGCCAGTGCTTTCGGGCCGAACTTGTTCGCAGCGGAAGGTGCCAAGAAGACGTATCCGAAAGGCAAGGCCGAGCATTGCATCATGATCTGGCTCGGCGGCGGACCGGCGCACATGGATACGTGGGATCCGAAGCGCGTGGGCGATCCGGAAAAGAAGGTCGCGGGCTCGGCGTATCCGGCCATCGACACCGCAGTGAAGGGCGTGCAGATCTGTGAGCACTTCAAGCAGACGGCGAACATCCTCGACCGCTTCGTGCTGCTGCGAACGGTGAACCACGGCATCATCGATGAGCATGCCGCGGCGACGAACTTCATGCACACGGGCCGCAAGCCCACGGGGACCATCACTTATCCGTCCATCGGTTCGCTGGTGGCGCATCAGCGCGGGGCGGTGTCCGAGAGCATCCCGCCGTATGTGGTGATCGGTTATCCGAGCATCATGCGCGGACCGGGCTTTCTGGGTGCCAAGCATGGGTATGTTTACCTTACGGACACTGAAGCGGGCCCGAATGGGTTGACCCGGCCGAGCTATGTCTCCTCGGCCCGGCAGTCTGAGCGCGAGGAGTTGCTCGCCAAGCTGCGCCAAGGTTACGCGGCCAAGAACGCCGGCGACAAGGCTGTGACGGATTACAACGAAGCGGTCGGCACGAGCTTCGGCCTGGCGAACGGCGACTTCATGGACGCGTTCAAGCTGTCGTCCGAGGCGTCCAGTTTGCGGCAGGCTTACGGCGAGGAATTTGGCCAGCGGTGCCTGCTCTCGCGGCGACTGGTGCAGCGCGGGGTGCGATTCATCGAGGTGTCGTTCAACCTCAACTTCATCAACGGCACAGGCTGGGACACGCATAACGATGGTCAGAAAAACCAGCATATCCTCATCCAACAACTCGACCAGGCGCTCGCGGCGCTGGTGACGGACCTGGAAAAGAACAAGCTGCTCGACAAGACGCTCATCGTGGTGGCGGGCGAGTTCGGGCGGCCGCCGGAGTTCGATGGCGGCGGCGGACGCGGTCATTGGTCCAAGGCGTTCAGCGTGGCGCTGGCGGGTGGCGGTTTGAAGACCGGTTGCGCCATCGGTGAGACGGATGAACTGGCGAAGCAGATTGTGTCGCGGCCGGTTTCGGTGCCGGACTTGCACGCGACGATCCACTGCGCGTTGGGCATCAATCCCGCGCGGGTGCTCTATGATGGCGACCGGCCGGTGCCGATCACGGATATGGGCGAACCAGTGCGGGAAATCTTCACTTAAGTTCAAAGTTCAAGGTTTGAAGTAGCTCCAGACCGTTTGACGGTTTGGAGCTTTTTCTTTTGCGTGGACGCGGTTTGCGGTAGCACTGATGGTCAACGATATGAGTGATCCGGAAGCGGAACAGTTGCTGGCGGCCTTGCTGCCGAAGGCGGAGGAAGGGGATGCTGATGCCCAGTATGAGTTGGCGTGGCGGCAGGCCTTGGGCAGTGTGCTGCCTTTGAATGACGAGCAGGCAGTCGGCTGGCTCATCCGTGCGGCTGAAAACGGTCACGCTTTGGCGCAAAACAATCTTGGGGCGCGCTATTATGCAGGTGATGGCGTGGAGAAGAATTTCATCGAGGCGTTTCACTGGTTCTATGCCGCTTACCAGCAAGGCGACCGGAAGGCGGGCAAGAATCTCAACTCGCTCATCGGTGAGTTATCCGATGAGGAACTGGCCAAGGCCAAGCGGCGCGCGGGGCTTACTTGATGAGCTTCAACGACAAGGGGTAGTTGAACATGCTGCCATCGCTGGCCTTTACTGCGGCGATAATGGTCAGAATGATCTCGACGAGGATGATCAACGAACCGACCACGCCCATTAGCCAGAGCAAGGGGATGGTCAGGAGGCCGAGAAAAGGCACAAATGTCAGAATCAACAACGGGACGCCCAGCACTATAGCACCGATCAAAAGATAAAGGACGATCGAGATGTGGAAATTAAGCGCCGCCTTCCCGTGCTCATCCACGCCTGGTACTTCATGCCGTTTCCAGAGCCAGACAATCAGGGGCCCCCAGATATTGCCTAAAGGGATGGCCACGAAGCAAATGGCCAGCGCTGCCAAGTGAGTGGCCATGGCCCAGTTACGTTGGGTTTTCTCTTCGATCGTCAGCATTTTACAGGTCTCCGATGGTTGTCCGTGCTGATAGGTTAACATAGGGCCGGTTGGTGGGGAGTGCAATTATGAGGCGGATTTGTAACGGGGAGGCCGATGGGACCGCGGTTTTTCCAAGAGTGGTTGATTCTGAACATTATGGAGACGGCCGGAATAAGGACTTGCCTGCCCGGAGGCCATTGTTACAGTTTCGCCACAATTTGAATCGGTCAGAAAATCCACCATGTCGGTGGGTTTTCCATTTTGAAGCAACGGACAGCTAACGCGCCTTGTGAAAGTTTTCTGCGGCACATCCAACCGGCCACTCGCCCTCGCTATCTGCGAGTATATGGGCATCGAGCTTGGCAAATGCACAGTCGATGCGTTCCCTGACGGCGAGACCTTCGTCAAGATCGAGGAGAACGTGCGGGGTGAGGACATCTACGTGGTCCAGTCCACGAGCCCGCCCACGAACCATCACCTGATGGAGATGTTCATCATGATGGACGCGCTCCGCCGCTCCAGTGCCCAGCGCATCACGGCGGTGCTGCCCTTCTACGGCTATGCCCGGCAGGACCGCAAGGATCAGCCGCGCGTGCCCATCACGGCGAAGCTCGTGGCGAACCTCATGGTGGCCGCCGGCACGAACCGTGTGCTCACCATGGATCTTCATGCGCAGCAGATCCAGGGCTTCTTCGATATCCCTGTGGATCACCTGTATGCGGCCCCGGTCATGTATGACTACCTGCGGCACATGGACCTGCCCGACCTCGTCGTGGTTAGCCCCGACGTGGGCGGCATCAAGATGGCCCATGCCTACTCGCAGGTCTTGAACGCCGGTCTGGCCATCGTGGCCAAGCGGCGCAAGAGTGCGACGGAGATCGAATCGATGACCGTCATCGGTGACATCCGGGGCAAAACGGTGCTGATGGTGGACGACCTGACGGAAACGGCCGGTACACTCACCACCGCCGCCAAGCTGCTGAAGAAGAAGGGGGCCAAGCGCATCTACGCCTGCGTCTCGCACGCATTGTTGAACGACCTCGGCATCCAGCGCCTCCGCGCCTCGGTGATCGATGAACTCATCACCACGGACACCGTGCTGCGCGCACCGATCGAGGGCGTGAAAGTGACGACGCTTTCCGTGGCCAGCCTGCTGGGCGAGGCTATCAAGCGCATCCATAACAACTCCTCCGTCACGACTTTGTTCGATTTCAAGGGCGGCCGGACGAGCTAGGCATCAGGAAATTATTTCAGCAAGGCACACTCGCAAGGGTGTGCCTTTTGTTTTCAAGATGGAACGCGATACAGAGATTGGCGCTCCGCTTTAAACAAACAGCTTCGTCGGATCTTCAGCCATGCCCAGACTGCGACCGCCTTCATAGACATGGTGCAGCGCGCCTTCCTTCCATTTACGCAGTCGATAGAGTGTGGCGAAGACGAAGTCCGGAGCCGCACCGCCTTGGCCGCCGACCAGTTCACCACCGCGACGCACGTTATCCATCATCCACGCGGGCAGGCTGAGATGATAGGGGTTCCGTTTCACTTCACCGACGTGGAAGGTGAGCGCGGTGATGAGATCACCCAGTTCCACGGGACCTAGTTCCACTGTCAGGTTCGGAGTGGGCATCTGGCCCCAGAACTCGGTTTCCACGGCGTGGCAGGTGAAATTCTCTGGCATGTGCTTCAAGGCATCCAATACCAGGAAATGCGTGCCGATGTGCGCGCTGTTCCAGTCCAGTTCATGCGGGAAGAAGATGACCTTGGGCTGGTGCTTCTTCAGGATGCCCACGATGACGTGCACCATGCTGGTCCAGTAAACATGGTCCGTCTGCCGCGTCTTAAGCGTCACGCGTTCGAGTCCGCAAGGGCCGGTGGCTTCCAGATCGAAGCCGATGCACTCACAGCACGCTTTCAATTCCCGCCAGCGCTCGGCCTGCCGCTGCTTGTTGCTGCCTTGCGTCACTGCGATGTTGATGATCCGCCAGCCCGCCTGGCGCATCAGGCGCAGGGCCAGTCCGCCGATGATGACCTCATCATCCGGATGCGGGGCGAAGATCAGGGCGACGGGGGCGTCCTTCGCGCTCTCCGGCTTGGGGCAGTTCGGGAAGCCGCCGAGCGGCCAGGATTTGCCCTCGCGGTTCAAACGCGCGTAAGTCTCAACAAATTGGTGATAAGGATTCATGGCTTAATAGGGCGCAGGAAAACTGATTACTTGGGCGTGATACCCTTCAAGTGCTTGTTCAAAAAGTTCACGGAATCGGTGATGAACTTCTGCACGTTTTCGGGTTGCTTGAAACCGTGACCTTCGCCTTCGAAGATGACAAGGGTGGATTCCACGCCCGCTTTCTTCAGGGCATCATGGAACCGTTGCGATTGGTCCAGGGGCACCAGCGGATCGACGGTGCCGTGGAAGTGGAGGAAGGGGGCGGACTTGCCCGTGACCTGAAAGAGCGGGGAAGCTTCCTTGTAAGTGGCCATGTGGGTACTCTTGGGCTTCGCGATCAGGTTGTCCACCAGGCCTTGTACCATGGGACCGGCGGCAACGAGCTTGGTGAAATCGAGGGTGAGATCCGTGGGGCCGAAGATGTTGATGACGCACTGCACCTTGCTGGAATGCTTCGCGAGGGCTTTGTCTGAATTGTCGCGCGTTTCGATCGTGCCGAGCAGGTTCACGAGATGCCCGCCAGCGGAGCCGCCGACCGCACCGATCTTGTTTGTATCGATTTGATACTCGTCCGCCTTGGAGCGGATCCAGCGGATGGCTCGCTGCACATCATCGATCTGCGCGGGCCAGCGCGTGCTGTTGTTCACGTCATTCGTGCGAACTAGACGATAGCCAACGCTGAAGGTCACATAACCGGCCTTGGCCAGACCACGTGCACCGCTGTGAAAATCTTTCTTATTGCCGCCCGTCCAGCCGCCGCCGTGGACATAGACGACCACCGGCAGCTTGCCTTTTTGATCTGCCGGACGAAACACGTCGATGAGCAACGGTTGTCCATTGGCCTCGCCGTATTTCACATCAAGTTCTTCGCGCAGGAGAACTTCGGCGCTGTGGACGTTGCTGGCGAGCGCGAGCAACAGGAGGCAGAGCAGGTGGCGTAGCTTGGGCATAGGTTTACTTTAACCGAGGCAGGCTGGCGGCGGCAACAGCTTGTCCATGGCGTTTGTCTTTTTCGTTGGGGATGTGGAAGGCGATGCGCGGAGCGAGCTCCGGGAATTCCTTTTCCAGCACTTCCTTCGCACCGGCGAGGATGAGGTCGCCGCCTTTGCCACTGGTCACGCGGCCGAGGATGAGCACGTTCTCGAACACATAGAAATCCGTGTAATGCGCGAGTGCGTAGCCGAGATAGGTGCCGATGGTCTGGTAAATCTTCGCGGCACGTTCGTCACCGGCTTCCATGAATTTCTGGACCACCTTCAGCTTCTCGGGCAGGCCAAGGGTGGTATCGACAGGCAGGCCGGAAGCGGGAATGAGGCGGCCCACGGCTTGCTGGGAGAAGTATTGCGCGCCCACGCCGTAATCACCGGACCATTCATCACAGGCGGCAGCGGGATTGTAATCCACCGGGGCGAAAGCAAGTTCGCTCAGCCACGTGGTGATGTTACCCTCCGGCGTCACGTAACCGACGGCCTGGCTGGTGCCGAGTGCGATACCGAGCACGGCGTTCTTGTTCAGCGACATGGAGCCAGCGAGCGCGGTGACTTCACCATCGTTCACGACATCGAACGGCACTTTCCATTCCTTTTGCAGATCAAGGAAAAGGTCTTTGACTCGTGTGTTGAACAACTCGGGTGAAACGCCACGGAAGAGCGAGGCGACCTTCACGCGGTTGTTCACATACACACCGGCGGAACTGCCGCCGATGGCATCGACGCGCGGCAGATGTGCCGCCGCTTTCTTGAGCGTGTCTTGGATGCCATCGATGTGATACTGCGGGTCAGGCTGATGATACGGGTCCCAGACGATTTCTTCGCTGAAGACGACTTTGCCATCGATGACGGCGGCGACCTTGCGATCGCTACCGCCGAGGTCGAAGCCGATGCGGCAGCCATCGAGATGACGGCCGAGTGGTTGCGTCTTGGCGTTTTGCGGCGGGATTTTCTCCACCGTGGTGGCGATCACGGTGAGCGGATGATCATACACGCGTTCACCGATGAGGTTGGAATCGAAGCGGCCTGTGGCGGTATTCGTGAAGTGCGCTTGGAGTTGCTCGGCGAGCTTGGCCGGTCCGGCGAGATGCACGCGCCAGCCGCCCCAAGCCCAGAGCATGAACTTCACAAGGCGTTCCACGTAAACGAAATTGCCCGCAGCCTGCGAATGATTCTCCGGGAAGATCTCCGTGTTGAAATGGAAAATGGAGCCGTCGGTCTGTTCCAGCGCGATGACGATTTTCAGTGGATCGCCGGAAGCAGCGATGGCGGCGCGGTAGGCGCGGTTCGCCAACACAGCGGGACGAAATTGCGGATCGAGCACCGGCGTGATGGCCGGAGCGATGAGCGGGAGACCGTTATTCTGCATGGCCGGGGATGATTCGGTTTTATTGGGCGGCGTCAAGACAGCTAACCGCAGCGTGATTGGTTAAATCGTTAAAATCGTTACACGGTTCACGATTTAACACTTTTAACGGTTCAACGTTTTTTTTGTTCCGCCAGCCAATGGAGGGCGGGGGCGGCCAATCCTTCATGACCACCATCGAAGATGGTCACGCGGACGTTGGCGGATTCGCGGCGGAAGAGGACTTGCTTGGTGCCGTGATGTGGGTCATTGGGAACGGTGTCTTTAACTGTTGGGGGCACTTGGGATTTTTCGGTGAACCAGGTGATCTCTTCTTCGGTCAGGCGATCTTTTGGTTCGGCCAGCAGGTTGTAGGCGCGCAAGGTATGGCTGATGGGGACGCTGCCGGTGTGACCATCCTTGATGCCGGCGTTGATGGAGACTTTAAGATTCTTGGCCTTGGCCAGATAGGTGAGGGCGGAGCGTTTCTTTGCCTCATCACCCGCTTTCGTGCCCGATGAGGGTACGCCGCCGCAGGCGAGTTCAATGTCCTTGGCATACTTCTGCTTCTTGCGGGTGGATTCTTCGTGCCATGCTTGGATGTCTGTGATGGGCACCCAAGAGGAAGCAGCGGCCCAGAGGTCGGGAGCACGTCCGGCCATGAGCAACGTAGCGTAGCCACCACCCGATGCGCCCACGAGGTAGATGCGGCTGGTATCGATGGGCGTTTCCTTCTGCGCGAACTCTACGGCGCTCAAAATATCCTGCACGACGAGTTCGGAACCGCACGCTTCAGGTTTGTTGTTAGGGCCGCGAAAGTTCGGGTGAATGAAGGCCCAGCCATTGGTGATGCACCATTCGGCATAGGGTGCCTGCGAAGTCTGTTTGTAATCGGCCGACCAGCTATGCAAGGCCACGAGCAAGGGTTTCTTTTCCTTGCTGTCCGGGGCGAAGAACATCGCGGGTTGGTCGGAGTTATCGGCCTTGCTGGGATACTTGATCTCCTTCACTTGGGCCGGCCAGCGCTCGATGATTTTGCCAGGAGCCTCGCTCTTGGGAACGGGTGTGGCGGCGATGGCGCGGCTGGCCAAAGCGATGAGGATTAGTAAGCACAGGCGGTTCATAGGTTCAGGATAACCGAACTGGAATGAGCCGGGCAAGCGGTGTGAAGCGTAACACGTAACTTACGGAGCCAAAGTGAGTGCGGGGCGGATCTCGGTATGGCGGATCTGGCCGCCGAGGTTGGCGGCGCGGGCCATGAGGGCAAAGGTCAGCAGGCCCACCACCAAGGTCAGCATCAAGGACCACGTGGCGACCGGTCTGGCCTTCCGGGCGATGACCAAGGCCATGATGGCGGCGATGCCCATGAGAAAAATACCGGTGGTGGCCTGATCGGCAGCCTGTTCATGGGCTTGGACGAGGGTCTCGATGAACCAAGGTTCTTTGCCCGCCTTCTCAGCCGCGAAATCGCCGGTGAACTTGAGCGGGATGGAGATGAACATGAGCGCCACCGTCCACCAGAGACTCAGGCGCTTGAGGCTTTCTTCCTTCCTCACCGCCGCCGTGAGGAGCAGCAGACAGACGAACAGCGTGCCCAGCACAGGCACGTGGTTCAACGCAAGATGGAGATGGATCCAATCCATGGCTAATCCTCTGACTCAGGATGGCGCGAATCCATTCAGAAACAAAGCAGACAATTTGTCCGGGTGAAACACGGCGAAATTTCCTGTCTCCAGGTCATTTGGAGGACGCCGCCGCTTTCTCCGCCAGAAGCTGGTTCGCGCGGGCGAGGGCGTCATCAATGGTCCCGCAGATGTTTTCGAGACCGATAAGGTCGATGAAGCCGGATTTTTGCAGGAGGAACATGGGCTGGGTGTGCGGGCCGCAGAGGACGAGGTGCTTGTTCTTCTTCCGCAATTTTTCGTGGATGTCTTCCAGGGCATTCAGACCGCTGGCATCCATGGAAAGAACCTCGTACATGCGGAGGATGAGCACGTCCGGTTCCTGGCCGGCGCGCCGCAGAGCGGTTTCCAGCTTGTCCGCCGCACCAAAGAAGAACGCGCCAAAGATGCGATAGACCATGACGCCGGGCGGGACCGTGCGGCCTTTGAGGGACTGGTGCGGGATATCGGTCTCACTGCGTTCATCCAGAGCCGTCACGCGGGTCATCTCGGAGACTTGCTTGATGAAGAGCATGGCGGCCATGACGATGCCGACTTCCACGGCGACGGTCAGATCTACGAGAATCGTGAGGCTGAACGCAGTGACAAAGACCATGGCATCGCTCTTGGGCCAGCGGCGCAGGCGGCTGAAATTGTGCCATTCGCCCATGTTATAGGCCACGACCATCAGCACGGCGGAAAGGGTGGCGAGCGGGATGTGTTTCGCCAAGGGCGCGGCGACCAGCAAGATGGCCAGCAGCGTGAAAGCATGCACGATACCAGCGACCGGTGAACGTGCCCCGCACTTCACATTCGTGGCGGTGCGGGCGATGGCCCCAGTGGCGCAGATGCCGCCGAAGATGGGGCTGATGATGTTCGCGATGCCTTGGGCCATGAGTTCCTGGTTGGAATCATGCCGGTCATCGATCATGCCGTCGGCCACGACGCAGCAGAGGAGTGATTCGATGGCGGCGAGCATGGCGATGGTGAAGGCAGGCGGGAACAGGGCACGCATCGTTTCCCATGAAAGAGCAGGCCAGTCTGGTGCCGGGAACCCTTGGGGAATGCCGCCGAATTTCGAGCCGATCGTTTCCATGGGCAGTTTTAGCACGACTACGGCCAACGTGCCGAGCAGCAGGGCGACCACGGATGCCGGGACCCGCCGACGCCAGGATTCGGGCCAAAAAGCGATGAGGGCGAGCGAGAGCCCCGCGAGCAGCACTGTGGGGAACTGGGCGGTGCCGGCGTTTGCCGCGAGCACGGAAAGTTTGTCGATGAACTCGGAGGGCACCTGTTCCATTTGCAGACCGAAGAAGTCCTTGATCTGGGTGCTGAAGATAAGCACGGCGATGCCGGAGGTGAACCCCATGGTGACCGGGTAGGGGATGTATTTGATGACCGTGCCCAACTTGGCGGCACCCATCAGCAGGAGCATGATGCCCGCCATGATGGTACAGATGAGCAAGTTCGCGACGCCATGCTCCGCGACAATCCCATACACGATGATGATGAATGCCCCGGTGGGGCCGCCAATGGAGACGCGTGACCCGCCCAACGCGGAAATCAGAAAGCCGGCGATGACCGCGGTGACGATGCCGGCGTGCGGCGTTACCCCGGAGGCGATGCCAAAGGCCATGGCCAGCGGCAGCGCGATGATGCCAACGGTGACCCCGGCGATGAGGTCGGCGCGAAAATCGTTCCTAGAGTAAGATTTGAGGGCATCCGCCAGTTTGGGGCGGAAAGCCAGTTCAAATTTCATAGCCAGCGGACGGGGACATCCGCTGTGGCTATTTGAGGACGTTCCGAAGCGAATGCAAGCGGGATTATGGGCGGACTGGCGGTCAGTCTTCCCAGAAGCAGTTCAGCACGGAGTGGCGGCCGGCTTTCTGGGATTGCGAGATGGTCTGGGTGATGAAGTTTTTGCCCAGTTCCACGGCGAGGGGCAGGACGCAGCCTTGGGCGAGGTAACCAGTGATGGCGGCGGAGTAGGTGCAACCGGTCCCATGAGTAGAGACGCCCCGCACGTAAGGGGCAGTGAGCAGCAGTTCGTTCTGGCCGTCGTAGAAGATGTCGATGGCTTCCGCGCTGTTCTTCAAATGACCGCCTTTGACGAGGGCGGCACAACCGTAAGTCTCAAAGATTTCCCGGGCCGCAGCGCGCAGGTCTTCGACGTTTGCCAACGGGCGGTTCACGAGAATGGCGGCCTCATCGAGATTCGGCGTCACCAAGGTGGCGAGGGGGAGGAGTTCCTCGCGCACGGCTTGGATGGCGGATGGTTTCAGGAGACGTGCGCCACTGGTGGCGACCATGACCGGGTCCACGATGAGCGGCGGGCGTTTGCCATGAGCAAAGAATTTTGTGATGACGCGGATGATAGGCGTGGAGAAGAGCATGCCGGTCTTCACAGCGGCGGGCTTCAGTTCAGCGAAGATGGCTTCGATCTGCTTCTGCACCATCGCGGGCGTGGTAGCCTGGATGCCGGTGACGGCTTTAGGATTTTGCGCCGTGAGGCAGGTGATGGCGCTGGTGCCATGCACGCCGAGTGCGGCGAAGGTCTTCAGATCCGCCTGGATGCCTGCGCCGCCACCGCTATCCGAACCGGCGATGGTGAGGGCGACGGGCATAGTGGGAGTGGTGCGTTTCATGCAGTTCTTTCTAAAGCAGGGTAAGGGAACGGGCCCGTGTATTCAACCAAGGGATATCACCACAGCACGAATGGTTGGCCACTGCGGCACGCAGTTTTCGGGTTTGCAGTTTTGGGCGGGAGTGTAAGTTATCGGCATGGCGATGGACAAAGACCAGGTGGCAGAGATTTTGCAGGAGATCGGCGTCCTGCTGGAATTGAAAGGGGAAAACCCGTTCAAGACGCGGGCGTATGTGAATGGTGCGCGGGCGCTGGAAAGCCTGGGCGAGCCCCTGGAAAAGATGGTGGCGGAGAACCGCCTGGGCGAGATCAAGGGTTTTGGCGAGGCACTCCAGCAGAAGGTCACGGAACTGGTGACGACCGGTCGGCTGAAATACTACGAGGAGCTGAAGGCATCCATCCCGGTGGGCATGGTGGAAATGCTGGACATCCAAGGTCTCGGCCCCAAGAAAGTGAAGGCCATGCACGACAAGCTGGGCATTGATTCCATCGAAAAGCTCGAGGAAGCGTGCAAAGCGGGCAAGGTGGCGGAGCTGGACGGTTTTGGCGAGAAGACGCAGGCGAAGATATTGGAGGCGATCGATTTCAAACGGAAGTATGCCTCCCGGCACCGCATCGTTGATGCCATCTACGCGTCGGAGCCGATCCTTGAAGCGTTGCGCGAGCATCCGGATGTCATCCGGTGCAGCACGGCGGGCAGCTTGCGCCGTTTCAAGGAAGTCATCGGGGATATCGATTTTCTGGCCTCCTCGAAGAAGCCATTGGAGATCATCGACTACTTCACGAAATTGCCGGGGGTCATCAATGTGCTGGCCAAAGGGGATACGAAATCCAGCGTGATCTTGGAGGGCGGCATCCAGGCGGATCTGCGCGTGGTGAGCGATGCGGAGTATCCTTTTGCACTCGCGTATTTCACGGGCAGCAAGGAGCACAACATCGTGATGCGCCAACGCGCCATCCAGCGCGGCTTGCGCCTGAATGAATATGGCTTGTTCCGCTCCAAGGAAGAGACGCGCGATCCCAAGTTGCTGGTGGCGTGCCATACGGAGGAGGAGATTTTCAAGACGCTGGACCTACCGTACATCGAGCCGGAATTGCGCGAAGATCATGGCGAGTTCGCCGCCGGAGAAAAGAACGAGCTGCCGCGTTTGCTGGAGTGGACGGATCTGAAAGGCTCATTGCACAACCACTCGAACTGGAGTGATGGGCGCAATACATTGGAGGACATTGCCACGCACATGAACGAGATCGGCTGCGAGTACTGGGCCATCACGGATCACAGCCGGGCATCCTATCAGGCAAATGGCCTGGACCCGGAACGCTTGCGCAAGCAGCTCAAGGAAGTGGCGGCCATCAATCGCAAGCTGGAGGATGACGGCGAGGATTTCCGCCTGCTGACCGGTTCCGAGGTGGATGTGTTGAAGGAGCGGCTGGATTTCGAGAACGATATGCTGGCGGAATTGGATGTGGTGGTGGCCAGTTTGCACGTGCCGGGCAGTGATGAGGCTGACAATACCAAGCGGCTTATCCGCGCGGCGGAGAATCCATACGTGCACATGCTCGGACATCTCACGGGGCGTCTGTTGCTAGAGCGGGAAGCTTACAAGTTGAACCAGCAAGCGGTGATTGATGCTTGTGCGGCGACGGGGACATGGATTGAGCTCAATGCGAATCCCTACCGTTTCGACATGGACTGGCGCCTGTGGCAGTATGCGAAGTCCAAAGGAGTGAAGTGTGTGGTGAACTGCGACGCCCACCGGCATGAGCACGCGGGCTTTCTCCGGTTGGGGGCGGGGATAGCGCGCAAAGGCTGGCTGACCAAGGCGGATGTCATCAATACCTTGCCACTCAAGGAATTGCGCAAGGCATTGCAAAAAAAGAGAAGTCAGATTTGATTGCGGGGCAATTTGCGGCCATAATCTTTGCAAGTCATTAGTAACAAACGGTTATCCATGCCCATATCTGGCACTAAACCCGCCCCGTTGCCCGCCGATGAAAAAGAGCGGCTGGAGGCCCTATACGGCTACCAAATTCTGGATACCGAAGCAGAGCAAGACTTCGACGACCTCACCTTGCTGGCGGCGCACATCTGCGGGGTGCCGATCTCTTTGATTTCCCTGATCGATGAGAAACGGCAGTGGTTCAAGTCCAAGGTGGGACTGGAGGCGCAGGAGACGCATCGGGACATGGCTTTTTGCAGTTATGCCATCCATGACCGGGAGGTGATGACCGTGCCGGACGCAGTGGAGGATGGCCGTTTTGCCGAGAATCCACTGGTCAAATTTGACCCCAAGATCCGTTTCTATGCCGGTGCGCCCTTGGTGACGAGTGACAATTATGCCATCGGTACGCTGTGTGTCATCGACCGGGTGCCGCGGGAACTGACTGACGCCCAGAAGGAAGCCCTGCAAGCGTTGAGCCGACAGGTGATGGCGCAGATTGAGATGCGGCGGGTGATGCAAGCAGAGCGGCGTTACCGGAAGGAGATCGAGGAGGCGCAGGGGCGGTTGACTGACTTTCTGGACAATGCCAATGACCTCATCCAAAGCACCGATCCGGACGGGAAATTCGTTTATGTCAACCGGCGTTGGCGGGAGACTTTGGGGTATACGGAAGAAGAGGCGAAGGCGTTGACGATCTTTGATCTGCTGGACCCGGAGACCAAGGAGCAATGCCGGGCGCGGTTCGCGCGAATCATCGCGGGGGAGAAAGTGGGGCAGATCCAGGCGACGTACCGGGCCAAGGATGGACGATTGGTGGCTCTGGAAGGCAGCGTGAACTGCCGGATGGAGAACGGGAAGCCGGTGGAGACCCAGGGCATCTACCGAGACGTTACCGAACGGCTCCGGTCTGAGCGGGAGAAGCATGCTTTGGCGGAGCGCTTGTTGCTCGCGACGAAGTCAGCCGGCATGGGCATCTGGGAATGGAATCTCAAGACGGACCAGCATACGTGGGATGCGCAGATGCGGGCGCTTTACGGATTGTCCCCGGATGTGAAGGAGTCTTACCAGGTCTGGCAGAACACCGTCAGTGCGGAGGATGCCGAGAAGGTGGCAAAAGCGCTTAACGCCTTGATGGAGCATGGGACGGATTATGTGGTTGATTTCGAAGTGAAGCTGCCGGACGGAAACAAACGGACGCTGCAAGCCCGAGCTTTGGTGGAACGTGATGAACTGGGCCGCGCAGAACGCATCGTCGGCGTGAACTGGGACATCACGAACCGCAAGCAATTGGAGGTGGAACTGGCCCGCGCCCGCGATCAGGCACTGGATGCGACCAAGGCGAAATCTGACTTCCTGGCGAATATGAGCCATGAGATCCGCACACCGATGAACGGAGTCATCGGCATGACGACCTTGCTGGCGGAGACGAAGCTGGATGAGGAGCAGCGGGATTTCGTGAACACGATCCGCACGAGCGCGGATGCGTTGCTGGCGCTGATCAATGACATCTTGGATTTCTCCAAGATCGAGGCAGGCAAGCTGGAACTGGACCCGCACCCGGTGGAGTTGCGCCGGTGCATCGCGGAAGCGCTGGATCTGCTGGCGCCCAAGTCGGCGGAGAAGGGCATCGATACCGGTTATCTGGCAGATGAGTCGGTGCCGGATTATGTGCTTGCGGATGGCACACGGCTGCGGCAGGTGCTGATCAATCTGTTGAGCAATGCGGTCAAGTTCACGGAAAAAGGCGGGGTTATCGTCCGTCTGGCGCCGGGCGAAACGGCGGATGAGTGGCATTTTTCGGTGCAAGACACAGGGGTAGGCATCCCGGCGGACAAGATTTCGCGGTTGTTCCAATCTTTCAGCCAGGCGGACAGCTCGACCACACGGCATTACGGCGGCACTGGGTTGGGGCTGGCCATCTGCAAACGGTTGGTGGAGATGATGGGCGGCCGGATGTGGGTGGACAGCCTGGCGGGCGTGGGCTCCACATTCCACTTCAGCATCCGGGCGAAGCTGGAGGCGGGGGAGAAATCCGCCTGGCGGCAACCGCAGCCAGCGTTGAAGGGCAGACGCCTCTTGATGGTCGAGGACAATGCGCTGAATCGCGAGATCGTGCAGCAGTATGGCACCTTGTGGGGCCTGGAAGTGGAGCTGGCGGGCACAGTGGCCGAGGCTTTGGAGCGGGCGCAAAACAGCAAGGCGTTTGATGTGGTGTTGGTGGATCATCAACTGGTGGACACGAATGGTTTTGCGTTGTGGAAACTATTGCAAGGGCAGGTGGCTTGCCGCAACGCGCAGCCGCTGTTGCTCAGCAATGTGCGCCTGGCGGCGGATGCAGCCATCAAGCAGGCGGTTTACAAACCTATCCGGCGGCAGCAGATGTTGGAGACGATTCTACGGGTGTTGGTGACCAGTCCGGCGGTCAAGGAAGCGGTCGGGAAGGCGAGCGGGAACAGGTTGGCCGAGTTGTTCCCGGGCCGCATCCTGATAGCGGATGACAATGTGGTAAACCTGAAGGTGGTGAATGCCTTCCTGGCCCGCATGGGATATCAACCGGACACGGCTGCGAATGGACGGGAAGTGATGGAGGCCTTGGCGGCCAAGGAATACAATCTGGTCTTGCTGGATATCCAGATGCCGGAACTGGACGGGTACCAAGTTGCGGCTCAAGTGCTTAACAGGGCAGCCGGGGGCAAGCGTCCTTCCCTGATCGCCCTGACGGCGAGTGCCATGGAATCTGACCGGCAGAAGTGTCTGGCGGCAGGGTTGGATGACTATCTGCCCAAGCCGATCCGCGTGCCGGAACTGGAAGGCATCCTGCGCAAGCACCTGACTCCCAAGTAATCTCTCTAAACATTCACAAATAGTGGGCGGCTGGTGGGTAACACACAAACCACGCCACGCCGCCCGAGACCCATCGCAGGAGGAAACTGCCGAATGAATCTCACCTGTAATAAAGCACAAGGTTTGCCGAAAATAAAGTGACCGCCGGAACCTGATTTTTAACTCGCCAGCGCCTCAGTATTTGTCCTGATATTCATCCTCCACCGCCCGGTCAAAAATCGCCTGCGGCGATACTTTACCGCGCGTACTGGTGTGATTTATCCATTTCAGCTGCACCTGAAAAAATGACCTTTTTCGAGTCGAAACAAACTGCCTTTCATGTGGTTTTTATTTGTTTAACTTGTTTGTCATCAGGTATTTGAGTGTGTTTTACTGAGCGTTTTCGGGTGTGGGCCCCAGAGCTAACGGAGAGGCAGAGACAACCACTTAAACTGCGCTGATAGGCCGAAATGGCTATTGGCAAGGTAGCTGCTGGGGAGGGTGACGGTGGGTAGAAGGTGCGTAACCTTTGCTTGGCCAAGACGTCTAAGGTGACGTAATGGTGGCAAATCGATCGGCCTGTTAAAATGATTAAAGACGTACTTAGTATTTTGAAGCATTCCGCAGTGGCGATACTTATCGCCATCGGTGTATTGGCAGCGGCGAGTCCTTCGGCCAGCTCCAAGACTGGTGGTGGTCGGATGGAATATGCGGGCCAGGTTCGCGGCGTGGTGACGCCGTTTGAAGAGGATTTCACGAACTACTCGCCGAAGCAGGCAGCAGAGTATTGGAATGACTGGGGTACGGAGTACTCCCGCACGGGTCCGATGACCAACATGTTCGTCTGTTTCCTGAATGCGGTCCGCCTGATGCCGCATGAAAGCACCTATCACCGGAACCTGGCGACCAGTCTCTTCATGTATCGCAAGGATGCCAAAGATTTCTTCGGCGTGGATGAGGCCCAGGTGTTCTCGATGTCCTTGCGGGAATACCGCAAGGCCCGCATCTTGGAGCCGGATAATTTCGAGCTGGCCAAGGAGCTGGCCCTGGCACACTACGCGATCCGTCCTTTCCGGGCTGAGGAGGCGCTGGCGGAGTGGGATCGTGTGCTGGTCATGGCGGAAACGAAATCCGCAGTGGAGATAGAAGAGATATACCTGAATCTGGGCCGGGTGAACTACATGGCGGCGCGGTATGCGGAGGCGCAGAAGTGGCTTAGCAAAGTGAAATCGCCCGCGCATGAGGACATCCGCAACATTCTCTGGCTGCGTGTCACCGAGAGCGCCCAGCTCCGGACGGACGAAGTCACGAACTGAGGGACAAGGGAAGCAGCGGGGCGGCGGACTTTCTGGGAGTCCCATTTTGTCACCCTGTTGCTTGCGTAGTGCGGCGCTTTCTGGCATCCCATGGCCGTCTATGAATCAAATCCGGACGGTTGTTCTGTCCTTGTTCGTTGTTCTGGCCGGTGGTTGCCAGCCATCGTCTGCTCCAGCTCCGTCGGCGGTAACTCCGCCTGCGGCACCCGAGGCCGCAGCCCCAGTCAAACCGGTGGCAGCTCCCGTGCAACCGCTGTTGCGCTGGCATTCTGCCGGCTGGCAGTCGGTCACCAACCAGGCCGAAGGCACACGCCTGAAGGAGTTGCTGGCGCTGCCGCAGACGGTGCTGGTGAAGAGCAATACCTTGGTAGCCCTGTCGCGCAATCTGCCCGCGATCCTTTTCCCGGAAGCACCTACCAATAAAGATCAGGCGACCAAGCTGCGGCCGTTGCTGGATGATGTCCTTACCTATGAGTCCAAGGTGGTCTGGGCCAGTGAGTCGCCGTTGCGCTGGCGTCTGGCGGTGAAAATCCCCGTGGAACGCACCGGCATCTGGACGGCGAATCTCTACGACCTGCTGGTGCGGGGCGAGTGGTTGGACAAAATCGCCCGGACGAACATCACGGATGCCGCGGTGACCGTCGCTTATTCGCCGGCGGAGACGTACCGTTATGGATTGAAGGACAGTTGGGTGACGGTGGAACGGGCGGAACCGGGTTACGACTGGGAGGCGGTGGCCCGGAGTGAAACCAAGACGGAGACGAACGTCTGGTTTGCCCTGGAGATGCAGACGGGGCTTTCGGCCAAAGCGGCCGGGCTGGTGCCGCCGGGCAACCAGCCTTACGCGCGGCTGACCATGGAAAGCAAGGGCGCGAACCAGACCAGTCGGCTGAGTTTGAAGTTTCCGCAGGCACTTGCGGTGAGCTTGCCGCCCTGGCAGGTGCCGACCAACACCATCAAAGACCCGGTCATCAGTTTCACGGCCTTGCGCGGGGTGGACGGCTGGTGGTCGCGGCAGGACTGGCTCAAACCCATGCAACTGACGAATGCCCCGCAGCAGGCTTATGTGTGGTCGCAGCCCCAAGCGTATTACTCCACCTTTGCGGCTTTTCCCGTGCGGGACGCCTCGTTGTTGATGACCAATTCCTTCAGCCGTACGAATGAGTTCACGGCGGCCATGAGCAAACTTTTTTTTGGCCGGATGGTGGCCTTGAAGAACGAACTGGTCTGGACGGGGGCACCGATCCTGGCACCCACGCTCAAAGCTGCGCCGGAGCCGCAGGATGATCATCTCCTGCTCAGTCTTTTTCCTTTGGCCCGCAGCTCGGAGAGTTTGCCCCCTGCCTTGCTGGAACAGTTCGTGGGCCGGACGAATCTGCTCTATTACGATTGGGAGATCACGGAGATGCGGCTGAACCAATGGATTCGCCTCGCGCCTCTCCTTTCGATGGTGGCCAACCGGATGCCGCTGAACAACAGCAAGCTCCCCTACGAGTGGCTGGCGGCCATCGCGTCCAAACTGGGCAACACGGTGACGGAGGCGGAACTGGCTGCGCCAGATGAGATCCAGGTGCTCCGCAAATCTCCAGCCGGCTTCACCGGCGTGGAGCTGTACCTGCTGGCCCGCTGGCTGGATCAGAAGAATCTGCCGCAATGGGATCCTCAACGCAGTGCCACCATGAGCCTGCCTGGTGTGCCTATGGCGCCTCCGGCACCGAAGAAGAATTGATATGCTGAAACTGGGTGTAAACATCGACCATATCGCCACCATCCGGGAGGCGCGGTATCGCGGGCTGACGCGTGGTGAGCCTGATCCGGTGGCGCTGGCGTTGATCTGTGAAGAGGCGGGCGCGCATGGCATCACGGCGCACTTGAGGGAAGATCGGCGGCATATCCAAGATCGTGATGTGTGGCTGCTGCGGGAGCGCATCAAGACGCGGTTGAACCTGGAGATGGCGAACTCGCCGGAGATCGTGGAGATCGCGCTGAAGTTGAAGCCGGAGATCGTGTGTCTGGTGCCGGAGCGGCGTCAGGAAGTGACGACAGAGGGTGGCTTGGATGTGGTGGGGAATCTGGCGGCACTCACGGATACGCGCAAGCGGATGAATGATGCGGGGATCGAGGTGAGTCTATTCATCGCGCCGGACCCGCAGCAGATCGAGGCTTCGGCGAAGACGGGCACGCAGTTCATCGAATTGCACACGGGGAAGTTCGCGGATCATTTTGACCAGAAGGCGGCGCGGAATGTGGAGCTGGAACGATTGGTGGCGGGGGCGAAGCAGGCGCATGCGCTGGGCATCCAGGTGAATGCGGGGCATGGGTTGAACTATGTGAATCTGCCGGTGTTGCATATCGTGCCGCATCTGGTGGAGTTGAACATCGGGCACAGCATCGTGAGCCGGTCGGTGACGACGGGCATGGCGCAGGCGGTGAAGGATATGCTGGAGTTGATGAGGGAGTATCGGGGGTAAATATGGTAGGGCGAGACTCTGTCGAGCCCTTGCCAACCTGGGCGTGTTTGAATTACGGATGAATTTCAAAGGACTCAGAGTGGGTGCGCGAGTAATCTTGCATTGCCAAAGCACCTTTCAGAATGAGTGTATGCTTCAAGGTCTAGTCAGGGCTCGACGGAGTCTCGCCCTACCAGATCACGGCGGGATTTAGCATGATTTTAGGCATCGGAATAGATCTGGTGGAGACGGCGCGGATACAGGCGTCGATGGACCGCTTTGGGGATGCGTTTCTGGAGCGGTTCTTGTTGCCGGAGGAGATCGAGTTTTGCAAATCACACAAGTATCCGCTCACGCACATCGCGGCGCGGTTCGCGGCGAAGGAGGCGGTGGCGAAGGCGTTCGGCACGGGGCTAGGTGAAGCGCTGGGGTGGCATGATATCGAGATCGGGCGGAAGCCGACGGGGGAGCCGTTTCTGGTGTTACATAAAAAAGCCTATGAGTTGTTTCAGGTGCGAGGCGGAAAGGGGACGCATGTGTCGCTGACGCATACGGAGAATTATGCGGCGGCGGTCGTGGTGATTGAGGGGTAGGGGGAGGCGAGGGAAGCTCAAAATCCCAAACTCAAAGCTCAAAAGAAGCTCCAATAGGCAAACCCTGCAAAGAAGCGGCCGGACAGTTTTCAGCCGTTTAATCCGGCCCAGTCGAAGTTTAGCTCGGGATCAAGATAGGCAGTGATGCGATGGCCGAGGAACATGCCGTCATCATCGTAATTCACCTCAAGGGCACCTTCTTTGGGGAACATGATGAAATCGATACTCATGCGGCTAACGAATTCGGCTTCTGTTGATGGAGCACCTTCGTTCCAGTTTTCGTTGTAGGTATTCAACAGTTCTCCAGCGGCACGAGCGCGATAAGTCGAATCCTGTTCGATCACAGCGTTGAAACGCTTCCCGGCTGCAATCAAATCGTCGCGGTAACCATTGTGACTTGCCTTGATGTAAACGGTGATTCTGGAGCCGTCTTTCATTTCAACGTCGCCGAAGTACCACTGGAATTCGCTGTCCCAATTGAGTTTCCCTAAGACTTCATCAACGATAAATGCTGGTGGTTGCGAACTCATGGTTCAAGACAAGGTGCTTTTCTGGAGAGCAGCTTGATTTTTCTGACAGCCAAGAAACGAGTGAGTTCGTTCAGCGTCTCAGCTATGTCCACGCCTTTTTCCACTGTTACACGGGCGTTTAGGAGGTTGTTTTCACGATCCACTTTCGGGTCTACGTGGCCGATGATGCGGGTGCCGCTGAGTATGGGGAGGGCGTAGTAGCCGCGGACGCGTTTGGCGGGTGGGGTGTAGACTTCCCAGGTGTAATCGAAGTCCCAGAGGCGTCGCGTGATCTTGCGGTCGTAGATGATGGGGTCGAGCGGGGCTAGCAGGTGTGGGGTGGTGGATGGCTCGGGGAGATCGGCGGCGTTTTGCAGAAGATCGGCGTCTTCGTTCAGGCAATAGACGGGGGCGTGATCGGCGACTTTTACTTTGGTGATGAAGTCCTTGGCGAGTTGGGCGTGGGCGTTGTTCAGGGTCACGAGGCGGCGTTGACGGAGGCGGACTTGGATGAGCCAGCGTTTGATTTCACGCGGGGTGGCGGGTTTGCGGGCGAGGACGGACTCAGGCAAAATGCGTTCGGGGAGATCGAACACGCGGCGGAAGTTATCGCGGCGGGAGATGAGCAGGCGGCCATGGAAGAAGAGTTTATCGAGGGTGACTTTCGCCAAGGTGCCGGTGGTGCCCCAGCCGGTTTGGGAGGTGCCGGAATCGAGGAAGGCGGAGGAACTCAGGGGACCTTCGGTGCGGATGCGGTCGATGATCTTGCGGGCCATCTTCTTTTGATCGGCATCGAGCGCACCGGAGTAGCGGTCCGAGGTGCGGCGGGCTTTCATGCCGGGCAGGAGGTAGCGATAATCTTCGATGGGCAGGGCGACGAGGACGCCGACGTAGTGCTCGAAGAAGGCGCGTTCTTTGCGTTGGTAGAGCGCTTTCAACAAATCATCGCGCTGATAGTTCTGCACGCGGTTGCGCAGGATGAGATCGTGCATCTTTCCGCAGACGTCGATGGGATCGATCTGGATGTAGCCGTGATGGCGGATGGCGGCATCGGTGGTGCGATGGGGTGCGTCCAGATGGAGGACGCGGCGCAGGAATTTGCGGCAGGCTTCTGGCGTGGTGGTCAACGTGTTCAACGGGGG
>CAZPUL010000055.1:0-35142 GCA_964589735.1 uncultured Verrucomicrobiota bacterium | reverse complement strand
GGGTGGCTGGGAGGGTATAATTTTCAATGGGCGTGGGCGTCGGGGCATGCGGCGGGGGAATGCGCGTGATTCACGATCACACCATCACCGGCTGCTGCTTGAGCAGCAATTCCTCTATCCGCTTTCTCCGATACGCAAAGATGCGTTCCACATCGCGGCGAACAAACAGTTTGTCGATGAGCCAGCCGCCGGGCACGGCGTATTCCACGCGGTCCCGGCACAAGGTGCCGCCATCTTTTTCCACGAAGGTGTGTTCGTGGACCCATTTCAGATAGGGGCCGCGCAGTTGTTCATCTACGAAGCGATAGGGCGGTTCCCACGCGTTGATGCGCGTGCGCCATTTCACCGGGATGCCGCGGATTTTGATGCGATAGTCGATGAGCGTGCCCGGCTTCATCTCGATGGGTGTGGGTGTGAGGGTATGAAAATTCACCCACGGTGGCGTGATGGCTTCCAAGTTCGCGGCATCGGCGAAGAAGGGGAAAATCGCTTCCCGCTTCAAGGGCAGCCAGAGCTCGGCGGTGAAGATGCTGTCCATGCGTAAGAAAGCTATTCCACGCTGCGGACACGGCGTTGCGGGGCAGTGCTGCGGAGTTCGTCGAGCTTGCGATTCAATTGCGTCAAATCGGTAAGCAGACTGGCACCGATGGACGTGATGGCATCACGATATGATTCCGCCGCACGGCCACCGACGAGAATGGCGACATCCGTGGGCAGGTATTTGCGGAGGCTGATGAGTTCCTGCACGAGATGCGGATCGTCATCGGGATACACCACACTGAGAGCCACGGCGCGGGCTTTGCTCTGGATGGCGGCACCGTTGATCTCGCACGCGGGCAGGTTGGTGCCGAGATATTTCACGCGCCAGCCTTTGTTCGTGGCAGCGGCGGCGACGAGCACAGCGCCGAGTTCGTGGATCTGGCCGGAAGGCGTGGCGACGAGCAGCACGGGCGCGGAGTCCGGCAAGGCAAAGGGTTTCGCGGAATTGCCCAGGAAGGTGCGCAAGACCGAGGAGGCAAAGTGCTCGTGCGCTACCTTGATCGTCCCGTCTTCCCAGTCCAGCCCAATGCGATTTGTGAGCGGGGTTATGACTTTTTGCAATAAACCCTGGTGGCCGAGCTCCACGGCAGCCCGGCTCAGAGCATCATCCAAGGCTACGTCATTGAGGGAACGGATGGCCGTCATGGCCTCGTCCAGATACCGCTCCGCAACATTGGTGGCTGGAGTGGTGGAAGGAGCAGCAGGCGAAGGTGTTACGGGAGCAGGCACCAAGGAAGCGGGGGCCCCGGTCTGAGTGGTTTCGCTGTGTAGCGAGCGAAGCCGTTCCGTGGGCAGCTTGGCGATGCGGCAGATGCCATGACCGGCCTGCGTGAGTTGGCACAGCAGATGCAGTCTCTCAATCTCAGTCTCGGAATAGAGACGGCGATTCGTCTCGGTGCGGGCAGGCTCCACGGCACCGTAGCGTTTTTCCCAAACACGGATGACGTGCTGGCTCAACCCGGTCCGCCGCGCCACCACTTTGATGGGATGTTGCAAATTCATACTCTATGAGCGGAATATAAACAAATATTAGACAAAAGCAAGAGGGCGCAGCCAATAGCTGCTCAACGGTAAGATGAATTTTTGATAAATCGGCCTTACTTATTGGAAACAAACAGGTTAGAACTGGGAATAAAATAACGTGTTGAAGAATCTCATATTTAATTGAACGCTCGGTAGGTCTTTCTAGACAAAGACTTGACGAATGGATGCATCTTAGACAAGATGTAGACAGACTGGAACACAACCTCGAACTCGAAACCATATGAAACTCGCTACCCGCACCCGCTCAGTCCGGACCCCGCGTCGCCAATTGGTGCCCTTGCGCGCCACGGCCAGCCCTGCTCTCCCGGTCACCATCAAGATCGCTACGGTCGCGGCCATGGCGGAAGAAGTGCCAGCGGAGCGAGAAACGAAAGTGGATTTCTCCCAGCCCATTCCGGCGGAGTATGAGGCCCGCACGGCTTACAGCCTGTATCTGCGCGAGGTGGGCCAGTCGAAATTGCTGACGCCGCAGGAAGAGATTGAACTTGCCGCGCGCATCAAGGCGGGTGACGAATCCGCCCGGGAGCGCATGATCAAGTCGAACCTGCGTCTGGTGGTGAAGATCGCGCGGGATTACGAGGACTTCGGCCTGCCGCTGCTGGATCTCATCAATGAGGGCAACATCGGTTTGATGAAAGCCGTGGAGCGTTTCGACCCCGCGAAGGGCGCGAAGTTCTCCACCTACAGCTCCTGGTGGATCAAGCAGTCCATCAAGCGGGCGCTGGCAAACCAGTCGAAGACCATCCGCCTGCCCGTGCACATGGTGGACAAAATCGCCAAGATGCGCCGCGTGGTGAACAAGCTCACGGAGGTGCTTGGACGCGAACCCTCCGATGAGGAAGTGGGCGAGGAAATGGGCATGAAGACGCGCCGGGTGCGCCTGATGCGCCTCTCGGCCATGCGCCCGACTTCACTCGACCAGCCGATCGGCGAGGATGAGAGCAATGTGATGGGCGACATCGTGCAGGATGAGCACGCCGTGAACGCCTACGAGGATCTCGAGAAAAAGACGATGACCGCGATGATCACGGATCTCGTGAAGCATCTGGACAATCGTGAGGCGAGCATCCTGCGCTACCGCTTCGGCCTGGATGGCGGGAAAGAGAAGACGCTCGAGCAGGTGGGCAAGAAATTCGGCGTGACGCGCGAGCGTATCCGCCAGTTGCAGAATTCCGCCTTGCTCAAGCTGCGCAAAATGATGGAGCAAGCCGACGCGATACAGCACGCCGCAGCCTGATGCGGCATTCACGCCAGCCAGCATGAGTGACTCACAGCCGGTGATGATCGTCTTCGGTGCCACCGGCGGCATCGGCAGTGTCCTGTCGCGGCAACTCGCTGCGGCAGGACATAAACTTGTACTGGCGGCACGCCAGACAGAGCGTCTGCAAGCGCTCGCCACCGAACTGGGCGCGACGGCGGTTCCCTGTGAGGCCACGCAATCCGCGCAAGTGGACGCCGTGATCGCGCAGGCGCAAGCGGTTCATGGGCGCATCCACGGCGTGGCCAGTTGCATCGGGTCCATTGTGCTGAAGCCCGCGCATCTCACCACGGATGAAGAATGGCAGCGCACATTGGAGCTTAATCTCACGACGTCCTTCTATATCCTTCGCGCGGCGGCGAAGGCGATGCGTCAAGGCGGCGGCTCCATCGTATTCTGCTCCTCCGTGGCGGCCCAGCGTGGCCTCGCGAATCATGAGGCTATCGCGGCGGCAAAGGCCGGCATCACCGGCATGATGCTGGCGGCTGCCGCCACGTATGCGAGCAGCAAGATCAGGGTGAATTGCGTAGCACCGAGCCTCACCCGCACACCGCTCTCCGCCGCGCTCACCGCCAATGAATCCGCGTTGAGCGCTTCCATTGCCATGCACGCTTTGGGTCGCATCGGCGAACCAGAGGATGTGGCCTCAGCCATTCAGTGGCTGCTGGACCCGGCGCAATCCTGGGTGACGGGCCAGGTGATCGGCGTGGATGGCGGGTTGGGTTCGGTGAATCCGCGACCGAGGATTTGATCTGCTCTGATCCTTGCCATGCCGAAGCCAGTCACATCCAAGGTCAGGCACCTAGTGCTAGTGCTAGGCGATCAGTTGGATGATCACTCCGCCGCATTTGATGCGTTTGATCCGTCGCAGGATGCCATCTGGATGGCAGAGGTGGCGGCAGAATCCACCCATGTCTGGACGCACAAGGCACGCATCGTCACTTTCCTCGCGGCGATGCGCCATTTCCGGGAGCGCTTACGGAAACGCGGCTGGACGGTGCATTACCGGCAACTGGATGACGCGGAAAACGCTGGTGGTCTTGAAGCGGAATTGAGCCACGCCATCGCGCGGTTGAAACCGCAGAAGCTCATCGTGGTGGAGCCGGGCGAGTGGCGGGTGGAAGCACTTTTAAAAACGGCGGCAAGCCAGTCAGGGTTACCGCTCGAGGTCCGCACCGACCGCCATTTTCTCTGTACGAAAGCAGAGTTCGCTGCGCACGCGCGCGGGCGCAAACAGTTGCGCATGGAGTTCTTTTACCGGGAAATGCGCCGGAAAACGGGCATCCTGATGGTGGGTGATGAACCAGTGCAAGGGCAGTGGAATTTTGATGCCGAGAATCGCGGCTCCTTCGGCAAGCAAGGTCCGGCCGGGGTGCCTCCGCCAAGACGATTTACGCCCGATGAGATCACGCGGGGAGTCATGGTGTTGGTCGAAACGAGGTTTCCCCAGCATCCGGGCAGTCTGAAGCATTTCGACTGGCCACTGACGCAGGAGCAGGCGCAGCAGGCGTTAGATGATTTCATCCTCCACCGGTTACCAGAGTTTGGCCGGTATCAGGATGCGATGTGGATGAACGAGCCGTATCTCTATCATTCACGGCTCGCGGCGGCGATGAACCTGAAGCTCATCCATCCGCGCACGGTCATCGAGGCAGCGGAGAAAGCCTGGCGCGACCGGCAAGCCCCCATCGAGGCGGTGGAAGGCTTCATCCGGCAGATCCTTGGTTGGCGCGAGTATGTCCGGGGCATCTATTGGCACGCCATGCCGCGCTATATGGAGCTGAACGCGCTGAAAGCTACTCAGCCCTTACCCAAGTTCTACTGGACCGGTGACACGCCGATGAATTGTCTGCGGCAAGCCATCACCCAAACGCTCGATTACGGGTATGCGCATCATATCCAGCGGCTGATGGTCACCGGGCTCTTCACATTGTTACTGGGTGTGAAGCCGCAGGCAGTGCACGAGTGGTACCTGGCGGTGTATGTGGACGCTGTGGAGTGGGTGGAGCTACCGAACACGCTGGGCATGTCCCAATACGGCGATGGCGGCATGATGGCTTCCAAACCGTACGTGGCCACGGGGAAGTATATCCAGCGGATGAGCAATTATTGCACGGGCTGCCGCTTCAATCCAGCGAAGGCCATGGGTGAAGATGCGTGTCCCTTCACCACGCTTTACTGGGATTTTCTGCTGCGCCATGAAAAATTACTACGGCAGAATCAGCGTATGAGCTTGCAGGTAAAGAACGCTGATCGGCTGTCCAGCGCCGAACGTAAAGCTATTCAGGAACAGGCCGCAGCTATTCGGGCGAGACTGGTTTGATCAGATTCTCGGGCTGTACGGGATACTTACTGGGCTCCTAAGTCCACGCAGACAAGATCACCCTTTGCATTACGCGCATAGAGTTTCCCGTGGGCGAAAGCGGGTGCGGTCCAAGTCTTGCCGCCGAGAATCTGTGCGCGAGCTTTCGGCTGGAAGCCGGTGCCGCTCACCGGGCCGACGAGCAACTGACCATTGCCAGACAGCACGATGAGCTGGTTGCCAGCGGCGATGACACCACCATTGCCCACGGGCAGGCTGACCCAACGGTTCTGACCTGTGCGTGGATCGATAGCTTTCAGGGTGGCACGTTCCGTGGTGTTGCCATCAATGCCGATGAGCAAACCGCCGATGGAAACGCTCGGGTTGAACTGGTTCCGCATGTTTTTGTTCTCCCACACTTTGACGGGATTGTTTCCTTGCATGCGGATGAGCGTGCAACCGCGATTGTAACCGGAGGAGATGAAGAAATAATCGTTCATCACGACGGGGTCGGCGGCGTTCACATCGTAGCTCGTCTCCCAGGGAAACGACCAGAGTTGCTGGCCGGTGGCGGGATTCAAGGCGACGAGCGCTTTCGCCGCAAAGAGCGCGACACCGCGCTGGCCATTCAGCGTGAAGGGAACCGGGGAGCCGTAACCGGCCTTGCCCGCACCGCTGCGCCAAAGGATCTTGCCCGTGGTCTTGTCCACCCCCACGCCAGCCTGACCGACGTTGTAGATGACCACGTTGCCTTCCACGAGCGGTGAACCGGAGAAGCCCCAGTCGGGTACTTGCGCGCCGGTTTTTTGCACGAGGTTGTCGGACCAGACAACTTTTCCGGTCGCCTTGTCGAAGCAGAAGACCTGCCCGCGGCGTCCCAAGGTATAAACTTTATCGCCATCCACCGTGGGCGTGGAGTTCGGCCCGCCTTCGTAGAGATTCGGGTCGATGGGCGCAGCGTAGCTGTGGGACCAGGCGACTTTGCCATCGGTGACATTCAACGCAAAGACGGTGTCTTTGTTGGCCGCGTTGCCCATGGCGTAAACTTTGCCATCGCTGATCGCGACGGAGGAGAAGCCCGTGCCAATCTGCGCCTTCCACAATTCCTTGGGCGCCGCGAGGGGAAAGGCGGCGCTCAGTTTGTTCGTGGCGGCGATGCCGTTATGGTTCGGCCCACGCCAGCGGTTCCAGTCACCCTCTTCGGCGATGGCACCGAAGGAAATAAGACTGGTGAAAGCGGACAACCAAGCGGGCAGAGAGAGGCGGCGGGCGATGGGCGTCATGTCGGATATCTAATCCAACGAGACGGGAGAGTCAAACCAGCCGCCAATTTGGCGAATCTTTTCGACAAGCCCCTGATTCTGCGCTACATCGCTTCTGGCAGCCACTGCGGATAACTAATACTGCGGATGGGGCCATGGATGTCCAATGCATCCGCCCAGGTATGGAAATTCTCAAGCGACTTTATCGCGACCGACTTTGTCTCGCCACGGACTTGTATCAATTGACGATGTCTTATGGCTATTGGAAGGCCGGCGTGGCGGACAAGGAAGCCGTCTTCAACCTGTTCTTCCGGCGCAATCCTTTCGCGGGCGGTTACAGCGTGGCCTGCGGTCTGACCTACCTGCTGGATTACCTGAAGAGCTATCAGTTCGACGCGGAGGATGTGGCTTATCTGGCCACTTTGACGGGCAATGACGGCAAACCCCTCTTCGAGCAAGGCTTCCTCGATTACCTGACGAATCTGCGGTTCAGTTGCGATATCGAGGCCGTGCCCGAAGGCACCGTCGTTTTTCCGCATGAACCCATGGTGCGGGTGAAGGGGCCTATCATCCAGTGTCAGATTCTCGAGACACCGCTGCTGAACATCATGAATTTCCAGACGCTGATCGCCACGAAATCAGCGCGTATCTGTCAGGCCACCCAAGGTGAACCGGTGCTGGAGTTTGGCTTGCGCCGGGCGCAGGGCATGGATGGCGCCTTGGCCGCGAGCTGGGCCGCTTACATCGGCGGCGCGGCGGCGACCTCTAACGTCCTGGCGGGCAAACTATTCGGTATTCCCGTCAAGGGCACACACGCGCATAGCTGGATCATGTCCTTTGAGACGGAGGAAGAAGCTTTTGAGACCTATGCGGAGGCCATGCCGAATAATTGTGTCTTCCTCGTGGATACCTACGACACGATTCAAGGGGTCAAGCGTGCCATCGAGGCCGGCAAGACCTTGCGCGCCAAAGGTTTCAAGATGGTTGGTATCCGCTTGGATTCAGGTGATTTGGCGTACTTGAGCATTGAAGCTCGTAAGTTACTCGATGAAGCGGGATTTAACGATACAGTCATCGTTGCGAGCAATGATTTGGACGAATACATCATCGAAAGCCTCAAGAAACAGGGAGCGCAGATTTCCGTTTGGGGGGTCGGTACGCGGTTGGTGACGGCTTATGATCAACCCGCTTTGGGTGGCGTTTACAAGTTGGCCGCCATCCGCAAGCCCGGCCAAGAATGGCAGTATAAGGTGAAATTGTCCGAGCAGACCATCAAGGTATCCACCCCCGGTGTGCAGCAGATTCGCCGGTTTTATAATGAGGAGACGCTGGTCGGGGACATGATTTATGACGAGCAGTTCGGCGTGCCGGAAAAGGCGGTGATCGTGGACCCGGCGGACATGACCCGGCGCAAGACCATCAAGAGCGGTACACCCTACGTGGATTTGCTGGTGCCGATTTACCGGGACGGGCAGGCGGTTTACCAGAGCCCGTCGGTGGCCGAGATTCGGGCGTATGCGCAGAAACAGCTCTCGCTCGTGCACCCGACCATCAAGCGTTTTGTGAACCCGCACGGCTATCCGGTCGGTCTGGAACCCAAGCTGCATGACCTGAAAACCCGGCTGATTTTACAGGCCCGGGGACTGGAAGAACCATCTAAGCCCTAAAATGTTGTGGAAATTGCTTCAGCTTACCGCAATACTCACGCAGAACTGAAGCGAGCCGTTTAGCCAAACGACTCTTTAGCTCAGCCCGAGGGGTCTTCGCGGGCGCGGCGTGGTTGTAAAATGCCGGGTGACATCCTATGAGCGCGGACAAAGAGAAGAAGAACATGTATTGCTACCGCTACCCGCACCCCGCGGTGACGGTGGATTGCATCATCTTCGCCATCCACGAAAACGACCTCAAGGTGCTCCTGATCCAGCGTGGCGCGGATCCTTACAAAAACCACTGGGCTCTGCCCGGCGGTTTCGTGGAGATCAATGAGAGTGTGGATGTCGCGGCGGAACGCGAGCTGGCCGAAGAGACGGGGATGGAAAAAATCTTTCTGGAGCAGCTTTATACCTTTGGCGAGCCGAAGCGCGACCCCCGGGAACGCGTCATCAGCGTGGCCTACTATTCCCTGGTGCGGCTGAAGGAACATCGCCCGGTCGCGGGTTCTGATGCCTTGAACACCTGCTGGTATCCGATCCGGCAACTGCCCCCGCTGGCCTTTGACCACAGTCAAGTGATGGAGATGGCCATCAAACGCCTGCAAGGCAAGGTCATCTACGCCCCGATCATCTTTGACCTGTTGCCGGGCAAGTTCCGGCTGAACCAGTTGCGCAAAGTTTACGAGATCATCCTGGAGCGTCCTATCGATGCCGATGGTTTCCGCAAGAAGATCTTGAGTACCGGCATGCTGACTCCTTTGAGCGAGTTCGACAGCAGCGAGAGCGGACCGCCCGCCCGCCTCTACCGGTTCGACAAGAAGCGCTATCAGAAAATGTTGGAAGACGGCTTCACCTTTGAGATCAAGCCGGACTCCCCGAAAAAGCCCGTTCTGAAGGCATGAGCGAAAAGGCGTTGATCATCGTAGATGTCCAAAATGACTTCGTGCCTGGAGGGGCCTTGGCCGTTCGCGGGGGCGACGAAGTGGTGGACGTGATCAACCGTCTCCAGACCGAATTCGACATCGTCGTGGCCACGCAGGACTGGCATCCCAAGAACCACGGCAGTTTTGCCTCCAACCATCCCGGCCACACTCCGGGTGACCTCATCGACCTGAACGGCCTGGAACAGATCCTTTGGCCGGACCACTGTGTGCAAGGCACCAAAGGCGCGGAGTTCGTCAAGGGCCTGAACACCTTCCGTATCAAACGAATTTTTCACAAGGGCACTGATCCCGAGATCGACAGTTACAGCGCCCTTTATGACAACGGCCACCGCAAGTCCACCGGGTTGGCGGACTACCTGAAAGAGCAGGGTGTGCAAGACGTCTACATCGCCGGGCTGGCAACCGACTACTGTGTGAAGTTCACAGCGTTGGATGCCTGCCACGTCGGGTTTAACGTCCACCTTGTGACCGCAGGCTGCCGGGGCGTGAATCTTAAACCGGATGATTCCAAGTATGCCATCGAGGAAATGCGAGCCGCCGGCATCAGCATCGAATAGCCGACGGTCCGCTCTTCCGGTCAACCACCAAACGAACGAAGCCGCTTCCGGCGCGAACACCTGCATGTCAAGTCCCTCGGTCAGGTGTCCCCCATCTGAAGTGCACCAGCAACCATGTTATTTTTATATCGACCTAACGCTCATGTTTTAGCGACCACAAATCCACGTTCAGTGCAGCTCTCAGCCAGCGCTGAGAACCGGCGGGAGGTCGCGTGAATCTAGAACCCTTTTCCCTCATCCTGCAGAAGGCCAGCGGCCTGACCTTGCGCAGCACGGGCAATCCCGCCGTCAGCAATTTCATCGAGGAACGCATGCGCGTGCTCGGCCTCGCGCAACCGGAGGAATATCAGCAGAAGCTCGAAGCGGATGCCGAAGAAAGGCAACGTCTCGTCGAGGCCGCCGCCGTGCCGGAGACGTGGTTCAACCGCGACGCCATCGCATTCGAGACTCTGGCCAAGCTGGCAAAGGACCGCTTGCTGAAAAACCCGGCACCCTTGCGCATCCTGTGCTTGCCTTGCTCGACGGGTGAGGAAGCGTACAGCATCGTGCTGGCGCTCACCAACGTCGGCCTGACGCCCGAGCAATATGTGCTGGATGCCGTGGACATCAGCGGGGCCGCGCTCACCGCCGCGCAGAACGCCGAATACAAGGCGGCCGCTTTTCGGAAGACCTCAGAAGAATTTCGCCAGAAGCATTTCACAGCCGTGAATGAAGACACCTGGAAACTCACTGCCGAGTGGAAGAACCAAGTGCATTTCAAACAGGGGAACCTGCTCCAGTTGGACACGGTCGCCAGCGGCGAGCCGTACGATTTTATCTTCAACCGCAATCTGCTTATCTACTTCGCGCGACCGGATCAGGCCAAGGCCTTGGGCCATCTGCGCCAGTTGTTGAAGCCGGACGGCATCATCTTCGTGGCTGCCGGTGAAGGCGGGATTTTCCTCGCGAACGGATTCCGTACCTTGCGCATCCCGCATGCGTTCGCTTTTCGCCAGGCCCCACCGCGTCAGGAAAGACCTAAGCCGCAGGCGCAGCCTGCTGCCGAGGGTCAATCGAGTGAAGCTAAACCGGAAGCGGCGTCCAAAGCTGAAGCTGGTGGCGAAACCGCCAGCACTTCAGAAGGCGAAGCGGCGGCTAAACCGATGGAAGGCGAAGGAGCCACTCCAGCTCCGAAGCCCAAGCAGGAAGCGCGGCCTCCCCGGCCCAAACCGGAGAAGCCCGCGCCCAAACAACAACAACAGCCGCAAGTTCCCAAAGAACCCTCGGCTCCTCGCCGTTCGGCCTCGGCGGAAGACACCGTCTCCGTCATGGAAGACATCAAAGATTATGCCGAGACTGGGGAACTCGCCGAAGCGGAGACCAAGCTGCGTGGCCTGCTCGCGGGCGGTTCTTCCGATCCGGATGCTCATTATCTGATGGGCCTGCTGCAGGACGCCCAAGGCGATGCCGTCAAAGCCGCCGCCACTTATCGGCGCGTGATCCAACTCGATGGCAATCACGTTGAGGCGATGAAACAATTGCTCGCGTTGGCCGAACTGCAAGGTGACAAAGCCGAGATCGAGCGCTTGCAACAATCGCTGACCCGCGCCCAGTCTGCTCCTCCGCGCCAACAATCGCGCCAGCCAAAGCCGGACGGCGGCGAGCGGTCGCAACGGTCTGAACGTGGCGACCGCCAATCCCGCGATGAACGCGGCGAGCGTCCCTCTCGCGAAGGCAATGACCGGCAATCCAGGGAAGGTGGCGAACGGCAACCGCGCTCCGACCGAGGTGAGCGCCCGCCTCGCGAGGGCAGTGAACGGCAACCCCGCGAAGAACGTGGCGAACGGCCTCCGCGTGGCGAAGGCAATGAACGCCAGCCCAGAGCGGAAGCGGGGGACCGCCCCAGTCGGCCGGAGCGCAGCGAACGTCCTTCCCGGTCGGAATCAGGTGAGCGGCAATCTCGTGCAGGCGATCACCAACCTAGAGCCGAGGGTGGTGAACCTCCCGCCCGAAGTGAACGCGGCGAACGTCAGCCAAGATCCGAAGACCGTGAACGCCCGGCACCGCCGGAGCGTGAAGCGCGGCCCGCCGCAGACGAAGGCGGCGAGCGCAAATAATGTCGCTGCAGGAGACGTAAAACATCTCGCCAGTTTTCACGTGAAAGGCTAGGGTGGCTCAAATGAGGGGACCCACGGACTATCCTACTATGGTCTTATTGGTGGACGACCAGTCCATCATCGCTGAGGCTGTACGTCGGAGTCTGGCTGGCGAGGACGACATCAATTTTCATTATTGCGCGAACCCGCTGGAAGCCCAGGCGTTGGTTCTGCAGTTAAGACCCACGGTCATCTTGCTGGACCTGGTCATGCCGGAGCTGGACGGCATAACTCTCTTGCGTCGTCTGCGGGACGATCCGCAAACCCGCAACGTTCCCATCATCCTGCTTTCCATCCAGGATGATCCGGCAACGAAGAGCGAGGCGTTCAGTGCCGGTGCCGATGATTATCTGGTCAAGCTCCCCAACCGCATCGAGCTGATCGCGCGCATCCGTTACCACACCCGCGGGTATGTCGGCCAGTTGCAGCGGGATGAAGCGTATCGCGCCCTGCGCGAGAGCCAGTTGGAACTGGTGGACAGCAATACCACGCTCCTTTCGCTGAACCAAAAACTGGAGGATGCCACCAAGGCCAAATCCGAGTTTTTGGCGAACATGAGCCATGAAGTCCGTACGCCGATGAATGGCGTCATCGGCATGACGGCCTTGCTCGCCGATACGGAACTGAACGCCGAGCAGCGTGATTACGTGGAGACGATCCGCACCAGCGCGGAGGCCTTGCTGACCATCATCAACGACATCCTCGATTTCTCCAAGATCGAGTCCGGCCGGCTGGACATCGAGAGCCATCCCTTCGAGATCCGCAACTGCGTGGAGGAGTCGCTGGAACTCATCGCGAGCAAGGCCGCCGAAAAAGGGCTCGACCTCGCCTGCGTGATCGATGAGGAAGTACCCTTGATGATTTACGGCGATGTGACGCGGCTGCGGCAGATCCTCGTCAACCTCGTCAGCAACGCCGTGAAATTCACCGCCCAAGGTGAAGTTGTGGTCGAAGTCTTCAATCACACCAGCGGCCTGCATTTTTGCGTGCGGGATACGGGCATCGGCATCCCGCAGGACAAGCACGACCGGCTCTTCAAATCTTTCAGCCAGGTAGATGGTTCCACGACGCGCCAGTTCGGCGGGACCGGGCTGGGGCTTGCCATCTGCAAGCGGCTTACGGAATTGATGGGCGGCCGGATCTGGATGGAGAGCAAGCCGGGACAGGGTTCAAGATTTCACTTCACCATCCGGGGAGATGCCGCCGAGCAACCCTATGACACCGCCACCGGTTCAGGAACGGCATTGCGGCGCAAACGGCTGCTCATCGTGGAAGACCATGAAGCCTCGCGCAAATCCCTGCGGCAGATGGCCATCCCGTGGGGCATGGAGGTTGAGCTTGCGCCGGATGCGGCTGGTTTGCTGGCGCTCCTGAATCAATCGCCATTGCCCGATCTGGTTTTGCTGGACCGGGAGCTGCCCGGCACGGAGGCGGAGAAATTGCTCGCGCAGATCCGGGCTTTGCCCGGCGGCAAAGCGCTTGTGATCGTGCTGCTTTCCGTCCAGAGATTGCGCGCCTCGGATCAGGTGCTGCATGACTTGGGCATCACGCAGTCCGTGCCAAAACCGGCGCGTCGCGCGGCCTTCTACGAGGCCCTGACGCGGTCAATCACCAGTGTGGATGCCACCCGCCGCCCCTTGGCCGCCACGGAGCTCGACATCACTTTGGCCATGCAGATGCCCCTGCGCATCCTGCTGGCGGATGACAATCCGGTGAATCTGAAAGTGGGCCAGACCTACCTTCAGAAGATGGGTTACCGTCCGGAACTGGCGGCCAATGGGCTGGAAGTCCTGGCCGCGCTGGAGCAACATCCATTCGACCTCGTCATCCTCGACGTGCAGATGCCGGTGATGGACGGCTTTACCGCCGCGCGGGAAATCCGGGCGCGTTATACAGAAGCGAACCGCCCCAAGATGATCGCGATCACGGGCAACGCGATGGAAGGCGACCGGGAGAAATGCCTGGATGCGGGCATGGATGATTACATCAGCAAGCCCGTTCGCCCAAAGGAACTGGAAGCGGCGCTCAGACGATGGGGCAAGCCCAAGGGCTGATCGCTTATTTATTCCGCAGCGCTCTTCTTCGCCGCTTTCTTGGCGGCCTTCTTCACGGTCGTCTTTTTCGCAGCGGCTTTTTTCTTGGGCGCAGGCGTGGCGGCAACGGGTGGTTCCGCCAGCTCGGCGGCGGCCTTGGCCGCGTCCACGCGCGGAGCATCGTTCCACAGGGCCTCGATGTCGTAACGCTCGCGGGCGTCCGGCTTCATGATGTGGACGATGACGTCGAAGTAATCCAACACCATCCAGGCACCTTGGATCGTGCCGTCAATGGCGCGCGGGCGCACGCCGAAATTCTCCTGCACTTTGGTTTCGATCTCGTCCGAGATGGCGCGCAGGTGGGGTTCGCTGGTCCCGGTGACGATGACAAAATAGTCCGCGATGGTGGAAACCGGACGCATGTCCAGGATCACCAGATTCTCCGCTTTGCGGTTATCGGCATACTCGCGACACGCGAGCGCCAGCTTCTTCGATTCCATGTTGCGGCGGAGAATGGGCACTCCGGGTCTAAAGATAAAGCCGATTATTGCGGATGGTTTCCACCACGGCAGGCGGGACGAGGTGGTCGATGGGCAAACCGGCCTTCACCCGCTCCCGGATCTTGGTGGAAGAAACGCCGAACGGGAACCCCCTCAGGACCTGCCCCCGGAACGGTCCTGGCAGGGGGGCGGTAGGTTCGCCGGGCCGGGGAATGACGAGAAACTCCACCAAACCGGCCAATTCAGTGGCATTCCGCCACTTGGGCAGTAACGGCACATGATCGGCTCCGATAAGATACCAGAAGTGCGCGGCCGGATGGCGGCGCTGAAACTCCTGCACGGTATCGATCGTGTAGGACACACCACCCCGCTGCATCTCCAATTCATCCACTTCGAACTGGGTTTGCCCGGCCAAAGCCTGGCGGAGCATGGCTGCCCGCAAGGTCGCTGGCGTGCTGGTGCCGTCCGGCTTGAAGGGGGATTGCGCGGCCGGGATGAAGATCAGCCGCTCCAATTGCGCCTCCTCCATGGCCGCGCACGCCATGAGCAGATGCCCACAGTGCACCGGGTCGAACGAACCGCCAAAGAGGCCGATACGCTTCATGGGTGAAAACGCTAGAGATTGTCAGGCACTTTGGCGAGGAAATGCGAAGCTAAGGCCCGTCTTTGCACCACCCTCTCCCCTCAACGGGGAGAGGGCCGAGGTGAGGGGGAGCAAATACGGGCTCCGTTTTCTCAGACAATATCCGCAAACTAAACCGCCGCGCAGATCTCTCCACGCGGCGGCCCCTGAATCTTTGATTACTATCGGTTAGCGGAGGAACGCTTCAAACAACCCGCCATCCACCGTGATGACCTGGCCCGTCGTCTTGCTCAAGCGGTTCGTCACCAGCAGGAAGTAGGCTTCTGCCTGGTCCGCCGGGGTGATCGGGCTCTTGGTGAGCGTGCGGTCCGCGTAGAACTGCGCCAGCTTCGTCACCAGTGAATCCGTTGCCTCGTCATCCGTGTAAGGGATGTTGTATTTCGCGAGCGAGCCGATGACGCGGTCGCGCGGGAACATCGCCGAGCCTTGCACGACGGTGGCTGGAGCCACGCCGTTCACGCGGACGAGCGGGGAGAGTTCGATCGCCAGTTCGCGCACCAAGTGGTTCGCGGCCGCTTTCGAGCAGTCGTAAGCCACGCTGCCCTTCTTCGCCACCACGGCGTTCGCGCTGGTCGTCAGCACGAGGTTGCCCTTCAGGCCCTGCTCCTTCCAGGTCTTCGCCGCTTCATCGCCCACGAGATAGCTGCCCGTGACGTTGATGCCAAAGGTCAGCGCCCACTTGTCGTCCGGGATATGACCCGTCGTGTCGCTCGGCACGAAGATGCCCGCGGTCACGCAGATGGAATCGAACCCGCCGTAAGCCAGCGCGACGTTGTTCAACATCTCGCGGATGCTCGCGCGATCCGTGATGTTCGCCTTCAAGCCGATGGCCGGTCCGCAACCGCTCAGGCCCGTGCCCGCCACGCCGATGCCCTGACCGAGCTTGTCCGTGATCTCTTTCGCCGTGCCCTTGGCCGCGTCCTCGTTCAAGTCCACGCACACGATGTGCGCGCCTTCCTTCACCAGACGATGCGCCGTTTCCTTGCCGATGCCCGATCCGGCTCCCACCACCACGATGACCTGGCGCGCGAGTTCCTTCTCCGCCGGCATGCGCTTCAGCTTCGCTTCCTCGAGCAACCAGTATTCGATGTCGAATGCCTCCTGCTGCGGCAGCGCGATGTATTTGTCGATGGCTTCCGCCCCGCGCATCACTTCCACGGCGCAGTTGTAGAATTCAGCCGTCACGCGGCTCTCGCTCTTGTCCTTGCCCCACGCAATCATGCCGAGGCCGGGGATGAGGATGACCGTCGGATTCGGGTCGCGCATCGCCGGGGAGTTCGCGTGCTTGCACTTCGCGTAATACGCGGCGTAATCCTTGCGATACTGCTCGATGCCCGCCTTGAGCTTCGTCTTCAGCGCGGCGAGATCTTCCGTCTGCGGATTCCAGTCCACATACAGCGGCTTGATCTTCGTGCGCAGGAAGTGATCCGGGCAGCTTGTGCCGAGTTCCGAGAGACGCGGCGCATCCTGGGAATTCACGTAGCGCAAAATCTTGTCGTCATCCTGCACCGTGCCGATGAAACGCTTCTGCTGGCTCACCTGGCCACGCAACCACGGCAAGATACCGGCGAACACTTCATTGCGCTTCTCCTGCGGTAGCGTCTGATACTTCGCGCCACCGAAAGCCGTGGCATCGCCACCCTTGGCCTGATACTTCTCCTCGATGTAAGCGGACGCCTTCTCGATGTAATCGAGCGTGGTGTAATAGCATTCCTTGTCGTCATTCGCCCAGGAGATGAACCCGTGCTGGCCCATCATGATGGCCTTCGCCTTCGGATTCTTCTTCACGATCTCCTGCATGGCCAGGCCGAGTTCGAAGCCCGGGCGCATCCACGGCACGTAATCCATCTCGCCACCGAAGATCTCCTTTGTCAGCTCCTGGCAACGGCTGGACGCCGCGATGGAGATGATCGCGTTCGGATGCATGTGATCCACGAACTTCGCCGGGATGAAGCTGTGCAACGGCGTGTCGATGGACGACGCGCGCGGGTTCAGGTTGAACGTGGTGTGGTTGTAAGCCCCCACCATGTCATCCTCGGCTTGGGACTTCAGACCTTTGTCTGCACGGGCCGCATAAGACTTCTGCAAGCCGATGAGCTTCGATTGGTAGAGGGAGGAGAAATTCTCCCGTAAGCTCGTGCGCAGATCGCCGCCGGAACCCTTCACCCACAGCACTTCGACGTCTTCACCCGTGAGCGGGTCTTTCTCCATGATCTTGGAGGAGGTGTTGCCACCGCCGGTGTTCGTGATGCGTTGATCTGCACCCAGCTTGTTCGAGCGATACACGAGGCGATCCATGCCCTTGAGCTTGGCGGATTCCTCATCTTTCCACAGGTCATTGACGAATTTATAGGTCTTCATTTGTTTCAAATAAAATTGTGCCGTTAATCAAATTGTGATTGAATTATGATTGATTTATGACTAAGTATTTCAGCGCGTCAACTAAATTTAGACGACGGCAGCGATGACTGGTTAAAACGTTAAAGACCGTTAAATGGTGAATCGTTTCACGTTTTAACGCCTTTTAACCATTCAACGAACCCATGAAACGCAAACAACGCCTCAAACAGATACTCGCGCTCTTGCAGAGCGATCCGGAGCTTTCGCTCACGGACGCCTGCGAGCGTTTGGGCGCGTCCTCGGCCACCATCCGTCGGGCGTTTGTGGAATTGGAGCAGACTGGTCAGGTAGAGCGCACCTGGGGCGGCATCCGCCTCGCCGGTGGCGGCACCTTGCAGATGGGCCCGCCCGCCTTCGCGAAACGTCTCGGGGACAATGCCGATGCCAAAAAAGCCATCGCCCGCGCCGCTTCGGCCCTCTTGCAAGACGGCGACGTCGTGATGATCGATGGCGGCACGACGACCTTCCAGCTCGCCGAATTCATCGCGCTCAAACGCATCCGCGTCATCACGAACTCCCTCGTCATCGCCCAAGCCATCGACCGCTTGAAAGGTTCCCAGCGCGGGGCAGAAGTCTATCTCTGCGGCGGCCTGCTCCAGCCGGAAGCGGGTCTGGTCGGCGGACCGCAAGCCGAGGCTTTCCTCCGCCAATACCGCGCCAAGTGGGCCTTCCTCTCCGCGGCGGGCATCGATGCCGAAGCTGCGACGAACTACGAAGAAACCGTCCTCGGCAGCGAACGCGTGATGATCGAGCAAGCGTCGCAAGTCGTCCTCCTCGCCGATCACACCAAGTTCGGCAAACAAGCCATGTGCAACCTCTGCCCGATGAGCGAGGTGGACCATCTCTTCACCGACCAGCATCCGGGGAATGAGAAATTGTTGAAAAAGCTCAAGCGGGCCGGGGTCGCCATCACCTGCATCTAGCCTTTGCGGGGCAAAAATGCTTGCCGCCGACAGTTTGACAACTCTGTAAAATCAGATAATCTGATTTTATGAAAGAAGAGACTCTGAGCGTGACGGAGGCCTCGCGCAATTTCGCCGACTGCGTCAACCGGGCGCATTATCAGAAAACTTCCTTTGTGCTGCTCAAGAATGGCGTTCCCTTTGCCCGGCTGGTGCCGGAGGAAGAAAAGAAATGCACGGGCGCCGAACTGGCGGCGGGTCTGGCCGCGGTGAAGTTGACTCCGGAGGAAGCCAGCGCGTGGGCAGCAGATCTGAAGAAAGCACGTAAAACCCTCAAGCCAGCGGCTGACAAATGGCGATAATACTGGATGCGGATGTCATCATCCGGGGCGAGAAAGGCGAGTTCGATCTGTTCGGCTGGCTGAACCGCCATCCGCACGAACACTTCGAACTGGCCGCCATCACCGTCGCGGAGTTGTGGCATGGCGTGGAGCGGGCCACCGGCAGGCGACGCTCGGTCCGTGAAGCCTATCTGGAGACCGTTACTTCCTTGCTGCCCGTCATCCCTTATACGGAGCAGACCGGACATATCCATGCGCGCATCTGGGCAGACCTTGAAAAGAAGGGCCTGCTGATCGGCGGGTATGACATCATCGTGGCGGCCACGGCCGTGGAGAGGGGCAGCGCGGTGGCCACGTTCAATCAAAAGCATTTCCAGAGCGTCAAGGGATTGAAGGTGATTCTGCCGTCCTGATGGCGGCTGGGCATGGCGTGGCAGCGGGAGGGAAGCTAACCCTTCGTCCGGATAGCAAAGATTTTGCTGGTTCAGGGCACTTCGGTGCGGTTTGCTTAAGACGCGCATCCTTCTACAAGGCGGAGCCGGTTCACATCTGCAGGGAAGGATGAGCCAGACGTCATGGACCCATATCACATCTTGGGGATCGCACGGGATGCGACGCCGGAGCAGATCAAGGAAGCCCGCAACTTTCTGGTGAGCGGACTGCACCCTGACCGTTTCGAGCCGGGCAGCAAGCACTGGCACCTGGCCAATGAGAAGCTCAAAGACATCAACGCCGCCTACAAGATGCTGAGCGACCCGGAGCAACGCGCAGCGTATGATGCGGCGGAAGCAGAAGCAGCAGACGCACATCACGAAGACACGCCACCTCCACCGGCTGCAGCAGCGACGGAGCGCCCTTCTTCACTGACCAAAGCCTTGCGGGTGCTGGTGGTGATCGCCGTATTGATCGTGACCGGTCTGGTCGTCGTTGATCGGCGGATGAAATTTCCAAAAGAGGCGGCTCCCCAGCATCCTGTCATTGCGGATTATGGGTCAATGTCAGCTCCGTCGGCACCAGTTGCGGCCAAAACCAATTCCTTTCTGGCAGGAGAATTCAAAGGTCATAGCGCGACGGTCTTGTCGGTGGCCGTGAGCGCGGATGGGAAGCATCTGCTGTCAGGCTCGCAAGACCAGACATTGCGTTATTGGCAGATGGATGAAAGCAAGCTGTTGGAAACGGCCGTGGTCGGTGGGGGATTTGATAACACGGTGTGGTCGGTGGCGCTCTCGCCGGATGGCAAGCATGCGCTGGCGGGACTGCAACGCGCTGTAGTGGAAGTCCGCGAAGTGCCGTCGCTGAAGCTCGTGCGTGAGTTGAAGGGGCATACTTCGGCCACGTACGGCGTAGCTTTTTCACCAGATAGCCGCTTAGTCGCCGGGGCCTGCTATGATCGGACAGCAACCGTGTGGGAGCTGGCCACGGGCAAGCTGGTGAAGCAGTTCCGGCATGGTGAACAGGTGAAGTCCGTGGCGTTTTCCCCGGACGGCCGCTGGCTGGCCACGGCAAGCCGGGATAAGTTGGTGCGACTCATCGACACGAAGACATGGGCGCTGAGCAAGGAATTGAAAGGTCATGCGGCCCCCGTGCATGGCGTGGCTTTCTCGCCAGACAGCGGCACGCTCGCCAGCGCGGGCGAAGATGCTACGGTACGGTTGTGGGAAGTGAGCTCCGGCAAAGCGATCCGGTCCCAAGGCAATGAAAAGGACACCTTCGGTTGTGTGGCCTTTTCCCATGATGGAAAAATGGCCATCGGCGGCAGTCATGGCGGACGGATCTTCTGCTGGGATGTATCATCGGGCATCCGGGTGGGGGAATGGAAAGAGCAGGATACGGGCGTCACCAGCGTAAGCATTATTCCGCAAACTGAGTTGCTGGTGGCGACTGGCGGAAAGCCGGGGGCGATCAAGGTGTGGGATTTGCGGTTGAGGCCGGGGAAAATCGAGTGAGTCATTTTGGCACACTTACTGAACAGTAGGTCAGATGCTTCAGGGTGAGACATTCTGTCACACTGCTTTTCCGCGATAATATTTTCTGAAAAGTTTGAAACTTTTGCGCGGCTCCGGTGTCAAAATCAGTGATATGCAAGGAGCGTGTCAGCGGGGCCAGCAGAGGCCACAGAGGGAGGCGCGGTATGAACACCACGACGGAGAGAGATGGTTTACGATTTCATGATCTGGAAAAGCGGCGAAGGGAGGTCGTTGGGGCGCAGGAGGTTTCAACGGGTTCACCCACATTTCTTTGCCTTGAGCGAAAGGGCAAGTGCGACGAAGCTACGCCTATGAGTGACCGGCAAAGTCCAGCGACGGCGATCCAGGGGTTGATCAACAATATCGCGCACGCGTTCATCGGGAAGGATGAGACGATCGCGCAGGCGGTGCTGGCGTTGATCGCGGGCGGGCATGTGTTGCTGGAGGATGTTCCCGGAGTAGGCAAGACGTTGCTGGCGAAGGCCATCGCGCGGTCGCTCTCGGCGGATTTCAAGCGCATCCAGTTCACGGCAGATCTGTTGCCCTCGGATATCAGTGGCGTGACGGTGTATTCGCAGGAGACGCATGGGTTTTCGTTCCGGCCGGGGCCGATCTTCACGAACATTCTTTTGGGCGATGAGATCAATCGCGCCACGCCGCGGACGCAATCGAGCCTGCTCGAAGCGATGGAGGAGCATAGTGTGACGGTGGATGGCGAGGTGCATCGGCTGGCGGCGCCGTTCTTCGTGATGGCCACACAGAATCCGGTGGAGCTGGAGGGGACGTATCCGCTGCCGTTCGCACAGATGGACCGTTTCATGGTGCGGCTGAGCATCGGCTACATGAGCCGGGAATCAGAAACGAAGATGCTGCGGGAGCAGAAGGAGCATGATCCGCTGGAGAATGTGCAGGCGGTGATGGATTGCGAGACGCTCTTGCGGTTGCAACATCAGTGCCGCGCCATCCGCGTGGAGGAGTCGTTACTCGGCTACATCGTGGACATCGTCCATTCCACGCGGAAGGATGAATCGCTGGAGCATGGTGCGAGTCCGCGTGGCAGTCTGGACATCCAGAGCTTCGCGCAAGCCATCGCACTGAAGGCGGGGCGTGATTATGTCCTGCCTGATGACATCAAACAGGCCGCACGGCTCGTGCTGCCGCACCGGCTCATCACGAAGAAGGGCACGCGCAATGTGAGTGTGAATGCGCGCAGTGTGATGGATCACCTCATCGAGTCGGTCACGGTGCCGCTGTGAGGAGGCTACGATGCGTGTAACACGGACAGGATTGTTGCTGGCGGGTATCGCGGTGGCGCTGTATCTGGCGTCGCTCACGTCGCAATCGGCGTTCCTGTTGCTGCCGGTAGGGATCATCGGCGGGTGTCTGGTGTTGAACATCTTTGGTTCGCGTCGTTCGGTGCGGCAGGTGCAGGTGGAGCCGCCGGCGAGCACATCCATCGCGGAGGGGCAATCGCTCAGCCAGCCGTGGCGCGTGGAGAACCGGAGCAAACGCGACGTGGGACAGCTTACCATCGAGAGCCAGGGTGAGACGTTGTTGCAAGTAGGTGCGTTGAACGGCAAGGCACAGGCGAACATCGTGCCCACGCGGCAATTCCTGCGGCGCGGTGTGTATCGCTTCAATCAGTTGCAACTGGTGTCCACGTTTCCCTTCGGCCTGGTGAAGAGCGCGCGGCAAGTCGTGGCGAAGGGTGAAGTCGTGGTTTATCCGGCGATCTATCCGGCACCGTGTCCGAAGGCGGCGGGATTCGATGCGGTGGTGGGCGGAAAATTTCACGGACAGAAGCGTTCGGCGGCCGGAACCCATTTCGCGGGCTTGCGGCCATTTCATGCAGGCGATCCGTTGAAGCAGATCCATTGGAAGAGCAGTTCCAAAGGGCGCGGGCTGATGGTGAAGACGTTCGAGGAGGAATTGTCCGGTCGGGTGGCGATCATCACGGACGCGGTGGGCGTGGCGGATAGTGTGGTGCTGGATGATTGTCTGCGCGCGGCGGGGTCGCTCATGTTTGCCGCGCTGGATGCGGGGCATCACGTGGAGTGGGTAAACCTGGCCACGCAGATGCCGGAACTGTTCCCGCCGTTCACGGATGGGCAGGAGATCCTGGACATGCTGGCGCGGGTGGAACCGCTGGTGAGTGAGCCGGACGGCAAACGCATCGGCGAAGCGGTTGGGCATGTGTCGCGGCGGAGCGCGCTGAGCTTTGTGCTGACGCAGATGAATGCCTCGATGGAGGAGGCGCTGGAGAGCCTGGCCGCGCAAGGGCGCAGAGTGACGGTGTATCTGCCGGAGGGGGCGAGCGAGAATCTGGGGCGCGGGGTGAATGTCGTGCGGTATAATGCGCGGGAGGTGGTGGGATGAAAAGCGCGTTGAACCTCCTGATCTTGCTGGGCTTCCTGTGTCAGGGGTTGACGTGGGATGGTTATGGGGTCGCGCTCGCGAACGTCGCGCTCTGGCTGGCGTGTGTGAACTGGCCGCGTCGGCCGGTGAATATCCCGCAATCAGTCGAGGGCATCGCGCTGCTGGCGGGAGCGGTGGGCGGATATTTTCTCGCGAAGGCATTTGGACAAAGCACGCACTTCGCATTGGGGCACGGCATCACGCTGGTGCAGGCGGTACGGTTGCTGCGACCGCTGAGTGCGCGCGATAAACGGTTCTCGCTCATAGCGGCGTTCCTGCACTTGGGTGTGGGTTGTACGGTGGTGATCGATTTCCGTTTTGTGGCCATCTTGCTGGCGGCGGTGTGGCTGATCCCGGCGACTTTGAAGGAGCTGGCGGGTGATGATTACAAGCCCTTGAGAGCGGTGCCGGTGAAGCAACGCTTCGCGTGGGGGCAGTTCGCCTTGTTGCTCGTGACGGCGGTGCTGGTGTTCATGCTCTTCCCGCGCGGTCTGTTGGGCTCAGGCGGTGTGCCCACGATCGGCGGCAGCCAGAGCAGCCTGATGGATTCCATGCTGGACCCGACGGGTGGCGGGGCCGCGCAATCCGGCCGCGTCATCTTCGAGGTGCAGGGGGAAAATCTCGGTTATCTGCGCGCCATCGCGCTCACGGAATACGTGGACGGCATGTGGAGTGCGGACAAGCGGCCGGCCTTGCGGCGGCTGGATCTGCGGCAACCCGACAGCCGGCGAGGCGACAAGTTCCGCTCCATCCGGGTGAAGAACGTGCCGCACTTGGGGCGCACGTTGCCGACGGATGGCCACGTCATCGCGGTGGGCGGCAACTTTTTCAACTACCCGCTGCAAGACACGCACGAGACCTTGCGCGTGAACATGGCCTGGTCGGTGTCTGCCGGCGTCTATGAGTATTGGACCGACGAGATGTTCGGGCGGAAATCCCTTTACCCGCAGGAAGTCCGGGAGCTGACGCAGCATCCGCCGCCTTCACCCGCCGTGCAGCAATGGCTGACGAACGTCCTTGGCAATGTCACCGAACCACTCGCCCGCGCGCGCAAGCTGGAACAGCATTTCCAGGAGAACTTCATCTATCGCATCGGGGCTCCCAGCTTGAACCGGCTGAATGCCCTGGAGGAATTCTTGCTGGAGACCAAGGAAGGGCATTGCGAGCGGTATGCCTCCGCGCTGGCACTGCTGCTGCGCATGCAAGGCATCCCGAGCCGCGTGATGGTCGGCTACGTGGCGGACCAGCAGAACGTGGTGACCGGCTGGCGGCCGGTGCGCTTCAAAGACGCGCACGCCTGGACCGAGGCGTGGTTCCCGGGCGCAGGCTGGATGCAGTTCGACGCGACCCCGCGCCGCACCTTGCAGCGCTCCCTGTGGGACCCGGAGCATTGGCTGGAAAAGGTGGATTTCGCGTGGAACGTGTATGTAGTGAACTTCGACGGCCCCAGCCAGCGGGAGCTTTTGCGCGTGGGGACGGAATCGGTCGGGCAGGCACTGGGCTGGATGCATGCACGAGCGGAATGGCTTACGGTGGTGTTGGCCGCCCTCATGGCTGGCGCGCTGTGGCGGCGGCGCAGCGTGAATCCGGAAGTGAAAGCGGCGCTGCAGAAACAGAAACGGCTGGCGCACGCCGCGAACCAATATGGGCGCATGTTGGCGGCTTTCGAGAAGTTGGGCTTCATCCGCGCGCCGCAGCAGACGCCGCTGGAGTTTCTGAGTAAATTACGCCAGGCCACCGCACCGGCAGTGAACGAGGCCGAGGTCATCACCCGGCATTTTTGCGCGCTCCGCTATGGCGCTGACGACACCGCTGTGGCGGAACCGGAGGTGGAAGGGGCGTTGGAGCGTCTCAAACGTGCGGTGCAAGGGAGCGGGAGGAAATGAGGATGCGCCTATTGCATTTGTCACGCGTTCGTTTATCACATTTCCCGCATGTTGCTGTTTCGGGCAAAGATTTTGGATGGCTGGTTTGAGAAGATCGTGAGCGATCTGCCGGCCGTGTTGATCGACCACGCGCACTTGGAGCGCAAGGCCGCCACGACGTCGTTGACGCTGGAGAAGTACCGTGAGCTCTTCGGCAAGGTGCATGAACTGAACGCCATCGCCATCGAGGAGCTGCAACACTTCGAGCTGGTGCTACAGATCTTGAAGCGGCGCGGCATCCCCTTCGGCCAGCCGTTCCCGAGCCCTTGGATCCGTGGCTTGATGAGCAACATGCGCCCCGGCGCGCGCTATCAAGTCATCGACCACCTCATCGTCTGCTCGCTCATCGAAGGAAGGAGCTGCGAGAAGTTTCAGATTTTGGCGGAGCGGTTGAAACCAATCGATCCGGAACTCGCTACCTTCTACGGCAGCTTGGTGGAATCGGAGGGAAATCATTACGCCACCTATTGGCTCATGGCCCGCGAAATCAATGAGAAGGAAGCGGATGAGCGTCTGGACTTCTTCCTCGATCTGGATGCGAAACTCATCCGCGAACCGAATCCGCTCGCGATGCTGCACTGACGGTTGGTGCACCGGCAGCCGACGTAAGGAGGCTAGGACCCAGCCTGCTCATGTCCGCCGCCTGGCTTACGCCGCCTTCATCCACTGTTCGCTCCGTGCCAGGATCTGCTTCTGCCGGGCGTGACGGTTCAAGGCCTCGTTCACCTTCTCATCCAGCAACGCCGGCAAGGTGAGCAGTGGCATGCCGCTCAACCACGCGAGCGAGACCGCTTCACTCGCCGCCCAGCGGATGACGCCGAACTTCTCCGGATTACGCGTCTTGCGCATCCACTCGGCCACGAGCTTCATTTTCAGACTTTCCAGACGTTCGATCACGAGTTGCCGTTCCGCGCGCGCCGCATTGGGCCGCACATCGAACTGCACCTCGGGAGCGAACTCTGCCGCCAGCGTGTTCCACTTGGTTCCCATACCGTTTATGTGTGTTAGAGCCATCATGACCAACGCCTCTTTCGACAATCCAACCTGTTTCATTATTCAAAAATTATAACGCATACGTATCAATTTTAGGAGGCATTGCGCTACGGCCTTTTCCACGGCACACTGTTCGGGGTGGCAGACCGGTGTAATGCAGGCCGGAAAGGTGCGTCTGCTTGGGTGATATGAGTGCTAAAACAGAACTGAGAATCGACGGGATGACCTGCCAGAACTGCGCCCAAACGGCGGGTAAGGCGTTGCGGGCCGTTCCGCACGTCGCCACGGCCTCCGTAGATCTTGCAAACGCCAAAGCCACAGTGACTTGGGAGGATAACGCCACCCCGGAGCCAGTTGCCCTGTTGGAAGCCGTAAAGGCCGCTGGCTATGAACCCAGCCTGCTGGCAGCGGAGGTGGGCATCATGGTTTCTGGCATGGATTGCCAGAGCTGTGTAGGCCACGTCACCAAGGCCGCTCAAACCATCACCGGTGTGACCCATACGAAAGTAGATTTGGCGACCGGCCGCGTGGCCATCGAATGGCAGCCAGATGCAAAAAAAGACTTAAGCGCTGTCGTTGGAGCCATCAAAAAGGCCGGTTACGAAGCGCGCTTGGAAGATACCGCTGCGCCTGCTCCGGCCAAACACGGGCTGCTTTCCGGTTGGAAATTCAACGTTATCTTTGGCGGCATCATCACGCTCATCCTGATGTTCAGCGAGTGGGTGCTCGGGCTGGGCATGACGCCGTGGTTCCATTGGGTCGCGTTTTTCCTCGTGTTGCCGGTGCAGTTCATCTGCGGAGCGCGGTTCTATCGCGGCGCGTGGAATCAGCTCAAGCAGGGCAAGTCGAACATGGACACGCTGGTGGCGCTCGGCTCCACGACGGCGTTCGCTTACAGCACATGGGGCCTGTTCGCGGGCTGGCACGCGCATCTGTATTTCATGGAGTCAGCCGGCATCATCACACTCATCAGCGTCGGTCATTGGCTGGAAGCGATGATGAGTGAACGCGCGGCAAGTTCCTTGAAGGCGCTCGTGAATCTGGCGCCACCCACGGCGTTGCGCCTTTCCGCGGATGGCAAAGAAACCAGCGTGGCCGTCGCGCAATTGAAGCCGGGTGATCGTGTGCGCTTGCGCCCCGGTGATCGCGTGCCCGTGGATGGTGAAGTCATCGAGGGCGGTTCCGCAGTGAATGAATCCATGCTCACCGGCGAATCCCTGCCCGTGGACAAGCAATCCGGCAGCGCGCTGTACACCGGCACGTTGGTGGAGAACGGGCAGTTGCTCATGCGCGTGACGAAGACGGGCAGTGCGACTGCCCTGGCGCAAATCATCGCCGTGGTGGAACGCGCCCAGAACAGCCGCGCGGAGATCCAGAAGCTCGGCGATCAGGTCAGCAGCATTTTTGTGCCCGTTGTGGTGCTTATCGCGCTGGCGGCAGCGGCGTGGTGGGGGTTTGCTTTCTCCACTGCCAGTGCGTTCAGCCAGGGGCTCGTCGGCTGGCTTTGGTCCATCCATTTGCCGGATACCGCTTTGGCCGCCGCCGTCATCCATGCGGCGGCGGTGCTCATCATCGCGTGTCCGTGTGCGATGGGCCTCGCCACACCAGCGGCCATCATGGCGGGCACCAATGTCGCCGCGCAACGCGGCATCCTCATCCGCGATGGGGCGGCACTGGAAAAATCCGGCACCATCACCGCCGTCGTGTTCGACAAGACCGGCACGTTGACCGAAGGCAAACCGGTCGTCGTCGCCAGTGAAGATCTGCGTGATGCAGGTGAAGCCGCCAAGAGCGCGCTGAGGGATATCGCCTCCGCGCTCGCGACGCCTTCACGCCACCCGCTCAGCCTGGCCATCACGGCAGCTTTCGGCAAAGCCGTGGAGAGCGGGTTGTCCTCAACTCGCAGCAAGGCCCAAGTTTTTCAGCCGCTCCCCAGCTTCATTAAATCCGCCGCTGCTCCGGTGAATGTCCTTACCCAAAAGTTCACTCCCACCACTCCCCGGAACTGGACCGAGCTGCGCGGCAAGGGCATCGAGGCCAGTCTCGCGGAACACTCCACTGAGACCTTGCGCCTTGGTTCGCTCCGCTGGTTGCAGGAATTGGGGATTGATACCACCACAGCCCAGGCATTCACCACGCATTGGATGCAGCAGGGTGCCTCGGTGCTTGCCGTAGCCGAAGGTAATCAGCTTATCGGTGTGCTCGCCTTGCGCGATGTGCTCAAGCCCAAGGCGCGTGAAGTCATCGCCCAGTTGCAAACCAAGCTGGGTAACTCGCAGAGTGTTTACTTGATCACTGGCGATGCCAAGGTGACGGCGGAAGCGCTGGCGCGTGAAGCGGGCATTGAGCCGCAGAATGTCTTCGCTGAAGTGAGGCCGGAGCAGAAGGCGGATATCGTGAAGGAGCTTCAGGCCAAGGGCCAGCGCGTGGCCTTCGTGGGCGATGGCATCAATGACGCACCCGCGTTGGAGCAGGCCGATCTCGGCATCGCTGTGGCCCTCGCCAGTGATGTCGCCCGTGAAGCCGCCGACATCATCTTGCTCAAGTCCGACATCCAGGCGATTCCCGAGGCCATCGGGCTGGCGCAAGCCACACTGCGCACCATCAAGCAGAACCTCTTTTGGGCCTTCTTCTACAACGCCGCCGCCATTCCTTTGGCTGCACTGGGCTTTTTGAGCCCGCTGCTTAGTGCCGCTGCGATGGGACTCTCGGATGTCGTGGTCATTGGCAATGCCCTGCGCTTGCGCCGGTGGAAGGGGTGACTCTCCTCAAAACTTCTCCACGTAGAACGGCACGTCGAACCACAGTTCATTGAAATCGAACTGCAGGGCGGGCGGCTCGAACTCGGCCTGCACGAGGTAGAAATCGTTGCGCGTGTGCAGGTGGCTCACCATCTCATTGAACATCTCCTCGTCGAAGGCGACCAGTTGATACCGGTCACGGCGCAGTTTGGCGTGCTCCATCTGCCGGCGCAGCTGGGCCATCACCTCAGGCGAACGGTTCATCACCCAGATCTCGGCCTCGTGAACTTTCACGGCGAGCTTGTCCAGCTTTTGCACCGTGCACTCGCCGCATTCCACCCAGAGCACCGGATCGCGCTGGTAATCAAGCTGCACCACACCGGGGATGAACGGGATGTCCTCATGGTGCAGATTGGGGCTGATCTCCAGGCGTTCCCGGAAAAGGAGGACGTAGGCGAGCAGCTTGAGCACCACATGTTCGCCCGTCTCCATTTCTGACCGGCCGATGATGAGCTTCTCCGGCAGCTTACGCCGCCAGTCATCACTGCGCAGATCGAAATTGAACTTGCCGCCCATACGTTTCGGGCCTGTTGTTGTGCCACAGGCGGCAAACGGGCGCAACGGGTGTTCTTCAGGCCAGCTCCAGCGAACGTTGGAACTTCGGCACGATGCGCGCTTTCGTATGCTGCTCAAAGGCAAAGGCCAGGGCGAGCAATCTCGGCTCGCTCCAGGCCCGGCCATAGAACGAGAGGCCCATGGGCAATCCGTGAAGCTGGCCACACGGCACAGTGATATGCGGAAAGCCCGCCGTGGCCGCAGGAGTGGAGCTTCCGCCCAGGCCGCGCTCGCCATGGATGTAATCGATAGTCGCAGCCGGTCCGGCAGTCGGTGCGACCAACGCTTCAACTCGCTGCTCATCCATGAACCGCGCGAGCAGCGCTGCCCACTCTTTGACTTTCGCCTTCGCTGCCAGATATGCCGGTTCCGTCAAAGGCCCTTTGGCGGCGGCCTCGACAAGTATCTCCTGCCCGAAGAACGGCAATTCGCGGACGCGTTCCCGCTCGTTGAAGGCGATCAATTCTTCCATGCTCTTCACGGGTGCCTTGGGTCCCAGCGCCGTGAAGTAATCGTTCAGGCCGGTCTTGAACTCATAGAGCATCACTTGAAAGCGCGCCTCACCCAGTCCGGCCAGACTCGGCAGGCTGGCATCCACGAGCATTGCCCCGTTCTGTTTCAGGGTGGAGAGTGCCCCTTCCATGATCGGGTCCACCTTGGGATGCAGGCGGAACTGGCTGCGCAAGACACCCAGACGCGCCCTGCGCAAGGCACCTGCTTCGAGAAATTGCGTGTACTCCACGGGTGTGCCGGAGGGGATGCTCTGCGTGGCGTCATCGCGTGGATCGGTTCCCGCGAGCACGCCCAGCAACACCGCGGCATCCGCCACGGTGCGGGTCATCGGCCCGGCGGTATCCATGGTGGAGGAGATAGGGATGATGCCTGACCGGCTGACCAGGCCCACCGTCGGCTTGAGCCCGACGATGCCACAATGAGATGCCGGGGAGACGATGGACCCGTTGGTCTCCGTGCCAATGGCTGCCACAGACAGATTCGCCGAGGTGGCGACCGCAGAACCGGAGCTTGAGCCGGAAGGATTGCGGTCGGTGAAATAGGGATTGCGTGTCTGTCCGCCGCGGGCGCTCCAGCCGCTGATGGAACGGCCACCGCGAAAGTTCGCCCACTCGCTCAGATTCGTTTTCCCGAGGATCACGGCACCGGCAGCGCGCAAGCGCCCGACGATGAAGGCATCGCGCGGGGCGATGGAACCGGCGAGCGCCAGTGAGCCGGCCGTCGTCTGCATGCGGTCATGCGTGTCGATGTTGTCCTTGATGAGGATGGGAATGCCGTGCAGCGGCCCGCGCGGACCTTTGGTGTGCCGCTCCGCATCGAGATGCTCGGCGATCGCCAGCGCCTCGGGATTCAGCTCCAGCACGGCTTTGAGCTTTGGCCCCTGCTGGTCCACGGCGGCAATGCGGCCTTGATAAAGCCGGACGAGTTCAGCGGCGGAATAATTGCCCTCCAGCAGGCCTTGTTGCAGCGCGGCGATGGTGACTTCTTCCAAGACGAAAGGCGGGATGGGCGGGGCGCTGGTGCGAGAACTGCCGGGCGGGGTCACGCAGCCGGAGGACAGGGCGGCGACGGCGGTGGCTGTGGCGTAGGCCGTGCGTTGCAGAAATTCCCGGCGGTTCATGGCGTCACGCTAACGAAACTATTTTGATTTTGGAAGCGTCCGTGACGTGTAACCGGGCATGGACACGTGGGGGACCTTTTAACATGCTGTCCGCCATGGGTGCGTCCACAACATATTTTCGCGAAGAGCCGGATGGCGTGACGCTGTTCGTCAAGGCGCAGCCGCGGGCGAACGCGAATGAGGTGGTGGGCGTGCATGGGCCGGAACTGCGCGTGAAGGTCATGGCCCCACCGGTCGATTCGGCAGCGAACGAGGCGTTGGTGCGTTTCCTGGCGGAGGAACTGGGAGTGGCGAAGAATCAGGTGCAGCTTGTGCGTGGAGCTTCGGCCCGGCACAAAGCCATCAAGGTGTTTGGCCTGAAGGCGGAGGAAGTGAAGCGGCGATTGGGGCTGTGAGGATTATCAACCGAATGGGGACAAACGAATAAAGGGGATGCTCCGCGTCTTTGGGGTATCGAAGGCTGTATTTGCTTATGGACTTTGCTGCGGGCGAGGACGCACCGCGCTCCACCTAGACTTCCAAGTGCATGCCCAGTTCCACCACGCGGTTCGCCGGGAGGCCGTAGAACATGTTCGCGGGCTGGGCGTTCCGGGAGAGGAAGGCGTAGAGGCGCTTGCGCCAGTGATACATCTTGGTCTTGCCCGTGGGCATGATGTTCAGGTGGCTGAGGAAGAAGGTGGATTTCTCGGGGTCTATGTCCAGGCCTTTTGCCCGGGCGGCGGCGATCACATCCGCCACCAACGGCTCCTGCATGAACCCGAAGCGGCCGATCACGCGGTAGAAGCCGTGGCGCAATTCTTCCACCGTCACGCGCTGATCTTCGGGCACGTGCGGTTCATCGGCCGTGAACATGTTCAGGAGGATGACACGCTCATGGACGATGCGGTTGTGCTTGATATTGTGCAGCAGGGCCAGCGGTGTGCCGTGCGGATTGCCGGCCATGAACACCGCCGTGCCGGGCACGCGAATGGGCTTCTCCATGTCCACGCTTTGCAGGAAGAACTCGATGGGCAAAATGCGGCTTTCCAGATCTTCCTGCACATGTCTGCGGCCGGTTTGCCAAGTGGACATGATGGCGAAGATGAGCGCGCCGGCCACCAGCGGGAACCAGCCGCCATCCGGTATCTTCAGGGCGTTCGCACCCAGGAAGGCCAGTTCCAAGATGAGGAAACTGCCGCACAATACAAGCGCACGCCGTTTGCTCCAATTCCAGCGCTTCTGCACCACACGATAGAGCAAAATGGTGGTGACGACCATGGTGGCCGTCACGGCGATGCCATACGCCGCCGCCAGCCGGCTGGAACTGCCGAAGCCGATCACCAGACCCACGCAACAAAGCATCAGCCACCAGTTCATCTGCGGCAGATAGATCTGGCCGCGTTCGCTGGAGGAGGTGTGGCGCACGGCCATGCGGGGCAGGTAGCCAAGCTGCATCGCCTGCATGGTGATGGAGAACACGCCGGAGATGAGCGCTTGCGAGGCGATGACCGTGGCCATGGTGGCCAGGACCACCAGCGGATACAACGACCAGCGCGGGGCGAGCAGGTAAAAGGGATTCGTGGACGCTTCAGGGTTCGTGAAGAGCAAGGCTCCCTGGCCGAAGTAGTTCAAGACCAGCGCGGGCAGCACCAGCATAAACCAGGCGTAGCGGATGGGCTTGATGCCGAAGTGGCCCATGTCCGCGTACAGGGCTTCACCACCGGTCACCACAAGGAACACGGCACCAAGAACGGGGAAAGCCACCCAGCCGTTGTTCCACAGGAAGCTCAGGCCGAACAAGGGGTTGACCGCTTCCAAGATTTCTGGGGCCAGCAAGATCCCCCGGATGCCCAGCAGACCCAGCACGATGAACCAAACGAGGGTGATGGGGCCGAACACCCGCCCGACGCCACCCGTGCCGTGATGCTGGAAAGAGAAAAGCAGGAAGATGATCCCCACCGTGATGGGAATGACATAGGGCTCGAAGATGGTCGTAGCCACGTTCAACCCTTCCACCGCACTCAAGACGGAGATGGCCGGAGTCAACATGCCATCGCCATACAGCAGGCAGGCACCGAAGAGACCGATGATGGTCAAGGTGATCATGGTTTTCGTCCGCGCCACCGACCGCGGGACGGCCAGGGCCAGCAGGGCCAGAATGCCGCCTTCACCGTTGTTATCTGCGCGCATCACCACCGCGAGGTACTTGATGGAGACGAGCACGATGAGCGACCAAAGTATCAGGGAGAGCACGCCCAGCACGTTTTCCTGCGAGGTGGCGACGGCATGGGGGCCGTTGAAGCATTCGCGCAGCGCGTAGAGCGGGCTGGTGCCGATGTCTCCATAGACCACACCCAGCGCCCCGAGCATCATGACGCCGAGCCCGGCCTTGCAGACGGGGGTGGTGCATTCTTCCCGGTTTTCAGCCGGGGTAACGGGGGACGATTCTGTGTGGGTTGCTTTCATGCATGAAGGCCGGGGCCTTCAAAGGAGGCAGACTCAATCGATGAAGACACCCGGGGCCGCTGAAGTCATGCCGGGAGGCAAACTTTCCTGAGCGTGGCAGGACCGGGATTGAACAGTTGTTTTCACCAGATGGGCACCGCCAAGGGCGGAAAACCGTGGGTAAGCCTACCTGAACGGGGGATTTCGTCAAACCCGGCCTGAGACGGGTGTCAGCAACCTGTTCGTTTACAGATAGTTAGCAGGCCTGCTCCAGGGCGCTTCAAGGCTTGAACGGCTGGAATTCCTCCGCGGATTCACTGGCTTTGAAGCGGATGGGGGAGAAGAGTTTGCGACCCTCGATGCGGAGGGAGCCGCTCTGATTATACCAAGTGCCGTAGGGGGAGCGGGCACGGTTCATCTCGAGGTCAAAGATGTCCAGGGCGCCCGCGAAACCGCCGAAGAGGGTGACGCGACTGGCCAGGTGCAGATCGGCGCGGGCTATCTCGAAATCCTCGCAATCCACCCAGACGAGGCCGGAGAGTTTGTTCAGCACGCGGTCCTGCATCTTGTTGATAGGCAGGTCATCACTGCGCGGCTTGAAGGAGAGGACCCAGGCAGGACGGCCGTTGTGTTCTTCCAGCCCTTTGAGCTGGAAAATGTAGCGGCTGACGAGTTCGCGGGAGACGAGGACTTCCACGTTCGGGTCTTTGCCGCTCTTTTTGTCCTCGAAGCGCTGGGCGCGTTTCCGGTCGCGTTCCAGTTCTTCTTCGAGGGCTTTGCCGGTGAGCTGTTTGCCGTTCACGAGGATGAGCTTGGCGCGGGGCAGACCGCCGATGAGTTTCACATCGTAGAGCTTTTCTTTGCGCTCCTTGACGGTGCCTTTGCTGTCGAGTTCCTCGATGATGGTGGTCTGTTTGTAGGCGTAAACGGGGTCTTTCTGATTGGCGACGGCGTAGGCACGGGCGACGACGTTGGTGAGAATGGTCTCAACGGAGGGTGAGCCCGGCTTGGCCAGCGGCTGCGCTTGGGCAGAAAGCAGCCCGGCCGCCCCGAACAGGAGACAGCAGCAGGTCAGACAGAGTTGTAACAGGGCACGCATGTTCCGCGAACGCGGTAAAGGTATAGCATAAGTCCGGCGGGACGTCATGCTAGAAGAAAGGGGGGAGTAAACCACAGCCCCGACTGTAGCCGGGGTGAAATGACACAGATAAACACAGATGAGAGAAAACAGGGGAGGGTGAAGATGTGGCTTCGGCCCAACGGGTCGACAGATTCTAGCCCAGGGCAGCACCGTTCTGGACGGTGCTGCCCTGGGATAATGAGATTGCAAAACTGTGCCCTGAAAGGGCACAAGAGAACGCCATGCCGCAATCGCTCGCCAAGGTCTATATCCATCTGATTTTCTCAACCAAAAATCGCGAACGAATCCTCTTTGATGTCATTCGGCCACGCTTGCACGAATACTTGGGTGGAATCTTGAGCCAGCATGGTTGCGTGCCGGTGGAGATTAACTCGGAACCCGACCATGTTCATGTGCTGTTCTTGATGACTAGGACCGAAGCACTGAGTGATGTGATCGGGCAACTGAAAAAGAGCTCGAACGATTGGTTAAAGGGAATCGGGCCGGAGTATGCGCATTTTTTCTGGCAAGGAGGTTATGCAGCGTTTTCCGTGAGCCAGTCACAGGTTGATGATGTCCGGAAGTATATCCGCAACCAGCAGGAGCATCATCGTATAAAATCATTTCAGGATGAGTTGCGGGCGTTTTTTAGGGCGTATGAGCTGGAGTATGATGAGCGTTATGTCTGGGATTGAGGGGTCTGGCGGCCTTTCAGGCCGCTATTTGTTTTTCGCCTCATGACTGAGCTTGTCTCGGATTATCGGACAGAGTTGGGGTAAGGGCATGAGATGTTTAG
>CAZPUL010000054.1:0-35405 GCA_964589735.1 uncultured Verrucomicrobiota bacterium | reverse complement strand
GGAAGGAATCTCCCAAGAACCCGTCGCGCTAAAATCGCCCGCCGCTACTGTCTCCCTCGCCCCCTTGGGGGAGAGGGCCGGGGTGAGGGGGAGTCCCCACTTCGACGTTGGACGTTGAACGTTGGACGTTGAACGTTTCCCTGTTTCCTCACGCTGTTCGCTTTTTCCCATAAATATCTCCTTTAAAATTTATCTCCCCGACAAACTCTTCGCCTGCCGTATCATCCACTCCAGTTGTTTCGGCCGCGGATCCGCCGGATACGCCTCCGGCACGCCCGCCATCTGCACGACCAATCTCTCCGGCGTCACCTCGCCCGCATACGGACTCGACACCAGCCACTCGCTGAAGGCCGACGCCGTCCCTGCCAGGCGCAACGGCACACTCGCCTGCTGCATGTCCTTCGCCGCCCCGTCATACGCCAGCGGCCATTCCTGCTCGCGATAATCATCCGTGCCCGGCAGGCGATACCGCACCCGCACCACCCCCAGCGGCCCTTCACCTGCCGCATTCACCTGCACCGTGTAGAGCGCATTGCCCGCCTCCGCCGCGCCGATCTCCGCCGCATCCACCGTGTTATCGCGGAACTCCTCCTTCTTGAGCTGATGCTTCGCGTAACCCAACTGACGGAACACCGTCACCCGCTTCGGATTCCACTCCACCTGCACCTTCACATCGGAGGCCGCGACCTTGAGCGCGCCGGACAATTGCGCTGCGAACTCCGTCGTGGCCGCTTCCGGTGAATTCACAAAGCCATAACGCCCGTCCCCATTGCGCGAGAGCGCCTCCAACAGATCATCGTTGTAACCCTCCCAACCGATGCCGAAGCAATCCAGCGCCACGCCTTGTTGCCGATACGCCACCACCTTTTTCTTGAGCGACTCCGGCTGCACATCGCCCAGATTCGCCGCGCCATCCGTCAGCAACACCACGCGATTCACCCCTTGCGGCGCGAAATGCTTCTGCACCGTCTGATACGCCAGGTCCATCGCCGCCTCCAGATTCGTACCGCCTTCCGGCGTGAGGTTCCCCACGCGCTCCGGCAATTCCTTCACCTGCGCCCCCGTCAGGCCATCCACCCACAAACGCGCCGTCCGCGCGAAGGACACCACGCTCACCTTGTCCTGCGGTTGCAACTGCGAGGCCAGCACCCGCAGACATTCCTGCCGGATGCGCAGCCGATCCGCCCGCTCCATCGACCCCGAGTTATCCAGCAACAAGACGATGTTCAACGGCTTGCCCGGCTCGCGCCCAACCGCCGCCGTCTGCACCGAGAACCGCACCAGATCCCGATCATGCGCGAACGGATACCGCGCCCGCTCCCATGCAAACGACACGCGGGAACCGCTCGTCGGTTCGGGATCATGATAATTGAACGCATTGATGAACTCCTCCGTGCGCACCGAGCCCACTTCCGGCATCAAGCCCTTCTCCAGGCTCGCCGCCGCCAGCTTGAACGACACATCACTCACATTCAGCGAGAATGTAGAGAACGCATTCTCCGCCGTGCTCACCTCCGGCTGCGGAATGCCCGGAGGCGCGGGAGCAGGCTTCTTCGCCGCCACATCCTCTTCCTTCGCCGCCTTCTTCACCTCCGCCTTCACTTCTTCCTTCTGATCGGCAACTTGCTTCAGTGCCACCACCGGCTTGTTCTCATCCGACAACTTCGCCAACTCCTCACCCACTACGGGAGCCTTGGGCAATTTCGATTCTTTGTCTTCCGTTACTTCCTCCATCGCCGGTAACATTGACCTGCTCTTCGTCGTCGCCTGCGCCACATTCGTCCGCACATACGGATTCGCCGCCGCCAATGCCTCTCCTGTTGTTGGAATCTCCCATGCCTTCTCAACGTCCACGATTCTAGTGCGCTGCTCAAAATCGCGCTTCCGCGCCAGATCACCGTATTTGGCTTCTTGCAACAGGTTCATGTAGTAATACGCCGCCGAGTTCGCCGGGTCTTGCTTGATGACTTCGCGCAATTTTGCCTCTGCCTCCTCAGGCTTGCGTAGCTCGTAGAGCAGCTTGGCATCCTGCATCTGCTTGGTGACCTCTTCCTTGTTTCCCTTGGTTGCGCTCGGCAACCCCGTAGTGCTACCCGCCAACCGTCTGCCAAGTTTTTGAGCTTCGAGTTCCAATCGCTCAGCCTCAGCCAAATTGCCCTCCCGCTTCAAAACCTCCGCCCGCGCAGATACCTCACCCATCAAGGTTTCCGTCGCCTGCCGCTTGGCCGCTTCCTCCGCCGTCGGCTTCAAATCCACCGCCACCACCGGCGTCGGCTCACTCAACTTCATTCCGGCATTTACCCCGCTCGCCCATTCCGCTTCATCAAGTGACTTGGCCACAGTAAGATCAATTACATCCAAGTTGAATCCATCCATCTTTGCGACCGGATCGCTGAACTTCCGCCCATCCGTCACCGCCGCCCCTAACCGGTCCCCGCTCTGCTTCATCAATTTCTCAGCGTGCCCATCTATATAATCCGCATCAAAATCCTTCCCTGACTGCGCCACCTTCGCCCGTGTCCCGAAATCCGTGACCGGACCATTTACTCCCTGCGCATTGCCTTGATTGGGGATAATGGCACCGAATTGACCTGCTTGACCTGAGGACATCTGTCCGCCGATGCGCACCTTTTGCCGCAAGTCCTCAGCCAGCTCTCCATCAGTGGTGCTGGGAGCATCCGTCAGACCATCCCTCATAGATTTCAAGTCCAGCGTGGTCCCTTCGGGAACCACGGTCCACGCATAACGCCCCACGAACTTGTTGGTGCCGGAATGCTGCGGAAATCCAGACGGAGAGTTTGCCGGGAGAGAGAACTGCAGCGAACCACTGTTTTTTGCCCCCTCGTACTCATCCCGCACCACACCACCTGAACCGACCGCGTTACCAAACCAAGCCTGTTTCTGCTCATCACCCAATTCAAGTCGTTTACCTACGCGGACAGAAGAGGGCGATGGAGCCTGTCCCGGAACGTTTGCAGCAGCCGGAGCCGCAAATCTTAGTTTAACATCGTTAGGAGCCTCACTGAAGTGGGTATAGGTCAAATCCGAAACACCCTTTCCGGCCACGGAGTTTTTCTCCATCGTCGTCCCGTTCACAATGCTCAGTCGGTCCGCCGCGCTGACTGTCCGCCCCATGGCATCAAACTCCGTGCCCGCCTGAAGGGAAGGCAGACTTGGGTTGGGACCAAATGAACCAGAAAAATCCCTACGCCCAGACACAGGCGTGCTCGGCTTGTCTGCGGCAGGCAGCGTCTGCGGCAAACCTTTTACCACCCCGGCCGGGTCAGCCAGCCCTTTGCGGTTGATATCCACCCGCGCAACAGCATCTGCTGACAAAACCGTGGCCCCCTCCTTTTCACTCGGCTTCATCTCCGCAGCCCTCAACTCTGATAAAGACTCCTCCCTTGCCTTACGCCAGGCATCCACCTTGTCCGAGGCCGTGGCGGTAACTGGTTTCGATGGTGCTGGAGCCGTCTCCCGGTAAAACCGCTCCCCATCCATGCGCTGCACCGTGCTGCCATCCGCCAGCGCGCGATGCTCTTGCAAGCCGAGTTCAATGGGCTCGCTGGGCTTAAAGCCTCCTCCTAAATCACCACCCGCGAATAATCCTCCTGTCACCGGCAGGGTGCCCAGAGCAGGAACTTTATCTTTTACATTGAGGCCTAAAGCATTTTGCCCGGATTGGGTATTGTAGTTGCCGCTTTGCGGAGTCGTAAAATTGGCCACTCCTTGGTTCCCTGAGCCGAAGGTGAATAATTGGGACTGTGAACCCGAAAGAGCCGGAATTGCATCACGCGTGGCTTTCTCATAAGTGGCGGACGCAGCCAAAAACTCCTGCTGCTGAAATCCCCAATGTGTCGTTCCCGCCGCTGCGCCTCCCCCCATGCCTCCCGCACCACCGGCTTGAGCCACCTGCCCGCCCTTCTCATCCCCGCCACCGGAAATTCTCCGCCCATTCTGGACGTTCGCGCCAAAGTGATTGTCACTCAGATCAGTGATCTGCGCCATTTCCGCTTCCGCCTTCGGCAAGGCGATGTGCAAGGAACGCATGGGTGTGTTTCCGACCGGTTGAGATGGCGCCGGAGTGCCCAACGGCACTCCGCGTGCACTATGCACTGGCGGAACAGCCGCCGTTGCTGGAGGCGGAGTTCCCGGCACCACAATCCTTTGCCGAAAGCTAATGTCTCCACCTACCGAGCGTGCCCGATTGAGCGGACGTTCCCCTGGACTCGGCGTGCGGCTGGAGAGCTGCACCTGCGGGTTGTTATTCTCTGCATAATATGCAGAAGCAGAAAATTGGATACCCTCGGCTGCCGCGGTCACAGACTCCTTCAAGTCCGGCAATACAGTGATGGAACGAACGCCACTCGGGGCTGCGGAGGGAGCAGCAAATGCTAAATAATTCGTGGACCGCACCACCCCCGCTTCCTCAGCAACCGAACGCGCATAAGGATTCGATGACGTAACCATCTGAGCGACCAACTGGGATTGAGCTTCTTCCAATGCCAAAGCAGCCGACGCGGGCGGAGGAGGCGGAGTCGCCGTATAATCCGAATCGCTGCTGAACAAACTAAAAAATCCCCGTCCATTAGAGATTGTCTCTTCTGTATCACCCACTTTAACCGAATCCTTCTCTCGCATATTAAGTGCGAGCCAAATTGTGCCAAAGAACGGCAACATCGCCATCGCCGCCAGCTTCATCAAATCCTTCTGATACCGCCGCCAGAACGACACCTTGATGACCTTCGGCTCCTTGGCTTTCGGAGCACCGCCCTTGAACACCGCCAGCAATTCCTCCCGCCGCTCATGCGCCAGCGTCAGCGGCTCCGGTGTGACACCCACTGGCAGCTCCGTCGTCGGCACGGCCTCCCGCACCAGCCCCAGCACCGCCTTCAGCCGGTCATGCAGCCGCTGCAGCTCAGGATCCTGTGCGATGGCCGCCTGCACCTCTGCCGCCTCCTCGGCGGTCAGTTCCCCCAGGAGCAGCGCGGTGATCCGCACTTCCATCTCGTTATACTCAGGGTTCAAATCTTCAGGTTTCATGGTATCAATCCCGTCCGGGCGAGTTCTGCCGCGATCGCCTTCAGGGCATGGTGCAGGAGATAACCCACATTGCTGGCGCTCAGCCCCGTGCGCCGGGCGATCTCCTGATACGAAAGGTTCTCGTCAAATTTCAGCCGCACCACCTCGCGGCTCCGTTCATCCAGCGTGCTCAGGCTCAGCCGCACCAGCCCGATGCCCTCCCAGCGGATTATCTGCTCGTCCGGCAGCGGTTCCGGGTCCGTACCGTTATGGTTGTTGTCTGCCTCGCCATCTGCGCCCGTCTCCATCGGCACCGTCTTCGCCGCCTGCCGCCGCTGGTTCAGCGCCAGGTTATGCACCGTGCGGTAGAGCCACCTTCTGGGCTCCTTCACTTCGGCGAATTGTGCGTGCAACTTCATGAATGCTTCCTGGACGACATCTTCCGCGGGTGCCCGCTCCCCCGTCAGCCGCAGTGCGTAGCTGAGCAGCGGCGATTCGAGCGCTGCGAACAGCTCCTCGATCGTTTCCGGACGCGGCGTCTCCGCGCTGGCGGCGTCAGGCTGCACCACGGTCATGGGTGTTGGGGTGACATAGCGTGTCAGGTCACAGATTGTTCCATTCCGCTCCGGTTCGACCGGTCCTAAAAGGTGTCATCACACCTATACGACACACCGGGAGCACATTCCTTAGACGAATTGTAAAAAGATTTCCTCCCCAGTATCCGCTGCCAGGTTCAGTTGGTCAACCGGCCCTTGCAGCAGGGATGTGAAACTGTCTGCCCGGGCAAGATTCTGATTCCCGATTCAAGCTGTGAGAACGGGATAAAAAGCCAAATTCGCAGCCGTAGATGACTCCCTCTCCCCGAGGGAGAGGGTTTGGGGTGAGGGGGAAGAGCCTGCCCTTAAGCAAAAGCCGTCTGCATATGTTGATGGTCGCTCCCGTTCCCCTCATCCCGGCCTTCTCCCCAAAGAGAAGGAGGTAACATTGCTCGTCCAAGTGAAAAATGGCATCCTACGTCCTTTGGGAGTTCCTGCGGGACACAGTCCCGCGCTCCCCCCGCTCAATACTTCGGACGCACATCCGTGATGCCTTCATACACGGGCATCTTGTCCGGCCCGATGCGCTTCGAGAGCTTCTCCAAGTCCCGCTCCAACTGCTTCCGTTGCGCCGCCCATTTCGGGTCGTTGATGAGGTTCTTCTGCTCCAGCGGGTCGCTGGCCAGTTGATACAGCTCCGCCGTGAACCGGTCCGGACCGCCATCGCCATGCGGATAGCGGATAAGCTTCCATTCATCCGTACGGATGCCGCGCACATTGGGCGTATAGGGGAACTGCTTCTCGAAGTTGTATTCGTAGAGGAAGGAATCACGCCACTTCACCCGCTTGCCTGCCAGCAAAGGCTTCCACGAAAGCCCCTCGATATTCTTCAACGCCTTGCCGCCACCGAAGTCCACGATGCTCGGGGCCATGTCCAGGCTCAGCACCATCTGGTTGATGATCGTTCCCGGCTTCACCAGCGGCGGATATCGCACCAGCAAGGGGATGCGCAAGCTGTCCTCATACATCGTGCGCTTGTCCGTGCGCCCGTGCTCACCCAGCACGAAACCGTTATCGCTCGTGTAGATGATGACGGTGTTATCAAGCTGACCGCTGGCCTTGAGCGTTTCGTAGATGCGCCCCACACTCTCATCCACCGAAAGCACGGTGGCGAGATACGTCCGCACCAAGCGCTCCAACGTCTTCAGATCATAAAGCGGTCCGCCGCCGCCATGCCACGTGGGGTAACTTTCTTTCAGCCACGAGGGTTTGTCGGGCGCGGCATAGTCATCGGCATTCTTCGGCCGGGGAATCGGAACGTTGTCCAAGGCATTGGCGAAACGCGGCTCCGGCTGGATCGGCCCGCCATGCGGTGCTTTCTGACCAAGGACGAGGAGGAACGGTTGTTCCCGCTTTTGCTTCAACCATGCAAGCGCAAATTCCGTCACCACCGTGGTGTAGTAACCGGGGACCTTCTTGCGCACGCCGTCGATGTTGAATTCGTTATCGAAATAATTCCCCTGCCCGCGATGGCTGACCCAATGGTCAAAGCCCGGGCGTTGCTCGTCGTTATCCTCGCCCATGTGCCATTTGCCGATGTAGGCGGTCTGGTAACCTGCCGCCTTCAGGCTGCGCGGGTAGCTGGGCAGGTCCACGGGATATTCCGTGAAATTATTCTGCACCCCATGCTGCCGCGCATAACGCCCGCTCAACATGGACGCCCGGCTGGGCGAGCACAGTGAAGTAGTGACGAAGACATTCGCGAACCGCGCACCTTCCTGGGCCAGCCGGTCAATATTGGGCGTGGCAAACAGCTTGTTCCCCGCGCAACTCATGGCATCCGCCCGCTGATCATCCGTGAGGATGACGAGGATATTGGGCCGGGTAGCCGCGTGAGCCTGGCCGATGAAGGGGGAGCTGACCACCAGCAAGGCGAGTGACGCCACCAGTTTGGAAAATGATTTCATGGCTTGGGACAGAATTTATCCACCCGCCCCGCCCGAATGCAACCGCTTTGCTGGCCCAAAAAACAAAGCGCCGGACGTTTCCGTCCGGCGCCCACACACGCAGGAACATTTCTGCGTTCAGCTCAATTTATTTGCCTTTGCCCTTCGTGGAACCAGGCACGATGCGGATGCTATCCGCACCCACGATGGCCGATCCACCAGTCGTGGCACCGCTCAAGGTGAGTTCCACCGAGGCCGCATTTACCGCACCGGCAGACACCAACGCGGGTGTGCTGAAGTGCAGCATCAGGTCCAGCAGACCGTCGCCATCCACGTCTTCCACCGCACTGCGCAGCGGAGCGACGGCACCAGCCAACTCAGGATCACCCAGCAACAGTGAGCTCGCATCGATGTCCGCGGCTGAGAAGTCCGCCGTGGACAGGATGGCCACGGGCAACACGCCCTGGCTCTTGAGGTTCACCGGGTTCACGTCACTGCCCGGATGGACATCGAGCACGACTTCTTGCGTGGTGTTCACCACAGCGTACTCATAGGTGACCGTGACTTCGGCGGCGAGTTGCAGTTCGGTGAAGTCCATCGCGTTGAACGGATCGGAGAGGCCCACAGCCCCCGTGCCACCGATGATCAGCGGCACCGTGCCCGCACCCGTGAAGAGCGCGAGATCCGCAGCCCCGGCCAGCGTCGTTTGCACCGTCCCCTCGACGGAGCCGAAGAAGACAGTGTTCTCGAAGCTGTTGATGAACGCCGTCCCTTGAGCGGTCAGATCACCCGACAGGATCAACGACGAATCCGGACGACGGAGGTTCGCGGTCGCGAAGTAATCCGCCACGATGGTCTGCGGGGAACCGAAGTTCATCACAAACGAATTGTAAGACATGGTGGACTTGGTGCTGACATGCACAGCGGTCAGGGAGCCAAGGGAACCATCGAATTGCGGCACGCTGACTGGCAGCGGTGTCTCGCCCGAGAAGTAGTTCAGCACCGAGGACGGCACGACTACTGTGTGCTGCACGGTGTCAGCCGGCAGCGTGGTGGTAGTTAACAGGGTAGCTACAGCTAGTATGAGGTATGATTTATGTCGCATAAGCTTACAATGCATTTAGCACGAACGCTGCCATGTCGCTGATAGATAACTCCTTTATAACAAAGTGTTTCTGAATCACTAAAATAATGCTGAACGGCACTATCACCACCCACTTGAAGCAGCGCCATCTGGAGGGGGTTCGCACCATTGAGCAAGCGCAACAAAAAATGCTAAGCGGTGTTTAAGTGTGATGTGTCCCAGTGCGTTGTTACATTGACATATTTCAGGACACGTAAAACTATCAGCTAATTACCCGTCACCAACGAAACCCGAGCAAAAGGATCATCTCATGAAACGACTCCCGCAAATCGCCGTTACCCTGTGTGCCCTCGGGCTGGCCGTCACCGCCTCCGCCGCCAACTGGACGGAAGGCATGAAGGCCGGCAAACCGGAACTCAAATCCGCCAGCCAGCTCGCTTTCGGTCCGGATGGCATCCTCTTCGTGGCTGATTCCAAATCCGCCGCCGTGTTCGCGCTGGATACCGGCGACACCAAGGCCGGTTCTGCCGGTTCCCTAAAAGTGGAAGGCATCAACCAAAAGATCGCCGCCCTCCTCGGCACTTCTGCCGACCAGATCGCCATCAGTGACATGGCGGTGAATCCCATCTCACGGAATACTTACCTCGCGGTGGCTCGCGGTCGCAGTGCGGATGCCAGCCCGGTTCTCGTTCGCGTGGACAAGACGGGCAAGCTCGAAGCCGTCTCGCTCGATAATGTGAAGCACTCCAAGGCCAGCCTGCCGGATGCGCCGGTGGATGGCGTGGTGGGCGAGGGCAATCGCAAGAGCAACCCGCGCACGGAAAGCATCACGGACATCGCCTTCCTCGAAGACCGGCTGCTCATCGCCGGTCTCTCGAATGAGGAATTCGCCTCCACCCTGCGGGCCATCCCCTTCCCCTTCAAGACGGTGGCCAACGGCACGAGCGTGGAGATCTATCACGGCGCACACGGCAAGTTTGAGACCCGCTCACCAGTACGCACGTTCATCCCCTTCAAAGTCGGCAAGGAACAGCAGCTGCTCGCCGCCTACACCTGCACGCCGCTGGTGCAGTTCCCGTTGAAGGACCTGACGCCCGGCGCGAAGATCAAAGGCAAGACGATCGCCGAGCTCGGCAACCGTAACCGCCCGCTGGACATGATCGTGTATCAGAAGGGGGGCAAAGACTACCTGCTCATGGCGAACAGCAGCCGCGGCATCATGAAGATCAGCACTGATACGATTGAAGGCACCGAAAGCATCACCGCTCCCGTGGGTGGCGGCGGCACGAAAGGTCTGCCTTATCAGACCATCGACAGTTGGACAGGCATCGACCAGCTCGACCGCCTGGATGAGAAGAATGCCCTGGTGGTGCGCCGCAATGAAGCCGGTGCGCTGAGCCTGGAATCTCTGCCGCTGCCTTGATCGATGTTTAAGAGATGTTTCAACGGACTGGCTGTCGCCCTCGCGGCAGCCAGTCTTTTTTTCGCAGACTGCTTGCCTGTATCCGGGCAAAGCGCTCCGGCCATCGTCTGGGAAAAACAGGCGGCCCAGGACGTCGTCGTTGTACAAGGCCTGGGGACAGACATCCTGCGACAGACAGCCGCCGCCAAATGGTCGGATGAACAATGGCGCAAGGCCTTTCCCATCACCGTCGAATCAGGCGATCTGGTGAGCAGTGTGGAATTGCCACCGATGTTGGGCCGTTATGAGATCAGCAAATCGTCGGTGACTTTCACTCCGCAGTTTCCTCTCGCCTCCGGATTGAAATACCGCGCCACGCTGCACTTGGGCAAACTGCCCGGTTACCCCGGAAAACCGGCACTGGTCAGTTCATCACACACCGTACCCGCTGTGAAGCTCATCCCGACCACCACGGTGACGCAAGTGTATCCCAGCGCGGATGTGTTGCCGGAAAACCTGCTCAAGTTTTATATCCATTTCTCCGCCCCGATGAATGGCGGGCATATTTACGATCACATCAAGTTGCTGAACAGTGACGGCAAACCGATCGAACTTCCCTTTCTGGAGATCGACGAGGAATTGTGGAATCCGGAGATGACCCGCCTCACCCTCTTCATCGATCCGGGCCGGATCAAGCGCGAGGTGAAGCCGCTGGAAGACATCGGTCCGGCGCTCGAAGCCGGCAAGACCTTCACGCTCGTCATCGATCGCCAATGGCAGGATGGGAAAGGTGCGCCGCTGAAAGCCACCTACCGCAAGCAATTCAAAGTAAGCGCGCCTGACCGCACTGCTCTCGACCCCAAGACGTGGAAGATCAAAGTGCCTGCAACCGGAACTGCCGCGGCGCTGATCGTGGAATTTCCAAAATCCATGGACCATGCGCTCGCCCAACGCATGATCTGGGTCACTGGCCCGGACAAGCAACGCGTAGCTGGAAACGTGACTTTGCAAAACCAGGAACAGCGCTGGCTCTTCACCCCGGAAAAAGCGTGGTCAGCGGGTACGTATCAACTTCAGGCCCTGACCACCATCGAAGACCTCGCGGGCAACAATATTGGGAAGGCTTTCGAAGTGGATATCTTTGAAGGCGTGGAAAAACGCATCAAGAACGAGGCGGTTTCGATTCCGTTCGCGATCAAAGCAGCGCCTTGATCAGTCATTCCGCGTAGCGAGCAGCGCCATCACCGCCCATCCCGTTGTCGAGAGCCTTTGCGCATAGCTCTCATTCCCCGAAGGCCGCGTCGTCTCCGGCCAGCTTCCGTCGTCATACTGATTGGCCGCCAGATAGTTTCGACCACGCTCAATCATCAGCGCCGTCTCTGGCCGCTCCCTCAGTGGCGCCAAAGCCAGCAACACCATCGCCGTATCGAAGACCTCCGGCGGCGCATCCGCATAAGGCCCCCAGCCACCGTCACTTGTCTGCGAACGCCGGATGAGTTGGAGTGCTTGCTGGCGTTTGCTTTTGCCCGTTTCGCTCGCATCTTCCTTCAACGCGATGGACAAAACCGCCGCATTGAACACGCTGTTGACCGGCACCGTGCGCAACCACTGTTCCGCCTTTGTCACTTTCACTTTTGCCTCTGCGCTATCACTGCGTTTCAGAATCTCGATGGCCGTATGAGTTGCCAGCGGCGCGCCATAAGTCGCCGGTGAACCCAGCGTGTTCTTCGCATCGATAGGCCACGAACCATCCGCCGCCTGCTGGGCCAAGACCCGCTTCACCGCCTCCGCCAGTGCGTCCGTCTTGCACGTGTGTCCCGTGTCCATCGCTGTGACCAAAGCGGACGCGAATTGCACATCCGCCAGCCGCTTGTCACTAAAACCCGGGTCGCCCTTGTTATGATCCCACTGCTGCGGCCAGGTCACCCAATCCGTCGTGCCGGTCAGCACGGAAGCTGGGAGACGATAGCCTTTCTGCGAAGCCAAGTACAACGCCCGCGCCGCATCGCCATTGTTGTGACAGGAGAAACAACCGTTGTCCCTGTACCATGCCGGGACTTCCTTGCTGAGAAACCCCACTCCCTTCCGCTCCGTCATCAATGTCGGATCGTTCGACACATCACGGCTCGCACAACCCATTAACAAACTGATGAACAGCGTTGTGCAAATTAGCCGAATGGTCATTTGCTCATTCCTTCGTCATTCGGATTTCGTCATTGGACATTCATTTAGGCCCCGCCACCGGGATGCCCACGCTCATCTCCTTGAGCACACCTTCGACCGCCACCAACAACGCATCGATGTCTGCTGGCTGCAAGCGCCCGATGTTCCCCATGCGGAAGCAGTCCACGTGCCCCAGTTTGCCCGGGTAAATCACCATGTCACGCTGCGAAAGCCGCCGGTAAAATTCCTCAAACTTGAAATTCGCATCCCCCGGATAATGAAACGCCGTGATGATGTAGCTCTGCACTTCCGGCGCGAGATATGGGATGAACCCCAGCCTCTTCATCCCCGCCTTCAACGCATTGTGATTCGCGAGATAACGCGCGCCACGACCTTTTACACCACCTTCGCCGGTGAGTTCTTTCAACGCTTGCGAAAACGCCAGCAACGTATGCGTCGGTGGCGTGTAACGAAACTGCCCGTTGCTCTCCAGCCCCACCCATTGTGCGTGCAGGTCCAGGCTCAATGTCCTTGCCTGTCCCTTGCACGACTCCAGCTTCGAGCGTTTCGCCAGCACGAAAGAAAATCCCGGCACGCCCTCGATGCATTTATTCGCTGAGGAGATCAGATAATCCACGCCGGACTCCGCCAGGTTCAGCGGGATCGCACCGAAGCTGCTCATGGCATCCACAATGAAAGTCTTACCCGCCGCCTGCACCATTGGCCCGATGACCTCCACCGGGTTCATGATGCCTGTCGTCGTCTCGCAATGAACGATGATCACATGGGTGATGCTATCATCCGCCTTGAGCTTCGCTTCCACGGCGGACGGATCGGTCACCTCGTTCTCCGCCCAACGCAATACTTCGGTGGCGATGCCATAGCGCGCCGTCATCTGCACCATGCGCTCACCGTAGGCACCGTTCACAAGGATGAGCGCTTTGCCATCCGCCGGAATCGCGCTGGATAGCACGGACTCCACACCGAATGTGCCACTCCCCTGCACCAGCACAGCTTCATAACCGCTCGCCTGGCTCACCCCGCCCAATTCCAGCAACTGCCACCGGATGTCGCGCACCATCGCGATGAACTCGTCATCGCGCGAGCCTACGTCATGCAGCATCGCCTCCTTGACCGTGCAACTCGTGGTCAACGGTCCGGGCGTGAAGAGCAGTTTGTCCTTGGCCATGATGGTTTAACGCGTTGAGTCCGCCACGAACTTCATGAACCGCTCTTTCACCTCGTGCGGTTTCACTGTGGGGCGTCCCAGATTTTTCGGTGAACCGGCCCGTATCTTCACATGCAGCAACGCCGGACCACCTTTGCTTCGCAGCTCCTTCACCGCCGCCCGCACATCCGCCGGATCATCGGCTGACACGGCATAACGGTAATTCGCCGCCGCCGCGATGCTCGCGAAATCCACCAGACCCGACACCGTGCGTTGTCCGCCAGTAGAATCATGCGCTTCGTTATCGAGGATGACGTGCAGCAGATTCTTGGGCTGGTAATAGCCGATGGTTGCCAGCGCTCCCAACTTCATCAGTGCCGCGCCATCGCCATCGATGACCACAACCGGTAACTTCGGTTGCGCTTGGGCCAAACCGAAACCGATGCCCGAGGCCGTGCCCATGCCGCCCACCACATATAGATGATTCGGCCGGTCTGCGATGGTGAACAGCTCTCGCCCCGTCTTGCCCGTCGTCGCGATCACGGCTTCGTTTCCTTGCAGCGATTCGAGGATTGCCTGCAATGCCTCCGTGCGGATCATCCGTTGCGATGTCTGCAATTTGAGCAATTGCTTCACCTCTGTCTGCACGCGTTCCGGCTGTGCTTGATCCTTCAAGTCGCACTCTTCGATAGAACCTTCGGACATGACGAGGGCGACGGGCAGCTTGCGCTCCGTCATGCTCGCTTCGGCCTGTGCCATCACGTCCGCGATCTTTGATTCCTCGTTTGGGAACGGGAGCCACGGGATCTGCATCGTCTCCAGCAGCTTGTGCGTGATCTGGCCCATGAGCACGTGCTGAGGCTCATCGGGGCGGCCCGGTTCACCGCGCCACGTGGTGATGAGGAGCGTCGGCACTTGGAAGGGATAGTTCAGCGAAGTGAGCGGGTTCACCATGTTGCCCAGGCCGGAGTTCTGGCACATCGTCACTGTCTTGCGACCGCCGAGATACGCGCCCATCGTGATGCCCACGGCCTCGCCCTCGCTCGTCGCGCCGATGTAATCCAGCGTCGAATCGCCGATGACGTAATTGATGAACGGCTTCAGATACGAACACGGCACGCCGGCATACTGGGTGTAGCCCAGTGACCGCAGATGCTCGATGAATGCTGACGCTGGTATCATGTTAAAAGGCGTTCGCCGCGCTCAAATCTTCCAGGCTGTCCACATCCAGCCAATGGCCGGTGATGTAAACGACCTTCACCGTATTACCGCTCGCGAGCAGGTGCTTGAACAGATCGTCAAAGCGCAGTTTGTTGAAGTCCGGGCGCTTCGCCAGTTCGCTCAAGGCCGTGCGGATCTTCTCCGCGCCCTTCGCGCTCGCTTTCAGGAGGCCGATCCATTCGCCGTGGATTTGATCCGCCTTCAAGTGCGGGCCCATCTCGCGCAGTTCGGCTTCCTCTTCGCCATATTTCAGCGTGTATGGATGCGACGCCGTCACGTAATCGATGTAGCTGTCCGCGCGCTTGCGCTGCTGCCACGCCGCATCCACCGCGATGACGATATCGCCCGGGTCCGTCAGCAGATTTTGCAGGATATAACGGCGGAACAAAATATCGCCGAACGAGATCACCACATTGCCCTCGATGTCTTTCGCCGCCTTGTTGAGCGAACCGAGCTCCGCCGTCTGCGCATACTCCGGATTCTCCACGAATCGCACATCCGGCGCGTTCACTTCCTTGCTCGCGAAGCCGCGCACCACCACCACGTCCTTCGTCTGCTCGGCGCGGAATTGCGCCACCAGCTTGTGCAGGAGCGGCTGGCCGTTGATGGGGATCATCGCCTTCGGCTTCGTCTTCGTCAGCTCACCGAGCTCGCTGCCTTGGGAGGCGGCGAGGATGATGGCGCGGAGGGAATTGCTCGTCTTGGGCAGGTAACGCTCTTCGGCTTCCGCCAGTTCATCCGCGTTTTGCAGGCGAAAAATATCTTTCACCGACGCCACGCGATCTTCCACGTTCATGAGCGAACGTTCCTTGAAGATGGTGCGCGTGGTGTTCTGCATGGCCGTGATGGCCGAGCGCACGTTGTGGTTCGCCCAGATGATGGTGCTGATCTTCGCCTGCTCGAAAACTTCCGTGGGCGTGCTGTAATACATCGTGGGCACGATGACGAGCGGGCAGCGATTATTCCACGCCTTGGCAAAGGCAAGGATCTGGTCCGGCGTGGATTTCTTGCTATGGATGAGCAAGGCATCCGCACCCGCCGCATGATACGCATCCGCGCGACGCAACATCTCTTCCATGCCCCAACCGGCGATGAACGCCTCCAGACGGGCGACGAGGCAGAAGTCCGGATCATCCTGCGCGTCTTTCACGGCCTTGATCTTGCCGGCGAATTCATCCATGTCCGCCAACGGCTGTTGCTCGCTGTTGATGAAGGAGTTCGTCTTGGGGAAAAGTTTGTCTTCGATACAAACGGCCGCGCAGCCGCGTTGCTCGAGCTTCTTCACCAGACGGCGCACGTTGTTGAAATTGCCGAAGCCCGTGTCGCCATCCAGCAAAATGGGGATGTTCGTGGCATCGGCCATGAACTCGACCACTTCGAGGACTTGCGTCCAGCTCGCCTCATTATTGTCCCGCACACCGAGCGCGGCGGACATGGACAGGCCGCTGGCCCAAATGCCCTTGAAGCCCGCCTCTTCCACGATGCGGGCGCTGAGACCATTATGCGCCTCCATCAGGAATTCCAAATGGGGCGACTGCAACATCTGCTTAAACTGCGTCGTTTTGTTCACTGGCGCGCCATTAAATGGAACCGGCCCGCCGCACGCAACAGCGCACTTTGGGTCACCCGAGATTAAATCTGTGGACATATCTCCCATAAATCCTCCCTTTAATCCGCGTCCAAACCTTCAAAAACGTGGTAAGGATGACTTCCAAGTCGTCCCAAACTAGGGCCCTCATCGCCGCTTGACCTTGCCGCAACGGCTTGCTCGACTTCACCGCCACCCTCCGACTTCACTGTTCTTTCATCTTTCATACGCCCTCACTCTGCCAGAGAATCTCAGCCTCCGTTACACTTAACCTCGCTATTCCTCACTATTCTCGGACAAAATGTTCTTTTTCATGGCCCTGTCCTGCCAGTTTCCAACAATCAGCGTTAGCCTTCAGTGCGCCCGGTGCGCTCCATAGAGACAAAATTTCAAAAAACTCGATTCGCTAGCCCTCGGCTAGGAGCTTTGATTTTTAAAACTTTCCACCCGCCTCCATTCATGGTTGCCACCCTTCCCCGCTTGTTGCTTAAATGCGCGGCACTCATTGAAAGCCATGAAAATGTTAGCCCGTTATTGTTCGCTTTTGGCCCTCACCGTCACCAGCACCTTGCTGGTTTCCGATGCGCAAGCCCAGGAAAAGGCCGCGCCCAAAGCCGCCGTCGCCCAAAGCTCCAACGTCAATTGGATCTGGCCCACCAAACCGGCCACTGCCAACCAGAAGGCCTGGTTCCGCAAGGAATTCAATTTCAAGAAATCAGCCGCCGTCACCGCCCGTCTCTTCGTTTCCGCCGATAACGAGTTCCGCCTCTTCCTGAACGGCGAACAGATCGCCGCCGGCAACGAATGGACCACCCCCGCGTTCGTCAGTGTGGGGAGCAAGCTCCTCGAAGGCCACAACGTCATCGCGGTGGACGCCAAGAACGACGGTGGCAACGCCGCCGCGCTCATGGTGAAGCTGGAGATCGACAGCGGCCGTTCCTTGCAGGTCATCGGTACTGATGCCACGTGGAAGACCTCCGAGAAAGCCCCCACTGGCTGGCAAAAGCCGGAGTTCAATGATTCCTCGTGGACCAAACCCATTGTGCTCGCCCAGCTCGGCGGTGCGCCCTGGACCAGCGTGAATGAAAAATCCCTCCAAGCCGCTGCCAATGTGAAGCCACCAGAAGCCACTCCCGTGGAGCGCCTGCGCGTGGCCAAAGGCTTCAAGGTGGAGCGCCTCTACTCTGTGCCGAAAGACGACCAAGGCTCCTGGGTCAGCATGACCGTGGACCCGAAAGGCCGCCTCATCGTCTGCGATCAATACGGCGGGCTCTATCGCCTCTCACCACCGCCACTTGCCAGCAGCACTGGTCTGGAGATCGAAAAGATCAATGTGGACATTGGTGAAGCCCAGGGCCTCCTATGGGCTTTTGACAGCCTTTACGTCGTGGTGAATCGCGGTGGCAAATACGCCAGCGGCGTCTATCGCGTGCAAGATACCAATGGCGACGACAAGCTCGACAAGGTAGAGACGCTGCGCCTGCTGGAAGGCGGCGGTGAACACGGTCCTCATGCTGCGCTGCTCTCGCCCGATGGCAAATCCATCTACATCCTCGCAGGTAACCACACCAAGCCCACGAAGTTTGATTCTTCCAAAGTCCCGCTCGTCTATCAGGAAGACCATCTCCTCCCCCGCATGTGGGATGCCCGCGGCCATGCCCGTGGCATCATGGCTCCCGGCGGCTGGGTCGCCTCCATGAGCCCGGACGGCAAGCAATGGGAACTCTTCTCCATGGGTTATCGCAATCAATACGACGCCGCCTTCAACACGCGCGGCGAACTCTTCGTGTATGACGCCGATATGGAATGGGACGTGAACACACCTTGGTACCGCCCCACCCGCGTGAATCTAGCCACCAGCGGCAGCGAATTCGGCTGGCGCTCCGGCACTGGCAAGTGGCCGGATTACTACCCGGACAGCCTCGGCTCCGTGGTGAATATCGGTCCCGGCTCGCCGACGGGCGTGGTCTTCGGCTACGGTGCCAAGTTCCCGGCCAAGTATCAGGAGGCGCTCTACATCTCCGACTGGAGCTACGGCAAGCTCTACGCCATCCACCTGAAACCGGAAGGCGCCGGTTACGTGGCGGAGAAGGAAGAATTCATCAGCGCCTCGCCGCTGCCGCTCACCGATCTCGTGGTGAATCCGAAGGATGGCGCGTTCTACTTCGCCGTCGGTGGTCGCAAGACTCAATCCGGTCTCTATCGCGTGACCTACACCGGCACGGAATCCACCGCGCCCAGCAAGGGCATGCCCGCCCCGCCGCAACTGGCCGCGCGCAAGAAGCTCGAAGCATATCACGGCAAGGTAGACGCCAACGCCGTGAAAGATGCCTGGAAAGCTCTCGGTGACAGCGATCGCTACCTGCGCTTCGCCGCCCGTACCGCCCTCGAATGGCAACCCGCCGCGACCTGGCAGGACAAGGCGCTCAGCGAGAAGGATACCCAAACCGCCCTCACCGCCTTGCTCGCCCTGAGCCGCGTGGGTGACAAGACCATCCAACCGAAGCTCCTCGCCGCCCTCGACAAGCTGGACTGGAGCAAACTCACCGAGATGCAGCGCGTGGAACTCCTGCGCGTCTATGCCCTCGCCTTCATCCGCATGGGTGAACCGGATGCCGCCACGCGCCAGAAGGTCGCTGCCAAATTCGATCCCCTCTTCCCTTCACAACGTCGCGAAGTGAACGCCGAACTGGCGCAGATGCTCGTCTATCTGGAGGCCCCCAGCGCCGCGAAAAAGGTCGTGGGCATGCTCACCTCCGCTCCCACGCAGGAAGAGCAGATGGATTACGCCCGCATGTTGCGCGTGCTCAAGACCGGCTGGACGATGGATCTCCGCAAAGCCTACTTCAGTTGGTTCCTGAAAGCCGCCAATTTCAAGGGCGGCAACAGCCTCAGTGGCTTCATCAAGAACTTCAAAGATGAGGCCATGCTGAATCTCAATCCGGCAGAACTCGCCGAGCTGAAACCCATCATCGACGCGAAGATTGAGTCGAAGTCCCTCATGGCCGAGTTCATGGCTGGCCGCACGTTCTCGAAGGAATGGACGCTCAAGGAACTCGCTCCGCTGGTCGAGAAACAGTTGAAGAAACGTAATTTCGAGCGCGGTCGCCAGATCTATGCCGGCGTGGGTTGCGCCTCCTGCCATCGCTTTGATTCGGATGGCGGCGCCGTCGGCCCTGACCTGACGGGCGTGGCTGGCCGCTTTAATGCGCGCGACCTGCTGGAATCCATCCTCGATCCGAACAAGGAGATCAGCGACCAGTTCGGCTCCGTGGTCGTCACCTTGAACAACGGCGACAGCTACAACGGCCGGGTGGTGAATCTCGCGGGCGACAACATGCGTTTCAACACCGACATGTTCGACCCGAACCAATCCATAGGCATCGACACCCGCCAGGTGAAATCTGTGGAACCGTCCAAGACCTCCATGATGCCCGAGGGTCTCATCAACGTGCTGAAGGATGACGAAGTCGCCGACCTCGTCGCCTTCCTCCTCTCCGGCGGCAACCGGAACCATGCTTACTTCAAGTAAGCCCAGAATAATCTAAAACACCAACCGCCGTGGAGCCATCCACGGCGGTTTTTCTTTCCCTCGCAGTAGCTGAGTTAGGCTCTAACTCAACTTCGCTATTCGCACCTCTCTCGCCCTTCTCTAGCCCCACTTCGCATGCTCACTCGTCATCGCCCGATCCAGATGCGTATACCCACCATCCACAAAATGGATTTGCCCCGTCGTGTGCGCTGATAAAGGCGATGCTAGGAACACTACCGCCGCCGCGATTTCCTCCGGTGACGTCATACGGTTCCCCAACGGCACCAATCGCTCCACGCTCGCCTTCGTCGCTGCCGGATCGGGCAGGCTGTTGAACCAGTTCTCATACTGTGGCGTAAGACATTCGGCAGGGACCACACAATTCACCCGCACCCCATCTGGTGCGAACGCGATCGCCCATTCCCGCGTCAGCGCGTTCACCGCCCCCTTCGCCGCTGCATAACCGGATGTTTTCCCCTGCCCCGTCACCGCCACCTTCGAGCTGATGTTGATCACCACGCCCTTGCTCGACCGCAACGCCATGCGCGAGTGGTGCGTGATCGCATAGACATGAAAGAGATTCAATTGCAGCGACTGCATGAACTCCGCCGGTGATTGCTCCAATGAGACACCATCGTTCACCCCCGCATTGTTCACCACGATGTCGAGCTGCCCGAAAGTCTTCACCGTTTGTGCAACGGCATTTTCACAATCCGCCTCCACGGTCAGATCAGCTGAAATGAAAACCACATTTGCGCCGGTGCCTTGAAGCGCATTGACCAAAGATTCACCCGCCTCACGATTCCGATCCACGATGGCGACCCGTGCCCCTTCCGCCACCAGCAAGCGCACGATCGCTTCACCGATGCCACGGGCACCGCCGGTGACGAGCGCCACCTTGTTCTTCAGCTTGAGGTCCATGCCGCCCATGTGAACGCATCAGCTCAAAATTTGAAACTCTGAAATGATGCTCAAACCGGGTCCCGGCTCACTTGCCGGACTTCAAGGCTTCGATCAATTCCCGTGCCGCCCCATAGCCGGGCGCGATGTTCAAGGCCCTTTGCGCCGCCCCTTTTGCGTCCTCGGTGCGCCCCTGTCGTGCCAGGATCGTCGCCAGTGCATACGGGATTTCTGGATCATTCGTACCCGCCGCCTCACCGCGCAGCAAGGCTTCTATCGCCCGGTCGATCTGTCCCGCCTGATTGCGCGCGAGTCCCAGATTATACCAGGCCCGGGCGTGCCGCGGATTCAGCCGGGTCGTGTCTTCCAGTGATCTCATGGCTTCCTGCAAATGGCCCGCTTCATTGAGGGCCAGCGCCAGACGGTAGTGATAATCCGCATTCTGCGGTTCCAACAGCACCGCCTCGCGCATCTGCTTCACGGCTTCCGCCGGCTTGCCCGCCATGCTCAGGACGGTGGCGAACTCCTGCCGCATGGCCGCCGATCGCGCATCCCAAGTCACCGCTTTCTGGAAATACGGGATGGCCGCATGGACATCTCGCCGCGCGATCTCATACGTGCCCTTCTGCATCTGCCCCATCGGCTGGTCGGCGTTGTAAGCCAGCGTATGCGCCAGTTCACGTCCCGGGAGGGAAGCCGCATCCAATGAAGCGATCAACGCCCACGAAGCCGTATACCGCACGCTGCGCACCGGATCGCCCACTGAGCCGCGCAAGATACGGCGCGCACTTTCACCCGCCCCGGTCTGGCTGGCGACCGCGCCCAAGGATTGCGCCGCATTGGCCCTGGCAACGGGGTCTGGATGCTTCAACAGTCCGCCCAGTGCCGCCTCCACCGGCGGTTCATTCGCCCAACGTTCCAAAAAATTGGCGGCCACGCCTTTCCAGAAGCCCGGATTGTCCGCCTGCAAGAATTGCAACAACTGATCTCGCGCAGAATCCTCGCCACGCCTGGCCGAGGCCATCAGGCGTGCGCGCTGGCGTGTGGGACGCTCCATCTTGGGCCCATACCACTTCTCCGCCGCCGCGATGGACCAGTCCGTATCCTTGTCCGTGTGGCAGCGGTTGCAGGCATTGGGGATGCCCTGTTCCTTGGTCAGCAAGGGATCGGGTATGGTGAAACCGTGGTCATGGCGCACATGCCGCTGCATGTAAGTGGTCTGCGGCATGTGGCAGTTCACACACTGGCTGCCGGTGCTTTCCGCCTGGTGAAACGTATGCTTCGCCAGATCGATCACCGGACTGCTCGGATGGCTGCCATCATGGCAACGCAGGCAGAGCAGATTGCCGGGCAGCACCGTCTTCGCCGAGTGCGGCTCATGGCAATCCACACAACGGACGCCGGCTGCATGCATCTTGCTGCCCATGAACGCCGTGAATTCATAATCCTCATCTCGTACCTGGCCATCCGGATAAAACAGATCCGTCTCATCGGGGATGCTGAGGAGATGGTGATCGAAGTAGTTGTCCCCGGGCTTGAAGTCTCCCGTCAGCTCCATGCGCCGCGAGTGGCACTGGGCGCAGGCATGAAACATCTGCTCCCGCGAAACCGGCCTGATCGTCGGATCATCCTGACCGGTAAACGGCTTCAGCTTGCGCCATTCCACATGCGCCTTCATCGGGCCATGGCAGGCCTCGCAACTGACCGTGCGCTCGGCCATCGTCGTGCGATACGAATCCGTGGCTTCATCGTAATTCTTGCGCGCCCGGGTGTTGTGACAGTTCGCGCACATGTTATTCCAATTCATGCCTCGTCCCGTCCAGTGTCCCCAGTCGCCGGGCTGGCGATCCTCTTCACCATAGACATTGAACCACTCCTTCCGGTGCGGATCATAGGCGGCTTCCAATGTTTGCAGGCGACCACCGGCAGTCTCGACGAGATACTGCCGCAAGGGGTCGTGCCCGATCACCCGGGCGACGCGATACGCCTCGCGCTTGCCGCCAAAGCCCTTCGTGACCACCTCGTAATGTCCTTTGGCAGCGCGGACTTCCGTGGTCTGTGCGCCATGCTGGAAAGTCTTGGAAGGTTCAAACGCAACCTGATCAAGTTCCGCCGCCGGCGGACGCTCTGCCAGGCCATGATGCGAGTTTTCCCAAGCGCGAAAATCCGCCACATGACAATCCCGGCAACTCGAGGAACCGGCATACTCGGCGAACACCTTCTTTTCATCTTCCCACTGGACGCCGCTCTTCACGGATGTGGACGCAGGAACAGCGGTTGTCAAAACCTCAGCAGAAGTTGTGACCGGCTGCGAACGGGAACCTTTGGATTTGATGAAAAACCAGCCTCCCACAACCATGACCATGACTATTACGAGCACCGCATACCTAGCTGGCCGGGCACCTGAAGCCGGAGCTGCCGGTGAATTCACCTTGGCTGCTTTCTGCTTCTTTTTCCGGGCGGACATGCGGGCAGTCTAGGAGTTCATTGGCAGGGAAGGCAAAACTGTTTCCCTGACGATTCTTGTAGTCAAACCAGCAAAAGCGGGTGCGCTTTCCATCCATGATCCCTCAGGGAACCGGCGGCTCCGCCAGAAATGTTTCCACACCGCCCTTGATCAACTCGATCAACTCTGCATCCATGAATTCGTAGTCATCCGGAATCTCCAGAGATTCGATGCGCGGGAGCTGATCCAGTTCGGCAAAGGTCTCGATGATCCGCGCCTTGTGCTTGCGCTCCATGACCAGCACCACATCCGCCCACGCCAAATCCTTGGCGTTGACCCGATGCTTGCTCTTCTCGCTGACGCCCGCCGAACGCACCTCCAAGCGCGGATCATTGCGATAAATCACCTCGGCTGTCGGACTGCGCCGCAGATTCTTGCCGCAGATGAAAAGCAATTTGATCACCTCTGAAGTCTCCGCTTCAAACCGCTTTTATTTGGTTCACGATCGACTGGTCTTTGATCTTGTCATCCTCTGCCAGCACGAAGGCTTTGCTCAGGATCACAGACAGCATGGAATCGCCTTCAAACGGTAATGACAGGCTTTCATGTGTCGCCGCCGACCGGTCGGGAACGATGCAAAGATAACGGCTGCCGGGTTCGATGAAAATGTTGCCACTGCCCAAGTGGATCTTATACGTATGCAGCTGGCCGCGCACGACGAGGAAGCGGTCTTCCAAGGTGCATCGGGCCGCGATCTTGAGCTTGGGCACCAACCGCTCCAGCACCTTACGCCGCGTGCGCGCCGTTTCGTTCAGCTCTCCCGTCACGAACTGACGCCAGTAGGTTTGGTGCGCCGGCTGTTGTTGCGCTGGTTGAGCGGTGTTTTGCCAGGTCTCATCCGCACCGATGCTGCTGACACTGACGAATAAATCCACATCCCGCATCGCTTCACTCAAAACCAGCGGTGGCACGTTCTCCAGCGGCCTCGCATGGCGGGCACTGTATTGGAACCGGACCTGGTCAGAGCTGACGTACAGGGCCACACCTGCCTCGGAATAATCGCCACCGGCGTAATCCGTCCAGAATTGCAAGTGCAGATCAGACTGCGGCAGTGACAGGGTCGCCCCCCGATGATCGCCTCCATCCCAGTTGCCCAGAAAATCATACTTCCAACCGCGATGATCGCATAAAGCCTTGAGCTGATGCTGGCGCAGGATGTGCGCGGCGAACCGGTTGGAATAAGTACGCGTCTCCCGCTCTGCGTCGGTTAGGAGATATATCTCACGGTAAACTTGCTTGAACGGCTGCGTGATATTTATCGCCTCCAAACGATCACGCCACGCGACGACCTCCTCGGTTGTCGTCTCCAGCGGATGCCACAGGGAAATCAAGGTATCCTCCTTGATCCAATCAAGCGCCTTGCCTTTCACATCCAGAATCTTGCCCGCCCGCCAGAATCCGGCTGTCCGTCCTTTGGGCTCGTTGAACCACCACACCAGCCTCCGGACTTGGTTGGCCACCAACGGATGATCGAGGTAACGCGCTTTCCACACACTCATCGGCCAGGTCCGCCCGCCGAGATACAGTCGCTCTATACGGTCCCGTTGCGCACCTAGCACTTTGCCGATGTCCTTTCCGAGCAGCTTGAAGGACTTGTAATCTTCATCCTTCTTCAAGGCTGCCGGTTCTTTGCTAAGCGACTTGCCTTTCGCGTCCGTCCAATTGAACTCAATATCTTTCGTGCCGACCACGGCCAGCTCGACCTGGGTGTCACCGAAGGAACGACTCATCCGACCTTCCGCATCCAAACCAAACGTCGGCAAAGATATCTCCTCCAGTTCATCCTCCGAGATGCCCGTGCGGGTGATGGCGGCTCCGAGCGCCTTTTGCACCTCCTCCAATCCCCACGGGCTCTTGATGCGATGCTTCAACCGGGATAGTTGCGCTACCGGCTCGAGCCCTTCCATCTCTTGCAACGCACTGATCGCCGCTTTTGAAAGACTGCTCGCGTACAAACTTCCGGCGGTGATCTTGCGCAACCCACCTTCAACAATATTCGCCAGGGCGCGACAGATCGTCTCTCCACGCAACAAGCTCGCATACCAGACGAGAGAACGCAGGATCAGTCCATTCCGTTCGTTAATGCGGCTCTGGATGCGAAGCCCGACAAGCGCGAACCATTTCTCCGTATGGACTGCAAACTCTTCCTCGCCGATCGTCTTCAACAGATCCATCGCCGAGCTCTTCCACTTCGCCGTCGGCTTCGCCACCGTGCTCTTGGGGATATTAGCGAGTAAGGCCAGCCAGGCCTTTCGTTCCGCCGGTTTCATAGCCGTGACATCCTCGCGCAAGGCATCGGCCCACCCTTCCCCGGCCTCCGGCAGGGCGGCATCCGGCACACTGGCAGATCCTGACAGCAGGGCGGCTAGTCGGAAAACAGATTTCTTGTATCCGGCCCACCACTCCCATTCCTTCATTGTGGCGTGCAACTGGATCACCGGCTCCTTCAAAGTAGGCGTGAGCCCTCCTTGCGCTGCGCGCTTCTCCAGTTCATCAAGCATGAACGGCAATACGCCGGGCACCGGTGTCTGCATGAGGTCGAAGAGCGGGCGGCCTTCGGTTTTCTTCGTACCGGTCAGGAAAATATCGATCACCCGTAAGAGATCCTCTTCCGTGCAGATGAACTTCCGTCCGGTCAGGTTGGCGATCAACTGGCTAAGGCAAGTTTCCAACACCTGATGACCGTTCAGCAGTTTCAGATTGTAGTCCGTATGCGTCTCGGCGGCGCGCATGTTTTCCCGCAAAGGCCCCCCTCGTAAGCAGAGCCAGAGCAGCCGGTGCAAGGCTGCCAACAGGAGTGTCATGGGCTCGCTCTTGTAGGTGACGAGCAGTTTCTTGCCCTCCTCCAGTTGAGTCGGCTTCAGATTTTGTTCACCGTGACGACTCGCCTCAGCCAGCAGTGCCCCCAGCTCCCGTTGTTGCACGGGATAAAGAGTGTCAGCCGCGATGACGAACTCGTCCGGCCCCACCACTTCTCCTTTGGTCTTCATGTCTCAATCGCCCTTTCTCCTTGCACCCATCCGTTCCGTCTGCTCGCGATAAATATCGCGCCCAGCCAAGCTATCCACCCACCAAGGGTAGCAGCCTTACAAAACTGACCTCCGTATTCACCTTCACCGTGAATTCTTCATCCAAGGATTCTGCCTGACGGTCATCGATGAGCACAAAAAATCCATTTCGCCCGAACGCCTCCTGCGCGTGATCGAACTGTTCCTCCCAGTCGATCTCTCGCCAGGCTTTCAGCTTGTAGCCGTTCAAGACCCGCTCCGCCTCCGTAGGTGCAACGAGTCCTCGAAACACCTCTGGTGCGCGCTGATTGTGATCCATCACTTCCTGATATATCCGCGCACGGATGAGTTCGCGAACCGTCATCCGCTCCGTCAGGCAGTCCAATGTGAAAGTATTCACCGTCTGCCCCGAGGCCGTCTCATCCTTGATGGTAAGTGTGGCCGACATGATGAACTATGTGATATGCGCCCCCTGCGTCTCCACATACACTGCATATACCGAAGTGCTGCCCAGCATGAACAGCCGGTTACGCTTCTTCCCGCCGAAGCAAAGGTTCGCGCAGATTTCGGGCAGCAGAATCTGCCCGATCCGCGTGCCATCCGGCGCAAAAGTATGCACTCCATCATAGCCCGCGCCGCCCCAACCTGCCGCCGCCCACACGTTCCCATCCACATCGCAGCGGATGCCATCAGCACCGCCTGAAACATCAGTGATCTCGCGAGAATCTGTCGGTTTACCACCAAACATTTCGGCTCTACGCTCTTTTCCGGTAGCGATTCGACCGTCGAACATCTTCACCTTCATATTCGCGAACTCCTTCCCGCCCTTCAACTTCGTCTGGTCCGCGATGTCCCACACCTTGATGTTCTTGGGCGTGCCCGTATCTGCCACATACAGTTTCTTGTAATCTGGCGAGAAGCAGAGCCCGTTGGGCTTCTCCACTTCATCCGTCACCAGCGCGATCTTCTTCGTTTTTGAGTCGATGCGATAGACCGCCTCCTTCAACTCCAGCTTCCCCTTGTTCCCCTCATAATTCATCATGCTGCCGTAGCCCGGGTCCGTGAACCAGATGCCGCCATCCGGGTGCACCACCACATCATTAGGCGCGTTGAACGGTTTCCCGTTGAAAGTTTCCGCGAGTACCGTCACTGAACCATCATGTTCATAGCGCACCACCTTACGCGTGCCATGCTGGCAGGAAACCTGACGGCCTTCGAAATCGAACGTGTTCCCGTTGCTGTTGCCCGCCGGATTGCGGAACACCGTCGTCCGTCCGTCATCTTCGATCCAGCGGTGCTGGATGTCGTTCGGAATATCGCTCCAGAGGAGATATTTCCCCACCGCATTCCATGCCGGCCCTTCGGCCCAAAGCATATTAGGACTGTGATAGATGCGCTGGATCGGTGTATTGCCCAGCTTGTATTTCCCGAAGCGCGGATCGAGCGTGATGATGTCCGGGTCCGGATAACGGGTCGGAATGACACCGGTCCAGTCGCGGGCAACCTGGCCGTACGCAGTGGCTGCTGCCCCGGTCATCAGAGTCCCCGCCGCAGCGAGAAAAGAACGGCGGTTCATGGAATTGAAATCAGCAGAATGATTCGGTGCGCTCATGGCTTTGTTTCTGTTTTGGATGCGCCGAAGCGTGAGCCTTACCCCCGGCAAATTCAAGGAAAAGCACCGGGCCAGCCATGCCTCAGGCAGATTGGGTGGCATGCTTGGGCAGGGAGAAATAGAACGTCGCCCCCTCATTGAGCTTGGCATCCACCCAGATACGGCCGCCATGCCGCAAAATGATGCGTTGGACAATGGCCAGTCCGATACCCGTTCCCTCAAATTCATTGGCCCGGTGCAAGCGCTGGAACACGCCGAAGAGTTTCTGCACATACTGCATGTCGAAACCCACGCCGTTGTCCTTCACATAGAAAACCGTCTCTTCGCCCGTTTCTTTCATGCACCCGATCTCGATCTCTGCCGGGTCGCGTGGCCGGGTGTATTTCACGGCATTGGAGAGCAGGTTCACCCACACCTGGCGGAACATCGCCGCATCCCCTTCCATCTCCGGCAGATTGCCCTGTTTCCAGATCACTTTGCGCCCGGCGGCTTCCTCCTCAAGCTTGCTGCGGACCTCTTTGACCATCTCCGCAAAGTTCATCTGCTGGCGTTTCATCCCCGTCCGGCTCATCTTGGAGAACGCGAGCAGATCATCGATCAACTGGCCCATCTGCCGGGTCGAATTCGACAGCACATCCAGATAACTCAGGCACTCGGCATTGAGCGCCGGCCCCGCATCTTCTTTGAGCATCTCCACATAGCCATTGATATGCCGCAACGGCGCGCGCAGATCATGCGATACGGAGTAACTGAACGCCTCCAACTCCTTGTTCGCCGCTTCGAGCTGCGCCGTGCGCTCGATCACCCGCTGCTCCAACTCGGCATTCAGCCGGCGGTTCTCCGCCTCGGCGCGCACCCGGTCCGTGATGTCCAGCAACGTCCCGATGATGGCCGGCCGCCCGTCATACTCGGTCCGGGCCCCATGCACTTCCGCCTGCACTATCGCTCCATCCTTGCGCTGCATGGCCAGCATGTAATGCGCGCTGCGGATGACGCCTTCCAGACGTTTCTTGATATTGCCGCTGACCATTTCCCGCGATTCCGGCGCGATGAAATGCAGCACCGGCTGCTCCACCATCTCCTGAACGGTGTAGCCCGCGATCTCCGCCAGCTTGGGGTTCACATACACGAACCGGTCGCCCTCGATCACATAGATGCCCACCAAGGATTGCTCCACCAGAATGCGGAACTTGGCCTCCGCCTGTTCCAACTCGCCCCGTCGCCGCTGCAACGTCTCGGCCATCTCATCGAACGCCGCCGCCAACTGGCTCAACTGATCGGGTCCGGACGGCAATCCGCTGCGGGCACCCAAATCGCCTTCCGTGATCTGCTTGGAAGCCCGCTCCAGCGCATTCACTGGTTGCAGGATGAATTGCCGCGCGTAACGCCGCGCCGCCCAGAGCGCCAGCACGAAGACCAGGCTGATGAGAAACAGATTCCGCAACAGGATCTGGTTGGCGGCCGCGTAGGCGATCTCCTTCGGGATGCCCACCACCACGTACGTCCCCTCAGCACTGCCCGCGCCAGCGGGAGCAAAAGCATATAACGTGCGTTTCCCCTCGGCATTCTTGCGTTCCAAGGTCCCGCGACCTTGTTCACGCATGGCTTCCAATTCAGCGATCTCCAAGCCATACCCCTCCCCCAGTTTCGGTGGTGTCGGGCTTCCTGCCAGCACCCGCCCATTTCGATCCAGCACGACCAGATTGGCTTCCGGCGGGAGCACCACCCGGCTGACCCCGCGGTTCAAGGCCTCAAGATTTAATGAAGCGACCAGTACCCGCACCACATTCCCCATGGCATCCTCCAGCGGGTATCCGAAATTCAGGCAGGGCTTTCCAGTTCCCGGCTCAACTTGATAATCTCCCACCGCGAACCGGCGTGTCTTCAGCGCTTGTTGAAAAAATGTCTGATCCGCCAGACTGACTTCCTTTTGATAAGGGATGGCCGAGGTATAAAATGTTCCATTCGTCTCCAGCAATCCGTAATTCAAGTAATAAGGATACAACTTGAGCAGATTCACGAAATGCATGTTGTAGATCGCCCGGTTGGTCCCGCGATACTGCGGCAATTGCGCCAGCGAAGCTTGCAAGTGGCGAATACCCTCGATGAGCGCTTCCTGGCCCACTGCACCCAGCTCCGCAGCCTGCACCGCATCCTGCCTCACCTGCGCCGCCCCCAGATTGCGTTTCTCAAAATCCGCATAAAAGACCAGCGCCAGCGCCGGCACCACCGGCAACAGCACCAGCAGCAACAGCTTGGCATCCAGTTTTTGACGGAACGAACTCATTACAACATGCCTAGTGCCTCAAGAAAGGTGCGATTCTACCGTGTGTGTGAACGCAATGGAACCGCCCCATCCTTGAGATATCAAAACCATACCGCATCATGACCATAAAGAAACCTTTTTCCTGCCCCATATTAGCCTCCTCACTCCAGCGGTATCTTCAATCCGGACTCCGCCTTCAGACTCAACAGCGCCTCCGCATTCCCTTTCGCATCATCCACCGGATGATGCGTATGCTCGGTCTTCCTCAAGTGCTTGAAATTCTGGAACACATCCTTCCGCAACCCCTTGTAGAGCGAACCCAAGTTCGTGGAGGAAAACCCGAACGGATTCTCGCCGAGAAAATGGTGGAAATACCAGTTGATGAACTGCCAGTCGAAACCGTTGTTGTCGGAGATGAACATCGGCTTCCCCTTGGAATTCTCCTTCAACCACCCACGAAACTCTCCCATCACCTGCTTCGGCTCATCAAAACTCATCGTCTCATCACGCGAGAACCCGGACACCGCCAACGCCTCAGGAATCCATTTCTCGGATACCGGCTTCAACCGTCCATAAAACGTCCGTGACAAATCCTCCGCCACCACCACCGCGCCGAAACACACCATCGAATAAGCTCCCGGGATCGGCCCATCTGCTTCCACATCTACCATGATGTAACTCATACGACTTCCCTCTCCTCACAAAAAACCGCCGTAATCTTTCGATTACGGCGGTCTGTTTTCACTCAAATTCACTCTTCTTTTTCGGTGTCGCCTTCGGCGGCGTCCACCCGTCGATCGGATGCTCCTTCACGATCTCCTCGACCTGCCACAAGGCCGCGCGATCCGGATACTTCGCCCGCACCTTGGCCACCTGTTCCGGCATGATCTCCGTGCCGGTGTTATCCCAGGACGTCCGTATATAAGTCAGCACCGCCGCCATCTCGGCATCATTCAGCAACCCTCCCATCGGCGGCATCGCGGCGTTGTAGCCGATACCATGCACCTCCAGCGGCCCTTCGAGCCCATGCAGCGCCACCTTGATCATCCGCTCCGGATCGCCCTCCACCCACTGGTTCGCCTGCAAAGGCGGGAACGCACCCGGCACGCCTTCACCGCTGCCCATGTGGCATTGCCCGCAGAAATTCTCCCGGCGATAGATCTCCGCGCCCAGCCGCAACTTCTCGCCGGAGATGATCAAACGCCCCGCATATTGCTCATAACCCTTCGGCCAATCTTTGTAGGCCACGCTCTGCATCGCACTGATCGCGCCGCGCCGCTTCACGTACCCGCCCTTCTCCGCCAGTTCAGCCAGCGTCGCAAAGATCTCCGGCCGCTTCGCCGCCACGCGCAAAGCCCCCTTCATCGCATCACGCACCGCTTCCGCCGTGATGTTCGGATGCGTCTTGATGTAGTTGATCAGCGTCGGATATAGCTTCGTCTGCGTCCCGATGTCCGTGATGAGCGCCGCGCCCGCCATCAGCATGTCCACTTCTTTGAGCGATTCCGCCAGCTTGATCGTCTCCTGCGGTTTGTCCGCGTTCGCATTCAAGAGGCCCGCATAAGACGCCCGCCGCAAATCCTCATCCGTCATCGCCGCGCCACGCTTCAGATAAGCCGTGAACGCCGCTTGCCCCAGCACCGAGTCCGCCACCGGCAGGGACGCCACGCGCCGCGTGATGCCGCTCACCTCCGGCTTGCCCAGCTCTTTCAACTTGTCCGCCACCTGGAAGAGCACCGCCGCGCGGCTCGTGTTCCATTCCTTCTGGAACCGCTCGATCACTGCATTATGCACCTCTGCCTTCAGGCTGTTCCGCGAGAGCGCCTCAAATCCCGCCAGCGGCGTCCACTTGCTCGCAACGTTGGTGGCGAGGTCCGCATCGCTCAACTTGCTCACCGCGAAGATGCTCTCGTTATAACCCGAGATCGGCCCAAAACGTTTCAGATAGTTCAGGCAGCGATCCATCGCATACGCGAGGCCGAGGTCCATCGGCATCTCAGAGGCCTTCACGATCAGTGCCGCCGCTTCCGCCGTGTCCGTGCAGCTCAACGCGTTCGCCGCTTCCAGCCGCACTTTCATGTCCGGATCGAAGATCAGCTTGCGCAAATGCTTCATCGCATCCGGCATCTGATACAGCTCGAAGCGCATCGCCATCGTCGCCGAGGCGCGGATGTTCGGCTCTTTCGCTTCCAGCAATTGCTCGAGCAATTTGAAGTCCGGCTGATGCAATCCCTGCGTGATCCACAGTGCCTCCAGCTTGTGCAGTTCGTAGTCCGGATGTTTCGCATCCAGATTGCGCACCCACTTGTTCAACGCTGGCAAAACGTCTTTCGCATTCCGTTCCTGCAACTCGCGCCGCGCATGATACTTCGTGCGCAAGATCGGATCCTTCAGGAGTTCCAGCAGCTTATCCACCGGCTCACCCACGATCTGCGGCGGCTTCGAGAGCGGGCGGTCCTTGTACACGATCCGCCAGATTCGCCCGTGCGAATACCCGCGCCGTTCATCGCGGAAGGTGTATTGCATGTGGCCGATGACGTTGTTGTAGAAATCGCACACATACAGCGCGCCATCCGGCCCGAACATCAGCGAGATGGGGCGGAAATTCGTATCGCGCGCCTGCACCAGATCATTCGTCTTCGTGCAGAAATAGCCCGACCCCTTGTCCTCCACCGTGATCCAGCGGATGCCATGGAAGCCGATGCATTGCCCGTTCAGATAAGTCCCTTGCACCTCCGGCGGAAAATTATGGCTGCTCACGAATTCCGCACCCGAGTTCGGCCGGCCTTTCTTGAAGAAGCTCAACCGCTCCTCCTTCACCTTGCCATGATGGTTCAGCGTGTCCGCGATGTCTTCCAGCGCGAATTTGCTCATCAGATGCGGCAGGTAGTAGTTATGCCCCGGCGACGCATCCAGCAAAATGGGATGGCCCCATTTGTCGAATACGATACCCCACGGATTCGACCACCCATAATTGCCGAACATATCCACCCGTTCACTGCCGGGCTTATACCGGATCACCGAAGAATCATGCACGCGCTGTGGTCCCCACGGCGTCTCCACGTTTGAGACGAGGAACGTCCCCTCTGCCATGTAGAAAGAACCATCCGGTGCCCATTGAAACGCCGAGATGGCATGGTGACTGTCCTCGGAACCGAAGCCGTGCAGCACGATGCGCTTCTGATCCGCGCGCCCATCGCCGTCCGTATCTTTCAGGTGCATCAAGTTCGGCTCGGCGGACACATACGCCCCGCCATCGCCCAACACGAATCCCATCGGCAGATAAAGATTGTCCGCGAACACCGTGTACGTATCCGCCTTCCCATCCTTGTCCTTGTCCTCGAGGATGACGATGGAGTCCCGGTATTTCTCATCCGGCTTCGCATGCGGATACATCGGCGAATTCGCGATCCACAACCGCCCCTGCCGGTCCCAATGCATCGCCACCGGGTTCAGGATCGGGAAATCCTTTTCCGACGCGAACAACTCGATCTCATACCCCGGCGGCAAGGTCATCGTCGCCTTGCTCTCCTCCGGCGTCAGGTAATGCGCCTTGTCCTTCACATTCGGGTCCAGCGCGAACCCGCTCAACGCCCCGCCAACCAGCGCCGCCACCATCAAAGTTTTCGTAAACTGCTTCATAATCATCTCACTTAAATTTTAAACACCCGATCGCCCATCGTGCTTCGTTAAATCGTTACAACGTTAAATGGTTAAATTCCCACGATGTAACGTTTCACCTTTTTAACGATTCACGGCTTTTGGCTTCTCCGCCCACACCTGCGCCACCAGCGGCTTTTTCGCCTGGAAAACCAGCTTGTCCGCGTCCTCATCCACCTCCCATAACCGCAGCATCTCACTGTCCGAGATCATCGGCACCTTCTGCGCCCAGATCTGCCGCCGACGCCCATAGATGTATTCCCCGTTCACCGCGCGGAAATGGATCCAGAACCGGTCATTCTTGAACGCCACCAGGTCACGGAACGCCTTCGCCTCCTTCATGCCCGTCGTCGCCACCTTGCCATCGAACCAGCCCAATTGCTGCGCCATCCACTGGCTGATCACCCAGTCACCGTACTCGGATTGGTGAATCCCATTGAACGTCAGCTTCTCCTTCGGGTTCTTCTTGATCCACTCCAGATGCGCATTGAACAGGTCGATGAACGGCACCTTGTTCGCTGCCGCGATCTCCTCCATCGCCTTCACATACTTCGCCAAATCCTTGTTACGCTGCACCCCATCCGGCAAGGGCTTGCCCAGATTCTCATGCGCGATCGGCGACACCAGCAACAACCTCGGTGCCGTCCTCCCATTATACTTCTGCGCCAGATGATCCTTCAGATACGCGTCCAGGTCCGTGCGGAACTTCGCCAGCCCCGCCTCGCCCTTGAACGACTCGTTCATACCGAAGCACAGGATCAGCGCATCCGCCCCCACACCATTGAACCACACCTCCTTTGGGTCCACGTTCGCCTTCGGCAGCGACAACTTCGCCTTCAGATCACCGAAGAGATACGGCCGCGGCTGGAGCGAGATCTCATCCGCGCTCCAAGCCATGCTGCGCACGCGCAAGTTGTGATTCGGATACTGCGCGTGCAGGGCGGACTCGAAATAGCCGAACATCTCCATCCGCTCGCCGAACGTGTTCCCGAGCACCACGATCGTCTCCCCCTTCTGCGGCTCCCATTTCACCGAAGCGGCGACCGCCGTAAACGAACCCGCCGCCCAAGTAATTGTGGCGACCAAAGTTAAAGCCAATTTGTGCCAAGTATTCATGCGTGTGACAGACAAACTAAACAACCAAACCCCACCCAGAGCAAGCCCAGCGGTGGTCTCGAAATATGGACGCCCAACCGCCCACCAAGATTCGACCAGACTTCCTTCTCTCGATGTTCGGAGTTCGATGTATTGGCCAGCCGGTGCAACCGGTGTTCGATGTTTCCCCATCCTCCCGTCCCCATCCCGATTCCAATTTTCTAATCTTCATGCCCCCCACTCTAGCCAGGTCACTAGGACATCCGCTGTCCTAGGTCCCCTTTTCTGAAAAATATTTTGAAACACCTAACCATTTGCACACCAGCAGCTTAAATGGAAAAACACGCCTCCAAACCCAATTTCCCTTAAAAATAATTTGCGCCAACCCCTTGGACCGCGGGACTGCGTCCCGCAGGACCTCTCGCCAGCCCTAAAGTCAAAGTGTAACCTCTAATCAACATAGTGTTACCCATGTATTGACCCACTTGTGTTACCTATGTTCTGACTGCGCCCTGCGCCGACCCCACCCGAAACAAGAAACCAGAAACTCGAAACTTTTCCCCTCTCACCCCCTCCCCTCCCCGATCCTCACCTCGGCACATGTACACAAGTGCCGAGGATTTCTACCGATTCCCACCCCCGTGGAGATACGGTGTTGCTGGTCAAGGGGTGGGAGTGAGATTTTTTACGCGCCTG
>CAZPUL010000053.1:0-35956 GCA_964589735.1 uncultured Verrucomicrobiota bacterium | reverse complement strand
CATTGCTCTTTGACATAGTTCCTGAGACTGGCTGGAAAGCTGTCTTGAGGCCGTCTGCTGGTCTAAATTGGCCAGGGCGTCGTTGTGACTCGGTCACGTATCTTTTTATTTGATACGCGCCCTCGCCACGCCTAGCCCTGACCAATCCATCCTGCGCAGCCACCTCAAGCCCTCTTTTCAGAGCGTCTCTCCCTTTGTGATAAACGAAGGGTTTTGGGGTGGCTGGCGGGGGTTTGGTGCGGGAGGTGTGGACTGGTGGCTAGAGTGCCGCAGGACAGGATGCTACTGCGAGAGTGTCACACTGAGCAAACTGGATGGCAGGCTGCTTCGGGGGGATTTACGAGGGACGATTTTCGAGACAGTGGGCTGGATTGAGGAGATGGGGTTGATGGGACTGATGGGATTGGTCACGGGCGGCGACACGCCGTCCCTCCCGGGGTAGGGGTAAGGCCCTCAATTTCGGGATTTCCTTTGTGACGGATTCGTGACAGGGTGAGCGTATGAGTTCCCTCAATCCGTTTTCTGGCGATCCAGAGGACCCGTTGTATGAGGTCAAGGCGGTGGAGAATGCCCCCTTGGCCACAGTGATGGAGTTGCTGCAGCGGCGGGGAGTGGCGGTGGCGCATCCGGATGAGCTGACGGAGCATTCGTTGACGGCGAAGTTGTGGGAGGTCGTCTATGCGCTGGCGGCGAGCCGCATCTTTTTCGTGAACAGCGATCATCTGAGCGACCGGCAGTTCTACTGCCTGTTGCTGGAGAAGATATTGCCGGAGGAGACGGCGGATCTGACGCAGCATTATACGACGAATTGTCACTTCGACCTGATCGAGTATGCGGGGGCGGACCAGGACGAGATCTTCCTGAAGTATTACGCGGATGAGGAGGATCGGAAGCTGTGGCTGGCGGGGGCGCATCTGCTGGAGGTGCCGGCGCATGTGGATCTGCCGTATGCGCGGGATCGGTTCCTGCCGCAGCCGTGTCCGCCGAATCCGCATTCGGGGCGGGTGAAGGCGAACTTCGATTTCGCGGAGGAAAAGATCGTGTTGCTGGGGGCGACGGAGGAGGACGAAGATCCGCTGGGCCTGGATGAGATGGATCACGAGATACGCATCCACCGGCTGAAGCAGGATATCGAGGACACGACGGGGCAGACGTTCACGAGCTTGAAGTCGCCGAACTGTCCGCCGGACTTGGAAGCGGCGTTCCTGGAGAATGTGAAGCGGGTGGAGGCGGAAGGTTGGATCAAGCCGTTCGACAAATTGGTGGCGAAGGGGTTCGCGTTGCCGGAGCCGGAGACGCTGACGGACGAGGCGCTGACGGCGAAGCTGGCGGAGTTGATCCAGACCTTGGGCAAGCGGGGGTTCTTCCTGCATAACACGGATCATCTGAGCGATCGCGAGCTCTACACGTATCTGTGGAATGATGGCTTGCGGGAGGAGATCATGCCGGGAGGCGCATGGCATCTGGACCTGATCGGCAGCGGGAGCGCGGAGGCGGTGCAGGCGTGGTTGCGGTATTACGCGAGCGAGGAGGAGCGGCAGAAGTGGGCGAAGGAATGGCCGAAGGATACGATCCCGCCGCATGAAGCGCCGAAGTATGACCGGGATGGTAAATTGCCGAAGGGGAGCTGAGCGAAAAGCTTTTTCAGAAAAGGAAACAGCGGCTCAGGGTTACCCGAGCCGCTGTTTTGTTTGAGAATGTGCGCTTACATGTGGGCGATGATGTTGTCGCCAAATTCGGAGCACTTGATCTGCGTGCCGCCTTCCATCTGGCGGGCGAAGTCGTAGGTCACGCGCTTGCTGCCGATGGCGCCGTTCAGGCCCTTGATGATGAGGTCGGCCGCTTCGGTCCAGCCCAGGTAGCGGAGCATCATCTCACCGGAGAGGACGACGGAACCGGGGTTCACCATGTCCTTGCCGGCATACTTCGGCGCGGTGCCGTGCGTGGCTTCGAAGATGGCGTGGCCGCTGACGTAGTTGATGTTACCGCCGGGAGCGATGCCGATGCCGCCGACTTGAGCCGCGAGAGCGTCGGAGAGGTAGTCACCGTTCAAGTTCAGCGTGGCGATGACGTCGAAGTCTTCCGGGCGCGTGAGGACCTGTTGCAGCGCGATGTCCGCGATGGCGTCCTTGATGAGGACGGCACCACCGGCGAGTGCGGCCTTCTGCTCGGCGTTCGCGGCTTCTTCGCCCTTTTCCTTCTTCGTGGCTTCCCACTGGGCCCACGTATAGACCTTGTCACCGAAGATGCGCTTGGAGGCACCGTAAGCCCAATCGCGGAAGGCGCCTTCCGTGAACTTCATGATGTTGCCCTTATGGACTATCGTGACGCTCTTGCGCTTGTTCTTGATGGCGTATTCCACGGCGGACTTCATCAGGCGGATGGTGCCGACGGCGGACACCGGCTTGATGCCGAGACCGACTTCGACCGGCGGAGCGCCGTGACCACCGGAGGCTTGCGCCATGTATTCCGCGATCTTCTCCTGCGTGCCGAAACGGATCTTGGCGAAATCTTTCGGGAATTCCTTGGCGAGGAAATCGAGCACCTTCTGCGCTTCGGGCGTGCCGCCCTTGAATTCGATACCGGCGTAGATGTCTTCCGTGTTCTCGCGGAAGATGACCATTTCCACTTTTTCCGGGGCCTTCACGGGGCTCGGGACGCCGGTGAAATATTGCACGGGGCGCAGGCAGACGTAGAGGTCCAGCATCTGGCGCAGGGCGACGTTCAGGGAGCGGATGCCACCGCCGACGGGCGTGGTGAGCGGTCCCTTGATGCCCACGAGGAATTCCTTGAAGGCTTCCACGGTGTCATCCGGCAACCAGTTATTGTATTGCTTGAAGGAGGCTTCACCGGCGGACACTTCCATCCAGGAAATCTTCTTCTGACCGCCGTAGGCTTTTTGCACCGCGGCATCAAAGACGCGGACGCTGGCTGCCCAGATGTCCGGGCCCGTGCCGTCACCGCGGATGAACGGGATGATGGGGTTGTTGGGGACTTGGAGGACACCCTTGCTGATGGAGATCTTCTCGCCAGCGGGAACAGTGCAGGTTGTGTAAGCCATGTGCGTAATTCTTTAGCGTTAAAATGCGCAGAACGGTTTAACGCCTCCGGCCAATCGCCGCAAGCGGATTGCGTGACCTTCGGGGCATAAGTCCATCTAAATGGCTCAATAATCCCAGTTCCAGTCTTCCACCACGAGCAGGTAATCGGCTTTCCCATCAGCAGCGAAGCTCGTGCGCAGAAACTCGACTTTGAAACCGGTCAGATAGCCCGATTTGACGAAGACCCATTCATAGGTCAATTGCTCGTCGAAATAGAGGATGGTGCTGGTGGGCTCACCAAACCAAGCCTTCAGTTCCGCCAAGGTGGTTTCGCCTTCCTTGATAGTCCGGGTATCCAAGGTGTGTGCGATGGTGCCGCCGGCCGCATCCCCATACATGCGGCTGTTCCAGACCACACTGCCGCGCGAGTGATGGACTTTGGCCACCTTGCGATCGGCCGTGTAGACGACCGTCAGGCTGTCCACAACCGTTGGCCCCTCATAGCCAGAATCGGCGGGCAGATAGCGGTAATCTTTCTCAAGCGCCACAAACCGGTCGATGGCCAGTTCCTTGAAGCCGCGTGCGGAGAAATCAGGCTTGCCGAGGAGCTTGATCACTTCATCCCGGGACATGCCTTCGTGCACTTCGCCTTTGGCCGAGACCTCCAGTTTCTTTCCAGACGTCTGGCAACCACTCAGGATGACTGCCATGATCAGAGTGCTGCCCAGCTTGGCCAACCAATTCAACACACGCTCATTCACGGGCATATAACGCTTTCTAAAATCAGATTGTTCCGGGTCCACGCCTCCTCAGAGGATCGAATGCTTTTATTTTCTCGCTAAACGACAGCCAAGGCAAGCGTAAGCTGTGGCTCCCCTCAGCTTTCTTGTTTATTCCTATCGGAAGAACCGGTAAACATCTCCCCATGACCACCCATTTTTCACGTTTGCTGGTTGCTGGTGTTTTGGCGGCTTCGGCCATGGTAGCCCAGGCAGAGCGTATTGTGCTGGTAGCCGGCGGAACCAAAGACGCTGTCGGCATCCCGGCTTTGGAAGCCAAGCTCAAGGAGCCGTTCGGCACGGAATTCGATAGCGCGGGGAACATGTATATCATTGAGATGGCCTCGGGGAATCGCCTGCTCCGCGTGGATGGCAAGGGCGTGTTGACGCATGTGGCCGGGAAATCACAGGCGGGCGATGCGGGCGATGGCGGTCCGGCGCTTGAGGCCCAGTTCAATGGCCCGCACAACCTCGCCGTCCTGCCGAATGGCAACGTGCTTATCGGTGATACGTGGAATGGCCGGGTGCGCAAGGTGGATGTGAAGTCCGGCAGGGTGACGGGCATTGAGGGCTTCAATGTCCCTGCCGACAAAGCGCGCGGCTCCGGCCCCTACTGCATCACCTTGGATTTCACCGGCTCGCAGCTTTACATTGCCGACCTGCGCCGGGTACATGTGATTGATCTCAAAACAGGCAAATCCAAAGTCGTGGCGGGCAATGGGCAGAAGGGTGTTCCGGCAGATGGTGCCGTGGCGACGGAAGCCCCCTTGGTCGATCCCCGCGCCGTGGCGGCTGACCGTCTGGGCAACGTCTATATCCTCGAACGCGGCGGCAACGCCCTGCGTGTGGTGGACAAGGAGGGGAAGATCAAAACCGTGGTGAACGCAAGCGGCAAGAAAGGCGGTACGGGCGATGGCGGTCCTGCGCTGGAAGCCACGATGAACGGGCCAAAACACCTGTGCATCGACAAGGACAACAGCGTGATCATCGCGGATGCGGAAAGCCATCTTGTGCGCCGTTACAATCCGAAAGACGGCAAGATCACGCGCATCGCGGGCACGGGCGTGAAAGGCGCCGCTGGTATCGGGGGCGATCCGACCAAAGCGCAACTGGCGCGACCGCACGGCGTGACGGTGCATCCGAAGACGGGTGAGCTGTATATCACGGATAGTTACAATGACCGGGTGTTGAAGATCGTGCCGTGAAGCTAGGGCACATCCGATAAATGGTTAAAAGGTGATTCGTTAAATAGGCGGCACGATTTAACGCTTTTAACTTATTAACGATTTACGAACCATGACCAGCACCCACGATAAAGCCGAAACCGTCCTCGGAGCCGCACGCGAGTTCGCCACCACGCGCTGGAGCGTGGTGATGGCGGCAGGTGCCCCGGCATCAGCGCGGTCGGAGGAGGCGCTGGCGCAGCTTTGTCAGGCCTATTGGTATCCGTTGTATGCTTATGTGCGGCGTCAGGGGTATAGCGCGCATGATGCGCAGGATCTCACGCAGGAGTTCTTCACCCGCTTGCTGGAGAAGAACTATCTCGCTGCCGTGAATCGGGAGAAAGGCCGCTTCCGTTCCTTCCTCCTCGCAGCGCTCAAACACTTCCTCGCGAATGAATGGGACAAGGCCCGCGCTCTCAAGCGCGGTGGCGGTCAGGAGATCATCCATCTGGATGCGCACGATGCCGAGACCCGGTACAGTCTGGAGCCCAAGGAAGTGCTCTCGGCAGACAAGATATATGAGCGCCGCTGGGCCATGCTGCTGTTGGACCGCGTCTTGAACCGGCTGCGCGAGGAGCAGGTGGCTGCGGGGAAGGGCGAACAGTTCGACCTGCTCAAGACATGCCTCCTCGGAGAGCGTTCTTCGGTGCCGTATCTGGAACTGGCCGGGCAACTCCGCATGACAGAAGGGAATGTGAAAGTGACCGTACACCGTCTGCGCCAGCGTTACCGGGAGTTGCTGCGGGCCGAGATCGCCGAGACCGTGGTTTCTCCGGCCGATGTGGATGAGGAACTGCGGCAGTTGTTCGCGGCCTTGAGTTGACCGGAGAGTCGCGCTCCAGATGAGCGGAAAAGATTGTCTGTAACCTTGTGCCGGGAAATCTTCTGTAAGGGGTGAAGCCGGGATGTGCCTGGCGACACATAAATGAACACTGCATTTAATTTTTTCCTGGGCGCCATTGGTTTTGGCGTGGTGGAGGTCCTCGCGCTTCTGGCCGCCATCATCTGTATGGTGGGGGTGATCATCATCATAGTCGTGGCCATCACCAGAAACAACCGCCCCCAAACGATTGCTCCGACCACTCCCGCACCAGTTTATTCCAGCACCGTCCGCCTTTGCCCCAAATGCGGCAAGACTTTGGAAACTGATGCCCCCCAAGGCCTTTGCCCGGCCTGCCTGATGCGGGGTGCGTTCACCACGGCACCAGGCTCCAGCGCGGGTCTTGCGGAGACCACACCGCCTTTGCCCGCTGACTTGGCCGCGCATTTTCCCCAGCTCGAGATCATGGAACTGCTGGGCCAAGGTGGTATGGGCATGGTCTATAAGGCGCGGCAATCTCAGTTAGACCGTCTCGTCGCCCTGAAATTGCTGCCCATCCGCGATTCCCATGATCCTGCTTTTGCCGAACGCTTCGCCCGGGAGGCACGGGCCTTGGCCAAGCTGAATCATCCGAACATCGTGTCCGTGCATGATTTCGGCCAGACGGGCAGTTACTGCTATTTCATCATGGAGTTCGTGGATGGCGTGAACCTCCGTCAGATGGAACAGACGCAACGCCTCACGCCCGAGCAGGCCATCGCCATCATCCCGAAGATCTGTGATGCGCTCCAGTACGCGCACGATGAAGGCGTGGTGCATCGCGACATCAAGCCGGGCAACATCCTCATCGATAAAAAAGGCCGTGTGAAGATCGCGGACTTCGGTCTCGCCAAGCTGCTCGGTAAGAAGGAAGGCGACGCGCATCTCACGCAATCGAATGTCGTGATGGGCACGCCGCATTACATGGCACCCGAGCAGATGAACAACCCGCTCACGGTGGATCACCGCGCGGATATCTATTCCCTGGGCGTGGTCTTCTACGAGATGCTCACGGGTGAACTGCCCATCGGCCGCTTTGCTCCGCCTTCGCAGAAAGTGCAGATGGATGTGCGTCTGGATGAAGTGGTCTTGCGCACCTTGGAGAGCGAGCCGGCGCGGCGTTATCAGCACGTGAGCGAAGTGCGCAGTGATGTGGAGTCTATCTCCGGCATCATGGAAAAGCTGCCGCCCGCCATGCGCTACGCCATGGGCGGTGAGTATCGCTCGGAGACGATGATCGGTGGTCTGCCACTCCTGCATATCGCGTGGGGCATGGATATGGCCACCGGTAAGAAACGGGTGGCGCGTGGTATCATCGCCATCGGTGACATGGCTCATGGTGCGTTCGCTTTCGGGGGAATTGCACGAGGCGGATTTGCTTTTGGTGGGGTGGCCATGGGCGTGGTGGCGGTAGGCGGCGTAGGTTTGGGCCTGATCTCCTTCTCGGGTTTGGCGATCGCTTTGCTCTTCGCCTATGGCGGTTTTGCCATCAGTGGCATCGCCGTGGGCGGTTTTGCTTTGGGTTATTATGCGAATGGGGGGGCGGCCTTCGGGGTGTATCCGCTGGGGGCCAACATCCAAAGCCCGGAGGCGCGCGAATTTTTCCGTGGCTGGCTGGGGCCGTGGTTGAACTGGGTGCTCATGGCGCTGGTGGTACCCTCATTCGTCGTGCCGCTGCTGGCGAACATCTTTACCCGGGGTCGGCTGGCCGCCCAGTTCGCGGGGGACACGAAGACGGCGAATGCCGTTCCAGTCGAGGTGTTGCAAAAGCTGCGCACACCGGCCCTCGCTTTGACCATCGTGGCCGTGCTGGAGTGGGTGGCGCTGGTGGCGGTGAGCATTCCCTTGGCCTATTGGGGCGCGAGCCATGACCGGCAGGCACCCGCGGAGGCACTGCTCGGAGTGACGGGACCGATCCTGGCCGTCATCGCCATAATGCTGCTGGGCATGTCAACACTGATGCTGTGGGGTGCGGTGAAGATGCGGCGTGGCGAAGGTTATAGCTTGGCCATCTTGGCGTGCATCCTGGCCATGGTGATGGCCCCGGCGAACCTCGTCGGTCTGCCCGTCGGGATCTGGGCCTTGGTGGTGCTGCTGCGGCCTGAAGTGAAGACGGCGTTCCGATGACCATCAGGTGTTCATTTGAATTCCGGACGGGTTTTCCCGGTCTAATTCAGGAAAACGGATTTGCCACGCGCCAAAAAGCTGACACCTTAGCGGCTAATCCTATACCTGATACGCATGGAACGCCGAAAATTTATCGCCGCCGTCATGGGCGCCGCCCTGGTCACCACTTCGGTGCTGGCCCAAAACGCCCCCAAAAACAACGAAAAGAAAGCCGCCCCCAAGCAGGCCAAGCCCGAGGTCACCTCGACCAAGTGGGATGCCATGGATGTGGGGCCGTTCTTTTCCGGCTACCTCCTCACCCAACCTGTCAATGGCAAGACCCAGTCCGGCCAGATGCTTGCGCTCAAGACCATCTCCCTCAAGCTGGCCCCGGATAACAAGGCTTCCGCAGCGTTCGACACCCAGCTCATGCGCATGGCTTATGCGTGGACGGACGGCTTCATCAAACTGCCCGTGAAGCGGGACGGCCTGGAAGGCTTCCCCGAGGTCATCGGCAACACCGTTTTCGCCACCCAACGCATTCCCGGCTGGGCAGATGCCAAGGGCAGCTTTACCGATCCGCGTGAGAAGTATGAAGGGCAAGGCGAACCCGTCGGAGCCATGCCGCATGCCTGGCTCAAGTGGCGCGGTCTGCATCTCAACGGCGACAAGGTCGTACTCTCTTACCTCGTGAATGGCGCGGGTGTGCTGGAGCATCCCTCCGCGGAGTTCAGCAATGGCCAGACGGTCATCACCCGCACTTTCTCCATGGACGCGACGAAGAATGAGAATGTCCTGTTCCTCTTCGACGCTCCGCAAACCACGCCCAAGGTGGAAGGGAACAAGATCACGTTGACGACCAAGGATGGCAGCGCCTCTCTCATCGCCAGCCTCAGTGGCAGCTCGTCCGGCAAACTGGAAGCCACGCCTGAAGGGCGGGTGCTGTTGCGCTTGCCTGCAGGCAAAGCGGCAGATTTCAAAGTCTCCATCTGGAGCGGTCCCACGGCCAATGCCGCGGCTGCCCAGTCCGCACTGCAAGCTGCGGCGAAGCTGGCGGATGTGAAAGCGTTGACCAAGGCCGGTCCGGCCCGTTGGACCACGCCGGTGACCACCCAGGGCAAACTCGGCAAGGATGAAGGCGCTTATGTGGTGGATACCATCACCGTCCCGGAAGAGAATCCCTGGAAATCCTGGATCCGTTGCAGCGGCTTCGATTTCTTCAGCGATGGCCGCGTGGCCTTGTGCTCGGTCAGCGGTGATGTGTGGATCGTCTCCGGTGTGGATGCCGGCTTGAACAAGCTGACCTGGAAGCGTTTCGCCACGGGCCTCTTCCAGCCGCTCGGCCTCAAGATCGTGAAAGACCAGGTCTATGTGTTGGGCCGCGACCAGATCACGCGCTTCACAGACTCCAACAAAGACGGCGAAGCGGACTATTATGAGAACTTTAACAACGACGTCAGCATCACGTCCCACTACCACGAATTCTGCCTGAACCTGGAGACAGATACTGCGGGCAACTTCTACTTCATCAAGGGTGGCAACCTCGGTCAGGCCAAGATCCCCCATCACGGCACCATGAACCGCGTCAGCAAGGACGGTTCCAAGCTCGAGATCGTCGCGACCGGCCATCGGGCCCCGAACGGGCTGGGTGTGGGCCCCAAAAACCAGCTCACCTCCAGCGACAATGAAGGCAACTGGGTGCCCGCCAGCCGCGTGAACTGGGTCAAGCCCGGCGGCTTCTACGGCCATGTCTTCACCGCGCATCGCTCCCCGGCCCCGACCGATTATGACAAACCCCTCTTCTGGCTCCCGCACCAGATGGACAACTCCTCCGGCGGCCAAACTTGGGTGACCAGCGAGAAGTGGGGTCCGTTCAGCGGCGACCTGTTGCACACCTCCTACGGCAAGTGCTCCCTCTTCAAGGTCATGTATGAGGATGTGGACGGGCAGATGCAGGGTGCCGTGGTGCGGTTCCCGCTGAACTTCGATTCCGGTATCATGCGCGGCCACTTCAGCCCGTTTGACGGCCAGCTTTACATGGCAGGCCTGCGCGTCTGGCAGTCCAGCGGTGCCCGGGAAGGCGCTTTTCATCGCGTGCGTTACACCGGCAAACCGGTGAACATGCCCAAGGAACTCCACGTGAAACCAAACGGCATCGAGATCACCTTCACGAACCCGCTCGACGCCGAGCTGGCCAAAGATCCGGAGAACTATGCCGTGGACCAGTGGAATTACAAATGGGCGCAGGAATATGGTTCCAAGATGTATTCCGTGGTCGATCCCACCAAGACGCTGGGTGACAAGGGCCAGAGCACGTTCAAGGGCGAGGATGTGAAGATCAACGCCATCAAACTCTCCAACGGCAACAAGACCGTGTTTCTGGAGATCTCCGGCGTCCAGCCCGTCATGCAGTACCGCATCCGCTACAATCTGGACTCCGCCGATGGCGAACTCGTCCGTCAGGAGATCTACGGCACCATCAACAAAGTGCCGAAGAGCTAAGCGGCTTCAGCCGGGCAATCGAAAACCGCCCCTCGCCAGTGATGGCGTGGGGCGGTGATTTTGATCCAGCCAGTGACGCCGCACACAGCAATCCGATATCCTTCCTTCCGTGTATACTGCTGCGTGTTCGCAGTTTGCCTGCTACTTCTTCTCCCCCATCTTCTTCTCCCACTTTTTCTGCTTCATCCCCGCCTCGCGCAGGAACGGCGCTAGTGACGCCATGTTCAGCACTCCATCCAGCAGCTTGTTCCACGGCGATTTCAGCGGCCGCGCAAAATCCACGAACAACACCACCCGATACCCGTCCGTATCGTTCCACACCTCGTGATTGTACGTGTCGTCAAAAATCAACACCTTGCCTTCTGTCCAATTATAGAAGTCATTGCCGATCCGGATGCGCACCTGCTCCCTCGGCTCCGGCACCAGCAGCGCCAGATGCAAACGCAACACCCCATTGAACGCCCCGCGATGCGCCGGGATATGTTTCTTAGGCGAGAGGATGGAGAAGAACGCCGTCTTCACCCCGGGAATCTTGTTCAGCACCCGCATCGTCTCCGGGCACCGCTTCGCATTCTCCGTGCAATCCATGCCGATGCCCATGAGGAAATATGTCTTCCACTGATCATCCGTCTGGATGTTGCCTACTTCCTTGAGGATGTCCTGAAAGCTCGGCATCTGGTCGCGGAACTTCATCACCCGGTCCAGCTCCGCCCGCACCAGTTTCCAGTCCTGCTCCACGTCCGCTGCCCACGGAAACGTCTGGTTGTCATACACATGCCGGTCCGGATGCACCGACACCCCGGCCACCCGCCGCTCAAACCAGTCAAACAACCCGCGCGCCAGCTTGTTGAACGCATTCTTCGGCGGGTTCAGCCGGATCGTGCGGTCATGATAGTTTATGCCCGGTTTGGCCGCCGGTATATTGCCCGTCAAAGTCTCGTTCACCATAATTCCTTATCCCGTGCCCCACCCTGCTCAGGCGGCTAAGTTGATACACAACTCATTGTCCGCTTTTGGCAATCCAAATGTCACCCGACTGTAACACCACTTGTTAATCCGGGTAACCATTTTTTGCTTTCCGCCCAAACAATCTCCTGCCACCTTCCCGTCATGCCCCAACCGCCGTTGTCCACGGATGTTGCTTCTTCGTGTACCGCGGCGTCGTCTCCACAACCGCAAAACATTCCGCCATTATGCGTGTCTCTGCCCTCTCTACGAAGCTGTTCTCCCTCGTCTCCGCGACCTTACTCAGCGTCGCCTGTTGTCTCCTGACCCTGCTGCCCGCCGCGCACGCGGATGAATACGACAACCTGCGGGTGAAGTATCGCGACCTTCTGAACGGCGGCACCAATTTCACCGCCGATGCCGAGATCACCACCAAGGTGAACAGTCTCAACAGTTCGGGCAATTCGCAATGGACCAGCATGGTGAAGACCGGCGGACTGAGCCGCGCCTATCTGTGGTCCGATCTCGCAAGCACCAACAATTCCTCCCACGTCACCACCACCTACAGCCGCCTCCTCACCATGGCCACGGCCTGGGCCACCAAAGGGGCCGCGTTGCAGAACAACACCAACCTGGTGAACGACATCATCGGCGGCCTCGATTGGATGTATGCCAAGCGTTACCACACGAACTATCCCAGCAACACGCCGTATGATAACTGGTGGGACTGGGAAGTCGGCGCTCCCCAGGCGCTCAATGACACCGTGGTGCTCGTGTACAGCAACCTCACCGCCACCCAGATCAGTCAGTACATGAACGCGGTCGATTTCTACACTCCCGTCCCCGCCTACACCGCCGCGAACCGCACCTACACTGCCCGCGTCGTCGCCCTGCGCGGCGTCATCGGCAAAAACTCCAGCAAACTTGCCGCCACCCGCGATGGTCTCGACATCATTTTCCCCTACACCTGGAATGAAGGCTTTCACAAAGACGGTTCCTTCCTCCAGCACGGCCTGTTTCCTTACACCGGCGGTTATGGCGATGCGGAGCTCAACGACCTTGGCCGCATCATGTATCTGTTGAGCGGCTCCACCTGGGCCATCACCAACAGCCAGCACACCAATCTCTACAACTGGGTCTATGAAGCTTACGAACCGATGATCTACAAAGGTTCCTGCCTCGACATGCAACGCGGCCGCGGCCTTTCCCGCAGCGGTGAGGACCGCAGCAACGGCCACTCCATCATCCACAGCATCATCCGCCTCAGCCTCTTCGCCCCCACCAACCACGCCCTCGCGTACAAGCAGATGGCCAAATACTGGATCCAAACGGACACTTATCGTAACGTTGTCACCACCGCTGGCAGCCTCAACCAGTTGCTTCTCGCCAAGGCCATCCGCGACGACTCCGGTATCATCGCCAAATCCGAACTCATCGAACACCGCACCTTCCCGGAAATGGATCGCGTGACGCATCGTCGCCCCGGTTGGGCGGCGGGCCTCGCGATGTTTTCCGAGCGCATCTACAACTACGAATCCATTAACGGCGAAAACCTGAAAGGCTGGCATACCAGTGATGGTATGCTTTATCTCTACAACAACGATCTCAGCCATTTCGGCGCCAACTTCTGGCCCACCGTCAATCCCAAGCGCATGCCCGGCACGACAGTGGATACCCTGGCGCTGGCCAATGGCGCGTATGAAGGCCTGAACAACAACAAGAACTGGGTGGGTGGAGCGAACATCCTCGGCACCTACGGTGCGACGGGCATGGAATACGCCTCAGTCTTCAGCTCCCTGACCGCGAAGAAATCCTGGTTCATGTTCGATGACGAGATCGTCGCGCTCGGCAACGGCATCACCAGCACCGACAACCGCGTCATCGAGACCATCGTGGAAAACCGGAAGCTGAACACGAGCGGCAACAATGCCTTCACCGTCAACGGCACCGCGCAATCCACTACGCTCGGCTGGTCCGCCACGCTCACGAATGTATCGTGGGCCCACCTCGTCGGTACGGCCACCAATGGCGCGGATATCGGTTACTACTTCCCCACCGCCACCACGCTGAAAGCCGTCCGCGAACAGCGCACGAACAACTGGGCCAACATCGGCGGCAGCGCCACCGCCATCCTGACCAATCGCTTCCTCACCCTCTGGCGCGATCACGGCTCCAATCCCGCCAACGCTTCCTATGCCTATGTCCTGCTGCCGAACAAGAGCTCGGCCCAGGTGAGCTCCTATGCCGGCGCACCGAACATCTCCATCCTGGCGCAGTCCACCAACGTCCACGCCGTGAAAGAGAACACCTTGAACCTGCTCGCGGCCAATTTCTGGACCGACGGCACCAACACCGTGGACCTGCTCACCAGCAAGCAAAAAGCCTCCGTGCTGGTCAAGGAAGATGCCACCACTATCGAGGTCGCTGTCTCAGACCCCACCCAGAACAACGGCACCGTCCGCCGTGTCCTGGCGCAGGGCGACAGCTATGTGCAGGACGGCAGCTCCACCAACACTAACTTTGGTAACACCACCAGCCTCGTTCTCAAATCCAGTGGCGTAGGTTATAACCGCCATAGCTATATCAAATTCAACTTGGCCGAAACCGGCCTCACCACGGCCACCAATGTCATCCTGAAAACGTATCTGACCAGTTCACCCGATGGCCCCGCTACCATCGGCCTGTATCAGGTGTCAGATGGCTGGTCGGAGGAGGCCATCACCTGGAATAACAAGCCCGCTGCCGGCACGCTCATCAGCTCCCAGACGCTCAGCAATATCAATCAATGGGTCTCCTGGGATGTCACCAGCTACGTGAACACCCAGCTCGGTGGCGACAAGGCGGCCAGTTTCGTGATGATCGCGACCACCAGCAACAAGTGGGTCACCTTCGGCAGTCATGAAAGCGCCTATGGCCCGGAACTGAACATCTCCAGCCCGAACAGCGGCTACATCGATCTGGAACTGGCTCGCTCCGCCGCCAGCACCCTCTCGGCCGACAGCCGCGTGACCGTGACCCAACTGTCGCCCGTGATCAAACTGCGTGTGAACGTGAACGCCTACCCGCAGAACTCCGACACGAACAACGGCATCCGTGGCAATACCTGGCGCGCCAAATTCACCCTCGACACCACGGCCCCGACGGTTGCCGTCAGTGCCCCGGCGAATAACGCCCATGTGCGCGGCTCGGCGGTGACCGTCTCCGCGAATGCCAGCGATAACGTCGGCGTGGTCGGTGTGCAGTTCAAGCTGGATGGTGCGAATCTCGGCACCGAAGACACCAGTTCTCCGTACAGCATTTCCTGGAACACTACCGGCGCGAGCAATGGCGCTCACACACTCACCGCCGTGGCCCGTGATGCCGCTGGCAATATGACCACATCCACCGTCATCAATGTCACCGTGGATAACTCCGCCCCGACCGTCAGCATCACGAGTCCGGTATCCAGCACGCGCGTCACTGACACCATCAGCATCAATGCCACCGCCAGTGACAACACCAGCGTGGCCGGTGTACAGTTCAAGCTGGATGGCGCGAATCTCGGCGCCGAAGACACCAGCTCTCCCTTCAGTCTCAGTTGGAACACCGCGACCACCACGGATGGCACCCACAGTCTCACCGCCGTTGCCCGCGATCCAGCGGGCAATACGACCACTTCCAGCGTCATCACTGTCATCGTGGATAACACCGGCCCGACAGTCAGTGTCACCGCACCATCAGCCGGTGCCTTGGTAAGCGGCTCCGCCGTGACCGTCTCCGGCACCGCCTCCGATTCTGCCGGCATCGCGGGCATCCAGTTTAAGGTCGATGGCGCGAACATCGGTTCCGAAGATACGTCCTCGCCTTACAGCGTCACTTGGAACACCACTGGCCTCAGTGATGGCTCACACTCACTCACCGCCGTAGCGCGCGATACGGTGAACAACACCTCCACCTCGGCGGGCGTGAACGTCACCGTGGACAACACCGCTCCGACTGTGTCGTTGACCGGTCTGCTGCAAGGCCAGCCCCTGAACGGCTTCCTGACCTTGCTCAGTGCCACCGCCAGTGATGCCAATGGCATCGGCGGCGTGCAGTTCCGCGTGAACGGAGTGAACCAGGGCAGTGAAGACACCACTGCTCCCTATGAGATCCCATGGAACACCTTGAACCTGGCGAATGGGGTTTACGACCTCAGTGCCCGGGCACGCGACAATGCCGGCAATTACACCACCTCCTCGGTGGTTTCCATCCTCGTCACCAACAGCATGTTGTCGGCCACCGGTGGCGCGGGCTGGGTGAACACGTCACTTGAATCCCAGCAATCCACCTTCACCTTCGAATTCGATGCGTCTCCCAGCCAGAATCCCATGGATGGAGTGATGGGCATCTCCAACGGTGCGGCGAACCAGTACACCAATCTCGCCTGCATCGTGCGTTTCAACACGGCTGGCTTCATCGATGCCCGCAACGGCAGTGTCTATGCCGCCACGAACTCCATCGCGTACTCCGCTGGCACGGATTACCATTTCCGCTTCGTGGTCAATGTCACGAATCACACTTACTCCGCCTACGTCACCCCGGAGGGCGGCAGTGAACAGCTCATCGGCGCGAATTACGGTTTCCGCACCGAGCAGGCCAACGTAGCCGTGCTCAACAACATGGGTTTGGTCACGGCCACCACGAACGCCACGCTCACCGTATGGAATCCCATCGCGCTTGATGATGCCTTGATAAGCTGGCATCGCCTTGATGAGACCGCTGGCTCCTACGCCTTCGATTCCACGAAGAACAATAATGTGGGTGTCCTGTATAACGGCGCTACGTGGGTGGCCGGAGGCTTGAATGGCGCGGTGGATCTGGATGGTGTGAACGATTACGTGCAACTGCCGCAGAACCAGTCCAGCTACACGAATGGTCTCACGCTCTCGCTCTGGCTCTATTCCGTCACGCCGAAGTCCTGGGAAAGCTTCTTCAACTACGGCAACGGCAACCTGAACCAGAACATCATGCTCTATCGCGATGGCACCAACGCCAATGTGAAATTCGCCGTGTACAATGGCACCAACCTCTCCGCCATCCTCGTGAGCAATGTGCTCGTGCTGAATGAATGGCAGCAACTCACCGTCACTGTCGGCCCGACGGGTGCCGCCGCCCTTTACACGAACGGTGTGCTGGCCAAGACGGGCACTGTCTTCGCGGTGCCGTCAGTGCTGCGCACCAACAACTTCTTCGGCCGTGCCAGCGGCGGAGGAAGCTACCATGACGGCGCGATTGATGATGTCCGCCTCTACACCCGCCCGCTGAGCACCAACGAAGTTTACCTGCTGCCGTAGCCCTGATGACGAGGCGGAACTCGCCAAATTGGCAAAACATAAAAGGGTTGAGTCGTGAAACTGTAACGATTCAACCCTTCTGACCATTTAGAGCAGTGTTTAACTGCTCTAACGAAATCACACCTTATACACCTTCCGCGCATTCCCGCCGAAGACCGCCCGTAATGCGCCATCCCCCTTCGCACTGAAATAATCATGCACGAGCTGTTGCACGCGGCTTAGCGGGGCGAATCGCTCGCTCACCGGCCAGTTGCTGCCGTAGATCAGCTTGTCCGGACCAAACGCGTTCCACATAACATCCAGTTGCGGCTTGTAAAAACCCGCATCTGCCGATGCCGTGCCATCTTTCTTGCCCGTGCCTTCCACCAGGCCCGACACCTTGGCATTGACGTGCTTCTGTTTGGCGCATGCTTCCATGTGCTTCTGCCACGTGGCATCCACGGTCTTGCCATCGATCCGGATGTTCGACAGGTGATTGATCACGATGCGCAGGCTGGGCAGCTTCTGGGAGATCTCCACAATGGCCGGCAGCGTATCCATCGGCCCGTTCACATCCATCTCCAAATCCAGGTCGGCGAGCCGCTTGATGTCCGCCACGAACGCGTCGTTCTTCAGATTCTCCGCCAGCACCCGGCCATTCACCCGGATGCCGCGATACTTTTTATCGGCGGCAAACCGTTTCAAGTTCGCCGCGAACTCCGGCTCGCCCGGCTTGATATTCCCGGAAAAGCCCACGATGAATTTGTCCGCCTTCGCGAGGTCCAAGATCCACTGGTTGTCCTCCACCCACGCGCTCGCCTCCAGCACCACCGTGGACGTAACCGGTTGCGCCACCTTCTGCGCCCGGTAGTCCGCCGGCAACACCTTGCGGTAGAGCAGCGGATCGTTCTTGGGCGGCCACGGCACGCCTTGCGCCCGCGTCGGGTCATAGAAATGCGTGTGGGTATCGATGATCTCCAGCGGCTTCTCCGCCGCTCCGATCGTAAAAGGTGAAGCCGCCGCCAGCACCACGGCTCCTGCCGTTGACCGGCCCAGAAATTCACGACGATTCATCTGCATGATAGGAATGGGTTTGTGTGCCTCATTGTTGCCACCCGCGCGGTCTATGGGCAATGCCGAAGCATGGCCCCTCACTCGCCGCCTGATTTCGCCGGAACCGTCGCCGTATCCAGAAACTCCAATGCTTGCAACAGCTCCGTCTTGATTTCTACCTCGCCGATGCCCGGCAACACTCCCTTGGCCTTGCCGTCTTTCCAGCCCAGCAAATGGAACGTGATCACGCCGCCATTCGCCAGCTTGGCCCGCGTCAACCGGCCTTTGGCCGCCAGCGATGCCTCCGGGGTGACCTTCACCGGGCTGAACTCGATGCGTTGCACCCGCTCCAGACCGACCTTGAACGGCAACTGGCCCGTCTGCAATTGCACGCTGTTGGTGTCGTAGCCGAGCAGCTTGCCCACCAGTTTCTCGCCGGTCACCGTCACGACCGCTTCATCCGGCCCCACGTGCGGTGTCGCGCTGATTTCATCCATGCGCCCGTCCCACTGGCGGATGCGCAGGTTGCCCAGGCGGATGTTGCCCTGGCCCTGATGCACAAACCGCACGCCTGTACCCTCTGCCTTTGGCACGCCATCCGACCACTGCTTGGCCAGCACACCATCGATCAGCAACGTCACCACCCGGCGTTCTTTGCTCGCGTGGATGGTCAGATGAGCCTCGTTCTTCTGGCCCAGCATCGGCGCGATGATCTGGCCCAGATTGCGCAACGGCTCCTGCTGCCCCACGTGCAGCAGGTTCACTGAATGACTGTTGATCTGGATGCTGTAAAAGGCGGCGAACGGCGGTTCATCCTCCTTCGCCCGCAGGCTGATGGGCCTCAATGAATCTGTGAACACCGCGATGGCCAGGTTCAGCGTGCCCCGCCAGGACACATCGAACTCCATCGTCATCTGGTCCGGCAATTTCAGATCGCGCGCGACCGAAGCCGATTTCGTGGCGACAAAGGCGCCCTGCTGGTAGCTCCAGTAGCCGCCCTCCTCACCCGCACTGGTCACATCGGCAAAGGTCCAGCCGTTGGTATCCGTGATGCCGTCGAATACGGTGACCAGATTGGCCGACTGCGGCGCGATTGAGCGGAGCAGCGACCGCGGAATCGTCAACGGACCTGCACAGACGGAATCAAACTTGAGCGCGTTCGTCTCCAGCGCCGTGATGCTGCCGTCCAGCACATCGCCATTATGCAGCCGCAACCGCGCTGGCAGATCGCCGCTTACGGCCACGGACTTCACCGCTCCCAAGTCGATGGCCTGCACTTTGTCCGCCTCAAAATGCATCGTTCCCAAGCTGTCGGTGCGCGTCCATCCGAGCCCGTTTGGCTGTCCGTAGGAAACCATCCGGCCGCGCAGCACATCTCCGTTCTTCAACGTCAGCAGGTGCGGCTCCGGTTCGGCCTCCGCCGCGTGCAGTGCCAGGCTCCCTGACAGCGCGAGCACCCAGGTCATCAACCGGCTATGTATCTTGCGCTTCATCTCTAGTCATCCAGCCACGGGTTTTCCTTGCGCAGGAACCCGCTGTCTTCCAGCGCCTGTGCGCGGTTCAGATTGAATTGCAGCCGGCGCACCCACGCCGTCTTGAGAGCCACCCGTCCGAAGTTCCGGTTGTTGCCCGCGACTTCGTCCTTGCTCCAGCGGTCGATGGTGAATGTCACGCTGCCGCCCCCGGCGAACACCGCGCGCACTTCGCCCGCCAGCACATTGGTCATCGGCTGGCCGGGCCGCAGATAGATGTCCGTGATGCGTTCCACCGGCACCTTCAACGTGGCAAAGTCTGTCTGCACGTTCGCCTTGCCCGCCTGCACGCCCAGCAGCTTGCCTTCGGCCTGGTCGTTGTTGACCAGATAGAGCACCTGCACGCCTTCCGGTTTCGCCTCGGGCAACTGCGCATCATCGCGCCCGTCCCATTCGGACACCCGCACATTGGTCAGCTTCATCATCGGCCCCATGCGCTGGGAGAAGAAGCAGATCCCCGAGCCCTTGGCCACAAACCCGCCCTGGTCGCGCCATTGCGTGATCAGCTCGCCATCCACGTACAAAGCGATCGTGGCGTTCTCCCGGTTGCACCGGAACTCCATCCGCACCTTGTTGCGCTCGCGCATGGCGGGCACCTGGGCTTGGCCGATATGTGTCGTGCCCACTCCGGATTGCACCCGCTGCACATTCACGTATCCGGAACCGATGTAGAACATGTAGGAAGATGCCCCGAAATCAAACCGCTCGACGGAATCCGTATAGATTGCCAGCGCGAGACTGAGCTGGCCGGTCCATGCGATGTCAAACGCGATACGCGCTTTGCCGGGCAGGTTCACTTCCCGGCCCAGCGAACCGACGGCCGTGGAAAAGAATGCCCCGTCCTCATAGCGCCACACATCCTTGCCCGGCGAAATGGCCCAGCCATCCGGACTGGTCGGCCCCTCATAGGTCGCATTGAATCCCTTCCACAAGAAGCGGATGGATTGCACGGAAGACCGTGGCGCCTTGAGCCTTCCCGCAAAAGCCGTGTCCAACTCCACCGTCTCCGCATCCATGCTCACCAGATTGCCGAAGACCTCGTCACCATTGTCGAACATCAGGCGGCAGGTGGTGTTCGCGGCGATGGGCGGCTTCTCCGCGCCGCTAAAACGGATCTGGCGCAGGTTGTCCGGCTTCAATTGCAAAGGGGTGCTCGCCGCCGGATGCTTCCAGTTCACTGCCCGGCCCGGCTCCAGCCCATCCAAAGCCCCATGCAAACTCGACCCGTCCAGCAACTGCAGAACATCGTCGGCCCGCACTGTTGCACGACTTCCTGCCAGCAAAAGCAGGACAGCTAGGACAGCGCGGCTGAACTGCATCAGCACATCCCCTCTCCCTCGCCCCCTTGGGGGAGAAGGCCGGGGTGAGGGGGAACTCCCTCTGACAAAGTTTCGCTCACCGCTCATAGATCGGCAAATAACGATAGTTCAACGCCAGTGACAGCAAGGACGCCGAAGTGGTGAACGTGGCTCCAAACTGCCCGCTCCAGCTCCCGTCCTCATTCTGCGTCGCACCCAGCGTCTTGATATTCTTGCGATTCCACGCATCCCACTCCGCCGGTGACGCATGGAAAAACGCCTGCGAGGCGTAATAGAGATAATAGTGGTGATAGTGCGCCTCACCCGGCGCGTTCTTCAGGAACGCATACGCCTGCTGATACGTCGGCGAGTTCTTCGACTTCGCCAGCGAGAACACCAGGCAACCGATCGCCGTCCGCGCCCCGTTCGGCCCCACCGCCGAGGTGTAACCGAAACCGCCTTCCGGCGTCTGGCATTTTTTGAAGAAATCGAGCGCTTTCTGGATGGCTTCTTCCGGCACGGACATGCCCGCATTGCGCGCCGCGAAGAGCGCCACTACTTGTGCCCCGCTCACCGTCGTGTCCGCATCCAGGCTCTCCGGTGAATACCGCCACGCACTGAAACTGTTCGCCTTCTGGGAAGAGATGATGAGGTTGATCGCTTTTTCCATCGCCGGGCCCAAGCGATCATCCTCCACCACGCCATAGGCCTCGGAGATCGCCAGCGTGGCAAAGCCGTGATTGTACATCGAGCGTCCGATGTAACCCGTGTCCTTGTTTTGCTGGCTCAGGATAAAATCCAATCCTTTGCGGATGGCCACGCTGTACGGCCCCACGTTCGGATCATCGCCATGCGCCAACATCGCCACCACTGCCAGACCGCAGACGCCAGGCTCCGCGCCATACGGCTGATCCGCCCAGCGGCCATCGGTGCCCTGCGTCTTGAGCAGATATTGCAGACCCTTCACATACGTCGCATCCACCTCCGACGCCGTCAGGTCGTTCCGCTCGATGAACAGTTGCTGTGCCTGCACCGCCGGAGCGGCGAGCAACGTCATCAGTAACAGCCATGTTGAAATCGCTTTACTCATCCAGTTTCTCGATCGCTTTGAAATAGCTCTCCAGCGCATCCCGGAACTCCACCGGCACCGGTTGGGTCGTGCCCGTCGTGCGCCCAGTCGTGCGGGCATTGTCCCGGTTGCCCCGGCTATCACCCGTGGCGGTCTGGTTCGCGCGGTCCGTATCGCCCCCATTCTGGTTCATGCCCGGATTGTTGCCCGGCTGCATCCCGGTCATGGGTGCCTGCGGTTGCGCCGCCATCTGCATCAGGAACGCCATCTCCATCTCGCTCGGCGAGGGACTGCTGCTGCTCTGGTTGTTCTTCTTCTGCTGCTCGTTGATCAGATTGATCATGTCGGACAAGTCCGCCACCACTTTCAACTCTGCATCCTGCGCCGGCTGGCCGGTCTGCGGTGTGCCCAGCACGGACTCGGTGGTGCGCATGGACTGAAAGGTGTCTTCCAGCGGTTTGTCGAGTTCCGGCGTATCGTTCTCGAACTGGATGTCCAAGATCTGCCGCCGCGAAAGGAACTGCGCTTCCGCCAGTTTCTTCGCGTTCTGTGCATATTGCGCGTCCACGTCTTTGCGCTGCTCCAGCAGCTTCGTGCGGTCAATCAGCCCATACTGCGCTTCGCGCATCCGCAGGAAGCTCATCAACAGTTTCAGGTAATTATCTTCGGGCGTCGGTCCACCTTTGCCTTCGCCGCCTTCCCCTGATTTGGAATCTGATTTCGGTTCCAGCTTGTCCGCCCAGTCATTGAATTGCTTCGTCCAGCCGCCGAGCTGTTGCAGCGATTGCAGCGAGACATTTGCCAGCATCGTCTGGCGCAGCTTGTCCAGCTTGGGCACGGTCTCGACCTCTTTCATCTCCTTGCTCACCTCACCATAGATCTCCTTCTGCGTGCGCTCGAAGAAACGGCCCATCTCATCCTGCACGGTCTGGGCATCCTTGCGCGCCTTGGCCTGTGAACCCGCCAGATCGTTGATAGTGTTCAGATAGCGGCTCGGGAGTTCCGTCACCAGCAGGCCCACGGTTTCCGGCACGATGGTCTGCAGATACTCGGCGATTTGCTGCTCGTCCTTGGAGATCTGCCGGAGCCGCTGTGCGAGCGTCTGCGCCTGCAACTTGTCCAGACCCTGATTCACCGCCTGCTGCATCTTCTCCAGTGCCCGGGCAGCTTCTTCCTCCGAAGTCTGCGCCTTGGCCAGTTGTTCCTGGCGTTCCCCCGCCTTTTGCTGCGCTTGTTGCAAGGCCTGCGACGCCTCCTTCATCTCTTTCTTGGAAAGCTGCTGCATGGATTGCAACGTCTTCGCCCACTCACGCAACGTCTCTTCATTGAAGGTCGGATTGCGCAAGGCTTCGCGTAACGTCTCCGTTCCCGCCCGCGCGATATCCTGCAACTGCCGCGCCACCTGCTCCTGCTGCTTGGCCAGTTCCTCAGCCCGGGCGGCGGCGGCTTCCGTGTTCAACTTTTCTTCCGGCTGCTGCTTCAGCTCGCGCGTCGCGTTCGCCAGCGCCTCTTCTTTGCGTGTCACTTCCTCCAGCTTCGCGAACATCTGCTCGAACTGCTGCCGCACCATCTCCGCATGTTTCACGTGGCCGATGACATGCACGCGGAACCTCGCCGTCTCCGAAGGCACGCGGTTCGGCAGATAATCCGTCGCCAGCGCCTTCACCTCCACCGTCGTATCCGCCGGGATGTTCAGCACCGACGGGCTGAACACAAACATCTCACTGAACTGGCGCGTGGCGGAATTCGTCGTCTGGCGGCGCAACACCTGGGTGCCCGGCGAATTGGTGATGCTCGGCCCGGCGACTTGCTCCCAAGCCAACGACAATTCACGCACCCCAAAATCATCACGAGCCTGCGTGTTGATGCGCAGCACCTCGTCCTCCAGGATGGCCACATCCATCGCCAGATCGCTCAACTCCACCATTGGCGCAGCATCCACCGTGGCTTCCACACCCAGCAACCACGGCGCACGATTCGTCAGACCCAATTCATCCGTCCAGCCAAAGGTTGCCCGTTGCGCATCCGCCAGATTGATGGGCGTGCTCTGGAACTGGCCGCCCTTCACTTCGAGCGCCATCGGCTTCTGCCGGTCCAGTTGCACCCACGCCTGTTTCAGTGTTCGGCTGGCGTTGCCTGCGAGCACTACCTTCGTATCCGTCAGTACGCGCAGCTTGCCGCTCATGGCGGATTCTTCGAGCGGTGGCTGTTGCAGGTAGGCGGGCAGTTCGATGCGGGCGGTGAGTTGACGCAAAGCCGGCCGATGCTCTGGCCGCACGCGCAAGGTGCTCGTGGCATCGCCCACCCGCAGCTTGAGTTCCGTGGCCACCGTCTGCGGCGGCAGGTCGAATTTCACGGCCCCTGCTTCCACCATCGACTTCGCCTCATGCAAACCGATGGTCGCCACGGCTGCCTGAGGTTTCCAGAAGGACTGGTAAGCCACCTTTGCTTCAAAATGAAATGCCTCACCATGCGGCACGATGATCTCCGCGGGTACCTCCTGCCATTTCACGAACGTATAACGCGGTGCTTCCGAGGCCGGCATCAACCAGCGCTTCACGGCATTCCTCACGGCTGTCGGGGCCACTAAAGTAAGCAACACGAGCACGGCAACTGTGATGCCGCCACCGATGAGCAAGGTGCGAGCGGGCTTGAAATCCACTGCCTCGCTGAAATCCATCTTCGCCGCATCCTCCGTCACTTGGCGGATAGCCGCGCGGCAAAGCGCGGGTGACATGCCTTCCGGGAGTTCCTTCTGTTCCGCCAGTTCCACGATGCCCAGCAGGCGATCGCCCAGGCGGCGATGATGCTTTTGCACGATCTTGGAGAACGCCCGCAGATCCCGCCGCCGCCAATACCACAGCGACCACCACCGCTGCACCAGCCAGCCGCCCAGGCCCAAACCGCCCAAGGTTAGCACCAGCCGTAAGGCCCGCGGCGTATCCCAGATACGATCCGAGATGAACAGCGCCAGCAATGAAACCAGCAACGCCACCACCGCCGCCGAGGCAGCGACGGTCGTTTCCTTGCGCCAAAGCGCCCGCTCCAGCGCCGCGAACTGCGCGCGCAGGGAATCAGGCAAATTTGTCGGTTGCGATTCCATTTCTACAACTACCTATACCATGCCCGCGAGTTTGCGGGCCGTCCAATAAATCCCCAGCAAAAGTAAGATGAATCCGCCCCAAGCCGGTTCGGCCCAGAGGCGCGTCCGCCGTTCCAACGGCTTCGGCTCCGGCAGCAGCGAAATCTGCTGCACCAGCGTATCCAACTCGTTCACTGACACATTGATGCCTTGGGTCAACGCCGCCAACTCACGCAGGACGCGGGCGTTCGCAGGCTGGCCCAGCTTCTCGCGTTCCGGTCGTTTGACGGCAATCATCGTCGTCAACTCCCGTCCATGCTCCGGTGAACTGAGCTGAAGCTTATAGTTACCGCCCTCCGTCGGACGATAGCTGCCCTTGAACACGCCCCAGCCGCCATCCACCGCCGCGAACGATAACCGCTCGCTGCGCCCTGAAGGTGTCGTGATGGTCGCAACCACGGAACCCTTCTCTGCTGGGAACCCTTCGCGGTTCAACACGCTGGCCTGGAAGAAAATCGTCTCGCCCACACTGGGTGCTTCCGGGCTGAATGTGAGCCGCACGCCTTCACGTTCGGAAAGATGCCGCTGATGAGCCATCCACCGCACCACGCCGCTCCAGAAGCGATAATGATAGCGATCCTCCACACCGCGCCGCCAGCGCCACGCACTATCCGTGCCCATAAAGAGCACCTTGCCGCTGCCATAAGGCCGCGTCACCACGATGGGCACACGCCCCCATTTGTTCCGCAAGGAAGAATGCACCGCCAGCACCTCGGCACCCGGACGGGCCTTCTCGATAGCCGCGCTCCAGAAGAACCCTGGCAGGTTTTTCCAGACGAACGCATTGCGCGCATCATCTGATTCGAACCGCATCAGGAAATGATCCGTGCCATCGTTCGATAATTGAAAACTCGCCTCGTTCTGCAATGCGATGCCATTCGGCTTGGAGACATCCCACACGACGGGCATCAAGTCTTCCAGCGGCGATTTCAGAAATGAGAGCTGACGACCACGGCGGCCCGGCAGGAAGACCAGCCCGCTGGATTGCTGCTCCACCAACCCGCGCAAGAGTTCCGCGTCTGATTCCTTCAACTCCCCATCGCCCACGCCCACATCACCGAGGAACACGACGTCATACTTCGCGAGCTGCTCCTTTGTGCCGGGGAACGCGGGCAGATAATCATTTCCACCGCCCATGCCGATGCCGGGATGAAAGAGCACGCAGCTCAGTTCCACACCTGGGTCGCGAGCAAGGGCATTGCGCAGGTAGCGGTATTCCCAGCGGGGCTGCGAATCCACCACCAGCACCTTCAACGATTCCGAACGCACGGCGATGCGGATGCTCTGCTCATTGTTCTTCGGCAACGCTTCATCCGCCTCCACCGGCACTTGCAATCTCAACGTGAAATCGCCGACCACTCGCGGCGACCAGATGATGCTGTCCTGCAATTCGCCCAAGGCCGGGATGACCAGCGGACGCTTGATCTCGTCGCCGTTCTCCTCACGCAAGACCAGCGTGGTCTTCACTTCGCGCGGCAGATGGCTCTTGATGCGAAAGGGAATGGAGATCTGCTCACCCACCAGGCCATAAGCTGGCGGCTTCACCTGTTCGAGAACGAGGTCGGGCAAAGGCGTGTCGCGGCCCACGGTGACGGAGAAGACAGGAACGCCTTGCTCGCGATAACGTGCCGCAGCCGTGAGCGGAGATTTGCCTGCATTCCAATCGCCATCCGTGAGCAAGATGACGGTCTTAAGATTCTTGCGCTGCGCGAGCGCACCTTCGAGCGCAGCGTTCAGGTCTGTGCCTGGATCGGCGGCAGCGGCATCTGCGGGTGGTGCGGCGAAGGCTTCAAACGAAACACGCGCGTCCTTTTCCAATGGCCGCCAGAATTCGCGCTTCTGCTGCGCTTCCAGCCAGTCGCGGCGGGTAAGCACATCGGTGCCTTGTTGCAGATCGCGCGTCTCCATGCTCGCCGAGGCATCGGCCAGCACCACTATCTCGGGCACCTCTGTACGTTCGATGCGTTGCACGCGTTCGGGCCGCATGAGCGTGATGAGCAGCAACGTGATGATGGCAAGCCGCAGACCCTCCAACCAACGCGTGGCCCGATGATTGGCGCGCCGCCGCCAATGCACCACGCAGAACGCTACAGCAATTCCCCACGCTGCCAGCCCCAGCAGCATCCACGGACCAGAAACTGTGAAGGACCAGTCCGTCATCGGGTGACCTCCGCTGCTTCTGGTTCCCGACGCATGACAGGCTTACCGGTCATGGCATCTGTTTGCGTCGCTTTCGCCGGTAATACCAAGAAACTCTCGACGAGCAGGAAGATCAGCATCGCCATCACGAATAGGCGCCAGACCTCACCTTGCATGCGGTCGCCACCTTGGCCGGTCTCTTCAAACCATTGGAGAGCGACTCCGGCCAGAGCACCACTCACTTCTTCGCGCGTCGCGGTTTCTACCGAGTCTTCACCACTGGCGCGGTTCAGTGCCGCAAGCCGTTCACCCGCCCGGTAGATGCCGGAGTCCAGTTGCGGACTCGTCCCGCCGCCTTCCACCGATCGCCACGGCAAGCTTTGATCCAGCGCCGTGAGATCGCCGCATTGCATCAGGCTCGCTTGCGTGAGACGACGACTGCCGGTCTGCAAAAGGCGTTGCGTGACGGGCACCAACACCGGGCCATTGCCCAAGGTGGACCATTCGCGCAGCGGCAAGGACGCGAGGAAATAGACATGGCCACGGCCCAAGGTCTGGCGCGTAAGAAAGGCTCCGGTGTCGGCGAAGGTCGCCAGGGCCGGAGCATTCCCATTGATGCGTTGGCGCTGGGCAATCGTCGCCTGATTGATGGGCAAGCTGAACCCTTCCTCGGTTTTCGCCAGCGGCCCTTCCTTCTCCTCCCAGCGTTCGACGCGATACGTCTGGTTCTCCGCCGCCTTTTCCAAGGCACCCCAACCTTGCCCGGCGAATTGTCCCACATCCGCTTTGCCGGTCGGCAAAAAGACGAGTGCGCCACCGCTCTGCACGAAGGTATCGAGCTTGGTCGCGACATCACTGGCGGGCAACGCGGCCTGCCAGAGGATGAGAACGTCGCCATCGAACGTTTGACCGGCGGCATCGGCGGGCGAAAGGACACGGGCTTCGCGCTGTGTGCCGGGAGGCGCAGCGGATGCGGCGGCAGTGAGCCAACGGCCCAGGCGCGCGTCTTCCGTCACGATGGTGGTGCGGAGCTTGGCGGGCGGACCATAGACGAACCACGCGCGGTTGTTGCGGAGATTTGCATCCGCAGGCACCTCGACAAAGCCCCAACCGCTGCCACGTTGTGAACCGAGGTTCAGGCGTTGCCGCCAGCGCAGATTGCCGCCTTCCACCGCCACCTCGTATTGCGCGGGGGTGCCGTTCAGATTCACTGTGACGGGCAACGTGGCGGACTGGTTGCTCGAACGCTGGATGTCCACGGCGAGGAGCAGTTCCGCCTTCTCATCACGATCGGTGCGCAGGACGTCTTGCAAGGTCACCGCCGTATCCATATCACTCTCGCCACTGATTGACAGCACCCGGAGCCGCACGCGCTGTTGCAAGGAAGTGAGTTGTGCCTGCAAGGCCTGCCAGCGTTCGTCATCCGGTTTCCAGTTCGTCTTTTGCAGATCGGAAGCGACCCATAATTCCGCCGTGCCAGTCTGGTTTTCCTCCAGCCACGTCAACGCCGCTTGAAACAAGGCGGGGAAATCGCTGCTGGTATCAGTCGCGGCAGTCACGGGCAGTTCACGCAGATCGGACGGACGAGCGAGTGGCTGCGGACGACGGAGGGCGCTGTCGATCACCACGAGCTGGCTGCGTCCGGCGAAAGGTTCGGCGGCTTTTGTCAGGGAACTCAAGGCCTGTTCACGTCGCGTGGTCGTGCTGCCCGCGAGCTTGTTCTCCATGCTCACGGAGCGGTCCAGCAGGATGACGATGGCATCCGGTGCGGAGTTCACCGACCAGCCGAGCCAGCCACCCGCGAGCGGTCTTCCGAGAAACAAAATCAGCATGAGCACCGCCAGTGTGCGAAAGAGCAAGATGAGCCACTGACGCAGCTTGGCCTGGCTGGTGGAGCTTTGCGTAGCCGCGACGAGAAAGCGCATGGCCGCCCACGGCTGCGGCCGGTGCCGGAGCCGGTTGATCAAATGGATGATGACTGGCAGCAGCACCAGCGGCAACGCCCACAAGATCTCTGGCTGGAGAAAGGTCATGCGGGGTCAAACGGAAACATCGAACGTCTAAAGAGAACGGTGAATTTGGGAACTCGATTTAATTCAAACGCGTGGTTCCCCCTCACCCCGGCCCTCTCCCTTGGGGAGAGGGAGGATGAATCGGCCGCCTGGCACGTTACCGTAGCTCCGTCTGGAAAATGTCCGACCGCTGTTCCCTCTCCCCAAGGGAGAGGGTTAGGGTGAGGGGGAAGGGAGCGATCAAAAGTAGATGCGTTCACAGACTTGCCACCAGTCCTCTCACTGCACGCCGTTTTGTGCATTTTTGTGGCCATCATCTTATCCTCTCGTCGCCGCGACGTTGGCCCGTTCGCTGAGAAAATCGGCCAGCAGCTTTTCGTAATCCTGGTCCAGGATCACCTGCCGGTAATCGGCGTTGAACTGGTTGCAACCTTCCCTCAACCGCTTGAGGTGCCGGTGCAGTTGCGCGAGGTATTCATCGCGGATGGTGTTGGGCTCGGTCACCAGGTTGAACGAACTTTCCAGATCATTGAACCGCACCGGGCGGTCGAACTGGAAATCCATCTCCATGCGGTCGAGCAACTGGAAGAGCACGAGGTCATGCTTCTGGAAGCGCAGATGCTGGAAGCAATTCAACAGCGCCTCCGCATCCTCGAAGCCATCCGTCAACACGATGATGAGCGCGCGACGGCGGGCCTTCTCCGCCAGATCGTGCAGGGCTTGCACGATGTTGGTCGTCCCCTTGGCTTCGACCTGTTCCAAGGTATCGAAAATCAATTGCAGATGCGCGGGATTCCGTTTGGCCGGGATCTCCACCGTCTTCTTCTCACCCACGCACACGAGTCCGGCGGCGTCGCCTTGCTGGATGGTGAGATAGGCAAGGCTCGCGGCGATCTTCCGGGCGTAATCCAAGCGGCTGCCGTGCTTGCCGGTGAAGCTCATCGAGGCGCTGGTATCCAGCACGAGGTAGCAGCGGAGATTCGTGTCCGCCTCGAACTCCTTCATGTAGAAGCGGTCCGTGCGGCCGAAGACACGCCAGTCCAGGCGGCGCAAATCATCACCGGGCACGTAGTTCCGGTACTCGGCGAACTCCACGCTGGAGCCGCGATGCGGGCTCTTGTGATGGCCGGAGACCGAGCCCTCCATGGGGAAACGCGTCACCATCTGCTGGCGCATGAGACGCGCCAGCACGGCGGGATCAAGGAAGGCTCTGGCGCGTTCGTCAGCCATGGGGCTTATTCTTTTCCATCCTCCGCGACCACCCAATCGCCTTCGGTATTCATCCGAATTTGTTTACACATATCTTTCCGGCATAGACGGCAGGTAAATTTCCTCGTAGTCGGTGTATCGTCGATATGTTGCCAGTCATGCTTGCACGTGGACTGTCGCGGATTCAGCAGAAAGGTCAAAATCGCCGGGATCATCAAAGCGGCCATCAACAGCCAGAATACGAACTCGGCCAATGTCATATTCGCTGCTAAATGGTCGATAAACATGTTTGTCATCTGCTCGCGTGGCGGCCTTTATGAATCCAGTCCGTTGACCAAATTGTTTTTATTCTTTTCCATCATCATCGATCACCAATGATCCATCCGGTTTGTTCACGTATTTCATCAAGCGCGTTTTCTTGCAGCGGCGGCATCGAAACCAGCTCACCGAGTAAGCACCGCCTTCATCCTCCCAGTCATGCTTGCATTTCGATTTGGGCAACAGCAGCAAAAGCGACAGCAACGGAATGCTCACACTCATGATCTTGAGCCAGAACGAAAACTGCTCTGGCGTCATGTCTGCATTCCAAATCGTCGCAGCCAGCATAATCAGCGTCCATTAGCATCTCCCCTCAACGTCTCGATCAACCGCCCGATTATGTGCGGGCTGGTTATGCCTTCCGACTGCGCCTGGAAGTTCGTCAGGATGCGGTGCGTCAGCACGGGCTTCGCCACTGCTTCGATGTCTTCCGTGCGCACGAGATAGCTGCCGTGCAGGACGGCGTGCGCCTTGGCTCCACGGATGAGATATTGCACCGCGCGCGGACCGGCACCCCAGGTGACCCATTTGCGGATCCAGTCAGGCACGCCTTCCGCATTCGGGCGCGTCATGCGCACCAAATCCACGGCGAGGTCGTAGATGTGATCCGGCACCGGGACACGCTCGACGAGTTGCTGGAAGGCCAGCACCTGCTCACCGTTGATGAGCTTGTTCAACGCCCCGGGCTTGGCTCCCGTCGTCTCCCGGGCGATGCGACGCTCCTCCAGCAGGGACGGGTAATCCACATGAATGAAGAACATGAAGCGATCGAGCTGCGCTTCCGGCAATGAATAGGTGCCTTCCTGCTCGATGGGGTTCTGCGTGGCCAGCACGAAAAACGGCGAGGGCAGCGGGAACATGCGGCCGGACGCGGTGACCTTGTGCTCTTGCATCGCCTCCAGCAGCGCGGATTGCGTCTTGGGCGGCGTGCGGTTGATCTCGTCCGCCAGCACGATGTTCGAGAAGATGGGTCCCTTCACGAAGACGAACGCACGACGGCCGGGCTGGTCGGTGTCTTGTAGAATGTCCGTACCGGTGATATCGGAGGGCATCAGGTCCGGCGTGAACTGGATGCGGTTGAAGCTCAGGGACATCACCTCCGAGAGCGCATTGACCATGGTGGTCTTGGCCAGACCGGGCACGCCCATGAGGAGTGCATGGCCGCGCGCGAGGATGGCGATGAGGAGCTGCTCGATGACCTGTTCCTGGCCGATGATGACTTTGCCGACCTCCTTGCCCATCTGCTGGTAGAGGTCGCGCATTTCATCGATGGCGGCGACATCCCGTTCGGAGGTGCCGGACAAAGGGGCATGGGGGGCAACGTTACTCATGAGTTATTAAGTTCAGACGTTCGAAACTGGTTCCCGTTCAACCTCTTTCGCTGAAATCGCCGGGCTTCAACCTTGCAAAAAACAAGCCATGGGGAGAGATGCAGGCAGCAGCCGTTCAGGCAAGGCAGATGGCGGGGCTTTCAACATGGGGCCAACCTAACCTTGCTTTAGCCGCAAGTAAACGAAGGAACTGCGGGGATCACTCTACTTTGATCGCCCGGAAAAAGCGGCTAGTCCCATTGGGGATGACCTCAAAGCTGTGATCGGAAATATTGGTCGTCGAATTGTGAATGCTCCAATTGATGAGGTCAGCGGACCATTCGAGCGTGAAACGCGAGTCGATGTTGCCGATGGCACGCACCTTACTGTACCCGTATGAGGTCAGGCCCAAGGATTCCAGATAGATGCCTTCCAGCTTCACCTCGGCAATGGGACTGGCGGTGGTCTGATCACCCGAAGTGATCTCGACATGGTAATACCCCCGGGCTGCAGGAAAAGCCGAGGGCGCGAGTGAAAGGGTTTGCGCCGTCTGTTCCGGCAACGGCTGCCCCCGATGATACCACTGATACGAAAAGGGGCCTTCGCCTTGCGGAGTCACGGTGAGCGTGTAGGGCTGGCCTTTTGGCCAGACCCCATTTGCCAGCGGGGCGGCTATGAACGAAGGTAGCAGTGATTCCGGGAGGCTGAAACTGGCGGCGATGACGGAGGATTGATTCGCTACTTCGGACTGATTACCAGTCAGGCGCAAACTATCCTCGGTCACGTCCATGAACAGATTGAAATTGCCAAAGAGGCCGAAGAGGAAGTTCATCACCCCGGGAAACTCCTGCCGCCAGCGTCGGCTGCCATCCTCGGCGATGGCTTGCACGAAAATCTGGAAATTTGACGTGGTCGATTCAGGTACCAGATTGAATCCTGCGGAGAGCCAGCCACCGGCGGGGTTTCTGACCAATTCGACGGGGAATTCCAAGCCCAAATCCGTTTGCCATACAGGCTGCAAATCACTCCCCGTTAGCAGCAAAAACTCGCCTGACTTACTAAATCTGTGTAGAAGGAAACGGCCATCCGCCAACGCATCCTTGACGATGTAATAATCGCCGGCCACGCCTGAGGTGCCCACCATAGTGCCGTTTCCATTGAATACAGTGTAGCCACCGAGGCCGGATACGCAGATCTTTCCATCAGTCGCAACTTTGACATCGCCCGTGTGCCGCGCTGGAATTTGGTTGGTCCATGCGGGCTGCCCGTCGGCGTTGATTTTGCAGAGCAGAGAGGTGGAGTAAGGGTCGAAAGTGTGGGGAAGGGTTCCGGTTAAATATACATTTTCCGAGGCATCTACATCCAATACTTCTTCCGGCCAAAATAAGATGTGCACGGCATCAATACGCCAAGGAAGTTCCACGGACCAGTCAACTGTACCAGCAGAGGAGATGCGCCTCACCTCGATGGTCTGACCACTCGGCTGCGGAGTAGGAAGGAAACTCATCCAAACAGTTCCTTCAGGCGAGATCTTGAAGGTATGTCTCCTGTTCAAAATGGGCTCAACATTCAGCGGGCAACGCCAAAGCTCCTGGCCCGACGGAGAAAGCTTCACCAGCAGGACTTTTTGGCCGGAAGGACTGCCGATCACAGCCGTGGCCGTGGTAAAATAGACGTTTCCCTCGGCATCGGTGCCGATTTTCGGGATATAAAAAGTGGTGAAATCGGGGAATTCGACCTGCCACAGTTCGACACCCGCCGGACTCAGCTTGGAAACGATGCCCGCACCCGGGCCAGAGCTGCGGATCAAGGACCGACCGATCAGCAGGTTGCCGTCATTGTCATGGGCCGAGCAATAGACTTCAGATCTTTCACCTGCGGCTTGCGGCAACGGTAGACGCCATTGCGATGCCAGCGGCACTGCGCCAGACACCTCGGCCATCATCAGAAGCAACAGGGATAGTACGACCTCCAACTTCATTATTCTTAAATTAACAAAGAAACCGAGTTTGCCGAGCGTTTTTTACTGGCCGGGAAGGGAAAAGAGGGACGGCAAAAGCCGTCCCTCTCATGAAAACTAACCAGCTTAGATCCGGTTCAGCGCGCTGACGATCGCCTTGATGGAGGCCAGCTCAATGTTCGTATCCACGCCGGCGCCCCAGCGGGTTTTGCCGTTGGGCAGCTTGAGCTGGATGTAGGCGATGGCGGCGGCGGAATCGCCCGCGCTCAGGGCATGCTCTTTGTAGTAGCCCACCTCGAACTTCGGGGCGCCCGCCTGGATCAGCGAGTTCACGAAGGCGGCGATGGGGCCGTTGCCTTCGCCGGTCAGGGCGACTTCCTTGCCGTCACGGAACACGGTGGCGCGGCTGCGGAAAACGCCTTCCAAGCCATCGGCGTGGAAGTGGTTCAGCTTCCACGGCGTGTCGCGCTCGATGTATTCCTTCCAGAACATCGCTTTCAATTCTTCGGCCTTCACTTCGCGGCCCAAGGCATCGACAAGATCGTTCGCGATGGGACCGAACTCGCGCTGCATGTCCTTCGGCAGCTCGATGCCGAATTCGCTTTCCAGAAGATAGGCCACGCCGCCCTTGCCGGACTGGCTGTTCACGCGGATGACCTCGTGGTATTCGCGGCCGATGTCCGTCGGGTCGATGGTGAGGTAAGGCACGTCCCAGCTCGGGCGGTCGCCCTTGCTCCACTCGGCCAGACCTTTCTTGATCGCGTCCTGATGCGAACCGCTGAAGGCAGTGAACACCAATTCGCCCGAGTAAGGATGACGCGGTGGCACGGTCATGCCGGTGCAACGCTCATAGACTTCGCGGATGCTGTTCAAGTTCGTGAAATCCAATTTCGGGTCGATGCCGTGCATGTACAGGTTCATCGCCACGATGATGATGTCGAGATTGCCCGTGCGCTCGCCGTTGCCGAAGAGCGTGCCTTCCACGCGATCCGCACCGGCCAACAAACCCAACTCGGTGGCGGCTACGCCCGTGCTGCGGTCATTATGCGTGTGCAGGCTGATAATGAGCGACTCGCGGTTCTTGATGTTCGTGCAGATCCATTCGATCTGGTCCGCGTAAACATTCGGCATCGCGACCTCCACGGTGTCAGGGAGGTTCAGGATCATCCGGTTCTGCGGCGTGGGCTGCCAGACGTCCATCACGGCCTCGGAGACTTCCTTCGCATACTCCACTTCTGTGGCGGAGAAGCTCTCGGGTGAGTATTGCAAGACCACATCCGTGCCCTGCAAGCGGTGCAAGCGTTCCTTGATCCATTTCGCGCCTTGTACGGCGATGGCTTTGATCTCGTCCTTCGATTTGCCGAAGACGACGCGACGTTGCGCGGGTGACGTGGAGTTGTAGAGGTGGATGATCACCTTCTTCGCGCCGATCAAGGATTCGACGGTGCGCTCAATCAAGTCCTCGCGCGCCTGCACGAGCACCTGGATGGCGACGTCGTCCGGGATGTGTCCCTTCTCGATGAGCAGGCGGTTGAAGGCGAACTCGGTATTCGAGGCCGAAGGGAAACCGACCTCGATCTGCTTGAACCCGCACTTCACCAGCGCCTGAAAGAGCTCCAGCTTCTGCGCCACGTTCATGGGCACGGCGAGGGCCTGATTGCCATCGCGCAGGTCCACGCTGCACCAGATGGGGGCTTGCGTGAGGACACGGGAGGGCCACTGCCGGTTCGGTAACTGAACCGGCGGGTACGGACGGTACTTCGATGCTGGGTTCTTTAACATGTCTGCTGTTCTTTCTTATTTTCGCCCCATAACGCGCATCCCGGCAATGTGGAAATACAAAACCCCCACCGCCGAGGCGGCGGTGGGGGCGAAATCTGGTTGCGATTCTACCAAACCCCGACCACCGCGCGGCTAAGCAGCAGCGCGTTCAACGACAGTCGAAGGTTTAGTGAATAATTCACGTCAAGAGGGATAGCCTTGGACGGGCGGAGCGTCAACCGGTTTTTCAGGGGCAGCCCAAGTGGGGCGCATCCGGGCACTGCTCCGGTGAGACGAGTGAAGGGGATGGGGAGTTTGGGAAAGAAAGCAATGCAGGCAGGCGGGCACCCCTCACCCCGGCCCGCACCCCTCAGAGGGGCGAGGGAGGTGGAGCGTTATATTAT
>CAZPUL010000052.1:0-37305 GCA_964589735.1 uncultured Verrucomicrobiota bacterium | reverse complement strand
ATTCGCAGCTCGCAGGCTTCGTCAACGGACGGCAGAGGACTGCCGTCCCTACCTTGGCTTCACGCCTCACGCGAACTTCGGAAACAAATCCTCCTTCGGCCACTCCGTCACTTTTCCGGCAGCTTTGTGCAAGGCACCATCGATCGCACCATTCGGCAGCTTCTCATCGTTGGAGCGCAGGTTGAAGAGCACGGCCCAATCCAGACCATCCCATCGCCGCACCAGCAGCGTGCTGGTGCCCGGCAGACTGCCGCTGTGCCAAGTGTTCGACTTGCCCTCGCGTCCCACCGGGCGCACCTGCCAGCCGAGGCCGTAATAAGAATCCTTCAGCTTGCCTTCCGGCGTGCGCGCGACCGGAGCAGCCGGCGGACTGAACATCTCCCGGATGGTGTCCGCCTTGAGCAGGGGGCTTTTCGCCGGATCATCAAAAGCGGCAGCGAAACGCACGAGGTCCACGGCGGAAGCGATCCACGCACCATGGGCATCCATCGCCTCCAGATAGAATCCGCCGTAAGGCCAGGGCACACGTTGTTTGATGCTGGGAAAGACGGCGTCCGCCGTGGCGTTGTCTGCCATGTAATACTTCACCTCACCCTTGGCCTGCAGGTCCACAGTGGTCCGCCCGATCTGCATCCGCGAGATGCCGATGGGGGCCAGCACCGCTTCTTTCATATACGTTTCATAGTCCTGCTTCGTGAGCTTCTCGATGACGCGGCCAAGCAAGCAGTAACCGAAGTTCGAGTAGGCGTAGCGTTGGCCGGGATCGAAATCGAGCTTGCGCGCCATCATGTAGCGGATGATGTGCTCGGGCTTCGCCGGGGCTTCGACGCTGAGGGTAGTGGCGATGGTGCCGGGACGGAACATGGGATCGAACGAGGCATCGCGATCCCAGCCACCCGTGTGCTGCAAACAGTGGCGGATGGTGATCTGCTCCCAACGCGCATCGAGCGGTTTCTCCGGCAGCCGCAGGATTTCCAGCAACTTGTCCTCCAGCTTCAACCTCCCTTGCTCCACCAGCTTTAAGATGCCGACGGCCGTGAGCGGCTTCGAGATGCTGGCGATGCGGAAGAGCGAATCCGGCTGCGTGGGCAGATTCTTCTCCCGGTTCGCGACCCCATAGCCGCGCGCGTAGATGAGCTTGCGGTCCTTCACGATGGCCAGCGAACCGCCGGGAACGCCGCGGGCCTTCATGAACGCTTCCACCTCGTCATCGAATGGTTGCAGCGCGTGCGGCTTGCCCTCGGCAGCGTGCGTGAGCAATGCCGGGCCAGCAGCAGCGGCAAGGCCAGTCAGAGCAACGCTTTGGATGAATTGACGACGGGACGGGGTTTTCACAGGGAAGTATGGTAGCGGATGGAACGCGGTTGCCAAGTGATGTGTTGGTGATGTGAAGAAGCTGGAGCGCGGCATTTATGCCGCTTCAACTCACAATAACATAGCCGGTTACAAAACATCTTCCACCCTCTGCTGGCTGCGGTAGTCGAATTGGCTTAAAAGCCGCGCTCCATACGTTGTGTGCGTGCGCGTTGACATTGCGGGGAACGCGGGGGTTAATGAACGCCTTGTTACTGAAATGAAACTCTGGGACATCCACTGCCATCTCTCCACGCCTGGCCGCACGATCGATGAACGGATGGGGCGGCTCATGGAGATCGCGGACCGCGTGGACGTTGAGCGCGTCGTACTTTCCATGGGGTTGCCACCGCTGCTGACGAATCCCACTCCCGACCAGCTCCGCCAGAAGAACGATGAGACGATGGAAGCCTTGCTCCACTGGCATCACCGGGCCTTCGGCCTGTGTTACGTGAGCGGGGAACACGTGGAGGAAAGCCTCAAGGAGATCGATCGCTGCGTGGCGAACGGCTCGCTCATCGGCATCAAACTCTGGGTGGCGAAACGCTGCAATACACCGGAGGTGGAGACATTGGTGAAGCGCGCGCATGAATTGAAGGGGCTCATCGTCCAGCACGCGTGGCAGAAGACGGGCGGCAATCCACCGGGTGAATCTACGCCGCAAGATGTGGCCGAGTTGGCCACCCGACTGCCCGAGGTGCCGCTCGTCTGCTATCACGCGGGCGGAAATTGGGAGGCAGGCATCCGCGCCTTGCGACCGCATAAGAATGTCTATGTGGAGATCGCGGGCTCGAATCCCACGGCGGGCTTTGTCGAGATGGCGGTGCGCGAGGTGGGCGCGGAACGGATCGTCTATGGTAGCGATGCCGCCGGACGCAGCTTTGCTTCCCAGATCGGCAAGGTGATGGGTGCGCAATTGCCGGAAGCATCAAAAGAATTGATCGCCTCAGGCAACTTGCGTCGTCTGCTGACACCTATCCTCAAGGCGAAAGGCATGGCCGTATGAGCACGCCTATCATTGATACGAACGTCTTCCTTGGCCGCTGGCCCTTCCGCCGCCTGCCGCTGGATGACGCCGCGTTGCTGGCGAAGACCCTGCGCGAACGCGGGGTAGAACAGGCGTGGGCCGGTAGCTTCGATGCGTTGCTGCATCACGATGTGGATGGCGTGAACGGCCGGCTCGTCGCGCTTTGCCAGCGCACGGATGAGAAACTATTCCTGCCCATCGGCACCGTGAATCCTGCTCTGCCTGATTGGGAGGAGGACTTGCGCCGTTGCCACGAGAAATATCGAATGCGCGGCATCCGGCTGTTCCCGAATTACCATCAGTATAAGGTGAGCGATGCAGCATTTGTGAAATTGCTGAAGCTGGCTACCGAACGTGGGCTGTTCGTACAATTAGCCGTGAGCATGGAAGACGAGCGCACGCAGCATCCGCTGGTGCAAGTGCCGCACGTGGACCTCGCCCCGCTCGTGGAAGTGTTGAAAACAGTGCCGGGTTTGCGGCTGCAATTGCTGAACGCCTTCCGTTCCTTGCGTCCGGACCTGTTGCTCAAGCTGGTGAATGCAGGTCACGTCTCCGTGGAGATCGCCACGCTGGAAGGCGTCGCGGGCATTGAGGGCTTGCTGAAGCAAGTAACGGTGGAACGGTTGCTGTTCGGTTCGCTCGCACCATTGTTCTATTTCGAAGCGGCGACGCTGAAATTGCAGGAATCGAAACTGAGCGCAGTGCAGGAACAGGCAATACGAAGAGAGAATGCGGTGAAGTTTATGAAGAGCTAAATGATCGTGGCGTGAGGCTAATACGATGAACCTTATCAGAACAGCACTTGCGGTGCTTATATGCGTGGGAATAGTTAGTTGCACCACGTCGCCTCAGCCAAAGAAGCCCGGAAACAGTGCGGCGATTGTCAAACCATCGGCAGGTCCGCAGTTTTTAACACTCACAGCTGTTCCCAAAGTGGAAAAAGCGCAGGCTACCGTGAGCATCACATTGAGCAATTGCTCTTCACAAAAGATAAGTGTGGAATATAGGGATTTGCCCTGGATATCAGGCAGTCGCACACTTTCGTTGAATGCGTTCACGCATGATGACAAGAGAGAGCGGCTTCCAGATTGGGTTAAAATAGCGGATTACGGCCCTCATTCCATCACGATCGATCCGAAGGGCGTATTCACTGGTCAGCTCCTCTTGAACGGCAGACTCGAAGGTCTTGCCTCCAAGATGGCTCAAGCTGACATCATGGTTTACTGGGTTTTTCGTATGCCTCTCAATGTTGGCGGCGAAAGACTTTCGGATAAAGCTGAAGGGATGTTCCTTTTGCCTAAATCAGAATGAAGCAGGGTTTCCCCTGAAGGCAAGAGGGAGGAGATTTACGCTGCCACCGCTTCCGTGATGCTCATGAATTCCCACAGTTGCCGGGCATTCTGGATCACGCTTACCGGCGGCGTTTGTTGCGCGTAGGCGAGTCGCGTGTAGAACCACGCCACTTGCCGGGCGTCCTCGGACAGCATGGGCTCCTTCACCGCGAGCCGGTTGGCGAATTCATACGGCGTCTCCCCATGCGAGCGCGGGTGCTTATGCTCGCCCGCCCAGCATTGCAACGCCTCAAATGTGTAAGCCACCAGGTCCTCGGTGGACATGGCATTGGCCTGGCCGGTGTTGAACGGATTGCCATACTCTGCAAACCGCCGCTTCGGCGGGCCTTCTTTCTTCGGGGCCAATGCTTCGGGACGCGGCGGGCGTTTCAAGGCATCCAGCAAATCGCGGAAGAATTTGCAGATGGCGCGCCACATCGCGATCAGGCTTTGCTGGATGATCTGGCGATAACGCCAGAGCAAGTAGAGCAAGGTAAGCGTGAGCAAGCCGTAGATGATCCACTTCACCCAATTCGTCTTCTGCTCCTCGGGCGTCAGTGTGGGCTGTTCGGTGGGGTTCTCCGGACGCTGTCCTTCACCATCTTTCTTTCCTTCATTCGAGACCTCGCCCTTCTTGCCGGTCTCGGTCTGTTCGCCGGATTCAGATTTCTGTTTTCCTTTCCCTTCACCCTTTTCATCGCCCTCACCGGTCTTGCTCTTGCTGTCGCCTTTTTGCTCACCGCCGCTGCCTTGCTTCTGTTCCTCACCTTTCGGTTCCCCTTCACCTTCACCCTTGCGTTTGCCTTCCCCTTCCGCCGCCTCACCACCGAGCAGGGCGTGTTTCGATGCCTTCTGCACCAGGTTCGTGCTCGCCATGTTCACGAGGTCCGGCAGCGTGTAGCGTGAGTTGGGCCGGGGCAGCAACAGGCAGGCACCCATCACCAGAGCGGCCAGCACCACGCCATAAACCATCCAGGAACCCGTGATGATGAGCGGCATCTCCAGCCGTCGCTGGCGCAGGTAACGACGCAAACCCAGGAAGCTCGTGAGCAACAGCAAGGTGAGAGAAGCAGCGACATAGATCGCCAACAGTGTAAAACCGAATCGCCGGTCCGGGCTGTCCACGGAACCAAACTTCAACTGGCCGATGCCGAACAAGGGCAGCGCCAGCAGCGAGAACAAAATGATCCAGATGCCCGGTGCGTGCGGCTGGCCTTTGCGATTCGCCTGGCTGCCGAAGAGGTGTTGCCACCAGAGCCGCCGTTTGCGCCGGAGCTGATGCTTCTTCGTCTCCGCCTCGGCTTCCTTCGCCGCTTCACCGCCGAGCCCGGAGGCTTCGAGCAAACCTTGGCCGGAGGAATCCTCGTCATCATCGATGAGCGTGCAATCCCACGTAAGCTGGCTGGTGCACCACCAGATGAAGCAGAGGATCGCGAGCAAGATGAACAGCGGTACGCCGATGCCGAGGAACCGCCAGAAGAACACCGCGATGGCGCTGCCCAGCAGCAGCGCATAAATGGCGGAGCGTTCGGTGCCGTATTGGATGCCGATGCGCGACGTGAGCACCGAGGCGAGCACGAACCAGCACAAGGCCCAGTTCACGCGCGAGGCAAACCGGCCAGTGTAACCGATCTTCGCGAGGAAGAGCGCGAGGCTGCCCACCATGATCATGATGACCAGCGGGCAGACCAAAATGGCCAGATGGTCCACGATGGTCTTCTGCGGTGGTGCTTGATACTGGCTCATCGCCACACCTCGCTCGCGCACAAGGACGACAAGCCGGCCTCGTCAAAGATCCAGCGGAACTCGACGCCTTCCGCCAGCAACCGGCCCGCCCATGTCGGGGGCTTGGCCCAGTCACGATAATCTTCATCACCAAACGTGATCATCACGGCGAGCACCTTGAAGCCGCTGCGCTGCAAGGCACCCAATGCATATGCCGTCTCCTCCGTGATCTGCGGCACCACCACGATGACCGTGGTATCACGGGACAGGCGGGACTCCACCTCATCCACCAGTTGCAATAGCGTCAGACCGTCGTTCAATTCCACCCGCGCAAGCGTTTCGCGCAGATGGTTGAAATGCTCATCCCCTGTGTTCGCTTCGAGCACTACCGGGCGCAGGCGGTCCTTGAGCTGGGCGGGGGCCACGACTTTTTGCGCCGCATCGCGCGTGGTGAATTCAAACCGCCAGCCTTCCGTGGCCACGCGTTCGGCGGCATCACGGGCATTCGTGGCGAAGGCGAACTGCTCGCCCAGTTCGTAGAGCGTGTTCGCGATGGAGACGATGGTCGTGACGGCCAGTTCCGCCCGGTATTCGCCGCCGGGCACGTTGTAGTTGTCCCGGTGAAAATCCAGCACTAGCGTGGCCCCGGCGATGCACGAGGGCTCGAAGGTCTTGCATTGCAGCGTGCCGGTGCGGGCCGTGGCGCGCCAGTGGATGCGGTTCAACGCATCGCCATCCACATACTGGCGCACGCCCGAGATGCGCGCGGTGTCCTCAAAAAGCCGGTGCGTCAGTTTGATCTCGCCCAAAGGCCGGGGCGAGGCGATGTCATAGCCCTCCAGCGGCACCACATGCGGGAGCACCGTGACGTAATGCGGCAAGGTCAGCACGCGATAGCGGCGATGCAGGCCGAAGAGATCGCCGCTCTCCACCAGCAACGGCCCGACCTGATAATAGCCCCGGCGCAGGAACGTCACCTCATAGGAGACGACTTTTTCGCCATGTGACGGGATGCGCACCAGTTGCATGCGTGACCCTTCGAATTCCAGTTGTGCCGGACTGGCGGTGAGGGCTTCCGCAGGCAGGGAATCTTCAACAAGCGCCCACGGCACCGCGAGCGGGCTGCTGTTACTGAGTGTCACCTCCACCGGCAACGTGCCGCCGACTTCCAAACGTGTCTCGGAGCAGTGGCGTTTCGCGGAGAGACTCTCGATCCAGGTGCGCGCCAGCACGCGGCTGACGAGCAGCACGCCCAGCAGCACATACATGGCATAGACCAGCAGTTCGAGCCGCAGGACCAGCCCGGCCACCAGCAACACCAGCGCTCCGAAGATCCATTTCATCGTTTCATCGTCTCGGGCAGGAGCGGCACGGGCACCCGGCGCAGCACTTCTTCGATCACCCCGGCCGCCGTCACTTTGCGCAGGCGGCTTTCCGGTTTCAGGATCAAGCGATGCGCCAGTACCGCGGGCGCGATCTGCTTCACGTAATCCGGCAGTATGTAATCGTCCCCTTGGATGGCAGCCATGGACTGGGCGGCGCGAAAGAGCGCGAGGGTCGCCCGCGGACTGCCACCGAGGCGCACGGCATCGTGCTCACGGGTGCCACGGACGATCTGGAGGATGTAATCCCGCACCTTTTGATCCGCCTGCACTTCGCGCACGGCCTGTTGGCACGCCACGATCTGTTCCGCGCTGACCACCGCCCCGAGCGAATCGATCGGGTGCGCCGTGCGGAGCCGGTCGATCATGCGGCCTTCCTCCTCCATGCTGGGATAACCAAGGCTGAGGCGGACGAGGAAACGGTCCAGTTGCGCCTCCGGCAGCGGGAAGGTGCCTTCGTGGTCCACCGGATTCTGCGTGGCGATGAGGAAGAAGGGCCGCTTCAACTGATAATTCGTACCATCCACCGTGATGCTTCGTTCCGCCATCGCTTCGAGCAAGGCGGATTGCGCGCGCGGCGTGGCGCGGTTGATCTCATCGGCCAGCGCGATCTGCGCGAAGAGCGGTCCCGGGCGGAACTCAAATTCAGTCGTCTTGGGATTGAAGATGGAAGCACCCGTGATATCGCCAGGCAAAAGGTCTGGCGTGCATTGGAGGCGTTTGAAATTGCAGCCGATACTTTGCGCCAGCGCACGGGCGAGCATGGTCTTCGCCACGCCGGGCACATCCTCCAGCAGCACGTGGCCTTCGGCGAAAAGTGCCATGAGCGTGAGCGTGACCTCCTGGCGCTTGCCCACGATGACCCGTTCCACGTTGTCGATGATGCTCGTGGCCGTGTGGCTCACGCGCATCAGTTCCTCGTTGCCCACGCGGGCCTGGCGGCCTTGGGGCGGCACGCGGACGGTGGAGCCCTCCGGCAGGACCAGCGTGGTCGGCCCGCCACAGGACGGGCACTCGACCCGTTGGCCGGCCATTTCGATGGGGAACTCGATATGTTGTGCGCAGTGGCTGCAAGTGCTGACAGGCATGGTCGTAGTCTCGGTTGCGAACGTTGATCTCGGATATCCGGGCACACAGTGGCCCTGCCGGATTAGACCGGGCTGAGGGCGGCTCGTTCTGTGGACGCCGGGAGCATAGCGGGCGGCGCGCCGCTTGCACGCGGAAATGCACCTTGGGTCCGTTGATAGTGTTACTTTCAACATGCGTGCAGAATCGCACATCCTCAGCGGCCCTCGTTAGTCTTAATCTCGCTATTCTCTGCTATTCTCGGACTATTTTGAAGTCTGCCCGCCATTGACCCTCCTGCCGGACCGGCGTATCAATGCAGCATGAAGCGTCCACTACTGCTGCTCGCGTTGGCCGTGTCGTTGTCGGCCGGGATCACCAACTATCTGACCGCGGCGGACAAACCCGTCGCCAAGCCGGACAAAGATGGCTGGCTCCAGCTCTTCGACGGCAAGACGCTTGCTGGCTGGGAGAAGAAGGGCGGCACGGCGGATTATGCGGTGAAAGATGGCGTGATGGTCGGCACCACCGTGGAAGGCAGCCCGAACACCTTCCTCACCAAGGGCCCGTTCAGCGATTTCATCCTCGAGTTCGAGGTGTTGTGTGATCTCAAGCTGAACTCCGGCGTGCAGATCCGCAGCCAGGTCTATGAGGCGGACACCCCGCAGCCGTCCAACCCCAAGCGCATCCGTAAAAAGGGCGAGGTCTTCGGCTACCAGTGCGAGATCACCACGCAGGACAAGGGCGTCTCCGGCAACTTCTGGGATGAGGGCCGCCAGACGAAGTGGTGGGATGACTTCGCGAACAAGCCTGCCGCGCAAAAGGCTTTCAAGGACGGCGAGTGGAACAAGTATCGCATCGTGGCCCAGGGCGACCGCATCCGCTCCTGGGTGAACGGCGTGCCCTGCGCCGACTTCCGCGATGGCACGGACAAGACGGGCTTCATCGGCTTCCAGGTGCATGGCATCAAGAAAGGCGAAGGCCCGTTCCAGGTCCGTTGGAAGAACATCCGCCTGAAGGAATTGAAGGCCGGGGAGAAGGTGGCTGAATAGAACAATCACGGGCACAGATGGACAAAGCAGCGCAAACAATAGCGGACTTTCAGGCTGCCATCAGTAGCTACGTGGAAACGTGCAGTCACTCTCCTATGGAGTATCACGCTCCGGCGGCAGATGTTTTTCAGGCTCTGGCCACCAGACTCCGGCCGATTGCCGAAGACGGCCACCTGCATTGTCAGTATGCACTGGCAACCATCCACTTGATGAAGTTGACCTGTGTTTCCGAAGAGGAAGAGCGGCAGCACCACGAGCGGGAAATAGTGGAAGCGACCCGATGGCTGGTTGCGGCAGCCCGGCAAGGTTGCTGGTCCGCCGTAGACAATCTGGTGACCTCGGGTTTGGGGCCGGAAGCTGAGCGTGCGCGCGAAGGTTGGCAAAAACTGGAAGCAGAACGGCCTGATTTGATCGGCAAATATGGTAGCATGCCAGTGTATGGGCCGGAATTCATCCAAGAGCTTTGTCGCAGACTTTACGGCAAAGTCATCGATGCTTGATTTAAGGTAAAGGCCAAGGGCAGTTTCTTCTCGTGTCCGAAACCATCTTAGCGAAGGCCATCGATCAGCTTTGTCTCCAGTGCGGCCTGTGCTGCAATGGGGTGCTTTTCCGCGATGTGGAACTGCAGCCGGGCGATGATGCGGTGCGGCTCAAGCAATTGGGAATGCCGGTGCGGACAACAGCAACTCGAAACAAGAAACTCGAAACCTCAAACTCCAAGTTTAACCAGCCCTGCACCGCCTTGGGGTCGGATTGCCGTTGCCGTATCTACGCGGACCGGCCTGCACGCTGCCGGAGTTTCGAGTGCGCGCTGCTGTTGGAGGTCATCGCGGGTGAGACGGAGGTGGAACCGGCGCTGAAGCTCATCCGCTCCACGCGCCGCAAGGCGGACAAGGTGCTCAAGCTCATGCGGGACATCGGCGACACGAACGAGGCGGTGTCGCTCAGCGTGCGCTTCCGTAAACTGCGCCAGCGGTTCGAAGCCGGTGACATCGATGAATGGCTTGCCCGGCAAAGCGAGGAGGAACTGTTCGATCTCTACGGCCAGCTTACCTTGGCCGTGCATGACCTGAACGGAGTGCTCGCCGAGAAATTTTATCCGCAATGAGTTTGGAGCGCCGACGTCTCGTCGGCAGCAACATCCCTGAGCAAAGTCAGTTCAGTTTCGCTAGCAATCGTCCGACCAGAACCCCTCTATTCATGAGGATAGTCTCCTGACTTTCTGTCCACTGCTTGGCGGTTGGATATTGCTGCGCCCGAGACGGGCGCGCTCCTCGGAGGGAGCGCAGGAGTCCCGCCTGCATCAGCCCGACACCATTTCTACTCCGGCCAGATGCCCAGCTTTACCAGACTGCGCGTCGCATTCCCGGCCCAGTCCTTGTTCGCCGCCGGACTCGCGGGGCTGGGATGCAGAATCCGCCCCACCTTCACCGGATGCTTCTCCGCCACGTTCAGCGCACGCTCCTCCGCAAAGCCACCGATGCCAATGAGCCATTCCGGTTGCAGGATATCGACCAAGCGGCCTAGATGCGCATCACACGCGGCGTAGAGCGGGGTGGTCTCGGCGGCAGGGAGTTTATCCGGTGTGAGATTTCGTGAGCCGCCTTCGAGGAAAGCGAGCGGGCAATAGTTCGCCACGAAATGCTCGGCGAAAAATTTATCCGCCGTGCCGAAGCGTTGCGCGAACAAACCCCAGAGCCGACGCCCACTCACCTCCGAGCGCGGACAAGCAAAACCTTCAATAGGGCGCTTGGGACTTTCGTGCTTGGGTTTGCTGACGGGCTCGTTGATCCCCATCCAATCACGCGCCGCCGCGATCTCCCCAAACGGAATCCCGATCTGCGCCATGCCGAAAGGCCCCGGATTCATGCCCAGCAGGATGACCCGTTTCTTCGTGGCCCCGAAGCGTTTCAGATAAGTGGTGTGCGGTCCCCACGCGTAATCGAGCGGATTATAGACGTGCGAGACCGGCTCCGCGAAGGACAGGCGGTTGACCGCGTCACGCAAATCTGCTGCGGCAGCAATCAGAGCGTCAGATGTTTTGGACATGATTAATCACGAATGGAGATGAATCGTGAGGAATCAGGCGATGGCGCGCAAGGCGGCGTTTTTAGGAGCGCGGCATTTATGCCGCTTCAATGTAATAACGCCAGCAGCGATGAAATCCAAAGCCGTATGCCCATTGGACATTGAAGCGGGCTAAAGCCCGCGCTCCTTCAGGCAATCTTGCGTTCGACACGTCCTTTAGGGGCGAGGATTTTGCGCTCGAATGTTTACGGGGCAGGAGTAGATTCAATCAGCCTTGAAGAAATCCCACAAAGTGTTGCTGGTGCTGCTCGGCGTCATCGTTTTGGCGGTGGCGGGGTTCAAGACGCTGCAGCCGAAGGAGCCGGAGTATCAGGGGCAGACACTTGCTGAATGGCTGAAAAACTATGACACTGGTGTATCTGAGCGACAGCAAGAGGAAGCACTAATTGCCTTGCGCAGCATGGGGCCGGAAGTATTGCCAACATTGGTCGATATGGTCGCCTTTGACTCCAAAGATTGGAAGTTTCCCCTCAGGTTATGGTTGGCTAAGCGTGGCTTGGGACAGCAAAAGTTATCGGAAGAAAATGCCAATTGCGGCAGAGCTTGCATGGCACTCATTGCTCTCGAAGCTGATGCCTATCCCGCCATTCCACAATTAGTGGCCAAGCTCGGCACAGTGAAGAATGATGATACACTAATTATTGCAGTGTTAGAGTATATGGAGGCGGCTTCTGTGCCTGAATTGAAGAAAGCTTTGCATAGTTCATCCAATGATATGCTTAAGCATCGGGCCATCACGATCCTCAGGCTTATCGGTGAACCGGCCTCTCCCGCCTTGCCTGATTTGATGTTGATCCGGAAAAAGCCAAAATTTCAATCAGCAGCCGAAGCGGCCATACGAAGGATATCCTCAAAACCTGCGGATGAATTGAAAGTTCCCGCAAATCCATAACGACTGCCGCAACTGAGCGTGGGGCTGTCTCACCACTATTTGTTGGCTACAAAATGGACTCAACTCTTCAACCCCTTATACGCCCCGAAATCATGGAAGAAATGTTTCTTCGCGAATTTGTACGCCCAGCTCTTCTCGGGGACTTCGGTGCCGGGGCGGTATTGCGACGTGCGCGGTTGCATGGCGGCGAGTTCCGCCAGTGACGTCTGGCGCGCGGTGCCATCAGGGGCCTTGTGTTTCTCCACGAAGGATTTCACGAGGTCGGGGCGTTCCAGCACGATGCAGCCGCGCGTGGTCTGGGAGGCGAGGTTGCGGAAGTCGCGCAGGTAATCTGACTGCACGAAGACGTCTTTGATGTTCCGTTTATCTCGGATGTTCTCTTTCGCGAACTGGATGATGGGGCAGGGCTCGATGCCGCCCCACGGGCTGATGTGATGGCTGATGCCCGTGGCCGCCGGGCAAAGCGCCTGACCATCGTATTGATAGTAGGCATCCACCAGCACGATGGGCTTCTTCACGCGCATCTCCACCACGAACTTGCGGATCTCCACCTGCTGCTCCGGCGTGAGGCAGAGTTGCGTGTTCGGATTCGGTCCCACGGGGCGATACGTGTGATACCACGCATACATCACGCCCATCTCGATAAGGCGGTCCAGCCATTCCTCGCGCAGCAGGTCTTTGAAATTCGTCTGGCACAAACTAGTCGAGACACCCGTCATCAACTTGTTATCGAGGCAGCGTTGCAAGCCCGCCATCGAGCGGGTGAACACGTGGTCTTTGCCGCGCCGTTCATCGCTGATGATCTCATTGCCCTCGATGCTGACGAGCGGCGTCACGTTCCCCATCTGCCGCATCTGCTTGGCGAGTTCATCGGTGATGAGCTGGCCGTTCGTGAAGATCTGGAAGTAGCAGTCCTTGTGTTCGGCGAGGATGTCGAGCAGGCCCTTGTACATGAAGGGTTCGCCGCCGAGGATGCCGAAGAAGCTGTTGCCTGCCGCACTCGCCTCACGGATGAGCCGGTGCAGGTCCTCCGCCGGGATCTTCTCCTGCTTGGCCGCGACATCCACCCAGCAGCCCTGACAGCGCAGGTTGCAGCTATTGAGCACGGAGACGTAGAGGAAAGGCGGGAAGTATTCACCGCGTTTCATCCGTTCCTTGAAGAGCTGCACGGAGCGCATGCCGCGCCAGCCGAAATTGTAGGCCAGCTTCATCAGCAGCCGTTTATCGGTCTCAACGAGCAGTCGTTTGGCAAAGCGCAGATACATGCAATGCCGTCACTATACTGCACAGCGGCGGAATGCCAAGGGGCATTGGGAAAGCTCAAAAGCTACGACGGGCGATTGCCGCTGCTGGCAGCAACTGTAGCCAACAGGTAACGCAAGGAACCCCTCTCGAAGCCATGCTCAGTAAATTTGAAATCCAACTGACTTGCGGCAGATTCGTTGGATTGATTGGGCTAATCACGCAGCCGACTGCGTAATATAAAATGAAACCGCGTCGGGATGACCGACGCGGCTCCAAATGCAATAAGGCTCTCTCTGGCTATCTTGCCAAGACCTCAGTTGAACTTGTTCTTCCGGTAAGCCCCCATCTTCGGCGCATCCGGATTAACTTCCGGGCCGAAGTAGCGCAGCACCACCAGCGGTTCCGTCTCGCTCGTGTTCTCGAACGTGATGCCCGCCTTCGCGCCGTCTTCCGTCACGAAATATTCGTCCTCAGTCAGCTCATGGAAGCGGATCAGCTTCGGGCTGTTCAGCGCCTGGCCGTTGATCTTGCCTGTGCCTTGCACGCAGATCAGGCCGTAAGCGCCGTTGTCAGTGATCGTCGCTTTCACGCCGGGTTCCACCGTCAGTTCCTTGGCCGTGAAGAGCTGTTCGCCATCCACCTTGCCGTAAACGATCCAGCGGTCCACGAAGCCTTCCTTGCGCGTATCGGCGACCGGCACGGGTTCGAGATAGTGGTTGTCCTTGAACTTCGGATCCACGTTCTTCGCCCAGTCGAGCTGGTCCACGATGAAGTCCAGGTCCTTGTGATGCTTCTTCGGCATGTCCTTCACCAGCAGGCTCCACGGCACTTCGCGGCCTTCCACCAGGCTCTGATACATGCCGAACACATCCGAACCCCACTGCGGCTCATACGTGCAGAGCGAACCCGGCGCATGGAGGATGCACGGATCGATCAGCCAGCCCGTGCCCGGCTTCAAGCGATACGCCTTGGACAGATCGAGGATGCCGTTGTCGCCCTTGTTCCAGTTCTCCAGGCACTTGCGCACCTGCGCCTTCGTCGTGCCGGGCTCGAAGCCCATGAACGTGTACGGGAAATTGTTGCCCGTGTTGTTATGCTGCGGCGGGAAGTAATAGGACTCCGGCTTGCCTTCCTGGCCCACCAGCTTCGCCTGCGCGGCGCTCTGGTGCATGTGATGCGGGATCGGGCCCATGTTATCGAAGAACTTCGAGTACACCGGCCACTTCTTGTATTTGCCCCAGATGGATTTGCCGATCAACGTGCTGCCGCATTCCGCCACCGCCTGTTGCAACGTGAACCGGTTCTTGCCCACCACCACATAGCTCAAGCCCTCGTCCGGCGTGCGGTTCTCATTCGCCGCCGGCGTCGTGGAGGCGAACCAGCGTTCATCGATGCCGCCGCGGTTCAAGCCGTAGGCGTAGAGATCATCCGGGTGCAGCTTCAGGCGCTTGCCCGGCTGCAAGAAGGAGCGCGGGACCCAGCAAGGGGCGAGGCGGAGCAGACCGCCCGTGGCGGAAATCTCGGCTTCAACGATTTTGGCGACGTTCTTTTTGACCGTCTTAAGAGCGGTGACCGTGTTCATGTGTAATATGTGTGTTGAAAAAATCGGAACTCCGGCAGTTTATCGGCCAAGGCCAAGCCAGCAAGCGCAAAGGACGCGTCTCAAGGGACGAAGTAAGAGGTGCGAATGACGAGATAAGCCCGTCAAGCCGCAGTGGGACAGGCGCCTTCGCCAATCCAGCCTCGGCCTGCGTAGCGCGCGCATTTTACCCCGGCATACTTGTCGGAGCCTTGCCGCGTATTCTTTCCATCAGCTTGGGAAGCCCCGACTTGAACGACAACGTTGGGCTTTGAGACACAGCCCCTTTGAGGTTGAATAAACCCCTTCACTTCCTTCGGAACGCCGGATACCCCGGATTGCCCGCCGATTGCATGAACGCGATGAGATCCAGGATATCCTCCTTGGACAACGCATTCACCAGACCATCCGGCATCGGCGAGAGCGACGCGAAGGCTTTTTTCGCCACGTCCGCTTTCTTCACGGTGACGCGGTCCGGTTGCAACGGGTTGGGCTGGAGTACCAGGTCCGTCGCCGTCTCGTTCACGAGCCGCCCTGTGACATCCTCGCCGTTCTTCAACACCACTGTCGTGTTCTGGAACTGCTCCGAAACCACCTTGGACGGCTCCACGATGCTCTCCAGCAGATCCCGCGCGCTGAACCGCGCGGACACCGCCGTGAGATCTGGTCCCACCCCGCCACCTTCATTGCCGAAGCGGTGGCATTGGATGCACTGCGCATCCACAAACGCCTGCTTCCCCTTCCCGAAATTCCGGCCCGATTCAGCCTTCTCCAGCTCACCCGTGAGATCCGCCAGTGACCATTCCTTCGCAAACGCATGCGCCACCGGTGCCGGGAAAGTGGACTTCGCGGGCTTGCCGCCCTTCAAGTTGGCTTCCAGACTGGTGAGCAACGGCTGCAGTTCCTGCTGCTCCGTGGCGTTCAGATTCGCCAGCGCCTCCGCGTAAAAATTCTTCAGGAAGTTCGCGAGACTCGAGCCATCACCATACGCGCGACCCGCTTCCTTGAACCATTTCTCCAAGGCCGGATTGTGGTTCTTGCTCATCGGCATCGGCCCCGGCTTGGTCCCCGGATAATCCGGCTCATAGAATTCCACGTTCTGCGATGCCGCCATCTTCTGGCCCATGAACGTGAAGTATTGTTTGCGTTGATCCATCGTCCACCCCTGCGCCGTGCGGAGATGGAAGAGGTAATGGATCTGCTCCTCCTGCGTGGGCGCATCCGCCATCAGCTTCAGCGTCTTGCCGATCGCATGCGGTGCCCGTAGATAGATCAGCACCTGTGCGAGCTCGCGGTTCAGGAACTCCGTCTTGGCCGGGTACTGCGCATCCAGCTCCGTGATCAGTGCATCCTCCGCCGCTTTCGCCGGACGCCCCTGCCGGATACAGCTCAACGAAATGATGCGCAACTTATCAAGCTGCTGCGCCTCGCTGAGCGAACTCCATTTGAAACGCTTCACCGCTTCCAGCAACGCCGGTTGCGTTTCCTTCCCACCCACCCGCGCGAGTGCGAGCAAGGCAGTGAGGCCGCCTTCGGTCTTTTTCTCCGCCAGCGCCCGATCTTTCCACTGAGCAACCGGCTGCGCTTCGACCGCGATACGTGCCGCATAACGGATGAAGCGATCCTCACTGTTCAAGTGCGGCCAGACGGCCGCCACCGCCTTCGCATCCACCCTTCCGTGGAAAGCTTCCAGTTCACGCCGCAACTTGCGCTCCTTCGCGCCCGCCTTGTTCGGCTCAATCGCCGAAGCTGTGCTTTCCGTGCCCGTGTAAGTCACGCGATACAGCCCCGCCGCCGTATTCCGTCCACCGATGGCCAGATACATCGCCCCATCATTGCCGATGACGAGGTCCGTCACGTTGAAAGGCTTCTTCTCCGCGCCCGGCTGCATCAGGCCCAGCGGACACACGAAGTTCTCGATCTTGCCCGTATAGCTCGCGCCCTCCGGCGTGAGATGCACCGCCATCACGCGCCCATAAGTCCAGTCCAGGATGTAAAGCGCCCGCTGATACTTCGCCGGAAATTTCGCCCCATAACCGAACTCCACGCCCGTCGGGCAACCCACCCCGATATCGATCGCCGGCAAACTGTCCGGATAATACGCCGGCCATTTGCCCGTGCCCGCGCGCCAGCCATACTCGCCACCCGAGACCGAATGATTCAGGCGCGTAGGGCGATACCACGGCGTGCCCCAGTCCCATTCCATGTCCGCATCGAAGGTGAATATCTCTCCATCGCTATTAAAGGCGAAGTGATACGGATTGCGGAAGCCCGCGCATACTACGTCCCAATTCTTGCCATCCAGATCCGTGCGCACGATGTAACCGCCCGGCGCCAGAATGCCCGTGGCATGACCATTCCCATCCCACTGGCGCGGCAGCAGATGATCCTCCGCATAATTGCGATGCGGCGAATCTGACGCGATACCCGCTGGCAATTTCGTGTGATTGCCCGCCAGCACATAAAGCATGCCGTCCGGTCCCAGGCGCGGCACATGCGGCCCATGCTCGCCATTGCCGGGAAACTCTTTGAGCAGTTGGATGTCCTCGAATTTGTCATTGCCCTTGTCGCGGATGCGATAAAGCCCGCTCGGTTGCTTGGCCGTGTATTTGTTCACCACCACATAGATGGCGCCATCGATGAACGTCATCCCTTGCGCGTCATAGAGCGGCTTGGCGATGAACTCCCGCTTCGCCACCTTGCCATCCGATCCCAGCGTGATACGCAGCAGCCCGCCCTCGCTGTTCGCTTCGCGGTGTTGCGGGCTGATGATGAGCCGCCCGCGATCATCCTTCGTCATCGCCACCCAAGAACCTTCACCGATCTCACCGCCCGCGAGCAATTCCACCCTGAAGCCCGGCGGTGCATACAGGGCCGAAGGCGCGGTGGGCGCGCTGGCGGGCGCAGCCGCAAAGGCGGGCGGGCGGGAGAGCGTAAACGCAGCCGCGATCAGGGTGACGACGCCAGAACGGATGGACGGTTTCATGGATGAGTTCTTAAAGCAGATGTGACGGCTTCACGCCAAGATTATTCACGCAATTCCCCTTTTAGCTTCTGCCTGCGATCCATTTTGCTGACACGCGAATGAAGAGAATCTGCCGGATACAGATGAAGGCTTTCTTCTCTCTGCCAGCGAGAGCTGGGGGCGAGTTAAAGCGTGGCAAACCACACCTGTGGCTTTGAGCCGGGCGGTAGAAGCCCCGCCGGGTCCACCATATCATCCAGCAGCTTGGGCAGCCAGTATGGGCCCGAGGCTTCCAGGCCCACAACTCGGCAAAACCGGCGGCATCATGGGGAACATCCGCTGGCGGCTCTGGCCTCCTGCTTGGGCTTGCTACTTTTTAGCAAGCTCCAATGGTTAAGAGTTAATAAATTAAACTCATAATTGAATTTACTACGAGTAGATTAGATAAACCAATTCAAAAGCATGTAGTATAGGCAGAATTGGCTATAGTGATTAACTAATGATGGTGATAAGGTTGCAGTAGCAATGAAAAAACCTTTAGCCATTTCCTATGCTAGGGCCTGCATTATCGGGTTGGCGCTCTGTGCGGGCTGTGGGGGTGAGGAGGAGAACTTGGCCGTGGCCCCGCCCGCCCCGCCTACCGCTGGTGCGGACGCTGGTGTTTCCCTTGCTCCAGCTACTTCCGCCACCCAAGTTCCCGATCCGAGCGCACCGCGAGACGTCGCCGCACCCCCGCCTGAGCAAATCGCTGCGACGGGCACGAACGACATGTTCAAAGGGCTGAACCCTCAACAGGTTGAGGAGCTCAAGGCCGGGACTACGCTCGAAACCCACGACCTCAACCTTGACCCGCTCAATGAAGCTGTCACCGGTTTTATGGCGGAATACCGCCGGGCTCCGGCCAACCAGGAAGAAATGGTCAAAGCCCGCTACCTGCCCCGGGTTTTGCACGCTCCCAAAGGCAAGCGCTACGTCATCAACCAAGAGTCGGGCGAGGTCACTGTTGAAAATTGATAAGCCATTATTTATCCACCAACCCTAAACCAAAATACATTATGAAAGATGATTCACCTCAGGCCACTCCCGGCACGAGTTCCCGGCGGGGCTTCACCCTGATTGAGCTGCTCGTCGTCATCGCGATCATCGCGATCTTGGCCGGCATGTTGCTCCCGGCGTTGGCCAAAGCCAAATCCCGCGCCCTCCAGAACACCTGCTTGAGCAACACCAAGCAGGTCGGCGTCATGATGGCCATGTATCAGGCGGACAATTCGGACCGCCTGCCTCCGGCTGTCTTGCGCTGGGTCGCCGGTGTGGCTTGGAGCTGGGATGATTATATGCATAGCTACTTTGGCGGCCCGGAGACCATGGCCACCTTGCGCGCCTGGGAGCCCCGCCGCATGCAGGGCGGCACGCGCTACGCTAACAGCTCCAACTTCAATCAAAACCCGCCAGCGGCGAAGTTCCTGAAGTGCCCGTCCAACAAGCTGATCTCCTCGGACACCCGCTTCCCGGATGCCGGCCGTTCCTACGCCATGCCGCGCAATTCCATGGATTTTGGCGGTGCGGGCGGCACCGCCCCGGCCTTCATGGCCCAGACTACCTCCCAGTGGCCACCGTCCCCGGCCAGCCTTACCGGGGTCGGTCTCCGTTGGCACCATGGTGAGAATCCTGGCAATGCCTGGAACCCCTCCGATACTTGGAACAACTCGCGCAATCCCAGCCACCAGGCGGCAGTCAATGCGTCCGTCGTCAAAGATCCCGGCGGCACCATCATGCTCACCGAGATCATCCGTGGCCGCCCTTCCTCCACTCCTTCGGGGGGCAGCACCTGCCAGCAGGGCTCGCTGGACAACCAAACCATTGATACCGCCAACGTCCACTTTGCCACTACCACCCCCACCAACGTGCAGTATGTGGACCGCAAGGCGTATCATAACGATTACATCGACTACCTATTCGTTGACGGTCATGCCGAGTCGCTGCTCCCGCCCAAGACCTTGGGCAGCACCAACACCGCCTTGGCCAAACAAACGGGCATGTGGACCATCCATCCCAAGGACTAGCGGGCTCCGCTTAGCGGACCGGCCAGCGGCGCCCGAGCCTGGCCGGTCCCAAGATTCCAGCCCCAGGCAGACCGCACCCGTCTGTCTGGGGTTAATCGCCAGTGTCGGTTGGGTGTGGCTTAGGTTTCCCAGCCAAGGCCACTCACCAGCGTGACGGGTGCTTCTTCGTATTTCCTTCCTCCATCTTCTAGTTATAAGTTTTCCTTTTCAAAAAAAACATACCAATTAGATTAGTGTATTTTATCCCACCCATTAGAAAATCACCCAAAGATGCTATGGTTATCTTGAGAATCTCATCCTAACGTAATTCCACATTCATGAAAACACGCACAGGTATGATTTCCTTGGCTAGTTTGCTCTCCGGGTCTTCCTTCCTTCTCGCTCTGGTCCTCATGACCGGTTGTGGCGGCAAGGATGAAACTTTGGTGGCCCCTCCGCCGCCTCCGGCTGCCCCACCTGTGACGATGGCGGCACCGGAAGTGGCCCCACCGGCGGGCAATCCTGCGGAAGGCGCGCCTAATGTGACGGCGGCAGCCGGTCCGGGTGCGGGCGTGGAGGCCGGTCCGGTGGACAAGTTCAAAGGGATGACGCAGCAGCAGATCGAAGATTTCAAGGCCCAATCCACTCCTGAGACGCACGACATGAACCTGGCTCCCCTCATGGAAGCCGTCACTGGATTCATGGCCGAGTTCCGCCGGGTCCCGACCAGCCAGGAAGAGATGGTCAAGGCCCGGTATCTTGCCAAGGTCTTGCACGCCCCCAAGGGCAAGCGTTACGTCATCAACCCGGAAACCGGCGAAGTCACCGTCGAATAACCACCTTACCAACCTCCCCAAACCACCACATAACTCTTATGAAAGAAACCCCCACCCGATTCTTGGGCCTGCGCATGCGCCGGGCCTTTACGTTGATTGAGCTGCTGGTCGTGATCGCGATCATCGCGATCTTGGCCGGCATGCTGCTGCCGGCTTTGGCCAAGGCCAAGGCCCGCGCCCTCCAGAACACCTGCCTGAGCAACACCAAACAGGTCGGTGTCATGATGGGCATGTACCAAGCCGATAACACCGATCAGATCCCGCCGGCCGTGCTGCGCTGGATCGCCGGCGTGGCCTGGAGCTGGGATGATTATATGCACAGCTACTTTGGCGGCCCGGAGACGATGGGCACGCTGAAAGCCTGGGAACCCCGCCGCATGCAGGGCGGCTCCCAGTATTCCAACAGCGCCAACTTCCTCCAGAACCCGCCGGCGGCGAAGTTCCTGAAATGCCCGTCCAACAAGCTGGTCTCCTCAGACACCCGCTTCCCGGATGCCGGCCGTTCCTACGCCATGCCGCATAACTCGATGGACAAGGGCACCGGCGGTACCACGGGCATCGCCGCTCCCGCCTTCATCTATCCGACCACCTCCCAGTGGCCGCCGTCCCCGGCCAGCCGTACGGGCGTCGGTCTGCGTTGGGTGGACGGTGAGAACCCGGGCAACGCCTGGAACAGCTCCGACACGTGGTTGAACGCACGCGAACCCAGCCGCCAGATGGGCGTCAGCGCCTCCGTGATCCGCGATCCCAGTGGCACCATCATGCTGACGGAGATCATCCGTGGCCGTCCGTCGTCCACGCCCACCGGCGGCAGCACCTGCCAGCAGGGCTCGTTGGACAACCAGACGATTGACGCGGCCAACGTCCACTTCGCCACCACCACGCCCACCAACGTGCAATACCAAGATCCCAAGGCGTATCACAACGACTACATCGACTACCTCTTCGTCGATGGTCACTCAGAGGCCATGCTGCCTGCCAAATCGCTGGGCACCACCAACACCACGACGAGCAAGCAGACGGGCATGTGGACCATCCACCCCACGGACTAGTCTGAGCTGACCAGCCCGTTTACTCGCGCAAGCGGAGGCCTCCCGGCCTCCGCTTTTTTGTTGGAGCGCAGCCCGCCCATAGGCCGGGGGATGTCTCGCCGGCATCCCGCATGCGGGACCTGAGCAAAGCCAGCCCAGCTTCATAAGAAAATCCTCCATCCAGAAGCCCTTCCTTCGAGAAACTAGTGCTATCGCCTGCTGGCCATCTCTGGCAGTTGGCCTCCTCTCCCCCTTCATAAATCGCCATCTCCACCTGATTCCATCCCCAAAACCTGCGTGTCAGTACGGATTTTACCTGATTAAAGAGGTTACCACCCAAAATGCCTATTCTAAAAATGACCGACCAAATGCAACTTATCGGTCGTATCATTGTTAGGAAAATTGATGAAAATGTTGCGTTACATAACTTCAGGTTGTTTATCGGCGGTCATTTTGGCTCTTACGGGCTGTGGTGGCAGCAAGGATGATGCGTTGGTGGCCCCCCCGCCGCCTCCGGCTCCGCCCGTGTCCATGACGGCCACTCCCGAGGCTTCGGCTCCGCCGACCACAGGCAATCCTGCGGAAGGCGCGCCCAATGTGACGGCGGCAGCCGGTCCGGGTGCGGGCGTGGAGGCCGGTCCGGTGGACAAGTTCAAAGGGATGACGCAGCAGCAGATCGAAGATTTCAAGGCCCAATCCACTCCTGAGACGCACGACATGAACCTGGCTCCCCTCATGGAAGCCGTCACTGGATTCATGGCCGAGTTCCGCCGGGTCCCGACCAGCCAGGAAGAGATGGTCAAGGCCCGGTATCTTGCCAAGGTCTTGCACGCCCCCAAGGGCAAGCGTTACGTCATCAACCCGGAAACCGGCGAAGTCACCGTCGAATAACCACCTTACCAACCTCCCCAAACCACCACATAACTCTTATGAAAGAAACCCCCACCCGATTCTTGGGCCTGCGCATGCGCCGGGCCTTTACGTTGATTGAGCTGCTGGTCGTGATCGCGATCATCGCGATCTTGGCCGGCATGCTGCTGCCGGCTTTGGCCAAGGCCAAGGCCCGCGCCCTCCAAAACACCTGCCTGAGCAACACCAAACAGGTCGGTGTCATGTTCGGCATGTATCAGGCCGATAATGGTGACCGTCTGCCGCCGGCCGTGCTGCGCTGGGTCGGCGGCGTGGCCTGGAGCTGGGATGATTTTATGCACAGCTACTTTGGCGGCCCGGAGACGATGGGCACGCTGAAGGCCTGGGAACCCCGCCGCATGCAGGGCGGCTCCCAATATGCCAACAGCGCCAATTTCATCCAGAACCCGCCGGCGGCGAAGTTCCTGAAATGCCCGTCCAACAAGCTGGTCTCCTCAGACACCCGCTTCCCGGATGCCGGCCGTTCCTACGCCATGCCGCGCAATTCCATGGATATTAATGGGCCAGGTGCCGGTGGCACTGCGCCATTCATTTACCCGACCACCTCCCAATGGCCGCCATCCCCGGCGAGCCGCACCGGTGTCGGTCTGCGCTGGGTGGACGGGGAAGCTCCGGCTAAAGCTTGGAACAGCTCCGACCTGTGGTTGAACGCCCGCGAACCCAGCCGCCAGATGGGTGTCAACGCCTCGGTGATCCGCGATCCGAGCGGCACCATCGCCTTGACGGAAATCATCCGTGGCCGTCCGTCGTCCACGCCTACCGGTGGCCAGACCTGCCAGCAGGGCTCGTTGGACAACCAGACTATTGACACGGCCAACGTCCACTTCGCCACCACCACACCCACCAACGTGGAGTATCAGGATCCCAAGGCCTATCACAACGACTACATCGACTACCTCTTCGTCGATGGTCATTCGGAGGCCATGCTGCCTGCTAAAACGCTGGGCACCACCAACACCACGCTCAGCAAGCAGACGGGCGCGTGGACCATCCACCCCACGGACTAGTCTGAGCTGACAGCTCGTTTTACTCGCGCAAGCGGAGGCCTCCCGGCCTCCGCTTTTTTGTTGGAGCGCGGGTTGTCCCAACCCACAGCAACCTACATAAGCAAAGCCGGGCCACCTCCACCGAAAACCACCCGCAAAGAATCTCTCCTCAGTGCGACCGCTGACAAACCAAGTGTTACCTATGTCTTGAACCACTTGTGTTAGCTATCTCCTGACTGCGCTCCCAAGACTTTGCACTTTGAACCTTGAACCTTGCACCTCGAACAGGTTTATTGGCACCAACATGCCTGCCGGACCCAGTCAGAGCGCGGAGGACTACCTTGAGCGCATCGATGAACTGATCGAGGAAAAGGGTTACGCCCGTGTGGTGGACATCGCCTCCTCGCTCAAAGTACGCCAGGCTTCCGTGACCGGCATGGTCCAGAAGCTCGGCGAGCAAGGCTACCTCGACTACGTCAAATACCGCGGCCTGGTGCTCACGGAAAAAGGCCGCGAAGTCGCCCGCTTCATCCGCAGCCGCCACGAAACCCTCTCCCGCTTCTTCTCCCTGCTGGAGCTGGATGAGGAGACCCAGAAGCGCGACATCGAAGGCATCGAACACCATCTCAGCCAGGTCACCTTGGATTGCCTGGGCGATCTCACCAGTTTTCTGGAAAAGAATCCCGCCACGTTGAAACGCTTCCAGCAAAGCCGGAACGGCAAAGGGCCGGGCAGCAAAAGCTCCTCCGCATGAGTCCGCATTTCGAAGGTGATGACTGGCCCCGCTGGCTGGAGCTGGCGCGTCACACCGTCGATACGACCATCAAAGACCTGCCCGAGTACCTGCGGAACCACGTGGTGAAGCTCCCCATCACCTACGAGCGCATCCCGGCCACGGAAGTCATCGCCGAGGGCATCGAACCGGACACCCTCGGCCTCTTCGTCGGCCAGGCCTTTCCCGACGGCATCTCCGGCATGGAGATGCTCCCCGCCCAGATCATCCTCTATCTGGAGAACCTCCGCGCTTTCTCCGGCAACGATGAGGAAATCTTCCGCGTGGAAGTGCAGACGACCTTCCTGCATGAGCTGGGCCACTTCCTGGGCCTCGACGAACAAGACCTTGCCGACCGCGACTTGGACTAACCCGCTCCCGGCCCGAAACCAAAAACTAGAAACCCGAAACCATTCCCCTCTTCCCGCTTGCCACCCGCCTCCATTCTGAGGACGCTGACCCCATGAACACCGGGGCGGTAATGATTTTACAAAGGGACCAGGAATTTGTAGATGTCAGTGGTCACCCCATCTGATTTGATGCACCTGTCGCAGTTCCCCCCGGACCGGGACACCCGGGGGCTGACAGAAATAAAGGGACGGTCGCCGTGCAGTGAGGACGGCAGCAATAAAAGGAATACATCGCCATGATACAGTCAACTTGGGAACTGTTCAGAGATTCACTCGCGTGGATTAATCTGCCTTTCACCATCATGCTTGGTGGCGTAGTCCTTTACTGGCTGCTCGTCCTTATCGGCATGATCGATATCGACCTGCCGTTCTTTGATGGGGGTGATGGTGCTGGCGAGGGTGCCGGTGAAGGTGCGGAAGGCGGTGGAAACGATGAAGGAGTCCTGCAGCCGATCTTCAAATTTCTCAACATCGGCGAAGCGCCCATCATGAGCGTGATCACCATCATGGTCTTCTGCGCATGGACGATCGCTCTGCTGGCCAACCGCCATTTCAACCCGGACAATCTGCCCCTGCGTGCACTGATGCTGCTGGTTCCGAACCTGCTGGGCACCGCGATCATCACGCATTTCGCCGCCAAGCCTTTCGCCAAGGTGAACCGCTATCTGAACACGGATTATGACAAGGCACCGCCGCTGGTCGGTCTGGTCGGCACCGTCATGACCAGCGAGTTGGACCACAAGTTCGGCACCATCAATGTGGATGTCAAAGGCGCGCCGCTCACCCTGCAGGCACGCAGTGAAGAAGGGAAAGTTTTCAAACAAGGCGATCAGGTGCAGATCACCCGGGAGGATAAATCCTCCGGAATTTACTACGTAGCAAGGCACTAAGAACACATAAGGAAAAGCGTATGATGCAGTTCGTATATATAGGTCTGGGATTATTCTTGTTGGCCGGGTTTGGAACCCTGGCTGTTTACACTGTCTGCTTCCGCAAGGTGCAGCAGGGTCAGGCGCTGGTGAAGAACGGCGCGGGCGGGACGAGCGTGACCTTTTCCGGCAAGCTCATCTACCCCATTTTCCACAAGGCGGAATACATGGACATCTCCGTCACGCGATTGGAGATCAACCGCCGCGGCCAGCAGGGCCTGATCTGCATGGATAACATCCGTGCAGATATCTCCGTGGCCTTCTTCGTCCGCGTGAACAAGACCGAGCAGGACGTGCTCCGCGTCGCCCAGACCATCGGTTGCGTGCGCGCCTCCGACCGCACCGCCATCGCCGAGCTGTTCGAGGCCAAGTTCTCCGAGGCACTGAAGACCGTCGGTCGCCAGTTCGATTTCGTGGAGCTCTACAACTCGCGCGAGAAGTTCCGCGAGCAGATCCTCCGCATCATCGGCACCGACCTGAACGGCTACGTGCTGGATGACGCCGCCATCGATTACCTCGAGCAGACGCCGCTCGAATTCCTGAACCCGAACAACATCCTTGACGCCGAGGGCATCAAGAAGATCACCGAGCTCACCGCCGTCCAGGCCAAGCTGGCGAACCACATCGCCCGCGACCGCGAGAAGGTCATCAAGAAACAGGACGTGGAGACGGAAGAGGCGATCCTCGAATTGAACCGCCAGCTCGCCGAGGCCACGGAGAAGCAGAAGCGCGAAGTCCTCGCCATCAAGGCCCGTGAAGATGCCGAAGCCATCAAGATCCAGCAGGAGAACAAGCTCAAGTCCGAGCAGGCGCGCATCGCCACGGAAGAGGAAGTGGCCATCGCGGAAGAGAACAAAAACCGCCAGATCATCGTCGCGCAGAAGAACAAGGAACGCACGCACGCCGTGGAAACCGAGCGCGTGGAGAAAGATCGTTTGCTGGAAGTCACCGAGCGCGAACGCGTCGTCACCCTCGCCGATATCGAGAAGACCAAGGTCATCGAGATCGAGCAGAAGAAGATCCAGGACGTCATCCGCGAACGTGTGATGGTCGAGAAGGCCGTCGTCGTGGAGAAGGAAAAGATCAAGGACACCGAGGCTTTCGCCGGGGCCGATCGTCAGAAGCAGGTCGTGCTCACCAAGGCCGCGATGGAAGCGGAAGAGGGCTTGGTCAAAGAGATCAAGGCCGCCGAAGCCTCCAAGAAAGCTGCCGAGCTCAAGGCGGAAGAGGACATGTATCGCACGGTGAAGGGTGCCGAGGCCGCCAAGAAGGCCGCCGAGATCCATGCCGAGGAGATCATCATCACCGCCGAGGCCAAGCAAACTGCCGCCGAGCGCGAATCCACCGCCAAGAAACGCATGGCTGAAGCAGTCGTGGCGGAAACGGCCGCCCCTGGTCTGGGTGAAGCCCAAGTCCTCGAGGCCCGCGCCGTCGCGACGGAGAAGCAAGGCACCGCAGATGCACGGGTGCTGGAAGCCAAGGCCGTTGCCGCCGAGAAGCAAGGCACTGCCGAAGCAAAGGTCATGGAACTGAAGTTCGAGGCCGAGGCCAAGGGCATCACCGAGAAAGCCGAAGCCATGAAGATATTCGATGGCGTCGGTCGCGAACACGAAGAGTTCAAGCTCCGCCTCAACAAGGAGAAGGACGTCGAACTCGCCAGCATCCACATCCAGAAGGATATCGCGTCCAGCCAGGCCATGGTGGTCGCCGAGGCGCTCAAGAACGCCAAGGTGGACATCGTCGGTGGCGACCATGTGTTCTTCGACAAGATCGTGGGTGCCATCACCGCCGGCAAGTCGGTGGATCGTGTCATCGACAACAGCCAGTCGCTCACCACCGTGCGCGATACGTTCTTCAACAGCGATCCGGAATACTTCCGCGAGCAGTTCAAGGGCTTCACGTCACAGTTCGGCCTGACCTCCGAGGATCTGAAGAACCTCTCGGTCTCCGCCGCGCTCGCGCAGATGATCTCGCTGGCCGACAACACCGAGACCAAGGGCGCGCTGGAACGCCTGCTCAATGCCGCGAAACGATTCGGCGTGCAGGATGAGAAAGTCGCCAAGGTCGCCGCGGCGAAGACGGTGTAAGCTATGCATGTGCGGTGAGCTTGCTCACCTTTCCGCCCATCCCTTTCCCGTCAGGGGGAGGGATGGGAGACGGACAGTGAAGATCAATTCGACAGTCTTAACTACGCATCATGGCTGAAGCACCGGCAGCGCCGCAGAAACCGAAGGCCGATGAGGTCGTGCTGGAGGGCGGCACGTATGAGATCATCCGTAACCGCCTGAACACGCAGGCGGCGGAATTGCGCGCCCGGCTGGAGAAGCTGAATGCGGCGCGCAAGGACGTCTTCGGCTCCATCACCACCGCGCTCATCGCCACGGAACGCGTCACCACGGAGAACAACTGCGTTCCGCGTGACATCGTCTGCCTCGGGAAGAACAAGTTCCTTTTCGGTTACAACGTCTTCTTCGGCCTGAAATCGGAAACGAAGCTGGCCGATGTGTTCGGCATCTACGAATTCAAGGAGGATCGCACCTTCGCCGCGCTGCCGCTGGATCTGATCAACAACGAGCAGTTCGAGGCGGATTTCAAAGGGCTCTACAAATACTACAAGAACACGTTCTTCACGAAGTTCATGACCATCGGCCCGAACCTCTATATGAAGTTCATGGTCGGGGCGAGCGTGGATGACTTCAAGGCGTTCAAGTGGGTGATGAAGGACGGCGTGCTGAGCTACGTCGGCAACCGTTTCGATCACGAGGTCAAGTATCCGCCGCAGCATGAGTTCGAGTGGAAACGCGCGCATCGCGACCAGCATCGCAAAGGCATCCACCCGCACATCTCCATCGAGGACCGCGTGTTCGTGGAGACGGTCGGCGGCGATCTCGACATCAAGATCGAGGACAACACGAACGTCGGCAAAGGCATCTACACCGAACCCGTCGAGCACAAGGACCAGACGCTCGATGACGCCGAGATCTTTTACGCCATCGTCGGCAATCTCATTTTGCTGAAGATCCGGCCTTATCAGGAGGACAAGTTCCGTTACCTCGTCTTCAACGACAAGCTGAAGGAAGTCCGGCGCATTGATGCCATCGAAGACTCGTGCGTCCTCTTGCCCGATGACCAAGGCATCATTTTCTCGAACGGTTATTATCTCCAGCTTGGCGAGTTCAAGCAGTTCCCTTCCTCGCTCTCGAAGATGCTTTTCGAGCGCCGCATCAAAGCACCGAATGGCGAGGACGTGCTCCACACGTTCTACAACCGGCAGGACGGCATCTACATGCTGATGCCGTATAACCTGATCGAACAGAAGGTCGAAGCGCCCATTGTCTGCAATGGTTTCACGACGTTCGAGAATGGTGAGTTGATTTTGTTCAAGGCGAGTGATGAGCCGTTGAAGCATCACGTCATCCAGGTCTGGCAGACGCCGTATCTGGATAACAACCTGCCGGTGCCCGAGCGCAAGGACAGCTACCTCTTCAAGCTCGGCAATCCGGCCATCGTGCGCTGCATGTCCGAGTGTCATGAAGTGCTCACGCTGCTGAACAAGGAAGACAGCTACGCGGGTCTCTACGTGGACATGGTGAAGACGGTCAACGACCTGCTCGACACCTATTTCTGGCTCGACCATGCGGAAGCCTTCGAGCTGAAGACGACGTTGCAGGCGGTGAAGGATGCGGCGTCTGGCGCGATTGATGAATACGAGAAGGTCGTAAGGATCAAGCGTAACACGAAGTCCGAGGTGGAGCGCGTCAGCGGCGCGGCGGCAGCACTTATCAGTGAGGTGGAGTCGGGGTTGTTTGAGCAGATCGGCGAGTTCGTGGACAAGCTCGCGCGCTTGCGTGGGATACGTGGCGAGACGATTTCGCTGAAGGACTTGCGCTACGTGGACAAGGCGCTGGTCGCGGCGTTGGAGCAGCAGATCTCCGAGCATACGGAGAAGCTCTCGGCGAAGTGCGTGGAGTTCCTGTTGAAGAAGGAGTCGCTCGATCCGTATCGCACGAAGGTGAAGGGGCACGAGGAAGGCGTCGGCAAGCTCACGAAGGTGGCGGATGCGAAGGTGCTGGAGGAACAGATCGCGGCGACGGGGCGTGAGCTGGAGATGCTCATCGAGATCGTCAGCAACCTGAAGATCGATGACGCCACACAGACCACGCAGATCATCGACGGCATCTCGGCCATCTACGCGCCGCTGAACCAGATCAAGGTCGCGTTGAAGAAGCGCCGCTCGGAATTGCAGGCGGTGGAAGGCACGGCGCAATTCGCCTCGCAGATGCGGTTGCTGGACCAGAGCGTGGTGAATTACCTGGAGATCTGCGACACACCGGCGCGTTGCGACGAATACCTCACCAAGATCATGGTGCAGGTGGAGGAGCTGGAAGGCCGCTTTGCCGATTTCGAGGAGTTCCAGGCGCAGATCACGGAGAAGCGGGACGAGCTGTATTCGGCGTTCGAGAACCGCAAGCTCGCGCTCGTGGAGGCGCGGAACAAGCGTGCGGGTTCGTTGATGTCCTCGGCGGACCGCATCTTGAAGGGCATCAAGCATCGCGTGGAGGCGATGAAGTCGATCAACGACATCAACGGCTACTTCGCCTCCGACCTGATGGTGGACAAGGTGCGCGACATCGTGCGCCAGCTCACGGAGCTGGAGGACACGGTGAAGTCTGGCGACATCGAGAGCCGCCTGAAGACCATCCGCGAGGACGCCGTCCGCCAGCTCAAGGACAAGCAGGACCTCTACGTCGATGGGAAGAACATCATCCAGTTCGGCAAGCATAAGTTCAACGTCAACACGCAGCCGCTGGAACTCACGGTCGTGCAGCGCGACGACGCGATGTTCTACCACCTCACGGGTACGAATTTCTTTGAGAAGGTGACGGATGCGGAGTTCCTCGGCACGCGCGATGCGTGGGAGCAGGAGATCGTTTCCGAAAGCCCCACGGTGTATCGCGGCGAATATCTCGCGTATGAATTGCTGAAGGCGCTGGAGGTGAAGTCACACGGGCAGAGCGTCGAGAGTTTTCTGAAGCTCAGTGCGGAAGAACAGTTCACGCACGTGCAGGAGTTCATGGCCCCACGTTATGCGGAGGGCTATGTGAAGGGCATCCATGATAACGATGCCGCGCTGTTCTTGCGGGAGCTGGCACGGATGCACTCCAGCATCGGGCTGTTGCGCTATCATACGCATGCGCGGGCTTGTGCGACGGTTTTCTGGCGGGATCAATCGCCCAAGAATCCTTTGCTCACGGCGAAGCTCGCAGGCTTCCGCCTGCGCAACACGCTCTTCCCCGGTCGCGAGCAGCCGGACACATATATCGCGGAGTTGCAAGCGCTCATCCGCCAGTTCAGCGAGGCGAGCGGTTTGTTCCCGGCAAACCTCGCGGAACAAGCGGGCGAATATCTTTTCCACGATCTCACGACGAATGAGAACTTCGTCACGAGCATCGAGGCGTCCACGATCTATCAGGGCTTTCAGGCGTTCCTGCGGCAGAAACATTTCGCGCAGAAGTTTGAGGCGGCGTTAAAGTCGGTGAGCGAAGACACGCGCAGTGCGTTCCAGCTCGTATGCGAGTGGGTGGATGGCTACCTCAGCGTGGCCGAGCCGAAGCCGAATGCGGAGTATCGGAACGAAGCGGCGTCCATCGGGCTGCGCGGCACGTTCGAGCTGCGCTCAGTCATCGATGTCTCGGTGAATTCGCACATCCCGAAGCTCGCGGGCGCGCATGCGATCATCACGCCAGAGGGTTACGCGCTGAATTACAACGCGTTCATGTCGAAGCTCCAGCAGCACGAGCGCGTAACGGTGCCGCGCTTCCAGCATTTCCATGCGTTGAAGGCGAAGCTCGTCGAGACGAAGCGTGAGGACATGCGGCTCGAGGAATTTCAGCCGAAGGTGCTCACGTCCTTCGTGCGGAACAAGCTCATCGATTCCGTCTATCTGCCGCTCATCGGCGACAACCTCGCCAAGCAGATGGGCGTGGCGGGGGCGAACACGCGCACGGATCGCATGGGCATGCTGCTGCTCATCTCGCCGCCCGGTTACGGCAAGACGACGTTGATGGAATACATCGCGAGCCGCCTGGGCATCGTGTTCATGAAGATCAACGGCCCGGCCATCGGCCACTCCGTGACGTCCATCGATCCGGCGGAGGCGAAGAACGCCAGTGCGCGGGAGGAATTGGAAAAGCTGAATCTCGCGCTGGAGATGGGCGATAACGTGATGCTGTATCTGGATGACATCCAGCACTGCAATCCGGAGCTGTTGCAGAAGTTCATCTCATTGTGCGACGGCCAGCGGCGCATCGAGGGCGTGTATCAAGGGAAGGCGAAGACTTACGATCTGCGCGGCAAACGCGTGGCGGTCGTCATGGCGGGCAATCCGTACACGGAGAGCGGCGACAAGTTCAAGATCCCGGACATGCTCGCGAACCGCGCCGATACGTACAACCTCGGCGATATCATCGGCGGCAGTGATGATGCGTTCAAGCTGAGCTACCTGGAGAATGCGCTCACATCGAATCGCGTGCTGAACCAGCTCGCCAGCCGCAGCCAGAAGGATGTGTATGCCATCGCGAAGATCGCGGACACGGATTCGCGTGAGGGAGTGACCTTCGAGGGGAATTACTCCGTGGAGGAGATCAACGAGATGGTGAACGTGATGCGGAAGCTCATCCGCATCCGGGACATCGTGCTGCGGGTGAATATAGAGTACATCGCCTCCGCCGCACAGGCCGAGGCCTTCCGCACGGAGCCGCCCTTCAAGCTGCAAGGCTCCTATCGTAACATGAACCGGTTGGCCGAGAAGGTCCTGCCCATCATGAACGACGGCGAGATCTGGACGCTCATCCAGGACCATTACCGGAATGAGGCGCAGACGCTCACCACCGGCGCGGAGGCGAACCTGCTGAAGTTCGCGGAGATCCAGAAAGTGATCAATCCGGAGCAACTGGCGCGCTGGGACGAGATCAAGCGCACGTTCAAGCGCAACCAGCTTTTCTCCGGCACGAGCGAGAGCGACCCGGTGAGCCGCGTGGTGGTGCAGCTCTCGACGTTCTCGGAAGGTTTGGAATCCATCAAAGCCGTGCTCGCACAGGGCATCGAAGCGCAACGCCTCGCGAAGCCGAGCAACGACACGGAGAAGCTGGTGAGCAGCATCGTAGCGCAACTGAACGCGTTCGGGCAAAACCTGGAAGGCATCAAGGGCGTGCTGGCGGAGGGCGTGAAATCCGCCGAATCCGCTGACAAGAAAGCTGCGAAGCCCTCACCCGTGCTGGACCAGGTGTCCAAACAAGTGAACCAGTTCAATGAAACGCTGACGTCCATCCAAGGCGCCATCGCCGAACATCTGCAACATCAGCGCGAGGTGAAGACATTGCGGCTGATCGATCCGAGTCAGCCGTCTGATTTCCAGGTGACGAATATCTCGAGCGATACCCTCAAGAAGATTTGGGAGATTATTGAGGCGGAGAAGAAGTGGCGCGAGGGAGGGAAGGGAGGCGGAGAAGTGCCACCGAAGCTGCCGGTCGAATAGACGTGTTTTGATGTGGATGGGCTGTCCAACGTCTATTGTTTGTTTGGTAGTCCCCTCACGGTGGAGCATGACAACCGTGCAGGCCTCTTCTTTTTCATGCCGTTAGTTTTACGGCATCCACTTGGCCGATGCAGTGCTTCGGCGGTGAGCCATGCTCTTGTTTCAACAAAAAAGGCGCGCCTGAAGAGGTGCGCCTTTCTATTATAGGTAAACTTTCGGTTAACCATTCCCGCCACACAAGGTGTCATCGATGAAGCAGGGGAAAAATTTCACACTGCATGTATCGAGGGTTGGTAGCCAGCCCTCCTCTGTTAAGATGTGTACCTTACCATAAACAGTCATCTCCCCCGAAGACAGGCATTCGTAGTAGGAGGTCGCATCGTCTGGGTTGCATTTTGTAGTAGACGCATTGAGCACGCATTTGTCAGTCCATGGACCCGATTCAGGAGGCCCAGTTTCAGAGAAGTCTGCGCACTGGGGGCAGGTGCCTGATGCCTGCAGCATAACAACTCCGACAATAAAGAGGGTTGCACAAAAGAGCGATTTTACGTTCATAGCATTTTTCATTTAAAACTCCTTATTTGGGTTTTGACTTATACAAGTAAAATATAAATACCAATGATGGGGTCAATAATAAAATCAGGAAAATACTGGAAATTGCTGGTTTGCCTGTTGCTTCAACTAAATCAGAAGCATCATTGATCCGCACTTTGCTTTGCACCTGGCGTTGATAGCTGGGAAGGCTGATTACTTTTTCGACTGACAACCAATCGTGCCCATTTGTCAGCATGTACCATATCGGATAACGTGAGGATGCGTTGGCAGTCCGAAGATCGGCGATGGCAATCTTCACATCGATCGCCGGGCGATAGTCGGACAGAGAGGCGATCTGGGCTATTTTTGAGGTAGTTAATTTAATAGTTACATAGATGTTCAAATCGGCAGCCGAGGCCGCCACTTTTTTTCGGCCGTATCTTAGGAATGTCGCTGATTGCGGAAAGTGCATGCTTTCGCTCGAAATCCATGACTCTGTAGCCAAGCGAGCTAGAGTGTAACCTTGGGTATAGGGTTTTTGCAGGATGTTGGTAATCAATGAACCAGCCACTTCAGTATAACTAACTCCTTCATTTTTATACTCCAAAAATTCTGGTAGACCAGGTTCCGAGGCGGAGCGTTTTACGATTGCCGGCAATGAGTAGTTGGAATACCGCATCATGGGTGTTGGGTAATCTAGTCCTACATAGGGCAGGCGCACCGTATTTGATTTAATTGAGTCAAAATAGCAATTAGATAGGTAAGCCAGCCATATGGCTCCGGCGGATATTTCTCCTGTGGGAGGAATGATACCCGGTATCACCATGCCCGTCGCCTGATTAGGGGCTGGCTTTCCATTAGATTCCGTTGATTTCTCGCCTCGGGCTCCAAAGTTGAAATTCGCTTCCGCTTTTGGCAGATAAGCGATGGCGTAAACATTGGTTCCGTCACAACCGATTGAATTTGTGGATGGGTTGTTGCCGGACTGCTCGATGATGCGCATCAACCACTTGCATCCGTCTACATGGATGGTGAATTTCTGCAGAGAAGGAGGCATCTGATGGCCAGGTACCGTCATGGTATACTCCAGCTCCCCCTCGATCTTTAAGGAAGCTGCCTGGCTGTGTCGGCTGGCCAAAAATAGACCGAGCAGCATCACGGCTAAAAATAGCTTTTGTAGAAAAGTGTGATTCTCCCTCATGGCTTATTATTTAGCGTAACGGAATATGCAGCCCGTGCAAGCAATTATTGTGGTGAACGTCCGCTACAATTAGCGGCAACTAAGTCAAAGGTATGGTCCCAATAAATCGCTTTTCTTTGATACGTATTCCGCATAGGGCAACATTTGAAACGGCCTTGTGTTTCCATGTCCTTGCTTTGGTCAGGCGGACATCACAAGGACCAGTCAGGGACGTGCAGCAACGCGTTCCTACCGGGTGGAGCGCGGGTCTCTGACCCGCAGCAATGTCCCTGAGTGGGCCAGATTCGTGCATCGTATCGGCGAGGGATTATTTTCCTGAGCCGTTGAATATTTTGGAAGCCACCGGTTCTTTCACGTTGCTGCGGATTGAGGACAATCCGCGCTCCACTTATTCCATCGAGATGCTCTTTATGAATTCTTGCTTACGCTTTTCGTATTCGGCGTAGGGCAAGGCGACGACTTCATCGAGAAAGGCCAGAGTGGCTTCAAGGTGGGGGAATTGTATCAACCCGGCGATTCGGTGGAGCTGTTCGTCATCGTCGATGGATTCTCCCAAACGAATCATCAAGTCCGCCAGATAGTGGGACCAAGAGGGAAAGGTATCACGGATTTCTTCCGGTGATTCGACGCTGATCTGAACAAGCTCGCGAGTGGCGGGATCGAAGTACGTGACGAGCGAGAACTGGCCATCATCCAGCAACGGTATCAGCCGTCCTTCCGTATAGAGTTCTTGCTGGGCGGGAGCCAAAAAGAATTCCTCGGGCGGTCTGAAATAGAGATCCAGATCTTCGGGCAATCGTTTTGCCAGGTAGGATTCCAGAAAGATGGGCGCTGGATTCAGTGAGGCCAGTGCTTGATACGATTGGTCACGGGTAAAGGTCATCCGGTTTCCTGTGGCTGTTATTGCGACGAGGATAGGAGAAATGCTTTCGGCAGCAAGCATTGCCTATGTTTCGACGTGTTTCATGACTTGGGACGGTCCTGCGGGACACAGTCCCGCGCTCCGTTTCTTCCGTCGCTACGCGACGGTAGTTCGGCAATCGCGAGTGCATGGCTTGAAACCCGTGCTCGGAATCTTGGGGTCGCTACGCGAACGGTTTTGGACCGCGACTGTGTCCGATAGGACCAGTCGCAGCGGGTCGGCTAAGGAGAGGCGCGTCTGAATTTTCCTGCGGGTTCTGTTTTCCACGTGCTGCGGCTGGTTTCGCTATCGCGAAACACAACCGCGGTCCAAGGCGTGGGTTTGATTACTTGCCGTGATTGACGAAGAGGATGCAGCCGGTCTGTTTATTGATGCGGGCCATGGCGGTGCCGCCTTTCCAGCCTTCTGGAAGAGTGCCACGCACGTGCCAGATGCCGTCTTTCAGTTCGGCTTTGTAGGGTTTCTGCCTGCGAATCTCTTTTTCTCCGTAGATGGGTTTCCAGACGGCCAGGGCAATCTCGATGGCAACTTCCTTGGTCGGCACAAAGCCATCTTTGACTTCGATGGAGGGCATCAGTTCTTCCTGAGCCTGCGCCCGTTGCCCGCCTAAACATAACATCACCACAGTCAGCAAACCGAGGTAGGGCGTCGCTTTCATAAGGATTCTTCGCGGGTATCTGGAATCTTCCAATCGCGGAAAGGTATCCGACATGTTACGCTTGGGCAAGGAAGTGGAGCATAGCGGAGGTGGCACTCTTTTCTTCCGTCGCTACGCGACGGTGGTTTTCGATAGCGGGTGCATGGGTTGAAACCCGTGCTCGGAATCTTAGGTTCGCTACGCGAACAAAGCCAGGCAGAGCGCGAGGCGACGCTTACTCACCAGTGGGCCGCGACTGTGTCCGATAGGACCAGTCGCAGCGGGTCCGGTAATGAGAGCTGGGGATTCTTCAGACAGGATTAACAAGAGTCGGTTGCACCGACGGGCCAGCAAAGGTGGAGGGTTTTCTTTTTACTAAGTAAACACGGGCGGATTTTCGGAAGGCTAAAAGTCGGAAATCTTTGATTGGATTTTCCTGTGTAAGAAGGGGTTGGGAGAAATGTCGCGTTTAGATAACAAATAGCAGTGGTTTGAGTGGTGGGAATGTGGGAGATTTAGCGTGCTGGCAGCTCGCTGCTGGTAAAGGACGGGCTTAGGGGGAAATTCTGAGTTCTCAGTTTTAAGTTTTGAATTGAGGAACAGGTGAGAACCCCGAAATCCCAGGTCACTAAGCATAGCGATGCATGATTGTGTCGATGTGTCCTGCGTTGGCGGGGTGGTGACGAGTCCTTATGGAGCCAGCCGAAGTTCGGCTTCCCAAAAGGAAGAAGTGCTTCGGCGGTGGTGGGTGGGAACCTTTGCTGGTGCCCTACCGCATCAGGATCTGTGAGAGGGTCGGGTGTTTGGATCAGGGCCCGTAAGCTGGAGGGCGAA
>CAZPUL010000051.1:0-39051 GCA_964589735.1 uncultured Verrucomicrobiota bacterium | reverse complement strand
CACCGACGTCCAGTTCGCCCTCCAGCTTACGGGCCCTGACCCAAACACCCGACCCACTCACAGATCCTATCAACGATGATACTGGGCTCATTTCGTGCTTCCGTTTCTGGCCTCCGGTGCAACCGGCTGAAAACTGAACACGGAACACTTTCCCACTCCATCATCTGATGATGGCTCCATAAGGACTCGTCACCTCCCCGCCAACGCAGGCACACAACCTTGCACGCAGACACAATGCACCATCGTGCTTGATGACCTGGGATTTTCGCCTCTTCTTGTCCCTAACTTTAAACCTTAAACTAGGAACTTTGAACCGGCTTCCGCCCCGTCCTTTACCAGCAGCGAGCTGCCAGCACTGATATTCATCCCACAAAACCTGCAATCTTTCCATCAAAAAATCACTGAAATCCGCCTCCGAAACGCAATGGATTGCCCCTCAATAAATTGCAATCGAAGATTTTCTGGCGTGCACCTCTTGCGCAAGACTCGGAGGCGTCATCGGCAAAGAAAAAGGCGGCTCCGGAGAGCCGCCTTGAGAGTTGCTTCAGGTTGAGACTTGCTTACTTCTCTTCTTCGAGCTTCAGCGGTTTGTAACCGCCGATGGACTTGAAGTAGAGCAGGATGAGCAGATAGATGACCGCCATGCCCGCCGGGATGGCCGAGTCCGCCTTCAGCGTCTTGCGGTCGCCCTTTTGGTCAGCCGTCACGATGGCAGTCTGCTCCGGGGTGCGCTCCTTGGCTTCCTTGGCCGCAGCGAGCTTGGTGCCGTCGATGGCGTTCACTTCCGAGAAGAACAGGAACTTGGACGGCTTCTCGGCCTTGACCGTTTCATAGACCGCCGGATTCGTAGTCTTCAGCTCTTCTGCGGCGAAGCGGTCTTTGGAGTAGCCCAAACCAGGACCACCGATCAGACCGGCGGACAACATGCCAATGCCGCCCATGATGGACATCGCCACAGCGCCGGAGCGCGGGAAACGGTCACCCACCACAGCCAACATCGTCGGCCAGAAGAACGTCTTGCCCACGGCGTAAACGCCCAAGGCGATGAGCGCCATGGCGAAGGTATCCATGATGCTGGCGAGTTGCAGACCTACCACACCGAGGATGGCGCAAACCAACAGGAGGCCGACCGGCGACAGCTTCAACGTCTTCTCGATCCAGTGTGCGCAGAAGCGCAAACCGAACATGATGGCCGAGGTCCAGATGAACAGATACTTGCCTTGTTCGGAGGTGAAGAGGTTACCTGTGATGTTCTGGATCCAGCCGTCCGTGCCCAATTCAACGGCACCGACCATGGCGTGCGTGATGAACAAAACGAACAGCAAAACGGAACCCATGGAGAACTTGGTGATCACACCGACTGCGATCAACAATACACCAGCGATGCCATAAGCAGCCGCCGGTGGCATACCCAGATTACCCGCGAAGAAGAGTGACAGCAGGTAGCAAACCACCAACGCGCCCAAAATACCCACGGATTTGAACATTTCCCCCAAGCTCGCTCCCTTCTCGGAAGCTTCCGATTTCGGGAACGATTGACCGAAGAACATCACGCCATAGGCGACAGTCGGGATGAGGTAGAGCGCGAGCTGCATCTTCCAGCCCACTTGCATCTTGTCGTCCAAGATCCAGCCAGCCACAGCACCGATCACCATACCTGCAGGCCAGGAAGCGTGCAGGATGTTCAGATAATGTGTGCGGTTATTGGGGAAAATCGTCGCCACCAGCGGATTTGCCACGGCTTCCAAGGTACCGTTAGCAAAGGCGAAGATGAACATGCCCCAAGTTAGCATCCGTTCCGCATTCTCCGGTCCCGTAGCGCCAAACGTCACAAACGCCGACAGGACGTGGCAGGCGAAGGCCGCGATGACCAGTTTGCCATAACCGATCTTGTCCACGATCACGCCGCCGATGATGATGCCGAAGCAGAAGCCCGTGAAGCCGGCACCGCCGATCGCACCCAGTTGGGTGGCCGTGAAGCCGAACTCCTTGCCCCAGTTGTCGAAGATGCCGCCACGGATGGCGAAGCCGACACCGGCCGCCAAAATGGCCATAAAGCCGGCCCAAAGCAGACGGCTTGCGTTAGGTACTGTACCTTCAGTTTTAGCTGACATAGATTGTGTTCTTGGGTTCGAGGCGGAAGTTTATGCAATACCCGGGGCCAAACTCAAAGCGTAAACTTTGGCAGATTCACGATTTTGCCGCCTTTCAGGGCCGATTCATGGGCGCACAGGCCCACGCAGGTCCAGTTCGCGGACTGTTTCGCGTTCGGGAACGGCTCGCGTTTCTCCGCCAGGGCGTTGGCAAATTCATTGGCCAGATGCGGGTGGCTGCCGCCATGACCGCTGCCCTGGGTGAAGCTCAAATGCGTCTTCTTGGAGGAATCGTAAACGCCCTGCGTCGTGTACTTCGCGATGCTCTTGGGCAGGCGCTTGGCGAAGTCCGGGCACTTCACCGGCTTCGGGATCTTAGGTTCCGGCTTCTTCGCGGTGTGGATGATCAACGGCTCATGTTCCACGAGCGGCCATTCCACAGACTTCTTGTCGCCATAGACGTCGATGCTCTCGCGATATTGGCGGGCGGTATCGAAGAGGCTGCGGATGATGCGGGCGTTCACATCGGTGTCCGCAAACTTGATGTGCGCGGTCTCCACGGCGAAGGGTGAGCCGTATTGCTTGATGAGTTCCTTGCGGATGGTGCCGGAGCCGAAGCAGCTCACGTATTCCGCCGGCTTGCCGATCAAGCCCGCCACGGGACCGACGCAATGCGTCGCATACCACATCGGCGGGAGGCCCGGCCAGTAATTCGGCCAGCCGTCCATGTCCTGCTGATGGCTCGCCTGCACGAACTGCAGCTTGCCCAGTTCACCGTTATCCAGCAGCTCCTTCATGAAGAGGTATTCGCGGGCATACACCACCGTCTCCATCATCATGTATTTCAGGCCCGTCTTCTTCACGAGCTCCACGATTTTTTTGCAATCCGCGATGCTCGTCGCCATCGGCACCGTGCAGGCGACGTGTTTGCCGGCCTTCAAGGCGGCGATGGACATCCACGCGTGATCGGGGATGGGCGAATTGATATGCACCGCGTCGATGTTCGGGTCCTTGAGCATCTCCGCGAAGTCGGTGTAACGCGTCTCCACGCCGAAGTAATCGCCCACGGCATTCAGCTTCTTCGGATCGCGCTGGCAGATGGCGTAGCAGTTCGTGTGCGGATGTTTCTGCCAGAGGGGGATGAATTCCGCCCCGAAGCCCAGACCGACGATCGCGATGTTCAGTTTTTTGCTCATGATTGCTGACCCTTATTAAAATGCTGAAAGTCCCGTCACCAAGGCACAAGAAGCCCGCAGCCAGAGACTTTCGGATACGCATTTATTGACAACCTTGGCGGCCTTAACTGTCAACGGCAAAGTCCCCCTTTTGCGGCGTAAAACCCACACAAACCCTCAGAAAAACCACATGGTTTTTGGAGGCAAAAGCAGAGCGCAGCAATCGAAATCTCCGCCGTGGGAAATGTTCCCCTTCTCCTCGGGGAGAAGGCCGGGATGAGGGGGAAGGGAACGCTCTTTAGCAAATGACGCACTAGTTCGTTGGGACACTTCCTTCCCCCTCACCTCGTACCCTTTCCCTTGGGGAGAGGGAGTCCGTTTGCTGCGCGTCGATGCAATCGGCTCATTGGCCACTCGGTGCAACCGACCTACAGCGCCACGCTCTGTTTCGTCGCCTGCGATTTCAGCGCCGCTGCGAACAGTTCATGGCTCAGCACCGCTTCCTCCGGCGTCGCGCAACCGAACTTGTCCTTCAACGCTCCCGCCCGCTCCGCCGCATACGCCGCCCACATCTGCAGGAAGCAATCCGGGAAACCTGGCTCGAAGATCCCCCCCGTGATCGTCGGGAAGGGCGTTTGGAAGCCGAGATCGATCCGTTGCCAGATCTGCTCCTTTTGCCGCTCGAAGATCCAGAGGGTCTTCGGTTCCTTCGTGCTGTACTTGATGCCGCCTTCCGTGCCCAGCACCTCAATGAACCATGTGTTCGTCTCGCTCGGGGCCAGACGTTTCATCTCCAGGCGCATCGGCACCTCCGCGCCATCGATCAATACCTCCGTGTGGAGCATCGCGTTATCCCACGTATCGCACGCGGCCATGCCGCCTTTGCCATCGGGACGTTGCGTGTAGATCTTCTGGAGCTGCGCATACACCCGGAGCGGCTTCCAACCTAGCCGGAAGGGCACATGCACCGCGTGCATCCCCAGATCGCCCATCACACCGATGTCCCCGCAGAACTTCGTCATCCGCTTCCAATTGATCTGCTTCGTCGGGTCCAGATCGCTCGCGTGATGGAAGCCCGAATGGATCTCCAGCACCTTCCCCACCTTGCCCGACCGCACGTAATTCACCACCCGCTGCGGACCCGGCAGGAACGGAAACTCCGAACTGCACCGCACGAATCGCCCGGACTTCACCGCCGCCGCCTGGATGCTCTTCGCCGCGGCCAGATCGATGCCAAAAGGCTTCTCCGCCAGCAGATCTTTCCCCGCCGCCAGCACATCCAGATACAGCTTCTCGTGCAGGTTATGCGGCACTGCCACATACACCACATCCACGTCCGGGGATTTCAGGAGTTCCTGATGATCCTTCGTCAGCAGCTTCACCGTGGGCACCTGTTTGAACCACTCCAGCAAACTCTCCTGGAGATCGCACACCGCCGTCAGCTCCACCTTCACCGGGAAATCCTGGAGGACGAACCAGCGCGCGAACGCACTCGCCGCCTCCCGCCCCATCAACCCGCCGCCAATGATCCCCACCCGCATGGTGCTCTGCTGTTTCATAGTTAGTAAAGGTGTCCCGATAATCGGATGAGTATGGGACGATGCAAGGATTCAGTTATTCACGCGGCCTCGGGCCGCTCACCCATACCGGAACGGTTTCGATAGCGTGAACGTGGCGGGCAGATGCCGGATCTCGCTAACCTCGCCGTCCTTGAGCAAAACTTCCGCGATGTCGAACCGGATGTTCACCGGCGGATTCTTCAAGAGCTTGAGGTAATCCAGCGCGGCCATGGAGAGCAGCCGTTTCTTCCGCGCATTCACGGCGGCGGCGGGACGCGTCCACTCCTCTGAGGAACGCGTCTTCACCTCCACGAAGACCAGGCATTCCCCGTCCCGAAAGACCAGGTCGATCTCGCCACGGTCCGAACGGAAATTGGCCGTCAGGAATTTCAGCCCCGCCTTTTGCAGATGCCGTTTCGCCGCCTGCTCACCCAGTCGTCCACGACGCAGGTGCTCCGGCTCCGCTTGCGGGGAACCCAACTGCTCCTTGAGGCGCTGCCACCAGTTCATGACGGCGGATAGTGTCCACAAACCGGCGATTAAAACAACTCCCCTTGCTCCTGCTTCAACGGGGCAAAGCTGCGGCGGTGGATGGGGCAGGCGCCTTGCCGCGTGATGGCTTCCAGATGCTGCTTCGTGCCGTAACCCTTGTGCACCGCAAAACCGTAACCCGGATACTCCGCATCATAGGCGTGCATCATCCGGTCCCGCGTCACCTTGGCGAGGATGCTGGCCGCGGCAATGGAATAGCTGAGCGAATCACCCTTCACCAAAGGCGTCTGCGGCCAGCGTAGCGAAGGAACGCGCAAGCCATCCACCAGCACATGCGCAGGGGAGTGCGGCAATCCGGCCAGGGCCTCGTTCATGGCGTGATGCGTGGCTTGCAGGATGTTCAGCCGGTCGATGGTCGGCGCATCCACGATGGCGATGGCCCGGGCAATCTGTGGCGACGCGGTGAGCAGCTCGAAGTAACGCTCGCGTTGCTTTTCCGTGAGCTGCTTGGAGTCGTTCAACCCGGTGAGTTCCTCCGGCAAGCCGCCTTCGATCCAAGCCGCCGGAAAGATCACTGCGGCCGCCACCACCGGACCCGCCAAGGGACCACGCCCGGCTTCATCCACGCCCGCAAGCAGGGTGTGGCCGAGGGTGAGGAGTGCCCTTTCGTGCGCGAAGCGGTCCACCGGATTGGCTGCAATTTTTCGGGGCACAATATCTTTAGCCGTCAGCATGCCTTGCCGGATAAATCGGGAAACAAAAAAGCGAGGCCGGAGCCTCGCTTTTTGAAATCTACTTGGGTCAGCCGGCTTAGGCGGCCGTGGTGACGACCTTCTGGGCCTTTTCCTTGACCGAGGTGGCACCCTTGCCCAAACGGCCGCGGAGGTAGGTCAGCTTGGCGCGGCGCACATCGCCCCTGCGCTCGACTTCCACCTTGTCCACGCGCGGGGAGTGGATCGGGAAGATACGCTCCACACCTTCACCGTAGCTGATACGGCGGACGGTGAAGGTCTCGTTCAGACCGTGGCCGCGCTTGCCGATCACGATGCCGGCGAACACCTGGATACGTTCCTTGTCGCCTTCGACGACTTTGGTGTGCACACGCACGGAATCACCGACGTTAAAGTTGGCAGCTTCCTTGCGGTATTGCTGCTTCTCGATCTTATCAAACAACGCTTGGCTCATAGGTCTTCAGTCTTGGCGGGAGCTTGCGGCTTCCCACCGATATTCTTCAACAAATCCGGCCGTTTCTGGGCCGTTCTCAGTCGCGCCTGCTCTGCTCGCCACTTGGCGATCTCGGCATGGTTGCCGGACATCAACACATCCGGCACCCGCATTCCCCGGAACTCCGCTGGTCGCGTATAATGCGGACATTCCAGCAAGCCGTGGCTGAAAGATTCATCCTGCGCACTGCCCTCGTCACCGAGCGCACCTGGCAGCAGGCGTGTCACTGTGTCGATGATCACCATCGCCGGCAGCGCACCGTTCGTCAGCACGTAATCGCCGATGGACAATTCATCATCCGCCAGCGTCTCACGCACCCGTTCGTCAAACCCTTCATAACTTCCGCAGATGAACAGGACATGCTCATGCTGCTTCAGCTCATTGGCGATCTCCTGCGAGAACTTCCGTCCTGCCGGGGTGAGCAGCACCACATGGGTCTGCTCCGTCGCCAAACTTTCCACCGCTTCAAAGATCGGTTCGGGTTTCAACAGCATGCCCGGTCCACCTCCGAACGGTTTGTCATCCACCGTCCGGTGCCGGTCATGCGTGTAGTCCCGCAAATTATGGATCCTCAACTCAAGGATCCCTGCACTACGCGCCCGCCCCACGATGCTTTCATCGAGCGGTCCCGCGAACATCGCGGGGAACAGAGTGAGCACGTCTATTTTCATGCTCTGCCGGACCTTGGCCCCTTGCGGTGCCGCTGGTCTGTCATTCCGGCCGTTGGTCTTCCACTATCTCCACCGAGCAACGCAGACCTTTCTTCGCGCTGCCCACTTGTAACAAGGCCCGGATGGCCTGGATGGTGGAGCCCTGCTTCCCGATCACCTTGCCGACATCGGCCGGATGCAGGCGCAGTTCGTAAATCGTCCCACCCTCGCGTTCCACCGGCGTCACCGAAACCTCTTCCGGCCGGTCCACGAGCCCCTTCACCAAGTATTCGAGAAAGGCTTGCATGCCTCCACGATACAGGATTAGGCCGCGGCGGTCGCGGCACGACGGGCCTTGCGGAGGAAGCTCGCCACCGTATCAGAAGGCTGCGCGCCTTTGCCGATCCAGTAGTCCGCCCGGTCCAGCTTGACCGTCACGTTGTTGTCTTTTTGCGTCGGATTGTAGGTCCCGATCTCTTCGATGAACTTGCCGTCGCGCGGGCTGCGTTGATCAGCCACGACTACGCGATAAACCGGGTGGTTCTTCGCACCGATACGCTTTAAGCGAATTGTAACTGCCATAATCTGCTCTGTTTTCGGGCTGTTTTGGACAATAACCATCGTCCAGTCCAAACATGACCCTTTCAAAAAGGAGCGTGAGATTATGCGTCGGCTCTACCCGATGCAAGCCCTTATTTTACCTCTTTTTGAGCGGTCCCCAGCCACCATAATACCGGGGTTGGCCGGGCGCGCCATTGTTCCAGGTCAGAGCGCAAAACCCGCCCCGGCCCTTTCAGAAACGCTCCAGCCGCCAGGTCCACCCGCCCATCGCCATCCAAATCCCCGGCATCCAGCACGAACCATCTGGCCCGCCGGGCCTCCGGCAAATCCGTCGGTCGCCACTCCGTTTTGCCGGTTCCCTCCAATAACACCATGGATTCCCAAGGTTTTCTGGCGAAATCCGGGAAGAAAGCGATAGCTGCGATATCCAGCCGTCCCTGCCCGCGGAAGTCAGCCGCCACCGCTTTGTAAGCGCCGTCCAGCGGATAAAAGTAATGCTCGGTGAATTTCTGCTTCCCGTCATTCAGATAGACCCTCACCCCATGGTAAGGTTTTATGGGGGCGGGCATATTTCCGAAGTCACCGTTGTCGCCATTGGTAGCCAGCAGGTCCAAGTGGTGATCACCATTGAAATCCACCAGTTGAAACGAGGTGCTGCCCCAGCAGGGAGGCCATTGTACCAGCGGAATCGTCTCAAAATCGCTGCCGGTGTTCCGCAGCCAATACACGCCTTCCCAAGCCTGCGCCATCAGCACTACCAAATCCTGCCGTCCGTCCCGGTCCAGATCCACCGCCTCGGAGGCGATCGCACCCGGCCGGTCGATCAGCACATGCTCTTCGTAGGCGTCCTGCCCCCGGTTCTCGAACCAGGAAAAGCGCCCTAAAATATTGCCATAGGAGGAAACCACCAAATCCTCCCGGCCATCCCCGTTCACATCCGTCACCAGGGTATGCACCGGCCGGTGCAGCTTGTCCAAAAGCACTTTGGTTTTTCCATCTCCGGCACCCGGCTTGCCGATGAAGAGCACCTGACCCTCCGGCTCATCCGACGGATAGAGCCGGCCGATGACCGTGATGTAAATTCCCTTCGCCATGGGGTTTATGTGGACGGCCGGTTTTTCCAGACCTGTCGCGGCCAGCGTCTTCCCTTGGGCATCCAAGATATACAAGGCCTTGGCCGTGGCATCCGCCACGTAGATCTGGTGTTCCTTGGGGTCGATCTTCACCGCCGTGATCACCGCCTCGGCATCTTTGAACTCAGGACTGGAAACGGTGCGAAAATCGTTCCGCACCGGAGCTGGTGGTCGCTCAACCGTGGGCAACCGGACCGGGGCCGTAGCCAGATAATAGCGCACCACCGCCAGCCAGTCGTCCTCGCTCAAGAGCGGCTCTTTCGGATACGGGCGCTGGGCTTCCACCAGTTTCCCGCCCAGCATGCGCTCGTAATTGATGGATTCAAAACCCATCATCTGCCGCATCTTGGGCAAAACTTCCAAGCTCCACGCCGCTTGGTCCAGCAGTTCGGGTGCCGGGAACAGATGGCAGGTCGCACAAGCCGAACGGGCCACGTTGGCACCATACGCCAGTTCATTCACCACCCGGTCTTTTGCCGCAGCGGATGACGGGCCCTCGGCTGCCCCGGCACTCGCCGCCCCGAGTGCCCAAGCTAGCGCCAGAACCAGTTGGACAGGCAAAATCGAAATGAAATGATTGCGACCCGCGCTCACAAAGGCTCACTTTCGCGTGCCGACGCGACCGGCTCAACGTTATTTTCTCCGGTCATCGCCAAGCAAAAAGGCGCACAGGCTTGGGCCTGTACGCCTTGTGGTTCAGAAAGTGCCCGTCAGTCCTTCGCGGTGATGGTCCAGAACCCGGACGGGATGCTCTTGTTGACGTTGGTCATGCCCAAGGTGGCAGTGGGGTCCAAGGTCTCCGCGTGGCCGTCCAGGAACAGGTAATTGTTGAGGCTGTTATGAAAGGCCTTCGTGTCCACCTGCGGCATGGCCGGTGCCCAGTTGCCGGTGAAGTGCTCCCAGTTGTTCGGGTTGTTGATCCACGGCTGCGCCGAGTAACCGGAGATGTTGCCCTGGCCGATGCGCTCGGTCAGGAGGATCAATTCCGACGGATTCAAGACAATGGCGCTGGCCACAGAGAGTTGCCGCCGCGGAGCCGGTGAACCGCTCGCTACCACGGGATCAAGGGAGTTCCAGTTCTTGTTGTCCGTGGTGCTGGTCATGTTCCAGTTCAGGCCCACGCCCGTGCGGTTGACCGGCGAGGGGGGCCAGTCACGCACTGCATCCGCCGCCAGCGAACCGTTCGCGTAGGAACCCATGTTATGCCGCGGCATCGCGTAGCTCCGCCGCTGCACCCGAGGCTTGCCGTCAGGAAAATAGTTCCAAGTCGCCTCGTAAGAAGGGATCTTGTCCGCCGGGTCCAAGACCACAGGCAGCGGGAACTGGGTGGGCCCGGAGATGCAGCACTGGCGCTTCTTGGTGTCATCCCGCGCCCCGCCCAGATAGGAGTCCAACAGGTCATCCCACGTCCAGTCCGCGTCGCCGCCCACGCGCACGTTGGCATACATGACCTTGTCCTTGTTGTCGCCCGTATACATGCCATGACCCAGGGCGATCTGCTTGAAGTTGTTCAGACAGCGGGTCGTGATGGCCCGTGATTTGGCCTTGCTCAGCGCCGGCAGCAACATGCCCGCCAGGATGGCGATGATGGCGATGACGACCAGCAGCTCGATCAGCGTGAATGCCCTCAGCCAGGGCACAGATGATTTATGTTTCATAGGGTGTGAAAAGGGAAATGGTTGGTTTTTTTGGGTCGGGGGTTACTTGTCGGCCAGCTCGATGGCCAGCTTCTCCGGGTTATACACCCACTTCTTGCCTGCCGGTGCCGCCGGCAGGCTCTTGAGATATCCACGGGTGACCAGCTCCTCCAACGATTTGGGGTTGGCGCTGTTGTCGATCACGTAGCTCTGCATGGCCGCCAGGATTCGCTCCTGCGCCGTCGCATCCAAAGGCGCGGATTCCGCCGGCCCAGCCGGGGCGGCCGGAGTCAAGGCAGCCGGGGCCGTACCGCCCGGGGGAGCCACCGGGGGAGCTTCAGGCGCGACAAGAGCCGGACCGACGGTCGCGCCCGCCGGAGCGGCGGCTGCTGGGGCCGCCACCGGAGCCGCCTCATCCCCACCCCCGCCACAACCGGCCAGCATCCCGCCCGCCAATACCGCGATATACAGTCTGTTTGTCATGGAACACACACCTGAAGCAGTTGATTTCAAGATACTTTTCAAAGCCCAATAAAAGAACGGCTACTTGCCGGGTTTAAACAGGTTGATGTTCGATGTTTATACGACCTTAGTAATAAATCAATATAATCATTTTGGGTGATGTTCATGATGTTTAGATATTCATAAACAATTGTTCTAATTAATAATTTATAATAATAAGAATGTATAATAGAGACCTGATGGTGGCAGCTTGAGTTTAACCAAGCCGTGTCCATGGATCTCCTCCTTTTTTTGCAGAGCATTGCTCCCAAACTACCTGACAAAAACTATCTAACAGTGGTGCAATCCCAGCAGTAAAACTTTAGCAAATCTTGTGAAGTATTAACGGGCTTTCATGAAATCTTATCAGTGAGAAATTGATCTCCGTCGAAAGGATTGCCTGCGAGGAAAAGAAAAAGGCACACAGGCATGGGCCTGTGTGCCTTTTAAAGCAGAAAAAGAGGGTTAGTCTTTCGCGACAATCGTCCAGAACCCGGACGGGATGCTCTTGTTGACGTTGGTCATGCCCAAGGTGGCAGTGGGGTCCAAGGTCTCCGCGTGGCCGTCCAGGAACAGGTAATTGTTGAGGCTGTTATGAAAGGCCTTCGTGTCCACCTGCGGCATGGCCGGTGCCCAGTTGCCGGTGAAGTGCTCCCAGTTGTTCGGGTTGTTGATCCACGGCTGCGCCGAGTAACCGGAGATGTTGCCCTGGCCGATGCGCTCGGTCAGGAGGATCAATTCCGACGGATTCAAGACAATGGCGCTGGCCACAGAGAGTTGCCGCCGCGGAGCCGGTGAACCGCTCGCTACCACGGGATCAAGGGAGTTCCAGTTCTTGTTGTCCGTGGTGCTGGTCATGTTCCAGTTCAGGCCCACGCCCGTGCGGTTGACCGGCGAGGGGGGCCAGTCACGCACTGCATCCGCCGCCAGCGAACCGTTCGCGTAGGAACCCATGTTATGCCGCGGCATCGCGTAGCTCCGCCGCTGCACCCGAGGCTTGCCGTCAGGAAAATAGTTCCAAGTCGCCTCGTAAGAAGGGATCTTGTCCGCCGGGTCCAAGACCACAGGCAGCGGGAACTGGGTGGGCCCGGAGATGCAGCACTGGCGCTTCTTGGTGTCATCCCGCGCCCCGCCCAGATAGGAGTCCAACAGGTCATCCCACGTCCAGTCCGCGTCGCCGCCCACGCGCACGTTGGCATACATGACCTTGTCCTTGTTGTCGCCCGTATACATGCCATGACCCAGGGCGATCTGCTTGAAGTTGTTCAGACAGCGGGTCGTGATGGCCCGTGATTTGGCCTTGCTCAGCGCCGGCAGCAACATGCCCGCCAGGATGGCGATGATGGCGATGACGACCAGCAGCTCGATCAGCGTGAATGCCCTCAGCCAGGGCACAGATGATTTATGTTTCATAGGGTGTGAAAAGGGAAATGGTTGGTTTTTTTGGGTCGGGGGTTACTTGTCGGCCAGCTCGATGGCCAGCTTCTCCGGGTTATACACCCACTTCTTGCCTGCCGGTGCCGCCGGCAGGCTCTTGAGATATCCACGGGTGACCAGCTCCTCCAACGATTTGGGGTTGGCGCTGTTGTCGATCACGTAGCTCTGCATGGCCGCCAGGATTCGCTCCTGCGCCGTCGCATCCAAAGGCGCGGATTCCGCCGGCCCAGCCGGGGCGGCCGGAGTCAAGGCAGCCGGGGCCGTACCGCCCGGGGGAGCCACCGGGGGAGCTTCAGGCGCGACAAGAGCCGGACCGACGGTCGCGCCCGCCGGAGCGGCGGCTGCTGGGGCCGCCACCGGAGCCGCCTCATCCCCACCCCCGCCACAACCGGCCAGCATCCCGCCCGCCAATACCGCGATATACAGTCTGTTTGTCATACTGCCTAATAAAATAAGCTGCACTTCTGTTTGTTTGATGTGCTTGACTCCATACTAACACGGACAAGCGTCACGACAACAAGCCTAAAGTGAAGGTATTGCTCGCTTTGACGATTGATTTTCAATCATATTCAAGAAAATTTTGATTTATATTTATTTGATGTTAAATAATGAAAGCTAACTGTTTTATCGTTAAAACAGCCGCTTTCAGGTAAAAAGAAAGCGCTCTCAGAAGCTGGCGCGTTTTAAAAAATGATGCAGCCGGGTAGAGCGAGGATTTTTGGGTTCGGGCGTCGTTTCGGCTCAGTCACAGGGTCTTGGGCACTGAACTTCGCCAAAGCCTCGCCCGAACCCAAAATGACCGCCCTCCCACTTCTTCAACCACCCGGCCACAGGATTTTCTAAACCGCTCTAGGGAATGATTCTCTGCTCTGACTAGGCCCTGCCGATGAACTTGTCGAAAACCATGTGTTGCCGGGAAAACCTTCACTTCAGTAGGCGTGCCAAAGTATCGATATTCTGCGGTGCGCCGATAAAAGTGGCCTTTTCCGTCATTAGCAGCGGCAGACCATCCAGTTGATGGATTTCCCGGGTGGATTGGAAAATCTGCACCCCCAGTTGCAAAGGCCCCAGATTGACCTGATTTTTCATTTCCAGGGCCACATCAAGGCCTGGCAGCAGAGCTTGCGCACGCTGCAAGGCAGATTCCACCGCAGGCGGTTCCTCACCGGCCATCAGCCAGGCATGGAACTCGGGAAACGCCACTGGCTGGAAACGGCCCACCACACAGGCGATCTGCGCCAACGGGCACGCATTCGCATGCAAAGGAGTGTCTTGCTTCACCAGCGGATTGCAGGCCGAGTGCAACGGGGCTGGCAGCACCAGCTCACAATAGCGCCCGGGATCCGCTGCGGTGATATGACGGAGCTGCCCGTGCAAACGGCGGCAATCAGGACAAGTATAATCAAACAAGGTCACCATCAGTTCACGCGCAGCCGGTGAACCTGCGACCAGCAAGCCCCCGCTCTTCAGGTCGATCGACCGGCCAAAGATCCGCACCCGCTCCGGAGCTTCGCGCTGGATGAGTACGATGCCCGGCAAGGGGTGGAACGACTGATCCTCCGTTTGCTGGCCCGGCAATGAATGGCCGGCTATGGCCGCCAACCCCAATGCCAGGCCGACCACCGCGAACGATCCGGAAAACCAGCCCTTGAGCCCTGCCTGTACGGAGCTTTTTTTTAGCCAGGCAAGCACCATAAAACTGAGCACTGCCGACACCGCGTGGCTGAGCAGGCAAAGACGGCACCATTGCTTGAGGACAACCCCTTGCAAAACCACAAACCATACGACCATGACCAGCAAGAAAAACACCAGTGAGGTCAGCAGCTTTCGACCGGTTTCCGCCTGAACTTTGCGGATGACCAGCAGGGTCCCCAAGAATATCAGCGCGTAAGGGATGAGCGCCAAGGCGCTGACGGGCAAACCGAACCAGTTGGCCCATGGGCTGAACCACAGATACGAGCAATCACCGCTGGCATGACATCCCGGATGGACCGCCTGATACTTCCGCAACCACCAAAGGTATCCCGCCAGCACCGCTCCGAACCCCGCCAGCAGCCAGATGACGCCCAATAACTTGTCCAGGGCGGCTGCGGGTTTGTCGGAGCGTGATGACATCCGCCACACATACCGGAGCCCCCGCCTGAACTCAAGCCGGGTGGTGCCAAGAAAAAGAAAGGCGGCCCCGTAAAGGAGCCGCCTTGTTGATCAAATAATGGTTCAATCCTTGGCGTTAATAGACCACATGCCTGTCTGCCAAGTGCGGGTGGTGCGATTCGTAGATCCCAACGTGGCCGCCGGGGCTATCGTCTCTGCATGGCCATCAAGAAAGAGATAATTGACCATGCCATTATGATGCGTCTTGAAATCCACCGTGGGGATGGTGGTAGGATTGTTCGCTGGAAAATGCTGGCCGTTATCCGAGCTGGAAATCCAAGCATTACCATACCCGGAGGTCCCGCCGTTGAAGATACGTTCGGTCAGCAGGATGGTTTCGTCGGGTGCCTGCACCATCGCACCGCGTACGGCAAGTTGCCGATAGGGCTCAGGCACACCACCGGTCGGCCGGGGATCAGCCGAATTCCAATTGGCAAAATTTGGTGACGTATCTGACCAGTTTAGCCCCATGCCGGTCCGGTTGGCTGGACTAGGCGGCCATTCATCACCGAAGGCGGCCCGGCCCGTGCCGTAAGATGCCATGTTATGGCGCGGCATGGCATAGCTGCGTTTCTGCACATTCAACGCGCCGGTGGTTGGATTATAAGTCCAACCGGACATAAACATGGGTTCCTTGTCCGAAGGGCAGATGATCGCCGGCAGCCGGAAGGTGGAACCAGATATACAGCAATTACGTTTATTGGCTTGGTCCCGTGCTCCGCCCAAGTAGCTGTCCAGCAGGTCATCCCATGTCCAGTCCGCATTGCCGCCCAGACGCAAGTTGGCATATATCACTTTATCCTTGTTGTCATCGAGATACATGCCGTGGGCGGTGGCAATCTGTTTCAAGTTGGTCATACATCTTGAGGTCATCGCCTTTTCCTTGGCCTTGGCCAAGGCCGGCAGCAGCATGCCCGCCAGAATGGCGATGATGGCAATAACTACCAACAACTCAATGAGCGTGAAGGCTAGCGTTCCTCTCGCCAAGGGTCGTGAAGATGAATGATGCATATAATAGATGGTCTGAGTTCTGTGGGTACTGTGGCATATCTAATCACTAATCCTCCTCATAGACCATAAGCATTTTGGGTGATTTTGTGCTAATATTTAAAACTTATTAATATTAAACACTTTACTTATTTATATTTAATAAATAAGTAGCAAAACTTAATAAAATAAATCAGGACGGGATCCCGAAAAAGTTCACCAGCGGTGTCAAAAAATATAAGATTGCCCTTAATCCGCTGGAGTTTAGGTGCAGATAGCTTACGGCACTTCGATGAGTCGTGTGGAGGTTGATTTAAAACTCTAATTCACAAAGAAAAGTAATTTTTAAATCTAATAGCTGGTACGATGAGGCAAACGTTCCACTAAGGCCGGAGGGATTAAATAGTCCTATTGAACAGCTAGAACTACATTCAATTTTTCGGCGTCGTAAACCCATTTTTTGCCGGCAGGCGCGGGCGGAATACTTTTAAGGAAGCCTTTGCTTACCAGCTCTTCCAAGGACGCCGGGTTGGAATTGAACTGAATAGTGTAGCTCTGGACAGCACCCATAATCTTCTCCAAATCCGTTTGTTTGATTTGTTCTTCTGGTTCGGGCTGTGTCGTCGGCGCGGGCATGCCCGGCTGTGTTCCTGGAGCAGGCGGGGGAGCTACGGGCGCCGGTTGAGTTGCGGGGGTCGCCGTGACGGAAACATTCGCGCCAGGCTGGGGGGTAGACGGCAAATTCACGTTTTCTTCCTTCCCTCCGCAACCGGAGGAAACGGAAATGAGGGCGGTCGTGATAAATGTGAGTAGCGTCGCTTTCATAGCAAAGTTGGGAGTTATTAGTCATCAATACGCTTAGCAAGTATACGATTCAAGAAATTAATCCTGTTCCTTTTTACAGTGGCAGCCATCAGCCTCTTAACTTGCCTGATCGCTGCGGTTCCCCATGGCCGCGCACCATCGCAAAAAATCACGTCGCCTAGCCAGGTCCGGTATTAACAAAAAAGCAGGCCCCATTGGGCCTGCTCTGCACTGCTGATTCGATTAAATAGATCTTACTCCGCCTTCTTCTTGTCGCCCTCTTTTTTCTTTTTGTCGCCGCCCTTTTTCTCCGGCACCGGCCCGAGGAACACCGAAACGGCGTTCTCTTTGCCTTCGGGGGTCTTCTTCACCTGGCCGCGGACGTTCTCGCCCGTCGCGACATCACCAAACGTCGCCGGTTTGCCGTCCTTGGTGAACTTGGTCTCGGAGGTCACCCCGATCACACGTTCCTTCTCCTTGCCTTCGAGCGTGATGGTCATGGCCGTCTTGTCCGTGGACTTCACCTTGCCCTGATAGGGGTAGGTATCGCGCTTGGCCTTTTCGTCCTTGGCCTTCTCCTTGCCTTCCGCCTTGGGTTTGCCTTCCTGGGCGGTGGCCTGGAAAGGTGCGGCGATGAACAGTGCGCCCGCGATCAACGCGGCCAGATAAACGGCTGGTGCTTTCATGTGTGTGATGAGTGTGTTTTCTTGGAACTGTTAGAACTCTCCTTTAGGTGAATTCAGCATTTTTGCTGCTTTTCGAGATAATCCGCCCCCGGTTTCCGGGCAAGCTTTTTATTGCTGCCCCAAACTCCGCCAGCGCTCACTGGCTGCCTGCAAGTTCTCCCGGGCCTGGGTCTCGTAGCGCTGGAAGAAATATGTTGTGTGGTAAATCCGTTCCCGCTGCAGAAACTGCTCCAGCACCGCCGCCCGCCCCAAACAGAAGGCTTTCTCCGGCACCCAAGCATACTCCGCCCGGATTTGCCGTTCATACTCGGCAAAAGCCGCCTGATCCACCCCCAGGATGCTCAGGTCCACATCCACCAGCAATTGCTCCTCCACCGTCTGGGGCAAAGCCTTATGCTGAGTGATCAGGATCAGCCGGTGAACCTCCGCTATCAGAAACTCCGGCAACTCCGCTTCCCGGGCGCAGTTCGCAAACAACTCCGCGCTTTGCGGCTCGTTATCCTTCGCCTGCGGGTCATAGATCACATCATGAAACCAGATGGCCAGCTCCACGGCCTTCCGGTCGGCACCCTGCGTCATCGTTTCGTCGAACGCACGCAGGCAGGCGGCGATGTGCTCCAGATTGTGATACGCCCGCACGGGCTCCGTGTAATGTGCGAGCAACCTCTCCCACACGGCGACCGCATCGCCCTGCCAGCCCAGCGACTGCGCCAGCTTCAACCAGCGTTCACGCAGAGCGGCGTTCATGGAAGCGCTGGAGTAATCGGTCATAAACAGGGGACGGCACATACTCGCGGACGATCTTCTCCCAGCCCGTCGGCCCGATGAGGCCCTTCACCATGCTGGAGCTGATCTCCGCGATGCCCCGCGGCGGCATAAGGAAGATAGAGGTGATGTCCCTGTTCAAATCACCGTTGATATTCCGCATCACGCGCTCGAACTCGTAATCGCTCTCCGACCGGATGCCGCGCAGGATGAAACCGGCCTTTAGCGATTCCGCATACTTGATGAGGAACTGGTGGCCGAACGTCTCCACCTTGAGGTTCTTGAACTGCTTGGTGGAAGCCCGCACCATCTCGGCCCGTTCCTTGATGTCGAAGGTGTAGCGCTTGTCCGGGTTCACGCCGATGCCCACGATCAGCCGGTCGAAGACTTTCACACCTTCCTCGATCATCCAGAGATGGCCGGTGGTCAGCGGATCGAAACTGCCGGCATAGACTCCTACGCGTAATGATTTCCCCATGAGCGCAGTGTGGCGAATCGAAAGGGGGAGGGAAGAAATTTCTCCGAACCAAAACTTATCACGAAGGACCTAATCCGCCTTCGGCTCCAGCCGGGCGATCTCCGCCATGAGCTGGTCGGCGACTTCCTGGTAGATCTCTTTCAGGCGCGGCTTGGTGCAGGTCTTGGCTTCGGCGCGCAACGTCTCGAACATCATCGGCTTCCCATACTTCACCACGATGGGTTTCATGCGCGGAAATTTCAGATGCCGCCCATACGCCTCATACGCGCCAAAGATATGCACCGGCACCACCGGCGCCTCGGACTTGATGACGGTCAGGCCGATGCCGGACCGCGCGGGCTGCAGCTTGCCATCGCTGGTGCGCGTGCCTTCGGGAAAGAGCGTGATGCCGCCGCCCTGGAGCAAGCGGTCGAGGATGGTCTTCAAGCCCTTCGCCCCGCCGCCATCGCGGTCCACCGGCACCGCGCTGAGCTGGCGCAGATACCAACCGACCAACGGGAAACGGAACAGGGATTCGCGCGCGAGGTAATTGATCTGGCGCGGGATGGAGCAACCAAGCAACGGCGGGTCCGCAAAGCTCGCATGGTTGGACGCCAGGATCACCGGGCCCGTTAAGGGCACGCGCTCCACGTTATACACGCGCCAGCGGAACCACAGCTTGAACGCCAGCCGGCCCGCATACCAAGTGATGGCATAGACGGTGTTCACGACCGAGTGTGCCCTCCAGTGTGTCCACGAAGCCTTAAAACCGGAAGCCTTGTTCCAGATATGCCTAGGGAACAAGGATCATCCTGTCTGCACTTTCGCGCTGTGCTCATCGGCTGGCATGAGGAGTTGGGTTTCGTTCGTTTCGCGCGGCCGGTTGTCACCGCGCCCAAAAAATCGTTACCGCTTCACTTCCGCCTGCTTCTTGTGGAACTCGGCGATGATGCGGTTGGAGGTGTCCTCCGGCGTTTCTCCCGAGTTGTTGATCAGCGTGGCTCCGAGCGCGATCATGAGCGGCGCGGCCTTGCGCTGGCTGTCGCGCTGGTCGCGTTCCGCCAGATTGTCCTGCACACCATCCGCCACCCGCCGGCGGTTGCGCTCTTCCAGCGAGGCATCGAGGTAAAATTTGAAATCCGTCTCCGGGAACACGTTCGTGCCGATGTCGCGACCTTCCATCACCAGGTTGCCAAATTCGATGCACTCGCGTTGCTTCTTCTTCATCCAGTCGCGCACCTTGGGGCCGGCGGCGACCTTCGCGACGGCGGCACTGGTCTCGGCCGTGCGGATCTCCTTCTCGGGATAATACCCTTCCACCAGCAGGCGCGCGTGACCATCGTGATTCACCAAGGTGGTCTTCCACTTGCGCAAGGCGGCGGCGACGGCTTTCTCGTCGTCCACGTCGATGTTGTTCTTCAGGCAATACCAGGCGAGGGTGCGATACATCGCCCCTGTGTCCACGTAGATATAGCCAAGTTTCTTTGCGATGAGCTTCGAGTTCGTGCTCTTGCCGCTGGCGCTGGGCCCGTCGATGGCGATGACAATCGGTGATTCCATGTAATACGAAAAAGAAAACTAAGCTTTGATGAATTTAGCGGCCTGCTTGGCGTTGGCGCCGTCGTGGACGATGGCCATGAGCGCCTTCGTCATGCCCGCCGGATCTTTGTGCTGGATGATGTTGCGGCCATAGACGATGCCGTGCGCGCCCTGGCCCATGAGCTTCTCCGTGCGCTCGAGGATTTCTTTGTCCGCCGCTTTGCCACCACCACGCACGAGCACGGGAATACCACCGGCGATCTTCACGACTTGGTTATAGACAGACACACCATCTGTCGGGTCCGCCTTGATGATGTCGGCGCCCAGTTCCACGGCCTGGCGGACGAGCGGAAGGATCTTGTCCAAATCGCCATCCACCATGTAGCCGCCGGCCTTTTGGTTCGCTTGAAACACCAACGGCTCAATCATCAGCGGCAGGCCGTAGCGATCGCACTCGGGTTTGATGCGCAAAATGTTCTGGATGCACTGGTCCGTCACCTCGGGCTGTTCCGGGATGCGGAAGAGATTCACGACGACGCAGGTGGCATCCAGGCGGAGGGCCTGTTCCACCGGCTGCTCGATCATGCGGCTGAACAAAGTGCGCGGTAGCTGGGTGCCATAGACATTCGCCACGTCCGTGCGCAGGACGAGCGCGGGCTTGAGCTTGCCGGGGATGGCTTGCAGATGGCGCGCCTGGCCCACGGTGAGCTGGATGGCATCCGGATTCGCGGCTACGAGCGTTTTCACGCTTTCGCCGAGGTCTTCGATGCCCTGCAAAAAGCCGCGTTCATTGAAGAAGCCATGGTCCACGGCGACGTCAAAGCAACGGCCCGACTTGGCATTAAAGAGACGGTTCAGGCGATACGATTTCATAAGCGCAGGAATCCTCTAACCGCAACGGGAAAGAACGGAAAGGAGAATATCAGTCGGATGAAAGGTTTAACAGGGACGACAAAGAGGCGATCCAGTTTTTGAAAGCCGCTTATGCTGACTGCTCCTGACTAAGCTTGTGTTCGGCCGAATCATCGCCACCGACATTTGGCTCAGCGACTCATGGCTGCAAAAGCAGATCCCATATTGGTGATCTTCCACTTGGCCCCATCTCTTACCAACGAATTGCGCGCCTGCTCCTTTTGCCGCTCCGCCAAGGTGCCCTTTTCACGGATACGCATCGTGCGCTTCCGGCTCTTCGCCTCGCGCTGCTTGATTTCCGTGAACTTGTCCATGGTGGATAATTAACCTTTCCCTCCAGGAAAAGCAAGCAAGGGGCGGCTACGGTCCAAACAAAAATCCCCGCCCAAGCAGTGCTCAGGCGGGGATGAAATGATACGCATTCGGCTCAGCGTTTGGGGCGCAGGATGACCACTTTCTTGGTGGTGCCTTCCACTTCCACGCTGTGCGTCTCGATGTCCGGGTCGTCCTTGATAGCATTGTGCACGATGCGCCGGTCAAACGGGCTCATCGGCTCCAGTTCTACGATATCACCCCAGCGGCGCACCTTCTCGGCGGCCTCCTTCGCCTTCTTCACCAGAGCATCACGGGCCTCGGCGCGGTAGCCGGCCACATCCACCATCACCTTCGGCGCGGCGGGGTCCTGGCGGATGAGCAGGCGGTTCACGAGATACTGGAGCGCACCCAGCGTCTGGCCCTGACGGCCAATCAGCCGGCCGGCATCATCTGCCTTCACATCCAGCAGGAGGCCGTCCTCCAGTTGATGTTCCTCCACGGTTGCCGGAAAGCCGAGATGGCCCAGCAACTCTGCCAATGTTTCCTTAGGTTTCACTGCCATACGAGTAACGTTTTATGGTTCCGTGTACGGTTGACGAGCCTATTTCTTCTTCTTCACCGGGGCCACGGGGGCTTTGGGCGCTTCGGCCACGGGCTTCTCCGGTTCGGAATTCGTGATCTTGGTCTGCAAGATGGTCAGCAGGTTGTTCGTCGTCCAGTAAACCGCCAGACCGGCCGAGTAATTATACAGGAACACCAGGAAGATCAGCGGCATGTACTGCATCATCTTCTGCTGCACCGGGTCCATGGTCGGCGAGGTCGGCGTGATGCGGGCCTGCCAGAACATCGTGACGCCCATCAGGATGGGCAGGGGATTGATCGGGAAATTGAGGCCGGGGATGACGAATACCGTATCCGGCTGGGACAGGTCCGCCACCCAAAGGAACTCGGCACCGCGCAGTTCGATGGCGGTGCGCAGCATCGTGAAGAAACCGAAGAACACGGGGATCTGTAACATCATCGGCAGGCAGCTCCCGAACGGGTTCACCTTGTTCTCACGCCAAAGTTCGAGCTGTTTCTGGGCCAGCTTCTGCGGGTCTTCCTTGTACTTTTCCTGGATCTTCTTGAGCTCCGGGGCCAGGGCGGCCATGCGTTTCATGGACTTGGTGCTCGCATGGGTGAGCGGCCAGAAGACGAGCTTCACGATCACCGTGATGAGGACGATGGCCCAACCGTAGTTCAAGCCCCAGGCAGCCAGCCCGTTCATGGAGAGCAGCAGCGCCTTGGCGAAGAAGCCAAAAAACCCGCCGAATTTCATCACCAAGTCCAGATTGTTGCTGTACTTCGTGGCCAGGCGTGACAGGGTGTTGTATTCGCGCGGACCGGCAAAAAGGTCATACTCGCGTTCCAGCGAGCCGTTGGCGGGCAGGATGGATTCAGGGTAGACAAAGCCCGTCTGGAAACCATGCGGATTGAGCTTGGCCCGCCGGTCGGCAGCGATCTCAGCGGCCGTGGGAGGCGGCATATCGATGCGGCGTGACATCACTTGCGGCGCCGGTTGCTTCGGGATGGCGGCGAGCGCAAAGAACTGGTTGTTCACCGCCGCCCAAGCCACATCGTTCTGGCCGTCCAGATACTCGAAACGCGGTTTGCCCGGGAAGCAGCCGAGGAAACGGTTGTCAAACCAGGTGCCGCCGACGTGCTGGTCCTTCTTGCCGTTATACCAGATGAAACCCATCGTGGTCTCATCATCATGCACACTTTGTGGCGTGGCGGTGCCGAAGATGAGCGTCTGCGAGGGCAGGCGGAAGTTCTGGGCGGTGCGGTTCTCGATGCGCACCTTGGTGTGGATCAGGTAATTCGTGCCCGCCGTGAATTCCTTCACGATATAGAGGCCGTTCGTCAGCGCCATCTCCGCGCGGATCGTGTTGCCGTTCTTCGTCAGTTTGTAAACGCCATCTCCTTCGATGGCGGGGCCGCCCAGCAGCGCCATCGCGGGCACCGGGGCCTTGGTATTGAGCGAGGCGAACTTGTTCGTGTCCGTGCCGTTCTTGGAGCCCACGGAATGCGGATACTTCACCAGCTCCACCAGCTTGATACCGCCGCCGTGCGAGGTGAACGTGTATTGCGCGTCCTCCGTGACCAGCATCGCCGTCTGCTCAGGCGTGTTCGGCGCGATGAGCAGCGTGGCCGCTGCCGTGCCCGTTGCGTTCACTGAAGGTGCGGCTGGCTGGCTGGTGGCGGCCGTGTTCGTGCCCGTCACCGTGCCATTCGTGCCGCCGGCCGGGGCGTTGGACCCGGTCGCTGTGGTTATAGGTGGTGGTGGCGGCGGACCCCAGATCATGTGGGTCAACGGCACCCAGCCGATGAGCAGGCCAAACGAAAGCGCGAGAATGATGATTGATTTACGATCCATTACGAGGAAGTCGGACGAGGTGCAAAATGAGAACCACCGGGCAAGTCTGTCGGGCGGGCAGGAGATTCCGGCTTCAAGGATTGAGCGTGCCCGCCACAGCCGCAACCGGGCTCATGCTTCGGCGGCACGGGGTCGAAACCAAAGGAACCCCAAGGATTACAACGCAGGATGCGTTTGCAAGCGAGCCAGGAACCGCGGATGGCCCCGTGTGTCTGGATGGCCTGCAGGGCGTATTCCGAACAACTGGGATTGAACCGGCACAGGCCGTTCGGATTGAAGAGCGACGTCAACACCGGCGACACCAGCCAGCGATACAGCCGGATGATGCCCGTCAAAAGGTGTTGCATTAAGCGCATCAGGTTTCTGTTTCCTTCAGCAGACCGGCCCGGCGCAGGACCGTGAAGTATTCACGCTCCACCTCCTGCCGGCTTTTGCCCACGATCGACGCCCGCGCCACCAAAACCAGTTCCACGGGTGATTTCAGGAGACCCCGGTTCAGCCGGAACGTCTCCCGCATCAAGCGCCGCGCCCGGTTCCGGATCACCGCCCCGCCAATCTTGCGGCTGGTCACGACCCCCAAACGGGATTCGCTGCCTTCCGGCAAGACCAGCCAGTTGGCGATCAAACAGCCGTGTACGAGCCGCTGGCCGCCTTCTTTCACCCGGCGAAACTCATGCCCCAGCCGCAACCGCGCGGACCGGGGCAGACCAAACGCCTTTGGGCGGTCTTCGGCCATGCGGCCTCGCGGAAAATTATACCGGAGTCAGGCGCTTGCGGCCCAAATTACGACGGCGACGGAGGATCTCACGGCCGCTCTTCGTGGAATTACGGCTCAAGAAACCATGCTGCCGCTTGCGGCGCATCTTCGAAGGTTGATACTGGCGTTTCATGCGTCTGTCTCGATTTAAATGTCTGTGGCGCAAGCCACTATGTCAGGCAGGCAAACCCGCCGCGCCCGACACCCCGCCATAAACGGAGCCGCAGAGACTACCAGTGAACCAAGAGGTGTCAAGCGCCAGCGGCACCAGGTAGACGATTAAATTCCCCGTCATTTACCGCGCTATCGGGGGCAAAACATCCCTCTTTCCGCTTTTTGCTTGTGACCACACAGACCCTCCGGCTTTACTGCGGACCGCAGCCAAACACGCAAAAGGGGAGACACATGTTCTATCGCATACGGACCTCAAGGATGTCCTGGCAGGAAATGCGGACCGGCAATCCGCTCATCAGTGCCGCGCTGACCTTTTTCTTCGTCAAACTGTTCCGGCTGGACATGCCCGCCTCTTCCGATGACCCGAACGTCCAGGAATTGACGCCGTATGAGATTGCCCCGGAAGCTGTGCCCGCCGATTTGCAGGCGCTTACCTCACCCACACGGCAGTTGCTGGAGGAGATGGGCTTTGAACTGGTCCTGGCCCATCTCATCCGGGACCCCATCCACTCCCACCTGATACTGGAACAGGATTTCCGCCACCCCGGGCATCCCGTGCTGGCGCGGCTGCACTACCGGCGCTGGGATGTCCCCCATCCGGCCAAGACCTACCTCTTCCCCGTTTTCATCACGGGCTTTGCTGACGGCTGCTATGTAGTCACCAGCGGCGGCAAGTTCGACAGTCCCTCGCCCGCCTCGGTCCAGGTGACCTACCATCCCCAGGCTACGGTCAGTGAGTTATGGGCCAAGCACCAAGCCGCCGTGGCCGCGCAACCGGCGCAGGCCTTGCCGCTGGCGGACACCGAAGGCACCCGGCAGTTGGTCCATGCCTACCATGCCCTGACCCGTGATTTTCATGTCGCCAGCGGCCGGTTTGGGGCCATCCCGCCAGCCGAGCAACCCGCGCCTGTCACGCTGGACACCGACCCCTCGGCCATTCCGCCGGGTGATGCCGCCGTGCTCACCCAGATGGAGCAACTGCGGAAGGCCAAATCTTCCTGGGTCAGCGGCCTGGTCTTTCTGGGCATCTCCATTTTGGTCTTTCTCGGGGCCGGTTCGTTGAAGTGGGAATGGAAGTTCGTGCTGATGCTCATCCCCATCCTGCTGTTCCATGAGCTGGGCCACTTCCTCACCATGCGGATTTTCGGCTACCGGAATCTGCGCATGTTCTTTATCCCGCTCTTCGGCGCGGCGGTGACCGGCCAGCGCTTCAACGTCGCGGCCTGGAAACAGGTGGTGGTCTCGCTGATGGGCCCGCTGCCCGGCATTTTGCTCGGCACGGTGCTGGGCGGCATCGGTCTCATCACCCGGCAGGAATGGATGCTGGAGGCCTCCTTGCTCACCTTGATCCTGAATGGTTTCAATCTGCTGCCCATCCTGCCGCTCGATGGCGGCTGGGTGGTGCATACCTTGTACTTCTCCCGGCATCCTTACCTCGATCTGGCCTTCCGCTCCCTGGCCGGGCTTGGTCTGCTGGTCGTGAGCATCACGACCGGTGACCGTATCTTCATGTTTCTCGGCATCGTGATTCTCATCGGGCTGCCGATCGCATACAAGCTCGCCCAGATCATCCACCGGTTGCGCCGGGAGGAACTGCCGCCTCCGGCCGAGAAGGTGGAAAACATCCCGTATCAGGTCTCCGGTCGCATCATCAGCGACCTGCGCGCGGCCATGCCCAAAGGCACGAACGCCAAGACCCTGGCCCAGCAGACGCTGGAAATTTACGAGGGCATCTACAATCGTCCGCCCGGTCTCCTCGCCACCATCGGCCTGACCTTCGTCCATCTCGGGGCCATCGTGCTGACCCTCGTGATGGCCGCCGTGCTCATCCTGAACAAGGGCGGGGACATGGGCAAATTCATCGACAGTGCCATGTTCCAGCCCGAGCACGAATACACCTGTGGCACCGTGGCGCGGACCGGCACGCTGACCACCACGAATCGGCTGACCATCTTCGGCCAGTATGCCGATGACACGGCGGCCACCGCCGCCTATGACCGCTTCAAAGACCAGGTCGCCGGTGATAACGGGCGGCTGACGCGCTTCGGATCGCTGCTCATGTTCAGCCACGCGGCCGAGAACGATGCGGCCCGTCGCCAATGGATCAGCCGCCTGGAGAGCGGCGCTACCAACGTCTTCGTCCAGAACACCAACATGACGGCGTCCCTGCGCATCCAATGCCTCCTGCCCGACACGAACAAGGCGGCGCAGGCCTACACCGAACTGGCGAACTATCTCCATCTGCCGGCCCAACTGCACCTCATCCCGCCCTGGCATCCCGAGGATCAGCGCAGCCAGTTGGTCCGCAGTGAACATGCCAAAGCCCGGGCCACTTTTCTCAAATTGAGCGATCTGGATGTGAAACCGCAAGACGACCCGGAATGGAGCCGCCTTAACAAGGAAGCTGGCGCTGCCCGCCGCCGCGGTGAACTGGCCGAAGCCCGCACCCTGCAGGAACAACAGCAGGCGCGCTACCAGATGTTGCGTCAGAAGTCCGGTGAACTGCTGGTGGAAAAAGACCGGAGTCTGGATGCCACCGTGGCGGCCGCCTACCTGGCCCTTCCGGCCAATCATTACACGAACCAGAACTATCGCCTCGCCCTCACTGCCATGGGCGGTCCGCTCGGCCAACTGCCCTTGACCGACCATGCACCTGCCCCGGCGGCACGTGCTTACAGCACCCGATTTGGCGGTGTGGATCGCGCCGGATTGCTGCTCGATTTCGGTTTCCTCTCCTTTGAACAGACGGATGAAGGCCTGCCCGCGCTGGCGGACTGGCTGTGCAAGCTAGGCGCGAAGAAAATGAAATTCGACGTCCATTCCTCACCTGGCCTCGGGCTGGGCGAGGAAGAATGAGCGGGGCGAACCGCCAGTCCTGGCCGCTCCTTGTGGTGTCAAAACGATTTACGTTCCAAACACTGTTGGGAATCATCAGGCTGCCGCAGAGTCACTGACATGAAAGCAACACAGCAGACGCTGGCCAAGGTGCGCCAGCTCACCATCGAATCCTTCGGTATGCCTCCTGATATCGAGCTGGATTATGACACACCGCTCGCACCCAAATACATTTCTGATGGACACGATCTGGTGTATTTGCTTGATGATTTGGAAAAGCACTTTCAGCTCGAGGATCTTGTGGATTGCTTTGAGTTCACGGAAGACGACATAGGAGATATTAATATCCGAACCATAGCCGATGTGATCGAGGCGAAGTTCAAAAATTAAACTAGGGGAAAACTATGGGCAGCTTTACACGGCCAACCAGTTGGCCTCTTACCATCTTGAGCGTCCTCTGGATCTTGATAGCTGTTTGGTCCGGGGTTCGCTTTGCTCAAAATGGAAACATCATTGGGGCTATCCTGATGTCACTATTTGGGTTGGCCGCAGGAGCACTATGGTTCCAGTCCCGCATCGCTGCATGGTCGCTTATCGCCTTTGCCAGCACGGGGATTGTCTTTGCGTTGCTGAAAATGGGGCAAGTTTCCCTCGCCCGGACAGGTGCTCAAATCGGTTGGGCATTATGGTCCATCATGCTGCTATGGGAGTTTTTGCAGGCAAAGCGCCGATCCTGAACGCCATGCTTGAGAAAAGTCGCGAGTTCAATCCCACTCTTCCGGAGTAGCAAGGCCTTCACCGGGGCTTTCATCCCTGCTTAGGAAAGTGACGGTGTGGATCACTTTATTCGTCTTTGGATCAATCCAGAATCCACCACTGCCGCCAGTGTCAGTCCTTATGCCCAATCGTTTGATGCCGTGATGCTCCATCATAGGATGGCGAGGTTTTGATACACCTGGCAGATAAACCACCCGGCCATACTCTTTGAAGAACAGGAAAATCCGTGTCCTGACACGGTCTCCGATTCTAACAGGTGTGCCGTCGCTATAGCTTATTGGTTCCATTGAACTATACCTCCACCGTCCTCCCAAGATGCAACCAATGCAGCCAGCGATGCTTCACTGGGCGTTGGTAGATGCGTTCCAAGGCGAGGGCATACAATTTAAGCTGCGGTTCATAAACAGCCAGCTTCAGCGACATCTCGTCGGGCTTCACCCGGTCAGATTTGAAATCCAGCAGCCAGATCTCCTCCGCTTGGATGACGGCGAGATCAATGGTGCCCTGTACGATGACGAATTCCTCCGCTGGCAGACTCGGACTCACGCCGGCTACGCCGCAACGGATCAAATCAGTTGCGGAGAAGCGCGCGGTGAACGGCATCTCCCGCTGCACTTCATGGCTGCGTGCGCAAATCCCCTGCCCGATCTTTGATGACCAAAACTCGGCGAGCGATTTTATGTTTAGCGCAGCAGCTTCTTCCTCAGTCAGTACGCCGACTTCCGTCAGACGCTGCACTTCCTCACGCACACCAGCCAGCGAACCGGCTTGGGCCAGCTCCACGAACTGCAGGAAGGTGTGATGAGCCTTGCCCACATCGGTTCCGCTGAGACGTGAACCGGCCTCGCGCTTGGGTGCGGGGAACTGGAATTGAAACTGCGTCTGCACCAGCGGCTTCGCCTCGTCATCCGTTTCATCGCGGCGACGGCGCAAAACAGTCACGGAAGTCTTGGCCGTCTCCACCGTGGCGGCGGGATACGCATACATCCAGGTCAGGCGCTCGGCCAAGTCTTCAGCGAAGGTGGATTCATTCGGTTCAATTGAAGCTGGTTCAGGTGAACTTACGGAAGTTTCTTCCACTTCAACACCCGTGTGCAATTGCCAGCGGATGAGGTCGGTGCCGCCTTGGTAATCACCCTGCCAGTGCTCATGCGTGGTGGTCTCGCGCAGCCAGAGCTTCAGCCAGGCGTAGAAGCTGGAGGCGCGTTTCGCCTCGAATTCTACCTGGGCACTCACACCGCTGCGTTCGCCCCAGCGGTCCTCCAGCAGTTTGGTGCTGCCGGTGCCGGTGAGGATCAGGGTATCGCGGGCGCGAGTGAGTGCGACGTAGCGGAGGCGCACTTCCTCATTCATCGTCTCGCGTTGCTCGCGGCGCTTCACGACCCAGTGGGCGATGGTCGGGTAGCGTTGATCGCTGTCCGGCAGGACGACGCGTGGGGCGATGCCGAGCTGTTCATCGCGCAAGATATCGTCCTCTTTGACACGTGTGTTGAAACGACCATCGATATTAGCCACCACGACCACGGGAAATTCGAGGCCCTTGCTCCGGTGGATGGTCATGAACTGCACGGCATCCGGATGGCGCGGGGAAGCGGGCTCCATATCCTGCTCCACCTCTTCCTGCGCGTCGATGAACTGAAGGAAGCGGAACAGGCCCTGGCGCTGATAGGGATCGTAACGACGGGCGAGGTCGAGCAGGCGTTTCACGTTCGCCACGCGTTCTTCACCGCGATCCATGGTTAGCAGATAGGCTTCGTAATGCGTCTCGCCCAGCACACGATCCAGGCAGACGGAGAGTGAAGTCTGACGAATCAGAGCGCGCCAAGACGTATGATGCTGGAAGAATTCATCCACGATGCGCCAGGTGTCCAGCGTGTCCGGATCGTCGCGGTGTTCGCGATGCCATTGATGCAAGGCGAGCCAGCAGCAATCGTGTTTTCGTGTGGCGCGGATGAGGGCCAGTTCATCCAGCGAGAGACCGACGAGCGGCGAACGCAAGACGGCGAGCAGCGGGATGTCTTGCAGCGGGTTATCCAGGAGACGCAGCAAGTTCACGAGATCGAGAACTTCGATGGCGGTGAAGAAACCGGCGCGCTCGGCGAGCAAGGGCACACCGGCTTCGTGACAGGCGCGCACGAAGGCCTCGGCTTTGCCGGCAGCGGAACGCATGAGGATGGCCATGTCTGACCAGCGCACGGGACGAAACTCTTTTGCGTCTTTGTCCCAGATCTGGTGCTGGCCGGTGTGCAGTTCGCGCAGGCGTTTTGCCACGATGCGGGCTTCGCGCTCCATCGTGAGGAGATCGGCCCAATCATCGTCAGCGTCTGCTTCCGCCTCCTTGTCAGCGACGACGAGGTGCAGTTCCGTGCGCACGGCGGGCTCGGGCCAGGTGCCGGTGGTGGGTGTGGCGGCATTGCCCGCGCGGGAGAAGGCGGCACGGGCTTCGCGAGCACCGAATTGCAAAGCGGCATCCGCATCATAGAGGAGACCGCCCAAGGCCGGACGCATGAGGAAACTGAAGAGCGTATTGACCGTATCAATGACGCCTTCGCGGCTGCGGAAGTTCTCCGTCAGCGGCAGCACTTGATGATGCTCGCCAGCGGTTTTCCATTGCTGCTCGTAGGTCTGGAAGATGTGCGGGTTCGCGAGGCGGAAGCGGTAGATGCTCTGCTTCACATCGCCGACCATGAAGCGGTTCGCTGCTGCGCCGCTACGGCTGACGGAGCGGATGATGGCGTCCTGTGCGGCGTTGATGTCCTGGCATTCATCCACAAAGATGTGATCGAAGCGTTGCTGCCAGGTACGGGCCGTGGCGGTGGGCTGGCCGTTGGCATCGAGCAAGAGCTGGAGCGAGAGCTGTTCGAGATCGGCGAAATCCACCCCGCCCATGTCGCGCTTGGCGGTGCGATAACATTCGGTGAACTCCTGCGTGAGTTCAAGCAAGGCGCGCATCATGCCGCGCACTTGTTGCCAATCACTGGCGATGGGGTCGTGGCCGTCTTTGGGCAGCAAGGAGCGGAGAAAATCGGCGTCGTTGAAAAAAGGATCGAGTGGTTTGCGGAATTTCTTCGTGCCGTGTTTCCAGACCTCATCTGCTTCGGCGACCGTTATCAGCGCCTGAGTGAGCCGTTCCAATGAGGGAGCGGTCAGAAAACTTTCCAGAGCACCGCGGATGGGCAGGAGGTTTGCGGCTTCGCGGGCGGTTTCAGTGACGATGCCCTGCCATTCGCTTGCCCAATCGACGGCCCCGGTGAGCAAGGCATCTTGCCAGAGGTCTGGTTGATCACCGGCATAGAAGGCCAGTGTGTCTGCGAGCCAGGCGTGGGGCTGGGCGAGCGATTGCGTGAAGACGTGCAATTGCCAGACGAGTTTGCGGATGCTTTTGTCATCGCCGCGCCCGTAGCGTTCGATGAGTTCACGCACTTGCTCGCCACGAGCGGAAGTGTCGGCGTAGGCGCGCTGGAACAAGTCTTCGAGCACTTCCTCGGCGAGCGGACGCGTCTGTTGCTCATCGAGGACGGTGAGCTGGGGATCAATCTGTAGTTCGTGGAAATGCTCGCGCACGAGGCGCAGGCAGAAGGCGTGCAGCGTGGAGATGAACGAGGTGTCCAGCAGCGCCAGTTGCTCGGCGAGACGCAAGTCATCGGGGGCGGCGGCGATCTGCTGCTGCAAGGCGTCGCGGATGCGGTGGCGCATCTCGGCGGCGGCGGCCTCGGTGAAGGTCACCATGAGGATGCGGTCGATGGCGACGCGCTCCTCAAGGACGAGGCGCAGGCAGCGGTTCACGAGCGTGGTCGTTTTGCCGGTGCCGGCACCGGCCACGAGCAGCACGTTGCCCTTGGCCTCGATGGCCGCGCGTTGTTGCGGAGTCGCGTTGGTGCTGCTCACTTGGCTTCCTCCTTCGCTTTCTTGGGCAGCTTGAGCACGCGATACTTGTCGCTCCAGTCGTCGAAGCGGCAGACGGGGCGATAGGCGCAGTGGGCGCAGGCGGTCTCGGAACTTTTGCGATAGGGCGAGACGGTGACATCTCCAGCGAAGATGCCGAGGCCGATGCGTTTCAACTGGACTTCGATGTCATCCAACAACTGTGTGAAATCCGCGCGGCCGACGCCATCACGGCTGCGGCTGTTCGTGTTGAACTGGTCACTTTGCTTGCGGTCGGCGCGGCCATCGAACTGGTCGATGAAATCGAGGTTGTAGCGGCCATGGTGGCGGTGGGCTTCGCGGGAATTGAGGTTCAATTCCTCCTGTGCGGCTTCGCGGTTCGGGCCGGTGCTGTTATCGGCACGCAGGCTGATGTAGAAGGCACCGGCAGGTATTAGTTGGCCGGTGCCAAAAGGGTTCTGCGCGCCGGACAGTTGGCGCAGGAACGCAAGGTAGGAGAGCAACTGGAGCTGCAAGCCGTGGTGGAGTTTGATGGCTTCTAGTTTCTTGGTGCTCGATTTGTAATCGAACACGGCGATGAGCGACTGATCGCTGTCGGGCTGACGAAAGAGGTCGATGCGGTCGATGCGGCCGCGCAGGACAAGCGTGCGGCCATCGCCGAGGTCGAGCTGCCAGCCGGGGAGTTCGCTGCCGGTCATGCCGAAGCTGAGTTCCACGGCCTCGGGATCGAAGCGGTATTGCGGCATCCAGCTCACGAGTACGGCCATGAGGCGTTCGAGGCGGGTGATGAGCATGCGGCCGAGGAATTCGCGCTGACGGTCATGCACGAAGCGGCCGTCGCGGAAGGTTGGGAGAATCTGTTCGCCCAGCTTGTGCACGAGAGCGGCGGCTTCGGTGGGAGAGAGATCGCGCCAGCGGCGTTGCTCGGCTTTCAGGGTGCGATGGAACTTATCGAGGATCTCGTGCAACAGGCTGCCGCGTTCGCGGACATCGGTCTCGAAATGTTCCCGTTCATCCGCTTTCAGGCCGCGCGCGACGAAGAAACGGAAGGGACAGGCGGAGAAATCTTCCAGGCTGCTGACGGAGCCGGGCAAGGATGTGCCGTAAAGCGCCGTGACGGCAGCGGGTGAGAGATGATCCTGTGCGAGGGCGAGCTGGATGCGTTGCTGGCGTTTCACCAAGGCACTCACGGGATGCCAGAAGGGCTGGCCTTCGTGGGTGATACTGGCTTGCTGGGCGCTTTCCACCCAGTTCGGCAATGCGAGGAGTTCCGGCAGGATCTCCACGTCTGAAGGCTTCAGAGCGCCGTTGAATTTCTCGGGCGCGTCGTGCGGGAAGAGTTGATCGAGCTGGTCGATGAACGGCGAGGGATTCAGCGCGGTGCCCTTCTGGTTCTGGCGCGACCAGCAGACGATGAGCTTTTGCCGGGCACGGGTGAAGGCGATGTAGCCGAAGTAGCGTTCGTGCGCGAGACGTTGCTGCGCGGTCAGGCCGAACGGCTGGTCATGCTGCATGAGCACCTGGCGGTCCACTTCCGTGAGGATGACCGGGGCATCGGGTGGCGCGGGGAAGACGCCTTCATTGACACCGAGGACGATGGCGACTTGCAGGTCGGGATTACGCGATCGATCGATGGCACCGACGGTGACTTGATCCAGCGCGGGCGGGATGACACCGATGGTCAGGCCCGCGAGACCGGCATCCACGACGGCGAGCCAGTCGCGTGTGCTGAGGGTGTCGGTCTCGAAGGCAAGCTGGAGGCTTTCATCCCAGTCGTTCAACTGTTCCCAGACGGTCTGGTGGATGGCGGCGAACTCGGGGTGTTGCGGGTCCGGGTGACGACTCCATTCCTCCAGCACATCCGTGACCTTCAGGTCCACCCAGAGTTGGCGGATGAGGCGGGAGAGTTCCTGACCGGAGACGCCACCGATGCGGTTCAACTCATCCACGAAACGGGCGAAGGGCGGGACGATCTTTTGGCGGAAGAATTCCAGGCGATTCGTGAGGCCGGGTTCTTTTTCGATGACGAGGGGTTCGCGCCAGCGCGGGCCTTCCCAGCCGCGGGCGAGGGCCTGGTTCTCGAGTTCGTCCACGAGCTGGTCATCGTCGGTGACGAGGCCACATTTCAGGGCGGCGAACCAGTCGGCGTTGCGCCAGTTGAAGGCGGCAAGGCGGAGTGCGCTACGGGTCAGCTCGGCCAGCGGGTGATGCGCGACGGATTCGCGCTTATCGAGAAAGTACGGGAGGCGATGACGATTGAAAACGCGCTGGATGATGTCCTGATAGCCCTCGATGCTGCGCATGAGCACAGCGACATCGCGATAGCGGCCACCATGGCGGACGTGTTTATGGATGGCGCGGGCGGCGAGGAGCACCTCGGCTTCGGCATCGAAGCACTCGACGAGCTTCACCCAATCACCGGTGAACTGCCAGCCTTGGGGATCGGTCCAGTGCTTCTCCAGATGGAAGAGCGAGGGGGATTCGGCGAAGCGGCTGCGTTCGCGTTGGCGTTCCAGGCAATGCACGGTGACGTCGATGCCGGCTTCACCTTCGAGGCGGTTGCGGCAGCGGCGATACGTCTGGGCGACGACGGACCATTGCGAGAGCCAGGTGGCGGATTCTTTCGGCTCGCCATCGAGACAGAAGGCGAGCGTGGCGTGTTCGCACAAGGGGAGGAACGTGGCGAGGAGATGCAGCTCCTGCGGAGTCATCTCGGCGAAACCATCCATCCAGAGGCCGCCAAGCTGCAACAGGCCGCCGGATTCGCGGGCGCTTTTCTTCAGGGCGTCCGCAGCCATCTCCAAGAGCGCGCTGACATCGTTCAGGTGATGGTCTTTCAGCCACGCGATGTAGGCACGCAGGATGATACCGATGTCGTGGAGCTTATCGCCCAAGCGGCCTTCGGCGGGGACTTGGGCGGCGAGTTCCGCGAGCTTCGTGGGCGAGAGGCGATGCTGCTGCACTTCACGGAGCAACAGGCTGAGTTGCTGGGCGAAGCCGGGCAGGCGCGCGGTGGAGCGGAAGATCTTCAGCTCGGGCTGATGGCGCGCAAGGATGGCGCGCAGGACCATGACGCGGCCTTCTTCCGAGAGGATGCGCGGGGGTGTCTCGCCGAGTTCGCGCAGAATGAAATCGGCGAGGCGATCAAAGGCGACGATCTGGAGACGGGTGTAACCGGCGAGCGCGGGATCGGCGAGCAACTGGCGTTCAAGCTGGAAGGTGGCCTGTTTCGGGGCAAGCAGGAGCAAGGGCGGACCTTCGGGCCGCGCCGAAAGCTCCGCCCGGATCGCCGCGAGGCAGCGATAGGTCTTGCCGCTACCGGCGGGGCCGAGAAGGAAGGTTGCTTGCAACGGGGATAGTTAAGCGGGAGATGGCGGAGGGGGGAAGTTAGGAATTATGAGGTTTGAATGATGAAGGAAGAACGAGCATGGCGACCTGATCGCCAGGCCGTCTTCACTTTCACTTCGCTGGTGTGCCCAGCCAGCGGACGGCGTTTTCAAGCACACGCAGATTCTCGGTCTGTTGGAACACCGGATACGTTTCGTGGCCGGGGCGGTAGTAGAAGACGCGGCCCTGGCCGACCTGCCAGACGCAACCGCTGCGGAAGTGTTCGCCCTTGTCCCAGCGTTCCTCGAAGATGACGGCATCGGGCTTGGGGACATGGAAAGGCTCGCCATACATCTCGGTGCGCGGGATGTCCCATTTCTCGGGCAGGCCTTTCGCGATGGGATGTTGCGGCAGGAGGGTGGTGACGTGGGAAGGTGCGCCATCATTCCGGTAGGTGGGGAAAACGCAGGTGGGGAGTGCCAGTTTCCAGAGGTTGCCTTCACCCTTGGTCACGGAAGGGGTCAGCGGGGCGTCTTGGCGGATCATTTTGTAGATGGGGTTTTCGTTCTGGTATTCCCATTTGGCGGTGGCGCGATCGGCGACGGGGATCTGGGCGAGGGCATCGGCCTTGGCGCGGTCTTGCATGAGTTTCACAAAGGGTTTGGCCCAATGCGCGGAGTGCAGGCCGATGAAGCCGAGTTTGCCCGCGCGCACGCGGCTAGTGACGCGTTCGGCGTGTTCATCCGTGAAGAGGGTGGATTTGCGGTGGGCCCACCAGATGATGACATCGGTGTTATCCAGCGTGGCTTCATCCACGCCTTGTTCGGGGGCGTCGAAGTGGGCGGTCTTCACCGTGAGGCCGGGCAAGGTGCGGAGGTGCGCGGCGATGGTTTCGCCGATGAATTTGTCGCCGTAAGCCTGCTTCTGCTCGGGCTGCTGTTCATCCCAGATGAGGACGCGGATGGGTTTGGTTGGCGACTCGGCGGCATGGAGGGAAAGGCCAAGCAGGAACGCGAGGGCGGTGGCAAGGGTGAACAGCGATTTCATAGGGGCGCTTGGGAAAACATCAAGGAGAGGGGTGGGGGAAGTCAAGCGAAGTGAAAATCGGATCGCATTTCTGTTCGTTTCATGAGCCAGAAGCCGACGGTGAAGCGGCAGCACTACCGGTGTATGGATATCCAAAACCGTGTTTTGTTTTCTGCTGAATGGTAGATGTTGCTGTCCACCTTGATCATGGCATTGGATACCGAGCCCGATGTCACAGGTGCCCCGCTGTTATGGTTAACAATCAGGAAAAACATCTGGTTACTTTGCAGCAGCGACAGGCCGTCGCTGTTGGGGAACAATTTTTTCTCATTAAGCCAACGATTGGTCGGCAGCTTGCGCCCATCAGGCAGAACCACTGTTTTTTCCTGAGCTGAAAACAGGATGATGTTCCCTTGAAAATATCCGAACAGATAGAAGGCAGGATAAATGGCAGCAAGCGCCAGCAACGCGATGATGAGTTCCAGACGGTATGCCTTCATAATCCGCTATTCGTCATCGTTTGGGCCCGTGAATACATTTGCTCCGCATTCGCCGCAGTTGCCGGAGGCGATGGCGATGTTCGCGGCGAGCCCGATCAAAGGCTTCTGGCAATGGGGGCAGTGATAGCTATGCCGGTTCTGCAGCCGGATGGCATACCAGGCCAGCAAGGCGACACTGGCGAGCAGACCGAGCAGGATGAAGCCCGAAGCATTTTTTACCCATGGTTCGTCAAACTCCTTTTCCTCGATATAGTCGCCCAGCGGGATCATGGCCATGATGCCGACGAACAGGACGACCATCCAAATGCCCAACCGCCGGTTGATCGCCCGGGTCTGGCGTTGCTGGCTGGCGATGAATTCCTGCTTGGTCATGGAATAGAATCATCGTAAGCCAGCGCCGGAAAAAGTGCAACGGGAACAGGGGTTTCAAAATCTAAAGATGTGTTCCACGAAGAAGTAGAACACCAGCACCAAGATCAGGGATACCACCGCCGTGGCGGACATGAGGGCGGGCAAGCCCCATTGGACGAGAAAATGCACCATCTCGGCTTCGGCCGGTTTGTCCTCGTGTGCGAGCAGTTCGATGGGATCGCCCGGTTTCACTGACCAACTGGAGCTGCCGTAACCGGCACGGACGGTGGCTTCCTCGCCATTCCGGTGGCGGTAACGGATGAGGGGATGCCGGATGGCTTGGCCGCCATCGCCCGGATCCTCTTTGACCTCCACGACGTGTCCCTGCGTGCGATAATACCGGGCGTACTTCGCGCGTCGGCGGCGATAGGAGACGGAAGCGATGATGCCGCTGACGACGGCTTGCAGGGTGAACATCGCGCACAGGGCCAGGCGCGCGAAGGAGGTGAGATTATCTTCGCTCATTAAAAACTGGGTGGTCAGGGCAAAACCTCAGGATTGATTCTAAGAGGTGATGCTGGCGGCAAAGGGCGGCAGAAAACCGCGTTCATAGCTGCTTCTTTTCCACCGCAGGAAACTTTAGGTCTGCGGGAAACCCAGAGAAAACACTGCGAAATTGGGGCATGGACAGTCTGGTGCCATCCAACAAGTACCAAGGGCCGCCCTTCAAAGAGGAGAACACAAGGTAGTAGCTTTTCGACTCTAGCCGGGTTTCTCCCAGTTTGGCAACCACCACTGAAGTCGCAAACGACAGCCGGAATTCAGTTCCTGTGTACACGGTGTCCGATGGTTGCAGGACAATGGATTCAATCACCAACCCGGCGGCAGTTTGCTTGGCGTCCTCGTCCTTGAGCATTTGGGTGACTCGCTCCTTGCCGCCCATGGCTTTGACCATCTCCGGATACAACAACTCCACAAATGCCGAGTGATTCTTTTCCAGAAACGCCTTTTTTGCCTTGTCGAGCACTTTGAGCACCTCGTCCTTCTGGGCTTTGCTTAAGGACTCTGCGGCGGGGGCGCAAATGGCGAAAAACATTACTATAGTGAGAAAAAGGCTTTTGAAGACGGGTGAAAATGTTTGTGAGTTCATACAGATTTAAAACGGGTTCATCTCGATGTTTCTAAGTTTAACTTCGGTGATCATCCGGCTGGATGAATACCTACACACTCCCAGCCTGTGTGTTTGGCAGGTAGTTTCGCTCGTCAATACGGATCTGTTTCCAGCGGTAAAGGGCGATTGCGCCGGGCACGAGCCACATCAGGGCCACAGTGTAGCTATAAAAGGGGCCACCGAAAAGCAGGATGGCTGAGACAGCGCTCATACCCATCCAGACATAGTTCCGGAAGCGATAAGATTCAAAACGCCGGCCAAGCTCCTCCTCCTCCCGCCAGCGATTATGCAATCGCTCTGAAAACGGCAGGTAGCGCCGGCCCAGATAGTGGAGTCCAATCCAGACCAGCACGCCGGCACCGATGGGGTGGAACAGGTCGGTTCCGAGGTGACCCAACAAAGTTGCAAATAGAAAGAACCCGAAGGCGGCACCGGCCAATTGCGGCCAGGGAGATGACCGTAAGGCCCACGCGCAGGCTTCCAAGCAGCGGGTGAAATGTAGGATGGCAGTCATGGTCATCGGGCCTCGATTCAGCTGATAGTAAAGGGAACGTAGCGGTGAAGCAATTCCAAGAATGGGGGAGCTGTGGAATGCCCAAATCCATGCGGGGGAGTATCAGTGGCCGGGCGTATCGGGTTTTGATCGGGTGCTGGGGACGCAACCACGTTGTGGTTGAGGGGGACCTGGGCGTTGGGCTTTGGGACGGTGCCCCGATTGGGGCACGAGGTAATGGCGGGAAAGGTGCGTACA
>CAZPUL010000050.1:0-42253 GCA_964589735.1 uncultured Verrucomicrobiota bacterium | reverse complement strand
GGTGGAGGATACCGGAACCGGCATCCCCAAGGACATCATCGAAAAGATTTTCGACCCCTTCTTCACGACGAAAGAAGTGGGCAAAGGCACCGGGTTGGGGCTGTCCACGGTGCAGGCCATCATCAAGAGCCACGGTGGTTTCATCCGCGTTTACAGTGAGCCGGGCATGGGGGCCAAGTTCCGCATCTACCTGCCGGCTCAAACCACCGGCAGTACCGCCGAGCATGGCGGCACCCAAGTGAAGCTGCCGCGTGGCAATGGTGAAACCTTGCTGGTGGTGGATGACGAGGCCTCGATCCGCCAGATCACCAAGCAGACGTTGGAGGCGTTTGGCTACAAGGTGCTGTTGGCGGCGGATGGATCTGAGGCCATCTCGCTTTACGTCCAGCATCAGCAAGAAGTGGCGCTCGTTCTGACGGACATGATGATGCCGGTCATGGACGGTCCCGCCACCATCCAGGTGTTGAAACGGCTTAACCCACAAGTGTTGATCATCGGTGCCAGCGGCATCAGCTCCAACGGCAAGGTGGCGCAAGCAACCGGGCTGGGGGTGGTGCATTTCCTGCCCAAGCCCTATACGGCGGAGACATTGCTGAATGCCATCCATGAGGCTTTGTTGCCGCCGGCCAAATAAACAGAAAATGACGGTGGGAGGCTGAAAATAAAGGATTGCACACTGGCACCCCTTTGGTATCTTGCCGCCTCTTTTCGGCAAGACTGCCTCAGGTGGTCAAAGCTGGGAAAAGTTGCAACGACCTTAATATCAAGCCGTTATCGTGTAGGTAAGGGTGGTCACAACAACACTAAACACTAATCCTGTGTTCCGCAGGATGGCCGGTCTATCCGGTTCATAACAAACGGAAAATAAGTACATGGCAGCAACAAACGTAGGTATCAAGGAACTCCTGGAATCAGGTGTTCATTTCGGTCATCAGACGCGCCGTTGGAACCCCAAGATGAAGCGTTTCATCTTCGACGCGCGCAACGGCATCCACATCATCGACCTGAGCCAGACGGTCACGCAGCTTGAGACGGCGTGCGATTTCCTGTCCAAGACGGTGCTCGGCGGCGGCAAGGTGCTCTTCGTGGGCACCAAGAAGCAGGCGCAGGAAGCCGTGAAGGAATCCGCCAAGGCGTGCGGACAGATGTTCATCACGGAGCGCTGGCTCGGTGGAACACTGACGAATCTCAAGACGATCAAGCGCTCGCTCGCCCGCCTCAAGCAGATCGAGAAGATGGAGACGGATGGTTCCATCAACGATTACGTGAAGCAGGAGCAGTCGATGATCCGCCGTGAAGCCGCCCGCCTGGTGAAGAACCTGGACGGTGTGCGCACGATGGAACAACAGCCCGACGCGATGTTCATCGTGGACATCAAGCGCGAGCACAACGCGGTGGCTGAAGGCCGTCGCCTGGGCATCCCCATCGTGGCCATCGTGGACACGAACGCGGATCCGGACCTGGTGGACTACCCGATCGCTGCGAACGACGACGCGATCCGTTCGCTGCGGCTGATCCTGACGACGATCACGAACTCGGTGCAGGCGGCGAAGGCAGAATTCGAAGCGAAGAATGCCCGCCGCAAGCGCGACGAGGAAGAGAAGCGCCAGGCACAGGCCGACGCGAAGGCTGAAGCTGCTGCCGCCCCTGCTGCTCCGGCAGCGGAAGCGCAGGCCACAGCGACGGCTTAAGCAAGACAGACAGACAACTTTACTTGTGCAAGAGCCGGCGGGGATTCTCCCTGTTCCGGCTCTTCACTGTTAAACGACAACGAGAGAAACTATTATGGCTGAAATTACTGCTGCTGCGGTAGGCAAATTGAGAGAAATGACGGGCGCTGGCTTGATGGATTGCAAGAAGGCCCTGACGGAAGCACAAGGCAACTTGGACCTCGCGGTGGACATCCTCCGCAAGAAGAGCGGATCGATCGCCATCAAAAAGGGCGGCCGGGACACGAATGAAGGCGTGATCGCCCAGCACATCCTGGCCGGCTCCAAGGTGGGCGTGCTGGTGGAAGTGAACTGTGAGACGGATTTCGTGGGCAAGAACGAGTCCTTCCGCGCGTTCTGTGATGAAGTGGCGAAGAAACTGGCGGAGAATCCGTCCGTGGATCTCGAGCCGTTCCGCGCCGAACAGGTGGCCAAGGTGGGCGAGAACATCAAGATCTCCCGTCATCACCGCATGGAAGTGCAGGGCAACGGTTTGGTCGCTGCTTACATCCACACGGGCGCCAAGGTCGGCGTGCTGGTGGAAGTGGGCGCGGGCAAGGAAGGCACGGCAGCGACGGAGGAGTTCAAGCAGCTCGTGCGCGACATCACTTTGCAAATCGCGGCGGCCAGCCCGTCAGCGGTGACGCGTGCGGAACTGGACCAGGCCGTGGTGGCGAAAGAGAAGGAGATCGCCGAGGAACAGGCCAAGGGCAAGCCGCCGATGGCCATCGCCAAGATCGTGGAAGGCAAGCTGGAGAAGTTCTACCAGACGATGTGCCTCGTGGACCAGGGCTTCGTGAAGCGCAACAGCGAGATCACGATCAAGGAACACGTGGCCGCGGTGGGCAAGCAGCTCGGTGATGAAATCACCATCCGCCGCTTCGTCCGCTTCCAGGTGGGCGCGTAAGCGTCTGGCATTGTTTTCAGAGAACCGGCTGCCCTTATGGGGCAGCCGGTTTTTTTCTTTTCTTGGGTTTTGGGGCTTTCCTTGTCCTCTCTGCATTTGACGGACTTGGCCCCCGTTGTTACAACGCTCGCGAACTGATTCGGGAATGCCGTTTGTGCGGAGCGCAACCAACTGCACAGTTTTCCGGATTCTGAGCACTGCATGAAAAAATCGCCTAAATCCAAACTCAAACCCAAGTATCGTCGCGTCCTCCTCAAATTGAGCGGTGAGGCTTTGGGCGGGGACGAGGGTACGGGCATCTGCCCGGAGGTGGTGCATGACATGGCCCAGCAGATCAAGGAAGTCCGCGCCTTGGGCGTGGAAGTCGTGATCGTGGTGGGTGGCGGTAACATTTTCCGCGGGTTGCAGGGGAGCGAGCGCGGTATCGAGCGGGCTACGGGTGATTACATGGGCATGCTGGCGACGGTGATCAATGCGCTGGCGTTGCAGGATGCGTTGGAAAAGAAGGGCGTGGCCACGCGGGTGCAGAGTGCGATCTCGATGTCGCAGGTGGCCGAGCCGTTCATCCGGCGTCGCGCGGTGCGGCATCTGGAGAAGGGGCGCGTGGTCATCTTCGGCGGGGGCACGGGCAATCCTTATTTCTCCACGGATACGGCGGCGGCGTTGCGCGCGAACGAGATCGGGGCGGAGGTCATCCTGAAGGCGACGAAGGTGGATGGCATCTACGACAGCGACCCGAAGAAGAACCCGAAGGCGAAGAAGTTCGCGAACATCAGCTATATCGACGCGTTGCAGAAGCAATTGAAGGTGATGGATTCCACGGCGTTTTCGCTGTGCATGGACAATAAAATGCCCATCATCGTGTTCGACCTGTTCAAGCCGCACAACATCAAGAACGTGGTGCTGGGGGCCAAGGTCGGAACGCTGGTGAGTTCCTAGAGATTTTACGGTATTCAGGAGAACATTTATGTCAATCGACGATATCTTGCTGGAGTCAGAAGAGAAGATGCAGAAGACCGAGGAGGTCGTGCAGCACGAGTTCACAAGCGTGCGCACGGGCAAGGCCTCGGCCTCGCTGGTGGAGAACATCATGGCGGAAGTCTATGGTTCCCACATGCGCATCCGCGAGCTGGCGGGCATCACGACGCCGGAAGCGCGCGTGATCATGATCCAGCCGTGGGATGCGACCACGGTGACGGCCATCGAGAAGGCGATCCAGAAGGCCAATCTGGGGCTGAATCCGGTGACGGACAAGAAGGTGTTGCGCATCGTGCTGCCGGAGCTGAGCCAGGAACGCCGCGAGGAGTTCGTGAAGGCGGTCAAGGGCATGGCGGAGAAGGCCCGTGTGGCCGTGCGCCATGTGCGTCGCGACACGATGGAAGCGCTCAAGAAAGAGGGCAAGGCCGGCGGCGTGACCGAGGACGACGTGAAGGCGGCGGAGAAGGAAGTGCAGAAGCTCACGGACGATTACATCGCCAAGATCGACAAGCATCTGGCGCATAAAGAAAAAGAGATCATGACGGTGTGAGTTGAATTTTTAGAGTATGTTGAAATGAAAAGGGCCGCAGTGATGCGGCCCTCATTCTTTGTTGCCGTCAGTCGTTATCGAATCCCGGGCACTAGGATGACCTAGGCTCCGGCGCGGACGGCTGAGGACAGCCGTCCCTACCTTTGGGCTTCATCGCGAATCACTGCTGGTTTTTGAGTTCCAGATTATCCAGGTAGTAAACGGTCTTGGTCTTGGCGTTGCTGACGAAGCCGAGCCAGGTGAGGGATTTCCAGTCCGAGTTGATATTTTTCAAGCCGGTGAACTTCTGTGGCGCCTGACCAGCCACCGTTACGCTGAGTTCCCAGGTGCCGGTGGATTGCGTACCCAGTCCGGCTTTGATTTCGATATGGACCCATTGATTGTTCGGGAGGGTAAGCTGTTTGCCGGCGGCGGTGAGTTTGCCGCCTTGGATCCAGAGGGCGGGGCCGGTCTTGTAGGGGGCGGAGCTGTCGCGCCACTCGTGGTTGAAGATCACGCCGGGCTCCAAGTAGATGTCATACGCGCAGGTGGTCACGCCGTCCTGGTGGCCGGGATGGAAATAGAAGTGGGGATTGAAAACGGCCTTGAGGTCGGGGGCGTCGGTGATCTTGAGGCTGCGTTTGCCGTAGGCGGCTTTTTCTTCGGTCACGGCGATGCTGTCGCCTTTCTTCTCGGTGTTGATGGTGGCTTTCTTCACTTCGGCCCCGACAGCGAGTTTCTCGAAGTCTTCCCGGAAGCTCATCGGCGGAGGAGGTGGTGCGGCGGGCGGCATTTCGACGCGTGGATAGGTGATGCCGTTCGCGAATTGGACCCAGCGTTCGTCGCCATAGACGCCGGCCTTGGTGTAATCGAAAGGTTTGAAGCCCAGCTTTAGGGCGGGAGAATTGGCCGCGAGGGTGAAGTCATACTTCTCGGGCGCGGTGAATTTGGGATCGGCGATCTGGCTGGATCGGTCTTTGCCGAGCTTCTGCCAATCAGGGAAGGAGAGGCCGAGGAAGGTGACGGGCTGGGCAGTGGTGTTCCAGTAGAGATTGTTGTTCACGACGACGTTCGTGTCTTTCCAATTACTCGCGAGGAGCGGACCGCTGTTCCAGATCACGATGTTGTTCGTGAAGTAGAAGGAGATATGCGGCTCCACACGGGTGCGCTGGAGCTGGTACTCGAGGGCGTAGGCGAAGATGTTGTTCCGGATGACGTTGTCCCGGCCGTAGTGCTGATGGTAGCCGCCGGTCTTGGTGTTATAGACGAGGTTGTTCTCCATCAAAATGCCGGTGCTGCCTTCATCGTTGTAGAGGCCCCAGCCGCCGTAAGTGAAGGAGTTGATATCATGGATGCGATTGTTGCTGACGGTGGTGCCCTCAGAAGGCCCGAGCGTGTAAACCGCGCCCATGTCACTGAGCATGCCCTTGCCGATGTGATGGATGTGGTTGAAATCGATCGTGTTCCGCTTGGCCAGGCTCTCGGCATAACCCCAGCGCCAGCCGACGGAGACGCCGGAATAAAGGAGGTCGGCAATCTCGTTGTGCGTCACCTTGTTGTTGCCGCTGTGGCCGATCCAGACACCGACGGCGCAGGGGAAGATGTGACCGCCGTGGCGGATGATATTGTTATCAATCGTATTGTGGCTGGTGCGGTCGTCGGGCTTGGCGGCGATGCCCACTTCGCCAATGCGCACGCCACCCGCGCCGAAGTCGTAGATGTAACAATGGCGCACGACGTTGTCCTTGCAGCCCTTGCGGAACCAGATGGCGTAGGTGCCGATGCGGCCGATCTCACAGTTCTCGATGGTGATGTTGCGTGCGCCATCGGCCATGATCACGGCGTCGATGGGCGAGGCGGCCTGCGCGGGCTCGAAGCCGGTGGGCGGGGTGAGCCATTGGGCGTGCTGAAACGTCAGGCCTTTGAACGTGAGATGGCTGACGAACTTGCCATTCGCCGAGTCGCCTGTGATGACGAGGAACTTTTCGGTCACGGGGGCATAGACATCCGCGTTTGCCATCTGCTCGTTGCCCCGCGCCCGGTAGTGCAGCGTGCCGGTGCGGCTGAGGAACCATTCGCCGGGGGCATCGAGGGCGGCGAGGTAGTTCTCGAAATGGAAGCCGGTTTTGCTGTCCCAGGAGTTCCACGATTTCATGCCTTCGCCAGAGGTGGTGAAAGTGCCTGAGGTGATGTCGAAAGAGTCGAGGAAGCGGCGGGTGTTATCCCATTTGTGGAAGGCGACGAGGTTGACGTCTTTCAGTTCGTCCGGTTTGAGGGTGACGAGGGTCACGAGATTTCCGGGCGAGGTGGTGACAGTCTGGGTGGCTTTCTTGGGGCGGCCTTTGCCGGGTTCGTGTATCTCTTCCTCCACGCTCTGCATGTAGTAGAAGAATTTGTTCGGGGTGCGGGCGCGGGTGGCGCGGGTGCCGTTCACCCAGAGCTGCTCGAAATACCATTTCCCGGCGGCCACATCCGGGACCTGCGCCGTCCAGATGCCGTTGGGTTGCCGCTGAAAGCCGCCGATGGCCCGGCCGCCATCGAAAACGGGTTTTGCGCCGGGAGCGGCCTCATAACGGATCGGACCGGCGGCACTGCCGCTGTCGGCCAATTCAAATTTCACGGCACTGGTCAGAGAGTATTTGCCCTCGGCAAAGTAAACGGTGACGGGTTCGTTCGGGGTGGCCGCTCTGATCTTACGCACGGCGAGGCGGGCGCCATCGAGGGAGGCGAGGGGACCATCGGTCTTGGCGGAGTTGGGCGTTGCGAGTTTGCCGGACCATTGGTCGTTGCCGGTGGGCGCGACGTGGAGGGTGGCGGCGGTGAGGGACGCAACCATGCCGCTCAAGAGCAAAAGGGTGATAAAGAATGGGCGCTGCATATGACAAAGAATGGACGAACGCAGAGTGCGGTATGTTCAAGGGGAGGGGAAGGCGAGAGTTTCAACGCAGACTGGCAACCTCCGCTACTAGTGCTTGACTTAAATAGTTTCCTAGGAAACTATATGCGCGTGAAAGAAAAGCAAACAGCGGCAACCGGGTTGGAAGATCATTTGGGTTATTGGCTGCGATTTGTGTCCAATCATGTTTCGCAGGCGTTTGCGCGGAAGGTGCAGGAGCAGGGCGTGACGGTGGCGGAATGGGTGGTGCTACGGGCGCTATTCGATGTGGCGGAGGTCAATGCTGGTGGGTTGGTAGAGCGGGTCGGGTTGACGAAGGGAGCGGTGTCCAAGTTGGTGGAGAGGTTGGTGAACAAGGGCTTAGTGAACTGCGTAGCAGATGAACAAGACCGCCGGGTGCAGTGGCTGAAGCTGACCTCAGCAGGACGAAAGCTGGTGCCGGTATTGGCAGCTCTGGCTGATCAGAATGATGAAGAGTTTTTCGGGCATCTTAGTGCCAAGCAACGGGAAGAATTAGCTGGCGTACTGCAAGAGATTGTCCGGCGTCATGGCTTGAAAGATTTGCCGGTGGATTGAGGAGAATTAATATGAACAAAGCAATCATAACGGAGATAGAGGAATGCAGCCGTTTATCGCAAGCGGGAGAAATTTCGTTTGGCGAGGTGGTGCAGCGGTTGATCAAAGCAGGCGTGGAGCGGTATCACGCGGACTATTCCCGCGCGGAGACGACGTATTACCTGCCAAATGAAGAAACGTTGGTGATCCCGCTCAAGGTGCCGCAACCGACATTGGGTCAGACGTTTTCCGCCGAGGAAGTGCAGACCTGCGTGCGCGGAGCGCAACGGGGTGAGGTGCAGTATCCAGAATTTGTGCGGCGGACGAAGCTGGCTGGATGCCCCGGTTATGTGGTGCATCTCACGGGGAAACGGGTGCTGTACCAAGGACGCCACGGAGAGATTCATACGGAATGGTTTCCGGGCTCAGGAGGAAAGTGATGCAACGGCAAAGCGGCAGCTTTGCCTTACCGAATATCCGTGGGATCGCCGTGATCTTTGTTCAGCTTCACGGCGGCTTTTACGAGTTTGCGGATGGTGGTGGGGGTGATGGTGACCTGACCCCAAAAGGTGGAGACTTCAAAAGTAGAGTTCCACGGTTGGTTGGTTGTTGTGTTTGCGGTTGAAGGTTCGTGACGGAGGGAGGGCGGAGCCCGACCGGAGTCGCGAACCTTCCAGACCGCGTGCCGCAAACTCCGCCGGGGTCTGATCCCCCAGCGAACTGTGCGGCCGCTCTGTGTTATACTCCATCCGCCAGCTTTCAATGATAATCTTGGCCTCGGCCAGACTCCCAAAGAGCTCCCGGTTCAGGCACTCGTCCCGAAACTTGTCGTGGAAGCTCTCGATGTGACCGTTCTCCCACGGGGAGCCCGGCGTGATGTAGATCACTTTGATCGACTGTTCCCGCAGCCAGTCCTGCAACGCATAGGCGATGAACTCCGGCCCGTTGTCGCTGCGGATATGCTCCGGCAGCCCATACCGCTTGATGGCCACTTCAATCACCCGGATCACGTCCACTGCCCGGATCGACCACCCCACGTACACCGCCAGGCATTCCCGCGTATACTCATCGATCAACGTCAGGATGCGAAAGCGCGTCCCGTGCTCCGTCTGGTCTTCCACGAAGTCCCAGCTCCACACGTGATTGGCGTGCGTCGCCCGTTGCCGGAGAGCCGTCGATTGCCCCGTCCGGCGCAGCTTCCGCTGCCGTTTACGCACTTGCAGCCCATGCCGTCGCCGCACCCGTTGCACCCGCTTGGCGTTCACCACCAGCCCGGCCCGCCGGGCCATGACCGTGATGCGCCGGTAGCCGTAGCGCGGATGCGCCTGACTCAAGCGCACCACGGCCCCTTCGCCGGCCTGACGCTCCCGGCTCACGCAGCTCAACCGGTAATACGTCGAGGGGGACAGGGCCAACGCCCGGCACGCTTGGGCTGTGGTCCCCTGGCCTTGCTCCACCACATGCCGCACCGCCCGGCGCTTCTGCGCCGGGCTTACCACTTTTTTGCGTTCACCTCCTTCAAAATCGAGATCTGCACCGCCTGGTCGGCCACCACCCCCTTCAAACGCCGGTTCTCCTCCTCCAGCGCACGCAGCCGCCGCGCCTCGCTCACGTCCATGCCCCCATACTTGGCCCGCCACTTGTAGAACGTCGCCTCGCTGATGTTGTGCCGCGCGCACACGGCCTTTACCGTCGTCTCCTCCGCCTCCCGGAGGATCCCGATCACCTGTTCTTCACTGAATCGACTCGTCTTCATCGTTCTGCCTTTCTCGCAGCAGAACTCTACTTATGTCACGTCCACTTTTCCGGGGTCAGGTCAGTGACGCAGTCCCAGCGCCAGCCGGTCATAGCGGCGAGGTAGGCATCAGGGTTTGCGGCGGGGATGGTTTTCTTCATGGGCATAGGCCAGAGACTATGCTGGGTGAATATATGGAGCAAGTGAAGTGGACGATTTACGAGCTCATGGGGAACATTGAGTGCAGAGCGTCGAAAGAAGAGAAAGCCGGGGTTCACTCATCCCGCATGTGAGACTGATAAGAAGCTACTGCGTCACGGTACCGCGAACGGGCAGGGTGGAGGAGCTGTTGGTGCCGGGAGGCTCGAAGCGGATGATGGTCTCGCCGGGTTTGGCGTAGCCGAGGCGTTCGCGGGCGAGGCGTTCGACGGCTTTCGGAGCCGTGGACGGATCGCGCAACGTGTCGATGGAGGCCTTCAACTGGCGGGCATTTTCTTCCTCCAAGCGGATCGCGTTATCGAGACGCAAAATCTCTTTGCGCATGCGCTCGTTTTGCTGGATGAGGGGAAGATACCAGACGCCGACACCGAGAAGAATGGCGACAACGATGAGGCTTAATACCAACTGAGTTAAACGGTCCCAGATGTTTACGCCATCGCTCATGTGCGCTGATTAAAAGCAGAGTTGCGGCCGTTTGTGAAGCCGGGAAATGAAAAAATCGTTAAATTACTTATACAAACGCTTCGCTTCGGTGAGTTTCTTCTCGGGGTTGAAGGTGAGGCGCAGGTAGGCATCGGGCGAGCTGGCAAGGGTGCTGGCGTGGAGTCCGTAGTAGCCGCTGGTGATGACGGTGCCGCCATCGGAGCCGCGGTAGGTGAGCCATTCGCAGACTTGGGTGCCATCGGTGAGGGTGGCGGTCTTGTCGGGCGGGCCCATCTCTTTCACGGCGTCGTCAAAGGTGTAGGTGCCGATGCGCGCGGTCCAATCGATCTTGTTTGTCTGGCAACCGATGAAGAGGCCGAGGGCGAGGACTAGGGCGCAGAGCGAGTGGAGCCAGAGTCCGATAAAACGTGACGAGTTAGGCGCGTGGATGGGCGGATGCATAGGCTTGCTTGAGACGGTCGGTGGTCAAATGGGTGTAAACCTGCGTGGTCACGAGATGGGCGTGGCCGAGGAGTTCCTGGACGCTGCGGAGATCGGCGCCGTTATCCAACAGGTGGGTGGCGTAGCTGTGACGGAGCTTGTGCGGAGTCAAAGCCGGGTCCAAGCCGCTGGCGGCGAGGTAGCGCTTCAAGCGGAGTTGCACGAGGCGCGGTTGCAAAGGGGTTTGCGACGCGGGCTTGCTGAAGAAGAGGGGACCGGTAGCGGCGTTGTGGGTGCCCAAGGCCAGACGATAGCGCCGGATGGCTTCCAAGGCGGGCGCGCCGATGGGCACTTGGCGTTCCTTGCGCCCTTTGCCGCGCACGCGGATGAGTTGCTCGTTCCAGTCGATGTCCTCGACGTTGATGCCACAAGCCTCGCTGATACGCAGGCCGCAGGAGTAGATGGTCTCCTGCACGGCGGCATCGCGGAGGAAATCAGCGGGGTCGATGCCTTTGGCGTCGGATTTCTGGAGGGCGTCGAGTTCGCGCAAGGGGGCTTCGAGGAGCGATTGGGTCTGGGCGGGCGTGAGGAACTTGGGCAGGCGCTTGGGCTGCTTGGGCAGGGTCAGGTTGCGGATGGGTGTGGCCTCGATCTCGCCACGGCGAACGAGGAACTTGTAGAATGTCCGCAGCGCGCTGAAACGGATCTGGATGGAGGAACGGCCGTAGTTCTTCCGCCCGAGGTAACGGAGGAAGGCGCGGAAATCATCGCGTTGGAGGGATTTCCAAGCGGGTTGGGCCTGACGGTCTTCGGCATGCCAGCGGCAGAAATCGAGCAGAGCTTCGCGGTAGTTGCGCTGCGTGTAGGGCGAAGCATCGCGGTCTGTGGCGAGATGCTGGAGGAACTGCAGGAGCAGTTCATCTTTGATCTCGGTGGCGGGCGGAGCTTCTGACATAGAGATACTATACTCGATATTGCTTACTTGCCCAAGCGATGGGCCAGATCGGGTGCGAACGAATAAAAGTCCTGGTCCAAAGTCAGCAAGCGCTTGGCGGATGCCTTCCGAGCGGCGGCGACGTGGAGGGCATCAAAAATCGCACCACCGCGAACGCCGTTCTTGGGAGAATCCGCCAGCAGGCGGGAATACTCCGCCCCGGTCAGGTCCACCAATTTGAGCTTCCGGGTGTTGTGGAGCAGGACATCGCTGACGGTCTGCGGGTCCAGTCGCAAACGGCCGGAGAGGATGGAATAGGCCTCGGCCAAGGCGTGGGCCGAAGTGACGCCTCCGGCGGCCAGGGCATCCGCACATTCCTCGTGATGGGGTTGGGAATCGACCAGCGCGGCGATGAGTACGGAAGAATCCAGATAATCACTCATAGCGCTCCTTGCGCAACTGCTTGAGCGCGGTCACGGCGGGCACTTCGCTCTCGGCTTTGATGACGAGCAACCCATTGCGCTTCTTCATCACGGAGGATTTCTTGTCCGGCAGGCCCACGACCAGACGGCCGTTCTGGATTTCCGCCTTGAGCGTGGCTTGGCCAGACACGCCCAAAGCGGTCCGCAAGGACCGGGGAATGACCATACGGCCAAACTTATCGATAGTAAGCGTAGTTTCTGCCATAAGTATGGTATGCCATAGGGTTTAAGTTATGGCAAATCTTAAACCATGAATGGGGCAAAAGGAATCATGAGTAGAGGATGGTACGGAAACATGAGCAAGCAGAGATGCTTGCGCGGGCGATCCGCGAGGAGTTGGTAATGCGTGTGAAAGGCGGACAGGCGAGGGCGCCTGTCCCACTACGCGGACCTAACTATCCGGAAACTCGAACTCCACCTTGCCGGTCTTCCTAACCACCAGATGAGCCTTGAAAGGCTTGCCGGAGCGGGAGACGAAGCCGGTGAGCAGGTCGGTGCGTTTGTTCTTGAGCAGCTTCTCGGCCTGTTCTTTGTCGATGGCTAGTTGGCAAATTAGCTTGCCGGTCTTGAAAGTGCACTTCTTGGCGTCCCGCTGCGTGTTCTCGCAAAGGTAATTGTCCGCCGTCTCGAAGACCTGGCCGCCGCACTTCGGGCATTTGCCGTGGAGCGGGGTGAGTCCGGTGAAGTCGATCTTCGGTGCGGGTTCTTTGCTCTTCGCGCCCTTCTTGGCTTCGCGCGGTGGGAACTCGAACTTCACATCGCCCTTCTTGAGGACCATGAAGGCGTCGAACTTGCGGTTCGTCTTCTTGGAGACGAAGCCCTTGAGCACGTCCGTCTTGCCGTCGGCGAGGAGCTTCATCATCTGCGTGGCGTCGATCTCCTGTTGCAGGATGACCTTGGACGCGCGGAAGTCGCAGGTCTTTTCCGGACCCGTGGCCTTCTCGCAGACGTAATGCATGCCGTTCTCGAACACCTGCGCTCCGCACTTCGGGCACTTGCCCAGCGGCGTCTTGCCGGTGAAATCAACCGGGGCGGACGATTCGCCTTCCTTCTTGTTGTCGCCGAAGTCGAACTCGAGCTTGTGCTCGTCCGTCAGCTTCAACATGGCGGCGAAGGGGAAGCCTTGCTTGCTGCGGAAGCCTTGCAGCGGACCCAGCACGCGATTAGTGATCAACGCCTCCGTTTCAGAAGCTTCCATCAAGCGGCCCGCCAGGAACTTGGGTATGGCGAAATCACACTTGGAGCACTGATACTTGCGATAGTTCTCTTTGACAATCGCGCCACACTTCGGGCAGGGCGTCTTGAGATCACCGAAGTCGCCGGGCACTTCATCACCGGGGAAGCCTTTGGTGCGCTCCACGATCCGGCGCGTCATGTCCGCGATCTGCGCCATGAATTCCGGGCGGGAGAGTTTGCCGTGCTCCATCTGCTTGAGCTTGAACTCCCAGTCACCGGTGAGTTCCGGCTTGGACAATTCCTGGATGTTCAGACCGCGCAACAGCGCGATAAGCATGAACGCCTTGCCCGTGGGCTGGAGTTCATTTCCATTGCGATAAACGTATTCCTCGTAAATGAGACCTTCGATGACGGACGCACGTGTGGCGGGTGTGCCGAGGCCGCGTTCGCTCATCGCTTCGCGCAATTCTTCGTCATCCACCAATTTGCCCGCGCCTTCCATGGCGGAAAGCAAGGTCGCTTCCGAGTAGCGCGGCGGCGGCTTGGTCTGCGATTCCTTAAGCTCGATGTCGCGGGTATGAACCCTCTCGCCTGCCTTCACCGGCACCAGATTGCTGGTGGTATCATCGGCATCGCCTGCGCCCTCCTTGCCGTAAACTTCGAGCCAGCCCGCCTTGACGAGCACTTTGCCGTCCGTCTTGAAAGGCTCGCCTTCCACGCGCGTGATGCGGGTGGTGATGAGGTATTCCGCCGCCGGATAGAACACGGAGAGGAAACGGCGTACGACCATGTCGTAAACCTTCTGCTCCATGTCGCTCAAATCTTTCGGTGCGACTCCCGTCGGGATGATCGCAAAGTGATCCGAGATCTTCGCGTTATTGAAAATGCGTTTGTTCGGGCGCACCCAGCCTTGCTCCAGAATCGTGCCGGCAAAGCGCGCGTAAGCGGTGCCTGCCATCGATTCCAACGTGGTGCGCGTGGTGCCGAGGTAATCCTCCGGCAGCGCACGGGCATCAGTACGCGGATAGGTCAAAACCTTATGGCGTTCGTAGAGCGCCTGGGCGATCTGCAACGTGCGCGAGGCGGGGAGACCGAAACGGCGGTTGGCATCGCGCTGCAGGCTCGTCAGGTCATAAAGGAGCTGGGAGAGCTGGCTGCTGGGTTTGCTCTCTTCCGTTACGATACCGGGTTTGCCCAGGCACTTGGCCTTGATGGCTTCCGCCTGGTTCTTGTCCCAGATACGTTCGGCGCGCAGACCTTCATCCACCTCTTTGCTGCCGGGGGGCTTGGTGAATTTTTCATCGAACCAACGGCCCACGTATTCACCGGCTTCACAGGTGAACGAAGCATTCGCCTCCCAGTAAGTGCGGGAGATGAACCGGCGGATCTTTTCCTCGCGCTCCACAAGAATGGCGAGGGTGGGGGTCTGCACGCGACCCACCGTGGTCTTGTTGAAACCGCCACCCTTGGAATTGAAGGCGGTCATCACCCGGGTGCCGTTGATGCCTACCAGCCAGTCTGCCTCACTGCGGCAGGTCGCGGCATCGGCGAGGGGTTGCATGTCCGCCCCGGTGCGCAATTTGCTAAAACCGTCCTTGATGGCGGCGGCCGTCATGCTTTGCAGCCAGAGCCGTTGGATGGGCTGCTTCGCCCCCGTATGCTGGATGATGTAGCGGAAGATCAGTTCGCCCTCGCGCCCGGCATCGCAAGCATTGATAAGCTTGTCCACGTCCTTGCGCTTGATGAGTTTCTGAAGGGTTTTGAGCTTATCCATGCTCTTTTCGCGCGGGATCAGGGCGAAATGGGGCGGGATAACGGGCAAATTGGCAAAGCTCCACTTGCCCTTCTTGGCTTCATACTCTTCCGGGCACGCAATCTCCAGCAGATGACCCACCGCCGAGGCGATGACGGCGTTATCGCTCTCGTAGTAGTCGTCCGTCTTCTTGAACCCGCCCAATGCTTTGGCAATGTCGCCCGCAACGGACGGCTTCTCTGCGATGATCAATGCTTTGCCCATGTCGGTTACAGTTACACCTATAAAGCCATTTATGCATTCCCAAGGCTTTACAAGGGCCGAAACGTGGACAAAAAAATGTCACAAGTCAAAAACTCATTCTCGGCTGAAGGCCGCGTGAGTTCAAAGTTTAAGGTTTAAAGTTCAAAGTTGCTTGCGGATTAACCTGTTTTTGTTCAATGGGTTACGTTTGGTTCGTTGGTTGAAGGGCGGCCGCCGGGAAATACTTTGAACTTTAAGCTTTGAACTTTGAACTTACCCGGCCTGCCGGGTTAAGGTGCGTCCGCGCAATGGCTAACAAGTTCTATGCAGCGGGTGAGAAGCGGGCGGAGAAGGTGAATGACCTTTTCGCCACCATTGCGCCCCGTTACGACCTCATCAACGATCTGCAAAGCTTTGGGCTGCATAGGTATTGGAAGCGAAAACTGATCAAGCTGGCCCAAGTGAGGCCGGGAGAGAAGGCGTTGGACCTTTGTTGCGGCACGGGGGATGTGGCCTTTACCTTGGCCGGGCAGGGAGCGGAGGTCTTGGGGGTGGATTTCAGCGGCCCGATGCTATCCGTGGCCAAACAACGGCAGGCACGAGATGCGGTCCAAAAGGTGGAGTTCGTGCGGGGGGATGCCTTGAACCTGCCAGCTCTGGACAGTTCAGTGGATGTCCTGACCATCAGCTATGGCCTGCGGAACCTGGCGGACTTTGAGGGCGGGTTGAAGGAGATGCTGCGGGTGCTCAAGCCGGGCGGGCGATTGCTTGTGCTGGATTTCGGCATCCCAGACAACCGGTTATGGCGCTTCGGCTACTTTCAATACCTGAAATGGTTCGTGCCGGTCTTTGGTCGCCTCTTCTGCGGGGATTCAGATACGCATGCTTACATCCTGAAATCACTGCAGCATTACCCGGCGCAACGTGGGGTAGAGAAGCTCATGCACCAGTTGAAATGCAACGATGTGCAGGTGGTGAACCTGCTCGGTGGCGTGATGGGAATCAATTATGGGGTCAAAGCAGGGGTGAGGTGAGAAGTGCGAGGGGCGAAGTTGAAAAGGGTGTCGATAAACCGCCAGGTGGAGCGCGGGCTTTAGCCCGCTTCGACCTTCATAAGCAAAGTCAGTGTAGAAATTCCATAAGAGCATCCGAACGCAATGCGATCACATGGAAGGCTCCAGTTCATTTTCACGCGGCTTGATTGACGTAAGTTGAAGCGGACTAAAGTCCGCGCTCCACCTGACGGCATATGTCCTCGCCCTGAAAGATTTCGAACTCGCATTTGGGCATTGTGCACTCCTTGGTCATTCGGATTTCGTAATTCGTCATTTAAAACAAAACCCCGAAGGGTTCTCCGTCCGGGGTAATGCTGTAAACTATTTTAGCTCCGTTCAGTCCTGCTTCACGCTCAGCATCATGTCTTCCATGAGAGCCAAGGCAGTGGCTTCCGCGATCTCCCGCACATCGAAGTTCCGCAGCACGCGACCGGCGTAGCGGTCTTTGCCGAGGATGTCCGAGGCGGAGGCCTGCGCGATGATCTGCGAGTCTTTCACCCGGATGGCCGTGGCCTGGATGTCTGGCGCGGAATAGACCTTGTCACCCGAGATTTCCGGCACCACGACATTGCGGGAGGAGATGAGCACTTCCAGCACCACATCGGCGTGCTTAGCGATGGCATCACGATCCTTGCGCGCTAGCTCGGTGTCCGTGGATTTTAAGATATCTTCCACTGAGCGGCTGCCCATGAGCTGGGTGGCCACGCGTTGGTCGGTGATCTTCGCATTACCGTGGCGCAGCGGCCGTCCGAAGAGGCGTTCCACATCGCGCACCGTCTGCTTGTCGGCGAGCGGTTGGTCGGCGCGGTCTTTCTGGCGATACGTGTCATCGCGGGATGATTTCTCGTTCTGCGCGGAGATGTTGCCCTTGCCCACCGGGAGCTGCGTGTTGCCGCTCACATCACCGTTGATGTTCAAATTGCCGCCGGCGGATATGGTCGCGCCGTTGCCTTTGTTCACGGCATTCGGATCTGCCTGAAAATCACTGTTATACGTGGTCTTCGACGTGGTGGTGCGTTCCGTGCGGGAGGAAAGCGCGAAACCGGATTTTTCATCCACCAGTTCGCGGTTCACGTAGATCATGATGCGCGGTTCGCCGAGCTTCGCGTAGCCCTTTTTGAACTGCTCGATGATCGTGCGCGCCTGTTCCGGCGCGATGAGCGCGGGTTGGTTCGCGATTGACTGCTGTTGATAAACGTAAGCCGGCCCCGTGGTGACGACCACAGCCGGTGCGGTGGTCAACGGCGGCCCTGGCTGCGGGGCCATCGGTTTGCCGTCCGGACCGACCTTCTGCGCGGGCTGGGCCGAGGCCGAGCCGACCGCGAGGATGACTGCCAGCGTAGCTGCAAAGGACGTTTTCATGGTTAACCTTTTCATTTGCTCAATCAATGAGCCTGGCGCACACGGATGGTGAAGTCTTGCGCCTTGTTGTTGATGGAAACAAAACGGACGTCTTCTTGGGCGTTCTCGGTCAGGATCAAATTCTGCCACGGCGTCTCATCATCGGTGGAGAAGCCGCTGGCATCCTTGAAGACGCAATTGATCTGCACCTGGATGCGCCGGGTCTCGCGATTGCGCACATGCGCGATCACTTCCAGACGGCCATCCGGGAGGAGACGCTTTTGGATACCGGAAGCAGTCACGGAGCGCTGCACCATGCGGTCCATGAGCACGAACTTCTCCTTGTTCTCCAGGTCATACTTCGTCGCGTTCTTCGGGGCGTAAGCGCCACCAGACTGGCAGCCGGTGAGGACTGCGGTCGCGAGGAGGAGAGAGCTGAACCAGATCTTATTCATAAGGATACTTCGTTACTTTTGCTTGTCTGAAATATACACCACGGTGTCGCGGTCTGCCGCTTTGACTTCGAAGGTCAGGCTGCGGCTGAGGTTGCTTAATAGACGACCTGCGCCATCCTGAAATTCAACTTGCGCCGTGTAAGTGCCTGGCGCCACCCGCAAGGCCCCGAAGCCCAGGAACTGCGGCAGGTTATCCCAAGTGCGCGTATCCGCTGCGGGTGTCGTGCTGGCGGCCACCACCTTGCTGAGCAGACCGAATGCCAGCACACCCAGACCGGCTTCCTGCGTGTCCCGGTTGCTGGCCAGCACTGCACCGGTGACGACGGCGGCATCACCCACCGTATCCGTGCTTTGCTTGAACACCGCTTTGTTCGCCAAGATGTGGTCCATCACGCGGCCACCGCGCGTAGTTGCCTGAAAGTAGAGATCGTCCCAAGGCCGGGTGCGGATGACCTGGCCGTTGTTTAACTTGATAGTGACCACGCGGGCCTGCTGCGGGCCTTCACGGAAGCGCAACTGCTCGCGATATTGCCCGCTGGAATATTTCTGCGGTGCGTTGCCGCAATCGGTGAAGAAGAGCACGTTCGCCGCACGATCGTAGGTCGGCGGGGCATCCGCTTTCGCATTGGCGTTAGTTTGCGCCCGTTTGAAGGCGTCGGAGCCATCGGTGAACAGCTTGTCCGAAGCGAGACCATCGAGGTAATCCAGCAGCACGTAATCGGCGGAATATTTATCCACCTCGGTGTCGCTGTCGATGAGCTGGCCGCTACGGAAACACGCGCGCGCGTTGTCCGGCTCGCCGTCCATCCAGTAGAGGAGGCCGCGATAGTAGTATGCCATCACGCGTTCATACGGTTCGCCGATGAACTTTTTGCGGCTCTCCGTGGCGAACATGCTGCGCGCCTTGCGAGCGTCCCTGTCATTCGTGAGGATGCCGCCGATGGAGAGGATGGCATCATCCAGCAAGGCTTTTGCCTCAGGATAGTCACCGCGGCGCAACGCGACCAGTGCTGTGCGATATTGCCAGAGCACACGATCGTTCGGTGGCCCCTGTTCGATGTGCAGCCTGCCATCGGTGAGGGCGTCACCCGTGAGCGGCAGACGCTTGGCTTGGGGTGTGGTGGCACAACCCGTGACCAAGAGCAGCGCCACTAGACCAGCGCTGAGAAAGGCGACCTTCATGGCCGTAAATAGTTGGTGGACGCGCTTAACGGTAAGCGGCGTCTTCCAACCCCTGCTTCTTGATCTCCGCCATGTCTTCCCAGACGATGTCGCTCGTGCGCGCATCGATGAGCTGGAAGGAGTAGAGCACGTAATCGCTCACGCCTTTGGACGTGCGGGTGGTCATGTTCTGAAGCTTACCGGTGAGGAAGAAATCCGCACCTTTGAACTCCACCACATTCGGATCGCTGGAGGCGGTCACCTGGCCGGATTGCTTCAGATCGCGTTCCCGTTCGAGCGCGGCCATCTGTTCACGCGCCAGGAAGCGCACTTTGCCAGTGGCCTTCGAGTTCAGTTGCGCGCGGATGCGCGTCAGGAAGATGTCCTTGTTGATCGGGAAACGGGTTTCGTTCACGACCGGATTCAAGACCACGCGCGGTGTGCCTTGGGCATTCGCGATCTCGGGGATGGCGATGATGCTGCGGGCCATCTTGTCCGTCACGGCCACGAGGTCTTGGGACTCCACACCGGTGCCGGCGACGAAGCCGCGTTCATCGGCCTTCATCTCGGTGACCGGCACACCACGGGGATTTTGCACGCCTGAGGAGGCGCAACCGGCGGTCAAGGCCGCCACGGCGACCAGCGAAAGGGTATAGTTCACGTACAACTTCATAAATTGTTCCTCCAACCTAACCTGTTTTTAGCCCTTGGCGAGCCGCAAAATGTCAGCGGCCAAAGAGTCCGTTGGCACCGCTCATCGGTGTGGCGTTGCCATAATAATTGTTGTTGATGATGGTGACTTGTGTCGGGGCGGGAGCAGATTCGGTCTGAGCGTAGGTCACTGTGGGTGTGTAGCCGTAGCGCACCGCCGGGGAGACATACACCGGTGCCGGAGCATAAACTGGCCGGGAACGCACATTGTGATCCGCGATCGCTCCAAGTACGAGGCCAGCACCCGCCCCGATGGCGATGCCTTCCGCAGTCTGACGACCATTGTTGTGCCCGATGATCCCCCCCGCGATGCCACCTAAGATCGCGCCGGACGTGGCATAACTCGGACGGTGATAATAACTCGGCGCACCATAGTAGCCATACCCACGGGAGTAATGGCCATAATGACCGTGACGATACGGCGCGTATCCGTAGCCGTAACCATAGGAAGAATAATAGGATGGACCCGAGGAGTAACCGTAGTAGGCCCGGTCCGATTGATTGCGATCTGCAATGGCCCCGAGCACCAAGCCTGCACCTGCCCCGATGGCGATGCCTTCGGCCGTCTTACGGCCATTGTTATGCCCGATCACCCCTCCGGCGATGCCGCCAAGAATGGCCCCGCCCACCGAGTTCGGGCCGCCAAAAAGTTGCGCTTGCGCCGGAATCGCCGTCGCGAGCATCAGGGCCAGTAAAACTAAGCGTTTCATAGCTATCATCTTGGACACCCAAGGGGTGCCGGTTATTCATTCAACACGGCTCCGAGCGAGGAGTTTCGCTGTAACTTGCCTGCCGGAAGCCAGTTCCACATCCTTAATGTCGCATCATCCGTGCCAGAATCAACCCGCTCTCGAACGGAAAGCCGGGGGCTGAAGCAAAACAGAGGTGCCTCGGCAATATTTCAGGAGGTTCGCTATCTGGCCATGGCATTCTTCAGAAGATACCCGGCAAATCCAGCTAAGGGATTACTTCAATCAGCGAAGGATTTTACGATGGAATAATAGACAGATGCGACTAAACATTTTTTGGCATTATGTTTGCTGGATTATTATTTTTAGTGCAATCTTGAGACGGCCAATTATTATCTATAAGCGACATTAGTTTTTCTGGTCTTACAAAAACTTAGTTGGCAAATCTCTCTTTCTTGTTATAGCATAGGAACTTCTGAATTATGAAAAATAGCAGCATCAAAAAATTCATCGCTCTTCGTGACGGTCTTCTGAAAGAAAAAGCAGAACTTACAGCCAGGTTGGCTGAGATAGAAAAAGCCCTCGGTGTCGAAGGCGATGACAGGACGGAAAAAGCTGCCAAAGCCCCCAAGGCTGCTGGCAAGCGTGGCCCCAAGCGCCGCGTCCGCAATGAGCTCTCGCTGAAGGAAGCTGCGGCCAAGGTCGCCGCCGGCAAGCCGCTCACCAAGCAGGAAATCCTCGATGGCATCCTGAAGCTCGGCTATGTGTTCAAAACCAAGGATCCGATGAACTCCCTGAACGTGGTGCTTTACTCCGGCAAGAATTTCAAACGCGCTGACGGCAAGTTCGTGGCCGCCAAGTAAATCCTTTCACCCAGCTACCGCCGCGCAGCCTCAAAAATGGGGGCTTGCGCGGCGGCACTGTTTGGGCTCTATTTTGACCATGTTTGCAGGCTTGAGCCATTGGCATAGATAAGCGGGACCTCCCTCGTGGAGACTCGTTTTTGCCTGGCAAAGCGTGGCAAGGTCCCGTCCCGATGATACAAAGGTCATCGGGAATTTTTTTTGATGGAGCTGCTCCGAACGACGGGCGGCTCCCGGCAACGGTGAACGAAAGAATTTGTGTTAGCCAAACGTGTCATACCATGTCTGGACGTGCATGATGGTCAGGTGACCCGTGGCGTGCAGTTCGGCAAAGCGGAAGCGGGCGAGCTGAAGAACGTCGGCGATCCCGTCGCTCTGGCCTTGCGCTACAATGAGCAGGGCGCGGACGAGATGGTCTTCTTCGACATCACCGCCAGCGCGCACGGCCGTGCCTCGATGGTCAGCGTGATCGAACGCGTGGCCGACCAATGCTTCATGCCTTTGACTGTCGGTGGCGGTATTCGCGCCGTGGAAGACATGAGCGTGATGCTCAAGGCCGGTGCCGACAAGATCAGCATCAATTCCTCCGCGCTCTCGAATCCCGATCTCATCCGTGCTGGGGCCGAGAAGTTTGGCAGCCAATGCATCGTGGTGTCCATCGATGCCAAGAAGGTCGCGCCGGATCGCTGGGAAGTGTTTTCGCATGGCGGTCGTAAATCCACCGGCTTGGATGCCGTGGAATGGGCTTCCAAGGCCGTGAGCCTCGGGGCAGGGGAGATTGTCCTGAACAGCATCGATGCCGATGGCACGAAGAAGGGTTTTGATCTCGTCATTACCAAGCGCGTGAGCCAATCCGTCGCCGTGCCCGTGGTGGCCAGCGGTGGCGCGGGCAGCCTGGAGCACATGGCGGAAGTGCTGCTGGCAGGCTGTGCCGATGCTGTGCTGGCGGCGAGCATCTTTCACTACGGCACCTTTACGGTGGCCCAGGTGAAAGAGTATCTGGCGAAACAAAATATTCCGGTGAGGTTATGACCAGCGGAACTGAACTGCATGCGGCTGCCAGCGCTGGCGATGTATCAGCGCTAAAGCACTTGCTTGCCAACGGCAGTTTAGTTGAGGCGCGAGATGAAATTGGAGCGACGCCTTTGTTTGCGGCTGCTTTTAACGGACAACTGGAAGCAGTCGAGTGTCTGCTTCAGAATGGAGCTGATGTCAACGCAGGTAACCAGGTGAACTACACGCCGCTAATGGCTGCGGCACGCGAGAAGAAAGTGCAGATAGTGGCTGCGTTGCTTAAGGCCAATGCGGATCCAGAACTTAAAGCCCAGTCGGGAATGAAAGCGATACACTGGGCAATGATGAGTACAGTCCCAAATACCAAAGGCCGCAGATGGCAGACGGAATCAACATTGATCGAAGTGTTGGAGGTGTTTCGGCGACATGGTGCAGACTTGAATGCCAAGTCTGATAGTGGAAACACGCCTTTGATGGAAGCGGCTTGGTGGGGATTAGCGGATGTTACTGAATACCTGCTTAAGCATGGCGCAACCCCGAATGAAACGAACAGTAACGGTGAGAAGGCAGAAGATTACGCCAAAAAGAAACTGGCGAAGAATTTTGACGCCGAAATGAATTCAGCCTGCCAAAAAATCATTGATTTACTGAAGGCTGGACCGGCCAAGAAACCTTGGTGGAAAATCTTATGAGCGAACTCCTGCAAACACGCTGGTTCCCCATCGTCTTGTTGGTCTGCTCCAACGTCTTCATGACGTTCGCGTGGTATGGGCACCTCAAGCACAAGAATGTACCCCTATGGACGGCCATTTTCGCAAGCTGGGGCATCGCGTTCTTTGAGTATTGCCTGATGGTCCCAGCGAACCGCTACGGGCATTCGAGCTATTCGGCCACGGAACTGAAGATCATCCAAGAAGTGGTGACGCTGGTGGTGTTCAGCGGCTTCGTCTTCTTTTTCCTGGGCGAGAAGCTGAAGTGGAACCACTTCGCTGCGTTCCTGTGCATCTTGGCGGCAGTGGCCTTTACTTTTTTGCCCGGAAGCTTTTCAGCCAAGGCCGAGACGGCTAGTATCTCTGACTCTAAAACGACGACCGACAAATAGCATGAGCTTTTACGACAAGCTGAAGTTCAATTCGGATGGCCTCATCCCGGCCATCATCCAGGAACAGTCCACGGGCCGCGTGCTCATGATGGCGTGGATGAACCGCGCCTCGCTGGAGACGACCATCGCCACGGGCAAGACGCATTTTTGGAGCCGCTCCCGCCAGAAGTTCTGGATGAAAGGCGAATCCAGCGGCCACACGCAGGCGGTGAAAGATGTCGCGTTTGATTGCGATGGCGACACGCTGCTGATCCAGGTGGAGCAGATCGGTGCCGCGTGCCACGAAGGCTACCAATCTTGCTTCTTCCGTTCCGTGAAGGAAGCCGAGTTCGAGGTCACCGAGAAACAACTCGAAACCCCCGAACAAATTTACGGCAAGAAGTAATCAGTGGAGCGCGGGACTGTGTCCCGCAGCACTGTGAAAACGGAACTGATGCTAATAATGCATCAGCACAGATTTAAAAAGACGGTGCAGTTAGTGACTAAGAACAGTTATGTATTCGCCCAAGCAGACTGAGTTTTTGGAACTGGCCAAGCAGGGAAACCTGATCCCGGTCACGCGCCGCATCCTCGCGGACTTTGAGACGCCGCTCTCCGCCTATCAAAAGATCCGTGGCGATGGCGAATCCTTCCTGCTCGAGTCTGTGGAAGGCGGCGAGCATCTGGGCCGCTACTCCTTCGTCGGCTGCAATCCGCGCGCCATCATCAAGCAGACCGGCAACCGCATCGAAGTCATTGAGAACGGGAAGGTCATCGAGAAGTTCGCCATCCCTGGCAAAGGCCGGGAGAACACCGAGTGCGACCAGTGCGTGCGCGATGGACTGGAAGTCATCGAACGCGTCCTGGCCCGATACAAGGTGGTGCAATTGCCGGGGCTGCCCATCTTCACCGGTGGTGCCGTGGGTTTCCTCGGGTATGAGTTCATTCATGATGTGGAGCCCGTCGTGCCACGTCCCGCGAAGGATGACTTGGGCACGCCCACGATGTATTTCCTCATCGCGGACGAGTTGCTGATCTTCGACCGCGTCGCCCAGACCATCACCATCCTCGTCAACGCCTTCATCGAAGACCCCGCGAAGGTGGATGAAGCGTATGAGAACGCGGTGGAAGAGATCGACCGCATCCTCGCGCTGCTCTCGGAGCCGGTGCACAACACGCCGGTCACGCTGAATTCGGACACGAAGGATCTGCCTTTCGTTTCCAACGTGACCAAGGAGCAGTTCATTGCGAACGTGCTCAAGTCCAAGGAATACATCACCAGTGGCGACATCATCCAAGTAGTCGGCTCCCAACGCTTCTCGGCGCCAGTCACCGCCAGCCCGCTTTCCATCTATCGCGCGGCCCGCACGATCAATCCTTCGCCCTACATGTTCTTGCTGGAACTGGATGGCTTCGCACTCGTTGGTGCCTCCCCGGAAATCCATGTCCGTTGCGAGAACAGCAAGATCGAGATTCGTCCGATCGCCGGCACACGTGCCCGTGGCAAGACGGTGGAGGAAGATGTGGCTAATGAGAAAGACTTGCTCGCCGATCCCAAGGAACGGGCCGAACATGTCATGCTCGTGGACCTCGCGCGCAATGACCTGGGCCGCGTGTGCGATTACGGCTCCGTACAGGTGAAGGACCTGATGATCATCGAGCGTTACAGCCACGTGATGCACATCGTGTCCGAGGTGGAAGGCCATCTCTCGAAAGACAAGACGCCTTACGACCTCATGCGCGCCACGTTCCCGGCGGGCACGCTTTCTGGTGCGCCGAAGATCCGCGCCATGCAGATCATCTCGGAGCTGGAAGGCACGCAACGCGGACCTTACGGCGGTTGCGTGGGTTACTTCTCCTTCAATGGCAATCTCGACTGCTGCATTACCATCCGCACGGCTTTGATTAAAGATGGCCAGGCCCATGTGCAAGCCGGTGGCGGCTGGGTCCACGACTCCACGCCCGAAGGCGAGTATCAGGAGACCGTGAACAAGTCCAAGGCGATGATCAAAGCGATCGCGCTGGCCGAGAGTTTTGAGAAGCAGGCGGGTTAGTCCGATCCGGCATTACCCCGCCGCGGTGCTCAAATTCTCTGTTTTACTTTACGTTTTTACGTGTGTGTCTGTGATATGCATGGGTGTGCGCTACCCCTTGTTGGCATTGCTACCCGTGTTTAGATTTCTTCTGACAACCGGACAACTGAGGCATCCCGCCATGTCTGGTTGATTCAAAGATTGCAACGCAAGCACCTGGACATAGATTTCGCAGGCCTGCCCTTGGACCCTAAAGCAGATTGCTGGCACGGTCTCTTGAGTGCTGCTTTCCTGTGGCTGTTGATCGTGCTGGGCGGGCTGAGAGCGTATGGCAACCAGCCGCCGGATTATTTTTTCCGCTCATGGCAGGTGGAGGAGGGGCTGCCATCCAGCCTTGTCACGCAGATGGTGCAGGACGGCAAAGGCTACCTCTGGCTTTCCACTGTGGAGGGTTTGGTCCGGTTCGATGGATTGAACTTCAAGCGGTATTCCGATCCGTTGATCAGCGGTGCCCGCGCCCGCAATATCCGCGCCCTGGTGTTGGAGGATGAACATACCTTGCTGATGCTGCCGGCGGTGGGTGGGGTGGTGCGATGTCGTGGTGGTGTCTTTAGCCGGCATCCGATGAGTGAACATTTCGTGGGCAAGCAGCTCGATGAGTTGTTTGTGGAGCCAGGCGGTGCCGTCTGGGTCGGCCTGGTCGATGAAGGGGTGGCCCGCTGGCAGAATGGCAAAGTTCAGTTCTTTGGACGGGATGACGGCGTGAACCGGGGCAACACCAAAGTCTATTTCGCGACGGACCGGGAGGACCAGGTGTGGGTGGCGGCGAGCAGTTTCTTCGGTTGTTACCGGAATGGCCGGCTCGAGCCGCACCCCGAGGTCACCGGTTTTTCCATGGTGGTGGCGCCGAGCCGTTCAGGCGGGCTCTGGCTGAGCAGCGGGGACAAGCTTCAGAAGTATGAGGATGGGCAGGTCACCGTGATCAGCGAGTTTGCCGGTCGCCGTTCCGCCGCCGTCCGCGAGATCTACGAGGATCATCAAGGGGTGCTGTGGCTGGGCACGGCGGCGGAAGGTCTGTTTTATTTCACTGAGGGTGGGTTCGTCAGCGTTCCCACCTCGCATAAGAAGATCAATTGCGTCATGGAAGACCATGAGCGAAACCTCTGGGTCACCACCGATGGCGGTGGCATCAACCGTCTGCGCCCAAAGTCGTTTCAGCTTTATAATTCCAAAGCGGGCCTGCCGGAAGAGTTGAGTGATACCATCACGCAAGATCGCGAGGGCAATGTCTGGGTGAGCAATCGTAGCGGGGGCATGGCGCGCATCAAAGACGGGCTGGTGGACATGGTGCTGCCGCTCGCTGATCTGCGCTCCAACGTCAATATCGTCTGTGCCGACGACCAAGATGCCATCTGGGTCGGCGCACATGGATTGTGGCGGTATCAGCGGACAACGGCCGCCCTCACCCGCGTGTTGGATCCCGCTTTCCGCGTGCGCGCCCTGTTCAAGGATCGCCAAGGACGCATCTGGGCCGGTGGTGACCACGGCTTGCTGGGGTTCTTCGTTGGGGAGCAGTTCCAACCCCAGACGCAGAAGGAGGGCTACTTAGGGCAACGCGTCCGGTCCATCGCGGAAGACTTAGAGGGCGCCATCTGGGTGGGCACCGAGGAAGGCAGCATCTACCGGCAGAAGGATGGAAGATTCAACCCGTTTACGGAACAGGATGGCTTGCCGCAGAATTCCTGTCGGACCATCTATGCGGATGCCCAAGGCACCGTCTGGATCGCCAGCATCCGGGCCGGCTTGCTGGTGTATCGTGAAGGGAAGTTTGCCCAGATCTCCCAAGTGAACGGCTTGCCGAGCAATGAGATCGTCCAGCTTCTGGAAGACGATCGAGGGCGGTTGTGGTGCGGTTCCACGCGCGGCATTTTCCACGTCTCCAAGCGAGATCTTTTGAATTGTGCCGAGGGGAAGACCGATCAGGTCCATGCAGTGATGTTCGGCCAGTCGGAAGGTCTGGAAGGCGGCTATTGTCTGGATAATTTTCAGCCGCTGTCTTGCAAGTCGGCCGACGGGCGTTTGTGGTTCACCACGCAACAGGGGGTGGTGGCGGTGAATCCGGACATCTTGCGATACAACCAATACCCGCCCCGCGTGGATATCACGGAAGTCCTGGTCCAAGACCGGCCAGTGACCTTGATGGAGCCGATACGGGTCCCACCGGGCCGGAAGAAACTGGAGTTCCGTTTTGCCGGTCTCAGTTATGCCGCCCCGGAAAAAGTGCGTATCCGGCACCAGTTGGAAGGGGTGGATTCCGATTGGATCGAATCGGGGCCGAAACGGAACGCCATATACGCCGGCCTGGAGCCGGGCAATTACCGGCTACTTATGTCCGCCTGCAACAACGACGGTATCTGGAACGCCAAGGGTGCCGTTATCGGCTTCACCGTCCTGCCGGCCTGGTGGCAGACCTTGTGGTTTAATTTTTTCCTGATGGCTTTCCTCGGGGCGTTGGTGGTCATCAGCGCCCGCTATTGGTCGCACCGGCGCCTGCGGCTCATGGAAGCACGCCTTGCGCAACAGCAGGCGCTGGAGCGCGAGCGGGAACGCATTGCCCGCGACCTTCACGACGACGTGGGGGCGAGCATCGCTCAACTGGGATTGGTGTTGGAAGAGCTTAAGGGGCAGGCGGACCTGCCTGAGCCAGTCAGACAGCAGTCTGGCCAGATATCCTCGCGTGTGCGCTCACTCGCACGTGACTTGGATGCCGTGGTCTGGACGGTCAATCCGCGCAATGATTCGTTGACGGAACTGGTCGCTTACTTGAGCCAGTTCTTCCTCGAGTGTTTTCAGCGGACCGCCATCCGCCCGCGCCTGAATGTGGTGGAGAACATCCCGGATTATCCGTTATCCCCGGAAGTGCGCCATCACCTCTTTCTCACCGCCAAAGAGGCGATGAACAATGTGCTGAAGCACGCCGCAGCCACGGAAGTGACACTGTCGCTCTCGGTGACTGAGGGCGTTTTTGAACTCAAACTGGCTGACAACGGCGGCGGCTTTTCGCCCGGTCAGGCGGGTGATAAGCGGCGGAATGGCCTGCGCAATATGCAAACGCGGGTCCAGGAGATCGGCGGTGATTTCCAGATGACGAGCGAGCCGGGTGGCGGTACGCTGGTATGTATCCGAATTCCTTTGGCGCAGCTCGCTGCCGCCAAAGCCAGACCAGAATCAAGATGACCACGCGCCTCGCCATCGTGGAAGACAACGAGGAGATCCTCGCAATGCTCCAGCGCATCGTGGCGCGTGCGCCGCATCTGCAATGTGTCTGCACCTGTCCCAATGGCGAGACGGCCATGCAGTTGATCCCGCAGCACAAGCCCCAGGTGGTCATCATGGATCTGCAATTGCCGGACTTCTCCGGCATCGAATGCACCATCCGTTTGAAGCGCGTGCTGCCCGAGTTGCAGATCCTGGTGTTCACTGTCTATGGGGACAATGAGCAGGTCTTCAAGGCCTTGGAGGCTGGTGCCAGCGGCTATCTGCTCAAACGCAGCACCCCGGAAGAGATTCTCCAAGCCATCGTGGACGTGCAGCAAGGCGGGGCGCCGATGACCGGTGAGATCGCTCGCAAGGTGGTCCAGTCATTCCGGAAAAAAGAGACTGCTGCCGCCAGCGAGACCGAGCATCTGACTGCTCGCGAAGAAGAGATTTTGAGCCTGCTGGCGCGCGGATTTATCACCAAGGAGATCGCCGACCAATTGGCGGTCAGCGTGGACACGGTCCGCTTCCATCTGAAGAACATCTACGCCAAGCTGCACGTGCGTTCCCGCACGGAGGCGGTGGTGAAGTATCTGCGCTGATTTCTGTTCACTCACCCAAATGGACTAGTGGGTGCTTTTCCATTCTTTAGCAGCCTTTTTATCACCCTTGGAGCTTTGGCGGGGCAAATCAAACCGGTTGGTTTTCAGGGGGTTAGGATCTGATCGGGTGCTTTCGGCGGGACCGCCAAGGGCAGGTTCTTTCTCCTGAGCCACCACCGCAGCCTACTCATTCGTGTAGGTTTTCTGCTGGGCGAATTCTGTTAAGCGTGAATGGTAATCATGAAGAACCACAAGACAACCATCACGTGCCGCGTCGCCTGGCGGGCCAGCGGAATCCTGTTTTTGGCGGCAGCAGTCCTTTCACTGGCGGGCTGCAGTTCGGAGTCTGCGGACCAGGATCTGTTGCCGTCCGCAGCTGCCGCCACCCCGGCGAATGCAGTGTTGCCGGAGCCGTCGGGCACACTGCCGCCGCCAGTTCTCCCGCCACCAGCGGCAGGCGTTCAACCCGTGGCTGCTGTCGGCAGTGCGGTCACTCCCTTCAACCAGCCGGACCAGGGCGCCAATGACCAGGCCATGGCCAAATTGAATGAAGGGCTGCGCAAGTTCTACGCCCAGTACCAGCGCGCCCCTTACACCACAGATGAACTCGTGGCAGAGAAATTTGTCGAGTCGATGCCGGCCGCCCCGGCGGGCAAGGAGTATTTTTATGACTCCGTGGGGCTGCGTTTCAAACTGATCAACAAACGTCCCGAATGATGCTTTTCCAATCTAAACACCGTAACCACCCACTCACTCAATAGCCTATGAAACTGTTTACTGCCCGTCCGCTGCCCGCCATTCAGGCGCGCGGCTTCACACTGATCGAACTGCTTGTCGTGATCGCCATCATCGCGATCCTGGCCGGCATGCTGCTGCCCGCGCTGGCCCGCGCCCGGGTCAAGGCGAACAGCATTTCCTGCACCAATAATCTCAAGCAATGGGGCGCGGCCTTGCGCATGTATACGGATGATAACAAGGGGGAGATTCCGTTCGCCTTTTATCGCGGTCCGGGCCAGACCATCAGCTTCGATAAATATATGTATGGTTATATGGGCGGTGACCTGACGCAGGCAGAAGTCTATGGCGGCGCCATTCCGACCAACAAGGTGATCAAGGTGATCCGCTGTCCGTCAGATCGCGGGCAATCATTGGGTGAAGACCCGCGGAAGCGGACCTACTCGATGCCCCAGGTGGGTGCGCCTGCCTGGAACACGGCTTTGACGGTGCCGTATGATGTCACAAAGATCGCGGGCATCGGCGTCATCAAGGATTCTTCATTCGCCTGGAATGTGGCCACCACGGATTACGTCATGATGGAGGGCCGCATCAGTCAACCTTCGGAAACGATCGCGCTTGTCGAACGGCCCAGCGGCACGCATGTCGGCGGGACGACCGGCTACTCTGTCACCAAGAGCACTGCGGAGCAGCGCAACAATCAATATGATACCAAGAGCTACCATGGGGGGGCGGATGCCGGTGCGGCGTTCAACTACCTGTATGTGGACGGGCACGCCGAGTTGCGGGCTGGTAATGCGACTTGGGGCAGGACGGGCAGTGACGGCGATCCCAAAGGTCAATGGACCATCCGTGCGGATGATTAAGCGCCAAGACCATGGCGATTAAAATCACAGCGATGACAGGCGGATGATGCTGAAAAACGTCGGCGTGGAGGGGGACCTTCTTGCTGGCGTTTCAGTTTGTCGAAACAGCCGGATGGGGCGGACGGCGATGGTTCACACAATTTCCACGGGGCACTTGGGGATCGCATCCAGAAATGCCTGACCGTAGCGCTTGGTCAGCACGCGATTGTCGAGAACCACCACGATGCCTTTGTCTGACTTCGTGCGGATGAGGCGGCCTACGCCTTGGCGGAATTTCAGAATGGCCTCAGGCAACGAGAAATCGCTGAACGCATTGCCGCCGCTGGCTTCGATATCCTCGATGCGCGCCTCAATCAAAGGATGATCCGGCACGGCGAAGGGCAGGCGGGTGATGATGACGTTGGAGAGCGCTTCACCCGGCACATCCACACCTTGCCAGAAACTGTCGGTGCCGAAGAGCACGGAATCCACGTCATCTTTGAACTTCTCCAACATCGTGGAACGAGGCGTGCCGGTGCCTTGCACGAAACATTCGAGGCCGAGCCGGTCGAAGAACGGCTGCATCTGCTCGCTCACTTCCATCATCAGCTTGTAGCTGGTGAAGAGCACGAACGCCTTGCCGTGCGTCTCTTTGATGAAGTGTTTGATCCACTTCACCAATTCGTCGCGATAACCGGCTTCGCGCGGATCGGGCATCTTGCCAGCCACATACACGCGCATCTGCTCGGCGTAATTGAAGGGGGAACCGACTTGCAAGAGCGTGGCGGATTCTGCGCCCACACGGCCGGCGAAGTAGTTCAGGCCATTGTCGCGCGGGCTGGTCTTCTTCACCGGTTCCCGTTTCTTGGGCGCATCTTCTGGTGTCGGTGGGGGTGCTGGCTGCGGTTGCTCTTTCACGGCCAGTGTGGCGCTGGTCATGATGACGGAAGTATCCGACGCGAACAGGCGTTGCCGCAGGAACTCAGCCACGTTCACGGGAGCCGCATGCAGGGAAAGATTTCGCTGCGTCTTGCCGCCGCGCTCCACCCAATAGACGTAGTGCTCCTCCATCTGCCCGATGAAGGTCGCGATGGCCGCTTTCACCTCGGACAAACGGCGGCTGCATTCCATCAACTCCTGCCCGGTGTCCTTGTCATCACTGAGCTTGATGAGTTCACTGAGTGATTCGCGCACGCGCTGGATGGGCAGGCTCATGGTGTCTTCCACCAGGTCCGGACGCCGGATGCGCAGTTCCGACCAAGCCCGCTTGCTGGCCCCACTGCCACCGCGCTCATTGGGCACCTGATTCAGGGCAAGCTCCTCGCAACTGGCTTCCAGGGCATTGAAAAACTTGTCGCTCTCCGAAAGCACATCCGCCACCAGCTTCACCGCGCCGCCTTTGCGCAGGACCGCGAGCAGGCCTTTCTCCGTGCGGGGATTCCAGAGTTTTTGCAGCGCGTAACGGATTTGGCCGCTGGAGACGCTCACGCCGACATGCCGGGCCGCGACGCTTTCCATCTGGTGGGCTTCGTCGAAGATCACGAAGTCGTTCTTGAAGATCACGCCGCCCTCCATCTCTTCATCCACTCCCCCCAGATGCATGAAAAAGAGCGTGTGATTCAACACCAGCACATCGGCAGCAAGGATGCGCTGACGGGCGCGCTGGAAGAAGCAGGCTCCGCCATCTTTGCCGAAATCTGAGGCGTGACCGCAAAGCTTGGGCGAACAGAGGCCGCGTTCGGAGCAGACATGCTCCCACACTTTCGGATCGGGCTCGTCTTCAAAGTCGGAGAGGCTGCCGTTCTTCGTGGTCTTGGACCATTCGTAGATGCGAGTCAGCTCTTGCACCTCGGGCGAGGTGAAGAGGCTGTCCGCCTGTTGCATCGCTTTGCGCAGGCGTCGAGTGCAGAGATAGTTTTGCCGTCCTTTCAGCATCGTGTAGCTGAACTTCACCGGCAACACCTGCTCCAGCATCGGCAGGTCTTTTTCGATGAGTTGCTCTTGCAGATTGATGGTGTACGTGGAGATTACCGCCTTCTTGCTCCGCGCCACGGCGAACAGGATGGACGGCACCAAGTACGCCAGGCTTTTGCCGACGCCTGTTCCAGCTTCCACCGCGAGGTGATCACCATTCTCCAGGGCACGCGCCACCGCCATCGCCATCTGCTGTTGCTGCGGGCGATACTCAAAATTGCTCGCGCGCGATAGAATGCCGTTGGGCGAAAAAATGGCCTCCACCTGAGCGACGAGGTCGCTGCCGGTATCCGCCGGTTGCTGTTCGATGATGCTAATCACGGCGTTACTTCTTGCGCACGACCACTTCCTGCGTTGCCTTGGTCTTGGCGATGGAATTGGCGGGGAGGACGCCGCGCCAACTGGTGGTGGGATAGATGATGGAGTTGCGGCCGATGATGCTGCCGGGGTTCAGCACGGAATTGCAGCCGATCTCGGCGTGATCGCCCAAGAGCGCGCCGAACTTGCGCAGGCCCGAATCCACTTTCTTGCCTTCGATCTTTATGGTGACATTGCCCGGCAGGGATTTCACGTTGGAGAGGATGCTGCCGGCACCCATGTGCGCCTTGTAGCCGAGGATGGAGTCGCCCACGTAATTGAAGTGTGGCACCTGGCAGTTGTTGAAGACGAGCGAGTGCTTCACCTCGCATGAATTTCCGATCACGCAGCCATCGCCGATGAGGACGTGTTCGCGGATGTAGGCATTGTGCCGGATCTCGCAGTTCTTGCCGATGATGGCGGGGCCTTTGATCATCACACCGTCTTCCACCACGGTGCCTTCACCGATGAACACCATGTCGCCGATGAACGCGTCGCCTTCGCAACGGTTCTTGAGGCCGGGTTTCACGGTCTTATCGATATACGCTTTCAGCTTCTTGAGGGCGTCCCAAGCGTTCTCGCAGCCCTCGAAAAGGGCGGCGTGTTCCGTCTGGCTCAGGTCAAACAAATCGGCCGGTCTGATCATGGGGTCCAAGGTAAGTGAAGCCGGGCGAACGGCAAGCGCGGAGCGGAGGGGGAAAGAAGTCAACCGAATGGGGGCAAACGAATGAGGGGAAATTTTTTAAATCACCAAGTAGAATTTAATGCTTACTTTGCTTATGGGAGTTGCTGCGACTCGGAGAGTCGCGCTCCATCGGATTGCGTTTCAAGCGCAGTATCCTATCATGGGGGTGTTGCATGAAGTATCGCACGTTGGCGGGGACGGATATCCGGGTGTCGGAGATCGGCTTTGGGCTGTGGACCTTGGTCACGGGCCGCTGGGGCCGTTTCACCGAGTTCGAGGCCGCGGCTTTGCTGCATCGCGCCTTGGATCAGGGCGTGAACTTCTTCGTGACGACGGACGTGGATGCCGAAGGGGCGGGGGAAGAATTGCTTGCCAAGGCGTTTCGTTCACAGCGCGAGGAGATCACCATCGCGGTGAAGGTGGGGTATGATTTCTACCATGCGCATGCGCGATTGCATTCCAGCGGCAAACCTTCCGTGCAGTTCACGCCGGAATATATCCGCTTCGCGGTGGACAAGGCGCTGCAACGGCTCAAGTGCGAACGCATCGATCTGTTGCAGTTACACGACGTGACGCTGGAGGCTATCGAGAATCAGGACCTGCACGAGACGTTGCTGGCGCTGAAACAGGCGGGGAAGATTCGTCATCATGGTATGGCTTTGGGGCCGGGTGGCGGTTGGTTGGAGGAGGCAAAGATGGCGGTGCATCGTAATGAGCCTGCGGTTGTCGAGCATTTGCATCATTTGTTGGAGCCAGCCAATGGATTGGCGATCACGGCTGAGGCGTATCGTGAGGAAGTGGGGAAGACGGTGCGGTTCAGTCACGGTCTCATGACGGAGAAGGCGAAACATCCCGTGTCATTCATCGTGAGAGGGCCACATGCCTCGGGTCTGCTGGAGGGCAAGCTGACGGTGGACACCGTTTTCAAACCGGATGATGCCCGGCTTCAATTCGGCCCGGACTGGTTGCGCAATGGATTGGACCGCGCCGAGCAATTTCGTTTTTTGACGGGCAAGGATACTGGCCGGAAGTTGGCCCAAGCCGCCTTGCTTTGGCACTTGGCTGAACCGACGGTGGCAAGCTGTCTACCGAACATAGCGACGCGGGAAGATTTGGATGAGTTCGCCAGCGCGGCAGAGAAGAACGCGTTTACGAAGGAAGAGTTGCTACGCTGTGAAAATCTGATGTTGAATCGTTAAAACGTTAAATGGTTAAAACGTTGAAACGATTCGCGATATAACGCTTCTAACTTTTAAGCGAACCATGAAAGACGATTACATCGCCCGGAAAGAACGGTGGGCACGCAAGATGTCCGGTCAGGAGAAGCCGGTGGTGCGGTCCAGCGACCGCCTGCCTCCCGGCCAGCGGCAGGTGCATAATTTTCCGACGCTCGATCTGGGCATCAAACCCAAGGTGGGGCCCGAGGAATGGGAGCTGTATATCCATGGGAAAGTGGAGAATCCGGTGCGGCTGAAGTGGACGGATTTCCTCGCGCTGCCGCAGTTCAAGGATGTCAGTGACATGCATTGCGTGACCACCTGGAGCCAGTATGACATGCAGTGGGAAGGCGTCGCGTTCTTCACGCTGGCCGATCTGGTGAAGCCGACGAAGGAGGCCACGCATGTGTTCTTCAAGAGTTACGACGGTTACTCCACGAACAATCCGATTGAGGCTTGCATGGATGACGATGTGCTCATCGCGCATTCGTGGAATGGCAAGCCGCTGGCGGTGGAGCATGGCGGACCGGCGCGGGTGATCGTGCCGAAGCGTTATGCGTGGAAAGGCGCGAAGTGGGTGCGGGAGATCACATTCATTGATCGCGATATTCTGGGCTTCTGGGAAGTACGCGGGTATTCGAATACGGCAGATCCTTGGACGGAGGATCGGTTTTCGCGCGAATAGTTAAAACGTTAAAAGGCGTTAAATCGTGAATCGTTTCAACGTTTCACGATTTAACCGTTTTAACCCCTTTCTACTCTGGCTGCAGGACTAAGATTCCCCAAGGGTTCACAGCGGGCAATTCGATGTTGAGCCAGTCGCCGTTTGCGGTGATGGGAAGGTTGGTTGCTTGGATCAAGGTGATGAAGATGCCGGTGGTTTGGGCTTTTGTGTGCGCACCGGCATCGTAGGGAAGTGGAAGGCGGATGTGGGCGGTGATTTTGCGATCGCCACCGAGCGCGCTTTTGTGCAGGAGGAGTTTGCAGGGTTTTCCGGTTTCGGCCCATTCGACGAGGTGGATCACTATTGGTGCATTCGCTTTGCCCGGTTGGGCGCGGAGATAGGCGAAGGTATTGGTGCTGCCGCTCTCGATTTTCAGGACGTTACTCGGGGCAAGGCCCGGTCCAGCAGCAGCAGCGTGTTCGTAGCCATCGAGATAATTCGCATTGGCGCGTATGAAGCCGGAGAGGTCGGCGATATCTTCCTTGGCGATGAAATAGCGCGGTGCGTTATCCGGCATGTAAACATCCCAAGGCAGCATCATGGTCATGCCGTTGGCGTAGATGGCGGCGAGGGCGCGGCGATTGGCGGCAACGGAGGTTTCGCGATACTGAAATACCATGGGCACGCCGGAACTGCGACGCACGGCAGCGATCTTGGCAAGTTCCACCGGATGCACGTGCTTGCCTTCGATCTCGGCATTCACGAAATCGAAGGCGGGTGCGGTCCAGTCCAGCTTGCCGGTGAAGCCGATGATGCTGTTGTGAGAAAAAGGGATGTGACGTCCGGCGAATTTATCGAGTTGCTGATGCATCTCGTGATGGAACGTGAGCACGGCGTCTTGCTGGAATTTTTCATAAATCGCGTTGGGGCCGAGTTGAGCCTGATACTTGGCGAAGGCTGCGGTGCAATATTGGCAATAGCACAGGGACGTGGTGCGTGTGCTCATGTGCGGATCATCCTGTTGGATGAAATTGGCACCGGCGATGACTGCATTGGTGGCGTGATAGAGCCAGGCAGCGCGGAATTCAGGCGCGGTGGGGCAACCGGCCCAGACGCCATCGGCCATCCATGAATAGGTGCGCAGCTTGCCTTCCTTATCCGTCACGCGACCCGTGTCCCGTTTGCCTTTGGCATCCGGCAGGTTGGAGCTAAGGGCGCAGCCGATACTTAACTTCAGTTCTTTGGCGCGTTGGGCATAGGCACGGTCCACGCCATAACACCAGTCCAGGCGCGTGAGATGAAACTCTTCCGCCATGCGGAAAGTATCGTTGGTATCTTTGGCATTCATCGGACGGCGTACGAGACTGCGGGCGGTGACGTCGCTGTACTTCGGTGCGCCGGGGATTGTCTTGACCGGTTGGGCCAGTTCCCAGACGGGTTTTGATTCGGCGGCGTTTCCAGACGAGGCAATCGACATGAGCGCGCAAAGCGTCAGAATGAAGTAGAGTGGGCGCATGTGTTTCTATGCAAGCAAACCGGATTTGAGTGAGGGTGACCCGGTTGGTGAAATACGGTTGTTATAGTTTCAATTTTTCAAGGGAAGCGGGCACCCAGTTTCATGCCGTGCTGGGTCTGGAGGTCGAACTGTTTTTCCCTTTCCCGGGCGGCAGCGATGATCCGCTGGCCGGCCGTTTCGACGGCCTGCTTAAGTGTTTCGGCATTGGGTTGGCGGGGTAGCGTGCCTAGCTGTTTCTCGATCTCCCGGGCGGTTTGGGTGCCGATGGTCGCATGTCCGTTTTCATGGTGTTGCAGGGCGCGCAGGTAGGTGCGCCAGCGCTCAAGCAGCAAGGGGTCGGCGTCTTTGGGCGCAGACCAATTGGGTAAAGTGGTGACAATGGTCACGGAAAGCTTCGGGTTTTGGATGATCACCCCGCCATCCACCTGCTGCCAGGAGTAGGTCCAAGAGATGTTCCAAGCGGTGAAAGCGTCGTGGAGCTGTCCGGAGGGGCGTTTTTCATTCATCGAGTGGCGCAGTTCCCGGGCGGACTGTCCGCTTATATGGTAGTACTTGGTCTGGAAATTGACGGCTGGTTCGGCTGAAACCCCACCGCAGATCAGTAAACACAAAACCACCAAGATGGATATGGAATGCCTTCGTCGCACGGATATTAGCCGAATCTAGCCAAGATACGTGCGGAGCCCAAGCGGGATTGTGAGAGTGAGACATTTTGACACACTTATCGAATTGAAAAATGACACAGAAAGTGGGTCAAAATGTCTCACTTTACGTATCTAGCCAGTGTGCTTAATTATTCTTAACCTATTCATTATCAATTGATTGGGAGAGTTATTAATTGGTTGGCATTCCTTACGCTATGTAGTGATTCGTCGATAAAACGACAAAACAATTTAACAGAAAGGTAAAACACTATGAAACTGATGAGAATCCAACGTCCGAACCTGTGGAACTGGAACGATACTCCCCAGTTTTCCCAGTTGCGCAATGAGATCAGCCGCCTCTTCGAGGAGCCTTTTGGTTTGCTGGAGCGGCAGGCGGATTTCTTCAACGGCTGGTCCCCTAACCTCGACCTGTTCGAGAACAAGGACAACCTGGTGGCCCGGGTGGAATTGCCCGGCCTGAAGAAAGAAGAGATCGAAGTCTGGCTGGAAGAAGGCGCGCTGCACATCGCGGGCGAACGGAAGTTTGAGCAGAAAGAAGACGAGGCCACGACGCATCGGCTGGAGCGCTTCTATGGCCGCTTCCATCGCACAGTGTCCCTGCCCAAGCAGGTGAACGCCGACAAGATCAAAGCCAACTATGAAGACGGCGTGCTGACGGTGACCCTGCCGAAGACGGAGGAAGCCAAACCGCGCCAGATCGAAGTGAAGGGCAATTAACGAGTAAACCAATCCGTTCGGGGCGGTCCATCTGCCCCGGACACAACCCCTTAAATACCAAGACTATGACAAATGTTGTGACCAAACCCGAAAACGGCACCGTGGAAAGCGCCCGCCCCGAGCAAAAAAGCTATCTGATCCCGCGAGTGAACATCCATGAGGTGAAGGATGGCTATATTCTGCATGCGGAGATGCCGGGCGTGACGAAAGATGGCATCGAAGTCCTCCTGGAGGATAACGAATTGACCATCGTGGGTCATCGCAAGGCGGAGGAAGTGCCCGGCGAGCCGCTTTATCGAGAAAACACGAACCGCGATTATCGACGCGTGTTCGCGCTGGACCCGGTGATCGACACGGGACGCATCGTCGCCCGCATCGACCAAGGGTTGCTGACACTGGAACTGCCGAAGGCAGAGAAAGTTAAGCCACGGAAGATCCAGGTGAGCTAAGTGGCTGGTTAAGAGTGAAGTGCAGGCCGGTCGGGTCACAGTAACTGACCGGCCTGATTTTTTTGAAATATTTTGAAAAGGATTCAATAAACCGGAAAGCGGTGCCGTCGAATCTCCAGCAACAACGAGTGCAGACGGTATGAAACCAACAGAAACACAAAAGCAATGGCTGGCCGGGGTGGTAGGGCCAGAGGTGTGGCGCGAATTGCAGGCGCACGAGGGGTTTCGCGCGGCGTTGGAAAATTCCATCGAGCGCAGCCACCAGATGGCGCTGCGTTATGCCGCTTCGCGGGAGCGGGTCACGCCGATGCAGACGGCGGATCAACGGCTCTGGGCGGCGTAAGGTTGGCGGAGTGCCGGTCTCCGAATCGGCGTGGTAGTGGCAAAGGATTTGGTTTGGTTATTTCCCGTGGTTTTCAAAGCATGGGTTTGCCGTGTACTTAATTTGAGAACCAAGGAACTCGCGCCGGGTCGGAGACCGGCGCTCCGTCAGTCTTGGACTTCTTCCGTCAAGGGAGCTGCGGACTTCTTCGCCTTCTTGCCCCAAGGAATTTCCGGGATGAGCACCAGACAGGAGAGGCCGATCAAAGTCGCAGCGAGCCAGCCGAGTGTGGCCAGTTCGAAATGCGCCGCCAGATGGAACGCCGCCAGCGGAGCGAACAGACCGCGCACGCCGGTGAAGAAGGTATGCACGGACATGTAATCGGCCACGCGCTCGGGCGCGGTGAACTTCGTGACCCATAAGCTCCAGGCTACGTCACCGCCAGCATTGGACGCGCCGAAGATGATGGCCCCGATGAGCATGCCGGTCATCGTCTCACCGGTGAAGAAGGAGAGGATGCCGAGGGCGAAGCCGAGATTCAGCACCACGCGCAGCATGAAGAAATTCATGTGATCGAACGCCCAGCCCCAGAAGGGGCTGAGGACCAGGCGTGCGAGATTCGGCACCACGCCGACGAGCATGGCGATCTCACCGGCGGTCAGGGCGTAGCCGTATTTCGGATTCGCCAGGTATTCCACACGCAGGGGGATCATCATCAGATTGGCGAAGCCCATGAGCATCCAGGCGACGAGTGTCTGCCGGAAGAGCGGGTCTTCCTTCACATAGCGCAGAGATTTGAAGGGATGCGTGCCGCCGCTGACGTGCAAGGGGGTGGAAGGGATCTTCGCGAGCCAATAGGCGGCCACTACATAGGCGGCGGCGAAGACGAGCAGGAGCCATTGATACTTTTCGAGATGATCCGTCAAGGCACGGCCGGCGACTTCATTGAAGATGGCGGCGGTGGCGATGCGGATGACGAAGGACTTGGAGAGCATCCGCCCGCGTTCCTTGTCCGGATAATTCTCCTGATAGACCTGGGTGATGAGCGGGATCACGGCGGTGGACGCGGTGAGGGCCACGATGCTGCCGAGGACATACACAGGCAGAAACGGCAGCAGGGCCATGATGACGAACGCAGCAGCACCCATCATGGCCATGCGCGCAGCGGCATCCGATGGTTTCCAGCCTCGCGCCTGCACAATGGACACGGTCAAAGGCCCCAACAGGAGGCCGACGCTGCCACCAGCAGCGATAAGCGCTTTGGCGGTCGCGCCGGCATGCAGTTCCTTGACGGCGATGAGCAGGAGGAAGGTGGTGGCGGCGGTTTCGAGGACGCCAGAACTGAACGCCCGCCAACGTTCGCTACGGAACGTAAGGCGGGTGATCTCCGCGGAAGGGGCGGCAGGGTTGGCATCCGTCATCGACACAACGGGGCGGATTGTGGGGTGGACGGGGAATTCTGCAATGGAGAAGTGGAGGAGGCTGAAGCGTCAACTTTGGAGCGAGGAAGATGGATGCGCTAAGCGTGATTCTGTGCTGCTGCGGCCTGGAAATGCAGATGCTTCGACGGCGGCCCGCAGAGGACTGCGGGCCCTACCTATTGCGGCAGACTGATCGTGCGCCATTGGCCTTCGGGTAGATCATCCACGGTGTAGTCGCCGAAGCGGCTGCGGTGGAGTTTGGTGACGGGGTTGCCTTGGCTGGCGAACATGCGCTTCACTTGATGGTATTTGCCTTCGATGAGTTCGAGGCGGGCGGTGTTCGCGGTGAGGATTTCGAGTTTCGCGGGGAGGCAGGGTTTGTCTTCGTCTTCCAGTTGCAGGGTTCCGGCGGCGAAGAGGTTCACGAGTTCTGGTTTTAACACGCCTTCCACGGTCACGTCATAGATCTTGGAGACTTTGTGTTTGGGCGAGGTCCAGCGTTGGACGATTTCGCCGATGTCGGTGAGCAGGAGGACGCCGGTGGTGTCTTTGTCCAGGCGACCGATGGAGGTCACGGGCGGGTTGCGCTGGAGCCATTGCGGCGGCAGGAGGTCGTAGATGTTCGCGCCTTCACGGGTATCATGGGAGCAGACGTAGCCGGCGGGTTTGTGAAAGAGGACGAGCAGGCCATCGGGGGCTTCGATGGGTTTGCCATCGATGAGCACATCGAGCGGGTCGGCTTTGGCATCGGGTTCTTTGGCGATGACGCCTTTTACGGTGATGCGACCGGCGTTGAGCCAATGACGGGCCTCGCTACGGCTGCCGTAGCCGTAGCGTGAGAATATCTGGTCGAGGCGACGCGGTTGCACGGAGGGAAGGTAATGGGGGAAGCGTCCAACGCTCAACGTCCAACTTTCAACGTTCAGAAGCCGGCCAATGGTAGCGCAGGTTGGTAACCTGCTGTGTCGCCGACTGGTAGTCGGCAGGTGGTAGAGTATTTAACGGCTCGCAGATCACCGATCTGCGACACAGCAGACTGCCAGTCTGCGCTACGTTATTTTGTTTGCTGGCGCATGTAGGCCGCCACAGCCTGGCCGAGTTGTTTGCCGACGGTGCGGTAGCCTTCCGTGGTGCTGTGCGGGGTGTTCCAGGAGGTTTCGAGGCAGGCGGCGACGGTATGGGGATTGCCATTGGCAGTGACCCACATGCCGCTGATCTGTTTGTAGAGCGGATGATAACTGGCTCCGGTGGTGCGCGTTTTCTTTTCCACAGGGAGCGGGCCGTTGATGTGGGTCATGGCGGCGGTGAGGAGTTTGGCGCGGTTTTCTTTGGCTTGGGGCGTGAGGTCTTCCTCGGGGCCGACAAAGAAGAAAGGTTGGCGATCACCGGGAGCAGGGTTGTGGAGATCGAGGAAGAGGCTGAGGCGGTTTTCTTTCACGAAGG
>CAZPUL010000049.1:0-43648 GCA_964589735.1 uncultured Verrucomicrobiota bacterium | reverse complement strand
GCAGGGATGATCTCCTCGCCGAAGTATCAATGGGCGCGGCGGGAGCTGGCGACGGTGGTGTTATTGCTGGCGGGGGCGTTGTGGATCGGTTTTTTCATCTGGAGCGCGGAGGGGTGGGTGAATGTGTATCGCGAGCTGCGCACGGCCGTGGCACGGACATCCACAGGGTATCAGTTGCAACTGCTGTTGAACGTGTTGATCGCGATCATCGTGCTGGGGATTCCGGCGGCGTTGCTGGGAGCGGTGTTGCCGCTGTGGATACGGGCGGTGAAAGGGGGTAAGGCCGGTCTGGCGGAGCATGTGGGGCGTTTGCTGACGTGGAACACGATCGGGGCGGTGGTGGGCGTTTTGCTCACGGGCTTTTTCCTAATGCCGGTCTTCGGGGTGCGGGCGGCGTTCTGCATCCTGGCGCTGGCGTTGTGTGCGGGAGGAATGGCGTTGGCGTCCAAGAGCCGTTTGCAAGCGGCGTTCATGGGGGCGTGTGTGGTGGGCGGTTTTCTGCTGTTCACGATGGTGACGGGCGGGGAGGCGTGGCGGCATGTGATGAGCTCGGGCGTGTTCCGCCTGCGCGAAACGGTGGTGGACCGCTCGTATCTGCCCCGGCGCACGCAGGAGGTGAAGATCATCTATTACAAGGACGCGCCGGATGCGACGGTGTCGGTGGAGAGTGTGAATCGCGAAGGCGAGGAACGGATTTCCCTGCGCATCAATGGCAAGACGGATGCCTCGAGCCATGGCGATCTTTCGACGCAGTTGCTGCTGGGACATCTGGGGTTGCTGGCGCGGCCGGAGGCGGAGAACATGTTCATCCTCGGTTTGGGCAGCGGCATCACGGCGAGTGCGGCGCTGACACATCCGAATGTGAAGGAAATCGTGGTGGCGGAGAACTGCAAGCCGGTGGTTGAATCGGCGGCACTGTTCGGGAAGTGGAATCGCGAGGTGTTGAAGGATCCGAAGGTGAAGGTGGTGTTCGAGGATGCGCGGACGGTGCTGAAGCTGGGGAGAAAGAATTACGACGTGATCGTGTGCGAGCCGTCGAATCCATGGCTGGCGGGCGTGGGGAGCGTGTTCAGCCGGGAATTCTATGAACTGGCGGCGAGTCATCTGAAGGAGGATGGTGTGGTGGTGCAGTGGTTCCACGTGTATGAGATGCACGATGGCGTGGTGGATCTGGTGACGAAGACGTTTTCCACGGTGTTTCCCTACATGGAGATTTGGGACCCGGGTTCGGGTGATTTCATCATGATCGGCTCGACGAAGCCGTGGACGATGTCGCTGGACGGGGTGCGCAAGGCGCTGGAGCGGCCACTGGTACGCGAAGATTTCGCGAAGATCGGGCTGACGAAGCCGGAGCATGTGTTCCTGCGGCAGATGGCGTCAGGGCGGACGGCGTTTGCGATCCCGGACGGGACGGCGATCCAATCGGACGCCTTCCCGGTGCTGGAGTATGAGGCGCCGCGGGCGTTTTTTCTGGGACAACGGGCGGAGGATTTTTTGCAGTTCGATGAGCGGACGTGGCAGAGTTCGCTGACGAGCGCGGAGAAGCAAAGGATATTGCGCAACATCTCCACGACGGAATTGCAGGAGATTTTCAAGGAATACAAATCGGTGAATCCCACGATGACGAGCTACTTGAAGCAGCGGTTCACGGCGGGGACGAATGAAACGATGGTGCCGGTGTTTGCGGAGAACAATCCGATACCGTTCATCCTGCAGACGTATGAGGGGTATGGGCAGTTGCCGAATCTGCCGGCGGACGTGACGGCGGAGCATCGGGCCGTGCTGCTGGCGGAGGCGCAGATCTTCACCACACCGACGAAATGGCGGGAAGGGGTGGAGGTGATCGAGAAGACGATCAATGATCTGGGAGCGAAGACCACGCGGGAGGGGTTGAAGTGGAAGCCGGACCACTTCCTGTGCCTGGGGGTGCGGACAGCGCTGGCGAACCGGGATTTCGCGCTGGCGGAAAGGTTGTTGAAACTGGAGCAGTACGTGGAGGAAACGCGGGAGATGCGTTACCTGAAACGGATCGTGGCGGTGGCGGGTCCGGCAAAAACTGCGGGACCAACACCGCTGCCGCTTGTGATTCAGCAGCCGGGGAAGTAGGGTGGAGGGATTGTGGATCAGATATTGTTTCAATTTGGGAAGATAACGGTGACGTGGTATGGCACGTTGCTGGCGTTGGGGTTCATCGCCGCACTCTGGACGGCAGGTCGGCGGGCGGTGCTCGTGGGGATCTCGCCAGAACGGGTGGCGGATGTGGGGCCGTGGCTGATCATCGGTACGGTCATCGGCGCGCGTTTGGTGTATGTGCTGTCTTATCCACAGGCGTTTGAAGGCAAGCCGTTTTGGCATGTCTTTGCGGTCTGGCAAGGAGGATTGGTGTTTTATGGCGGGTTGTTCGGGGCATCCGGGGCGTGCATCCTGTTTTGCAAGTTGAACAAGATCGCCCTGTGGCGGTTCGCGGATGTGCTGGCACCGAGTGTGGCCTTGGGGCATGCGATCGGGCGTATCGGCTGCCTGATGAACGGGTGTTGCTTTGGCCGGGCCTGCGAACTGCCTTGGGCCATCAAGTTTCCGGCAGGCCACGAGACTTATCCGCATGCGGTGCATCCTACGCAGATCTATGAGTCGTTGCTGAATTTTGCACTGTATCTGGCATTGGCGTGGTTTTTCCGGAAGAGGCGGAAGTTTGACGGGCAAATTTTCGCGCTCTATCTGATGGGCTATGCCGTGGTGCGCTCCAGCGTGGAGATGTTCCGGGGGGATTACCCGAAAGATTATTATGTGGGCGGCTGGATGACGCCGGCGCACTGGGTGAGCGTGGCCATCCTGGCGGTGGGTGTGATGCTCTATGCGTGGCAGAAGGCGAATCCGGTGGCCAAAGTGACAGCGGAAACGAAAGTGGAAAAAGCTTAATCATGGCAGACAGGCAGGAGAGCATTTTGGTGGAGAAGTCGCTGCCGAGTGAGCGGCTGGATGTGTATCTGCGGGAGCAGTTCCCGATGGTTTCCCGTGGCTATCTGCAGAAGCTCATCGAGGAGGGGGATATCAAGGTCAACGGGGCGCGGGTGAAGGCAACGCATGCGCCGAAAGCCGGTGAAAAGATTGATATCCGGTGGCCCGAGGCGCGCACGATGGAGACGAAACCGGAGGATATTCCGCTGGAGGTCTTGTTTGAGGATGAGGATTTGATCGTGTTGAACAAGTCGCCGGGACTGGTGGTGCATCCTTCCAACGGGCATGAAGAGCATACGTTGGTGAATGCGTTGCTGCATCATTGTGCGGGACAGTTGAGCGGCATCGGCGGGGTGGCGCGGCCGGGCATCGTGCACCGGCTGGACAAGGATACGAGCGGTTGCCTCGTGGTGGCGAAGAACGATGTGACGCATGTGGGCTTGCAGGACCAGTTCAAGAACCGTTCGCTCGACAAGATCTATCACGCGCTGGTGTGCAGTGTCATCCCGCGTGATGCGGGGGAGATCCGGGCGGCGATCGCCCGGCACCCGACGCATCGCAAGCGCATGGCGGCGCTGGATGATGGGGATGGCCGCGAATCATGGACTTCGTATCGGGTGCTGGAGCGCATGAAAGCGGCGACGCTCGTGGAGAATGAACTGCACACGGGCCGGACGCATCAGATCCGGGTGCACATGCAGTATCTGGGACATCCGGTGGTGGGAGATGAGCTTTACGGAAAGAAGCAGAACGCGAAGCTAAAGGAGCTCACCGGCTACGAAGCGCCGCGCCAGATGCTGCACGCCAGCAGGCTGGAGTTCCTGCACCCGAAGACGAAGAAACAGGTGAAGTGCGAGGCCCCATGGCCGGCGGATTTTCTGCATGCTCTGGAGGTCTTGCGAGGTGGCAAGAAATGATGCGTAAGGCGTAACGTTTGCTTCTCAAGCCAGGATGCTGCCTACCACATGTCCATGCACATCCGTCAGCCGACGTTCGATGCCGTTGTGATAATAGCTCAGCCGCTCGTGGTTCAATCCCATCAGATGCAAGATCGTCGCGTGCAGGTCGTAGATGGTGGTGATGTGTTCTACGGACTTGTGCCCCAGTTCATCCGTCGCTCCGTAGCTGAAGCCGCGCTTCACTCCCGCCCCCGTGAGCCACGTAGTGAAACCGTCCGGGTTATGATCCCGCCCGCTGGCTCCCTTCTGGAAGGTCGGCATGCGGCCGAACTCCGTCACCCAAACAACCAAGGTATCCTCCAATAATCCGCGCTGCTTCAGATCACGGATCAACGCTGCGGTCGGTTGGTCGAAGATGGGCGCGTGGATGTCATACTGCTCCTTCAGTTTGCGATGCCCGTCCCAGTTGCCGATGCCTTCGCCCATGGCATACGCCCCGTTGAAGAGCTGCACGCACCGCACATTCCGTTCAAGCAATCGCCGCGCGAGGATGCAATTCTTCGCATAGCCACTGCGCACCGGGTCCGCATCATCCGCACCATACGCCGCGAGCGTGGCTGCCGGTTCCGTGGAGAGGTCGCTGACCTCCGGCACTGAGAGCTGCATCTTCGCCGCCAGTTCATAGCTCGCGATGCGGGCCGACAGCTCGAAATCTCCTGGAAACTTCTCCAGATGCCGGTCATTCAACAGACGCAACACATCACGTGCCGCCGCATCACTGGCCGGTTTGATGCCAGCGGGCGGGGCCAGATTGTAGATCGGCCGCTTCACGTTGAACGCCGTGCCTTGGAAGACTGCGGGCAGAAATCCATTCGCCCAATGATTCACCCCGGCTTGCGGTACGCCGCGCGGATCAGGTATCGCGACAAAGGAAGGCAAATCATCCGCCTCCGAGCCGAGCGCATAACTCGCCCAGGAACCGATGCTCGGAAAACCATCCAGCGTGAAGCCTGTGCTCATCTGGTTCTCCGCCGGGCCATGCGTGTTCGACTTCGCGGTCATCGAGTGGATGAAGCACAGGTCATCCGCGAGTTGGGCCAGATGCGGGAACATTTCGGAGACCATCTTGCCCGTTTGCCCGCGCGGTTTGAATTCATACAACGGCCGTGTCAGGTTGCCGTTCTCGCCTTGGAAGGTGAGAAAGTTTTCCTTCGTTCCCGGCATCGGCAGGCCGTCCATTTTCGCCAGTTGCGGCTTCCAGTCCCATGACTCCAGATGACTGCACGCGCCTGAGCAAAAGATCACCAGCACCCGCTTTGCCTTGGCCGGGAAATGCGACGGTCGCGCCCCCAGCGGATTGTCCGCCCGGATGGCCGGCCGGATCGGGGATTGATCACCTGCCGCCAGCAGTCCTTGCTCGCCCAGCAGACTGGTCAGCGCGATGCCCGCCAGCCCGGTGCCCGCGTGCTCAAGGAAAGACCGGCGGTTCAGCAACCGGCGTCCGGCGTTGGAAAGTGGATTGGCACTCATGGAATGAAAAGAAATTCGTCCGCGTTCAACAACACCCGGCAAAAGGCTGCCAGCCCGTGCTCTTGCACCAGTTGGCGGCAAGCTTTTGCTTCGTGCGCTTCCGGTTCCCGATTGAAGACCAGTTGAAACCCGCGCTGCACCTGCTTGTCCTTGTCCGCACCGGATTCTTTTTGCAGCCGCTTGGCGAACAACTCCGCCTGTTGCAACACGAACTCGCTGTTGAAGAGGTTGAGCGCCTGCAGAGGTGTGGTGGAGCGTGAACGCTTGGGCGAAGCCTGGCCCGCATCCGGGCAATCGAATGCGCCGAACGTCGAATCCTGCGCCATCCGCACCTTTGTCTGATACACCATCCGCCGCCATTCCGCCGGGCCGTAGTCCGTCTTCGGGTCATACACGCGCACGTAGTTGTTGTTGGGTGCGAACACGCTGAAGCCCGGCCCGCCCATGCGCAGATCAAGCGTGCCCGCCACCGCCAGCATCGCGTCACGGATGGGTTCCGCTTCCAGCCGCCGGGGCGGAAAGCGCCAGAGCAACCGTCCCGCCGCATCCACCGCTTCCGCTTTGGGATTCGGCTTGCTCGCCTGCCGCCAGGTGGCCGAGAGCACGATGAGCCGTTGCATGTGTTTCACGCTCCAGCCCTTTTCCCGGAACTCCGCCGCCAGCCAGTCGAGCAGTTCCGGATGCGATGGTTTCGCCCCGTTCAAACCGAAGTCGCTGGGTGTGCTGACGATTCCTTCGCCAAAGTGATGCTGCCACAATCGGTTCACCATCACGCGCGCAGGCAGGGGATTCTGTTCATCCGCCAGCCAGCGGGCGAACTCAAGCCGGCGTGCTTGCTCGGAGTCGCTCTTGGAAAGCTTGAGCGGTTGACCAAGGGCCGCCACCGCCGCCGGTGAAACTTCCTCGCGGATCTGCGTGACATCGCCGCGATGCAGCCGCCACGTCGGTCCCGGCGGTTCAAAGCGTCCCGCATACACCTTGGGCAGATCCGTCACTCCGCGCAGCTTGGCCTCCCACGCTTCTTTCTCCTGCCTGGCCGCGCGATACTTCGCCCGGTCCGCTTCGCTCAAGCCCGCCGGTTCCCCTCTGGTCTGCTTGGCCTTTTCATCGGCCCACGCCTCCCGGTCCATGGAACCCGCCACCAGTTTCCAATCATCCATGCCCTCGGCCACCTCGATGCGATAATCGATGGCCAGCCGGTCCAGATGGCGCGAGGTGCGGTCACGTCCCCAGATCACCAGATCGATCTGCTCAGGCTTTGCGAACTCCACTTCCACCCAACCCTGGCCTTTCGTGTTTGAGATCCAGCCGTTATCGTCGCTGTAGAGACCGTCATTCAACTTGACCAGGTGATGCTTGCCGGAGGATGAGCGATTGCCCGAAGACTTCGTCTTCGCTCCCGCACTCGCCAGTGCCACGTTCTGGCGGCTGGTTCCAGCGGTGTAGATCTCCAGTTCGTCGATGCAGGGTTCGTAACGGTTGTTCTCACTGGTGGCGAGGATGGTGAAGCGCAATTTCTTGGCCGCCACGGGCGCAAAGCGTTCCGTGTTCACCTGTGGATGCACGGCGGCCCGATACGTCTTGGGCGCACTCTCCCCGGAAGCCAGCGGCTCGAACTCAAACATCTTTTGCACCGCCAAATTCAGGCCTGCTTGGATCGCGGGCATTTCCTGCTGACGCTCCTTCCAGTCGGGCGGCTGGATCGGCCGCTCACCATGGCGCACCCCGGCAAAGACGGCCTGGATGGAGTAATAATCAGCCTGGGTCACCGGATCGAACTTGTGATCATGGCACCGCGCGCAATGCAATGTCAGCCCGAGAAACGCGCCACCCACACCAGCCACCATGTCGCTCAATTCATCCTGCCGCGCGCGCAGTTTCGATTCCTCATCCTTGCCGATCTGTCCTGGTAACAGTGCCGCTGCGGCCACCAAAAAGCCGGTGGCGGGATCGACCCCCACGGCGTCGCCCGCCAGTTGCTCCTGGATGAAGCGCGGATACGGGATGTCTTCATTGAAAGCGCGGATGACGTAATCGCGATACGGCCACGCATTGTCGCGCGGGGTGTTCACCTCGAAGCCATGCGTCTCGCCGAACGGGATCACATCCAGCCAGTGCCGTCCCCAGCGTTCACCGTAGCGTGGTGAAGCCAGGAGTTGGTCCACCAGTTGTTCATACGCATCAGGTCGCTTGTCAGCAACGAATGCCTGTACCTGTTCTGGTGTGGGCGGCAAGCCGTGCAGGATGAAGTAGAGCCGTCGGATCAACGTGCGGCGGTCTGCTTCCGGCGATAACTTCAAGCCTTGCTCCGCCAGCTTCTGGCCGATGAAGGCGTCGATCGGATTTCTTTGAGCGCCTGTGACTTTAGGCTGTGCGGGCTTTTTCACCGGTTGATACGCCCAATGCTTCGCCGTGGCATTCTCCACTTTCGCGCTCGCGTTATCCGGCCAGTTCGCGCCTTGATCGATCCACGCACGCAGTAGGCCCACTTCCTCGGCCGTCAGCCGTTTGCCCTTGGGCGGCATGAGCATCTCTTCGTTTGTTCCCGCGACGTAATGGATGAGCGGGCTCTCCGCGCTCTTGCCCGGCACGATGGCGACGCCATGGGTGTCGCCGCCTTTCAGCGCGATCGCTTTCGCATCCACTCGATACCCGTTCTTCTGCTTCTCCGGTCCGTGACAGGACAGGCAATGCTTGTTGAAAAGCGGTTGGATGTCCTTCACGAAATCCACCGGTCGCGTGGCCGCCTGCGGCAACTCTGCGGCCTGGCCAATCCCCAGCGAGCTGCATGCCAACATCAGCGTGCCCCAGCTTGCTCCCCTCGACTTCAGTTTCTTCGCGCTCATCATTGATATGGGTTCCCGGCGGCAAAAAGCTTCTTCACGGCTTCGTCATCCAAGGCGCGTTGCAGCACCACCAGTTCATCCAAACGTCCGCTAAGGATGCGGTCCTGACGATTCCAATTGCCCACTCGCGCCGGACCGAGCACCACCGGGATGCCGGTCAGCACAGCCACTTCGTTGTCGAATTCACCATCGATGTAAAAACGCACGGTCTTTTCCCGGGCACGATACACCGTGGCGAGATGCGTCCAGCGGCCCGTGGCGGCGGTCACTTTGCGGCTGGATTGCGGATATTTGTCCTCCCGTTGGTCCACGCTGCGCACGTCGTAGATGGCGAAGCGCATCCGCTGGTTCTCCGCCACCATCCAGTGCGGCTGGCCCGGCTTGCCCCAGCCATCCGTATGCAGCAGGGAATTGATCGCGTGCGGCACCCGGTCCAATCGCACCCAGGCAGCCAGCGTGAGTTCCTCGGTCTCGCCCTGGAATTCCACCGCGAGATAATCCCCCGGCTGCGTGAACTCCACCGCCCGCGCACCGGGCCAGCGTCCTTGTGCTGGGCGATACACACCGGTTGGCTGATCGAGGTTCAGCAATGATACCAGTGCCGGATCACGGCCCAGCTCGGCGAGCGATTGCGTCCAGCGGGCTTGCTGCCCCGCCCGCAAGCCGCCCGCCAGCAACTCCACTTCATCCGCGCGGATGAAAGCCGCATTGCGCAGTTCACGGGGAGTCGCTTGGCCGGCGTTCAGGGTGAGCGCCTGGTCTTCCTTCAGGCTTTGCTTCTTCGCCGCCTGTCCGGCTTGCGCGATGACTTCGCCTTTGAAGACGTGTACTTCAGCCGAATTCTTGTCCGTGATATCCACGCCAAAGCGTGTGCCCAAATCCACGACCTTGCCCGAGGGCGTGACGACGGTGAAGCCTTTGCCGGCGGGAGGCACATCGGCGGAGAGCCGACCACGCACCAGATGCATCCGCTGGGCCGATTCAAAACGGAATTCCGCAGGGGCCTCGATGACCAGGGTCACCCCCTTCGCCGTCCGCAATTCCAACGAGCCGCGCTCCAGCACACACGCCTCACGGCGCAAACTCTGGCCTTCGGTGAAAACCATGCCGGACTGGGCGAACTTCGCCCCCGCCATCCGCACGATCTCGGCCGCCGGAGAACGGGCGAATTGCTGGTGGAGCAGGGCGGTGAGCAATATGGCCAAGCCGGCAGCCACGCTGGCCCAAATCCGCCAATTCTGCTGCCGCTGGGGTTCACCGGGAAATGCCACGACCTTTTCACCGGTTTTTTCTTCGATCGCCAGCTCGGGCAGCTTCACTGCCGTCACTTGTCCCGCCAGCAGTTTATCGCCCAGCAATGTTGCGTGCAGGTCCACCAGGGAAAGGAAGAGCTTCCGCGCCTCGGCATCCGTTCTCAAGCGCTCCTGCAATTCACGCTCCTCGGCGGCGCTCAACTGTCCGTCGAGGTAAGCGGTGATCAGGGATTCCAATGGACGCGGGGTGGACATGCTTAGCCTTCCGCTCCTTGGCTGGTGCGTTCCAGCCGGCTGATGCAATCCAGCAGCAATAACCGGATGCGTTGCAACCGCTTGTAGGTCGCCTCCACGGAGGAAGTTGCGCTGGCAGCCAGTTTATCAATATCCGCCTGCTCCCAATAATAGCCCCGCACCAAGGATGCCTGTTCTACAGGCAGCTTCTCCAAGCATTGCCGCAAGTGCTGGCGTCGCTCCGCCAAGTTAGGGCTCAGTTCGACCTGTTCGCGCTGGAGCAATTCACACAACGCCTCGTCTTCTAGCAGAAGCGGAAACCGCCCGGTCTTCTCCGCCTGCTGGCGGACTTTGTTCAAGGCAAACCGCAAGGCCCACGGGAGAAAAGGCCGGGTGCGGTCATAGCGGTCGAAGTTCTCCCAGAGCGCCAGCGCCGTCTCCTGCACGATGTCCCGGGCATCCGCTGGCCGGGGCGAAAAGGCGCAGACGTAACGGTAGATATCCGCTTCGACCTGCAGGAACAGCGCGAGGAATTCGCCCTGTGCCTGCCGGTCTGGCGATGATGAAATGGGCTCTGACATCTGCTCTAACTTCCGGTTCACCCGGGCTTTTGGACAAAAATCTTTGCGGACACGAACAAGTGGATGCTGGCGGGTAAAGTAATGCCCGTCGCCGTCGCGTCAAAGCCTTCTTCTGGCAAGGCAAGTCTCCAAAGGAATCGGGAAATTGTAACCCCTTGATTTCCTTGGGCGCGTTATAGTGGCTCCATGAGTATGGAACAAATGGCGGGTTTGGCCCTGGCGCTGGTCATCATGGCCATCGGTATGTTGGGCAGCATTCTGCCGGGCTTGCCGAGCACGCCTATCGTGCTGCTGGCGGCCGTGGGGCACCGGATGTATTTCAAGGAAACCGGCCCGGGCACGCTGGTGCTGGCCTTGATGCTCGGCGTGATGCTGCTCTCCCTGGTGATGGATTACTTGGCCACGATGTATGGCGCGAAGAAGCTGGGGGCGACCAAGCGCGGCATCATCGGTGCGGTCTTGGGCGCGTTGGTGGGGTTGTTTTTCAGTCTGCCGGGCTTGATCCTCGGACCGTTCATAGGTGCGTTCGCGTTTGAGATGGCCGGTGGGCGTGAGACCCGTGATGCAGCCCGCGCAGGTGCCGGTGCGACCTTGGGATTGTTCGCCGGTGCCTTGGGCAAGCTGGCCTGTTGTTTCGCGATGATCGGGCTGTTTGTGATCAATGTGCTCTATCGCACGCTGATTGGGTCCTGAACCGTTTCTCTATAAAACAAAACGCGCTCCGACCGGGAGCGCGTTTTGCTTTTTGAAATGGACAGGCGCTCGCTTAGAACCGCACCAGCTTCTCCAAGTGGCTTACGCGTTGCGCGATCTGTTTCTTGGTCACGGTAGTCGTCTTCTTCAGCCCGAAACCTTCGCAGCAGAAGGACGCCACCACGCTGCCGTGGATGATGGCCTTGCGCAGGTTGGCTTCCACGGAGCCTTTGCTCGTGGCCAGATAGCCGATCATGCCGCCGACGAAGGAATCGCCCGCACCCGTCGGGTCAACGACCTTGTTCAGCGGGTACGCCGGAGCTATGAACATGCCGCTCGGTCCGGAGAGGATCGCGCCGTGTTCGCCCTTCTTCACGATAACGTATTTCGGTCCCAGCTTATGGATCTTGGGGATGGCCGCGACAATGTTGTCCGTCTGCGTGAGCTGGCTGGCTTCGCTATCGTTCATCACGATGGCGTCCACGCGCTTGAGGAGCTTCAACACCTCGGGCAAGGCGATGTTCAGCCATAGATCCATGGTGTCCGCGATGACGAACTTCGGCTTCTTCATCTGGTCCAGCACATGGTGTTGCAGACCGGGGGAAATGTTCGCGAGCAGGACGTAGGGCGTGTTCGCGTAAGCTTCGGGCAGCTTGGGGCTGAAGGTCTCGATGACGCCGAGGACGGTGTTGAGCGTGCGGCGCTTGTTCATGTTCACCTCATACTCGCCCGCCCAGTGGAACGTCTGGCCCTTCACCTGTTGCAAGCCTTCCAGGCAGATGCCGTGCTTCTGGTAGAGCTCGACGTAGCGCTTGGGGAAATCATCACCCACGATGCCGACGAGGCGGACCGGGGAGAAGAAGCTGGCCGCGACGGCCGCGTGGCTCGCGGAGCCGCCCAGCAAGCGAGGGTTCTCCGCCTTCGGAGTTTTGATGGAATCCAGTGCCGTAGTGCCAACAATCAGAACGCTCATTTTATTCAGTATTCAGGTATTAACGCGGCGAGGACGGTAGGCGCATCTTGAAGTCCTGACAAGCCTGTGCAACGTCTGGGGCATTGAGGATGGCCGAGACCACACAGATGCGGACGGCTCCGGCGGCCAGCACCTCATCTAGATTGGCCAAAGTTATGCCGCCGATGGCAAACCACGGCGTCGGCACGTTCTGGGCAGCCCAGCGGACATATTCCAAGGTCACGGGCTTGGCCGTGGGCTTGGTGCCGGTGGGGTAGATGGGACCGATGGCCACGTAATCTGCCCCGGCGTTGATCGCCCGTTGTGCCTGTTCCGGGGCATGGGTGCTCAGGCCGATCTCCAAGTGGCCCTTGGCCGGTTTGAGCTCGCGTACATGCTGGTGGCCGTTATCGAAGAAATCTTCCTGTCCGACATGGGCGATGGGAGCCCCGAGTTCGGCGGCCAGTTGGTAATGGTCATTGATGACCAGACGCACGCCGTTCCGTTGAGTCACGGGTAAAATGGCTTCAGCCAGGCGGCGAGTTTCTTCTAGGGATTCCTTCTTGGCGCGTAATTGGATCAGGTCGGAGCCGCCGTCACAAAGTTGCCGGGCGAGCGTGGCCGGATCGCGGCCATGCAGGTAAGCGGTATCGACGAACGTGTAGAGGCGGCAATCCGCCAACGATTTCATGCGGGTAAGGTATTTAAACTATGCATGATGACCAATGACGAAATCCGCCCCCAACCTGATAGCACGGGGTTCCTGACGAAGGAATGAACACTGACCAAGCACTAATGGAGAGGGCGCTAAACTATTTACCGCTCATCGAATCGCTCTCGGTATGGCCTACCTGGTGATCCAGGCAGTTGCGCACGATGGAGGCGAGGCTGGAGGTGCTGAACGGTTTGGGCAGGAAGTTCACGCCTTCCTTGAGGGGGATATCCGCCTGCACCAGATCTACGCTATAACCGCTGGTGAAGAGCACGCGCAGGTGGGGCTTGCGCTGGCGCAAGTGCTGGGCAAGGTCTTTGCCGCTCATGCCGCCAGGCATGACCAGGTCGGTAAGGAGCAGATCGATGGGGCTTTCGGTTTCCGCCCAGATGGCCAGCGCATCCGGTCCGGAAGCAGCCTCCAATACGCGATAGCCGAAATTCTGCAAGCCAGTCTTGGCCAAACCGCGCAAGGCCGGGTCATCTTCCACCAAGAGGATGGTTTCATTGCCGCCCCGGATACGGCTCATCTGCAACTGGCGCACGGTGGCTTCGGGTGCTTCCGCGCAGAGCGGGAAGAAGATGCGGAAAGTGGTGCCGCGATCCTGTTCGCTGTAGACATTGAGCCAGCCGTCATGCTGCTTCACGATGCCATAGACGGTGGAAAGGCCGAGTCCGGTGCCTTTACCGGGGTCTTTGGTGGTGAAAAACGGCTCAAATATCTTGGCCATGATATCGGGAGCCATGCCGGTGCCGGAATCGGAGACCGTCAGGCAGACGAAATCACCGGCCCGGGCTCCCGGATGAGCAGCACAATAGCGCTCATCCACCTCGAACATGGACGTTTCCACGATGAGTTTGCCGCCTTTGGGCATGGCATCGCGCGAGTTGATGGCCAGATTGACGAGGATCTGCTCGATCATGCTGACATCCGCCTGGACGGGCAGGATGTTCGGGCTGAGATTGAGCTGCAGCACGATCTGCTCGCCCAAGATGCGCTCGAGCATCCGGGAGAAGTGCTGGACCAGTTCGTTCAATTCGATGGGCTTGAACTGCACGACCTGTTTGCGGCTGAAAGTCAGCAACTGACGGGTGAAGTGAGTGGCCATGTCGGCCGCCTGGAGGATCTGTTCCAGATGACCATGCGTTTTCGTGGGCAGCATCCGGTTGGTCAGCGCGAGGTCAGCATAGCCGCGGATGAGCGTCAGGATGTTGTTGAAATCATGCGCGATGCCACCCGCCAGCTGGCCGACGGCTTCCATCTTTTGCGCCTGCCGGAACTGCCACTCCAGATTTATCCGCTCGGTGATATCTCCGGCATAAGTGTGCACGACACCGATGGAAGGGATGGGGAAGAAGGACCAGGAAATGGTGCGGCCGGCGACCATGGTTTCTAGGCGGAGCCGGTTGCGCCCGGTGGCCAGGCATTCACGGACGACCTCGCGGGTGGTCAGGGGGAGGATCGGCTGGGGTGTTTCATGACCCACTTTGCGGGCGAGTTCCAGGGCGGCGGCATTGCAGTAGGTCAGTTCGCCGTCCGCATCGAATTCAAACACCGGATTCGGATTGAAGCGAGGGAACGCGGCCAGCTTCTCGATCTCCTCCTGCACTTGTTTGCGATCTGTGATGTCGCGGTCCATGCCAAGGACCAGTTCGCGTCCGCCGACTTGGACGAGGCTGGTGGAGACTTCGACCGGGAAATGGGAGCCATCTTTGCGCCGGTGATAGGTTTCGTAACGGTCGGCGCTTTTCTGCCGCAAGCGTGCCAGATGTTTGGCGAGCAGATCGCGGTTTTGCGCCCGCGGAACGACCAGCCCGACGGGTTGGCCGAGCAGTTCCTCGCGGGTGTAGCCGTTCTCACGGCAAGCGACCTCGTTGCAGGCGATAATCGGCCAGTCGCTCCTGGTTGAATGCGGGTCCACCAGAAAGATGGATTCCGGCGAGGATTCAAAGAGCACCCGGAAGAGGGCTTCGCTTTCTATGCGGGCGGCCTCCGCTTTTTTGCGGGCGGCGTGCTCGGCGTATTCGCGCAACTCGCGTTTGACGATCAGAGGCAGGCGGGAGATGGCTTCCTTGCCCAGGCAATCATCCGCCCCGGCACTCATGGCGGCGGCGAACATCTCCTCGGAAAAACTGCCCGAGAGGACGACTACGGGGAAATCCAGATTCCGGCTGCGGACATGCTGCAGGAAATCGAGCGCGGTGGCGTCGGGCAAATGAAAATCCGTGATCATCAGATCCCAACCGGTATCGATGTGCTGGAGGAATTCAGCGCGGTTGGCGGCGACTTGCAGGGAGAGGGGGAGACCGGCCCGCTGCAGGACCAGCGTGATGAGCGCCGAATCCAACGCCGAGTCTTCAACCAATAGAACCCGCAATTCGTTCATGCCCTTTATTTGCACTTCCGGAAAAAAGACGACCGGCGGCCAAAAAATAAAATGACCAGCCGCTTGCCCATGTCCTGGAACAAAAGCCCCAAGCAAAGGCAACAGTTACCCGAGAATCCTGACAGAAACCCCGAACCGACACTGCATTCGGACCCAACTCATCCAATCCTGGCATCTTTCTGGTACGGGGATGAATTCGCGCAAGTTCCTAATGCACATGAACCATCAAAGTCAAATACTCTTTCAGATTTCGTGTTATTTTTTGCTGTCGAGAAGCCACCAGGTGGTCATCAGGCCTTTGCCTTTGATCTCAATCTCACCGCGCGGCTCCAATGCAAAACGCAATTTTAGGCGCTCATGGGTGCTGGCAGAGACCTGGATGGCATCTGGTTTGCCGTGGGATTCCATGCGGCTGGCGGTGTTCACTGCGTCGCCCCATAGATCGTAGATAAACTTGCTCCGGCCAATGATGCCCGCCACGACCGGTCCGGTGTTGATGCCGATGCGCAGCCGCAGGGAGGTGTGATAGTCGGCATTCAACTTGTGGATGCTGCGCAGCATGGCCAGGCCCATCTCCGCCACCGCCTCAGCATGGTTGGGCTTGGGTTCGGGCAGTCCGCCGACGACCATGTAGCAATCGCCGATCGTCTTGATCTTCTCCAAACCGAGCTGGGTGGCAAGCTGGTCAAAGGCGGAGAATATCTCGTTCAGCAGGAATACGATTTCTTGTGGGGAAACGATGGTGGAAAGGTTGGTGAACCCCACGATATCCGCGAACAGGATGGTGACTTCCGGGAAGCTGTCGGCGATGACGTTTTCCCCCTTTTTCAAGCGTTCGGCAATCTGCGCGGGCAAGATATTCAGGAGCAAGGCTTCGGATTTGTTGCGCTCCGCTTCGAGTTGTTTGAGGTAGGATTCCTCCTGGTCATGCCAGCGTTTACGTTGGAGCGCGGCATTGAGCCGGGTGCGGAGCAGCAGGTGGTTGAAGGGCTTGGGCAGATAATCTTCCGCCCCGATCTCGATGCAGCGCAAGGCGCTGTCGATTTCACTGGAGCCGGAGATCACGATGACGGGCAGATGGCGAAGCCGGATGTCTCCTTTGAGATTACGCAGGACATCGATGCCGTTCATTTCCGGCATGTCGATATCCAGCAGGATGACATCGAAGTCGGAAGAGCCGATTTTCTCCAAGGCTTCCAGACCATTTTCCGCCTGATCAAAGCTGTAGCCCTCAAGGCCGAGACAGTCGCCGATCAACTTTCGATTGAGCGGGTCATCATCGACTATAAGTACATGTCCCTGGTAAAAGGGAACGCTCTGGGTCATAATCAGCGGCCGTCGGAAATTTTCGCTCTGGCCACCAAGTCAAGCGACCAAGGCTTACGCTTTCTCTTCGATCAACTCCCGGCGTCCACCGCCGAGCAACTCAGCCACAAAACCAGTGGAGTACACACCGCGACGGAAATTGGGGTCCTGCAAGATCGCTTGCTCGAAGGGAATCGTGGTCTTGATGCCAGTGATCATGTATTCGCTCAAGGCGCGGCTCATCAGGTCCATGGCCTCCCGGCGGTCTTTGCCGTAGGTGATGAGCTTGCCGATCATCGAGTCATAATGCGGCGGGATAGCGTAACCGGCATAAGCATGGCTGTCCACGCGCACACCGCGTCCACCGGGCGCATAATACATCTCGATGCGGCCGGGGCAGGGGCGGAAATCATCGAACGGGTCTTCGGCGTTGATGCGGCACTCGATGGCGCTGCCCTTTAGTTGGACATCGCTCTGGGAGTGGCGCAACGGCTCGCCCATGGCGATCATGATCTGATACTTGACCAGGTCGATGCCCGTGACCTCCTCGGTGATCGGGTGCTCCACCTGGATGCGCTTGTTCACCTCGAGGAAGTAGAAATTGCCCTTGTCATCGACGATGAACTCAACCGTGCCGGCGTTCGTATAATTGGCCACCTCGGCGATGCGGACCGCCGCCTTGCCCATCTTTTTGCGCAAGTCTTTGAACTTGTGTTCGATGAGCGGAGACGGAGTCTCTTCGATGATCTTCTGGTTGCGGCGCTGGATGGAGCAATCGCGCTCATTCAGGTGGATGATGTGCCCGCGGTTGTCGCCCAAGATCTGAAACTCGATGTGGTGCGGGTTTTCGATGAACTTCTCGATGTAAACCCCGGAGTTGCCGAAAGCCTTGTCTGCTTCCGTGCGGGCGGTGTGGTAACCCTTGACCAGGCTGATGTCATTATGAGCCACCCGCATGCCGCGACCGCCACCGCCAGCAATGGCCTTGATCATGACCGGGTAACCAATGCGCTTGGCGACGGTCAATGCTTCCTGCTCATTGATGACCAATCCTTCCGAGCCTGGGGGTAAGGGTACCCCGGCCTTCTTGGCCAAGTTACGGCTCACGGCCTTGTCTTCCAAGGCGTTCATGGCGCGGGAGCTGGGACCGATGAAACGGATGTTGCAACTTTCGCAGACGTCCGCGAAATGGGCGTTCTCGGAAAGGAAGCCGTAACCAGGGTGAATGGCATCGACGTCCGCGATTTCGGCAGCGCTAATCAGGCGATCAATGCGCAAATAGCTCTCGGAGCTGGGTCCTTTACCGATACAGATGGCTTCGTCGGCCATCTGGACATGCATTGAGTTGGCGTCAGCTTCGGAGTAAACCGCGACGGTGCGGACGTTGAGCTCTTTGCAGGCTCGAATGATGCGAACCGCAATCTCACCGCGATTCGCTACAAGAATCTTCTCAAACATGGGTTACGTTAACGATGTCGGCTGTTGAAATGGGCTTGAAAACCCTAATTTACAGCGGGCGGACCTTGAATAGCGGTTGGCCAAACTCTACGGGTTTGGCGTTATCGAGGCAAATCTGGGTGACGACGCCGCGCACCTCGGCTTTGATTTCGTTCATGACTTTCATGGCCTCAATGATGCAGACCACGGAGTCGGGGGTGACCTCAGTGCCGATTTCTACATATGAGGCAGATTCGGGCGAGGGGGCGCGATAGAACGTGCCAATCATGGGTGACTTGATGTCCAAGTCATTGGACGCAACCGGCGCGTTGGAGGCGGGTGCAGCGGGGAGCGCGGCTACCGGGCCTCCCGAGATCATGACGGCTGGTTGCTCGTCATAAGCTGCAATAGGCTGGCCACCATTACCGCCACGCTTGAGCTTGATCTTGAATTCTTGTTTCTCTAGCTCGAACTCTGTAATGGCGTTTTTCTTCATCAAATCGATGACCGCCTTGATATCCTTCAAATCCACAGGGTCTCCTGGTTGAAAGTTACCGTTAACTATAAAACGGGTTACGCACTATGCGTTCTAAATAAAATAAGCAGTGACTGGTATTCGACACTGCTTATCTTTTTGTTACGAATTGGCGACGACACTAATGAGGAGGCGGGTAAGCGTCAAGACTAGTTTCCGTGAAAACAGAAAATGTTAGAAAACGCTCAAAATCGCTATATTTAGCAAGAAATAGCTTTATTTTTTAAGCGGTATCGATAAAGAAGCATGCACTCCAAGCAGGTAGGAGGCAGCCCCAAATCCGCAGATTTGCCCTTTGCAGACCGCTGCGATCAGTGATTTATGGCGAAATTCCTCCCGTGCGTGGATGTTCGAGAGATGTATCTCGATGGTGGGCACGCCCACTGCGGAAATCGCATCCCGCAGCGCCACGCTGGTGTGGGTATAAGCACCAGCATTGAGCAAAATGACATCCGCCGCACTCTTGGCCTCTTGGATCCAAGTCACCAGTTCCCCCTCCAGATTACTCTGGCGAAAATCCACTTCGATACCGTTCTTCCCGGCCAAATCCCGGACCGCTTGCTCGATGTCCGCCAGCGTCGTCCGGCCATAGACTTCCGGCTCCCGCTGGCCGAGCAGGTTCAGGTTAGGTCCATTGAGCACGAGCAATTTCATGACTGGGCGAGGGTAGGGGATGAGAGGTTGGCTGTCGATGCTGTTTGCGGAGTGACCAGCCCCGTTACCCAGCCGAGCATCAGCATGGCCACCCAGGCGATGGCTGGGACATAAAGGCCGAACTCCACAAACGCTTGCAACGCCCACCCGACCAATCCCAGTGCCATCGCCTGCGTTAGGGCATTCGCGTCCGGGTGCAATCCCTTGCTCCAGACCCGGCGCATGCAGCCCCCGATCCACGCCAGGAACAGCACGAACCCCGGCAGTCCGGAATCACACGCCTGTTCCAGATAATCATTATGCGTCAACCTCGTGGGTTCGGATTCCGGCGCCTTCAACCGTGTGTATCCGCTCCCGAACGCCCCCGGTCCATGCCCCAGCAACGGCCGCTCTTTCATCAGCTTCAGCGCCGCCGACCAGTAATCGAACCGGGCGATCACGCTTGTGGGATTCTTCAGCTTCTCCCCGTACTTGAACCAAAACCCGCCTGCTCCGCCGATCAGCACCACGGCCAGGATGCCCCATTTCCATTGCGTGGGGAACGGTTGCGCGAGCACCCACGCCAGCACCATGGCCATCGCCACCAGCCAGCCGGCCTTGGAACCGGACCAGATCAGGCACGCCACCCCCATGTAGAATACCAGCCCGAACGCCACCATGCGCGCTATCTTCGGCAACCGCTCCGAGACCTGCCACGTCGCGATCAAGATGGCCGGGAGCGACAGCAGGATGATGCCCGCCAGCGCATTCGCATACACCAGTGTGCCGGAGATACGTCCGCCGCGCACCCGCTTCAACACCTCGGGCACCACCGAATACTTTCCCGTCGTGTCCTTGATCACCACTCCGTTGGCCACCAGATCGTTTAATTCATCCGCCGGCAGATTCGTCCAGCCCGACGCCTCATTTTTCTCGATGAAATCGGCGGTCGAAGACAAACCGCCATACTGCTGCCCAAAACCCTTGCCCAGCACCAGCAGCAAAGCCACCCCCACCGGCACCCAAAATCTCCGCCCATCCGTCAACCGGCTCAAGGCGAGCAAACCCAGATAAAAACACGCCACCACCGCCCCGAAATGCAGCAACACCGTTGTCGCCAGACCGGAAGACCGCGATCCCATCGTGGCCAATACCTGCCAGCCCAGCCACGCGGCCGGTGCCCAGAGCAACCACCGGGGCACATCTCGCGGTATCCGTGCCCCCAGAAAACCATAGATCAAGACCGCCACCAGGATCACATACCCGATCGGCATCGGCCATTGGTCAGACACCCACTCTGTGAGCACATCCGGTTTGACATGCGCCTGCGCGAGCACCACTGGCACGCCGAACTTGAGGAAGCACACACCCGCCAGCAGACCTGCCACCAGCGCCATCCGCTGACCCCATTCTCCCGTGGCCGTCGTGTTGCTGTTCTTGTTCGGCATCTTGTTCATGTTCTGTCCCTTACCTTTGCCACACCGGGGTCGGGTGGTGCAAACTCCTATTCTGCCCACCCTCCTCGTTTCGTAATCGTCCACGCGCTTGGTCGGTAGGGCTGGCTGTCCTCAGCCGGCCGCCCTTTCCCAGCCGAGGGACGAGGCTCTAACTTTCCTCCTTCTCCATTCTTCATTCTAAATTCAATCTTCATGCCCCCATCTTAAAAGGGGACCTAGGACAACCGCTGTCCTAGGTCCTCTTTTCCGAAAAATATTTTCAAACCGCTTAACCACCTTGAAATCAGATAGATACAACGAAAAACACTTCCCAAACCAAAAATCCCTGGAAAAATAATCTGCGAAAACCAACACCCCCCAGCCAAGGTAACCTCTCGCCTACTCGACGTTTTCCCCCTTTCTTCCCTTTTCGTTCCTTGTTTCCCCATGCCCACCTCGGCACTTGTGTACATGTGCCGAGGTTTTCTACCGATTCTCCCTTCCATCGCCCCATCCAGCTGATGCCAAGAGAGGCAGCTCCCTTTCCTCTTGCCCGCGCCATCTACAAAGTTCAGGGCATGACACTACCTCATCAAAGGGCTTGGTGAGAAAGATTCCGATACCTGCTTCTGATGGATTCATCCAAGCGCGGTCGTCTCGCCCGCAGCAACGTCCCTAAGCAACTATGGGCTCCAGAATACCTCAGCGAAAAACGCAAGCCGCCAGGAGGAAGATTGCTTAGAAGCTAAGCGGCTTAATTGCCTTTCACCCTGTCCATCATTCACGAGTGAAAGTCAACTAACGGTCCAAGAGATCTGCACAAAGTCTATGCCGCAGCCTGTTTTCTGCTGGCCAACCATCTTTTCAGATTTTGGATCAGCTTGAACACCAGCAGCGCCAGTAAACCGATAAAAATCAAGCCCAGCACGCGCATGGGCCACTGATGTTCTTTAGCCCTTTTGATGTGTTCGTGGATGGCTGCAATCTTGATCTGGAGCAATTCTTTCATGGGCGCATCCAAAGCCACCGCTTTCTCAAATGCAGCCACTGCCAGATTCAGATCACGTTTCTTGAGCGCTACCACACCCAACATCGTCCAGCAGGCGGGTTCATCTGGATTCAGCGTGGCCATATAGATCACCCCTTCCACCAGCTTTTCATCCGTCGAGAGATTCCATTTCTTTTTGTAAGCGGGCGGAGCATCCAGCAGGTTCTTCAAGGCCAATATTTTCAAACTGTTGCTGGGATCGTCGCTTTCTACGTCCTTCTTGAACTCCTCGATCTCTTTTTCAATTTCTTCCCTGCGTAATTTTTTCTCTTCGTAATAGCTGCCGAAGAAAATAGAAGTGTTGAAAAACTTAAGCGAAAGCTCATCCACGAACAAATGCCTGCTCTGATACTCCTTGGACTCCTTGAGATACTGCAGGAGCGCCAGATGATACTTCTCCAGTCCGTGATGCGCCTCCGGGTTGATCTCCAGATCCCGGGCAATGTGCTTCTCCGCCTCCGCATTGCGTCCCAGCAGATGATAGGCGGTGCCGAGGTTGGCATGCGTGGCATAGTCGTTTTCAAAACGGCTGACCACCGGCTCCAACAAAGCGACGGCCTTGTCCGCTTGCCCCGTTCGGATGTAAGCCCCCGCCAGGTCATTCCACCATTCGGATTTTGTCTCCTGACGGTTGGCCAGCAGCTTGGCGATCTTCGCTTCCAATGCTTTCCGGTCCGCCTGTGGCTTCTGCGGTTTCAAGATGGCCTCCGCCAGTTTTGGACTCGTCCATTTCTCCTGAAGCAGCGAATCGGAATCCCAGATGCAAGCCTGCACAGGGGAGGCACATTGCCAAAATAGGATCAGCATCATCGCACTGGCAGCCCGCTTTAGTTTCAGTCTCCGCTTCAGTTTCCGTAGGATCACCACCAAAGCCCAAAGACATAAACATGGCACAGCAATTACAGCTAGAATGAACAGGTTTATCTTGGTTGAAACTGTTCCCGATTTTTGGATGTGTGTTTGGATCTCGAGAATTTTCAGTTCCAATACGTCTTTCAGGGGGCTCCCCATGGTGGTAGCTTTCTCAAAGGCCTTCTGGGCGAGATTAAGATCACCTGCTTTTAAGGCAGCCATTCCCAGCATTGTCATACAAGCCGGTTCGTCCGGATTGAGCGTGGCCATGTAGATGACTCCTTCCTGAAACTTCTCATCCTCGGCCAGTTCGAACTTACCGTGAGATGCTTCAACCGAAAGGCGGTTTTTGACATCGTAAGGAACAGGGGTTGCATAGCGCGGTTTTGGCTCGTGTGCGTACGCCGGTGGGTCATCCCAGGCGGCTAACTTCAAAAGCAGACGTACTTTGGCCTCTTGATCAACCCGGCTGTTCCCTGTGATTGCTTGCAGGGCTGCTGTTAATTGTGCTGCCGGTTGATTGGTGTCCCTGGCGTAGATGAGCGCATAGGGCATCGAGTGGTTGATGTCTGGAATGTTGAAAAGTGGGGCGGTGAATTCATCAACATACAAATGCCGTGCCTGATAATCCTTGGGCTTGGCCAGATACTGCAGCAACGCGAGGTGATACTTCTCCAATCCGAAGTGCGCTTCATGATTCAACTCCAGATTACGGGCGATGTGCTTTTCCGCCTCGGCATACCGGCCCAAGAGGTGATAGGCTGTGCCCAGATTGGCATGGATGCCATAGTTGTCTTCAAAACGGCTGACGACTGGCTCCAGCAAGGCCGCCGCTTCGGCAGCTTGACCCAATCGGAGATAGGCACCCGCCACATTGTTCCACCAATCAGGATCATCCTCTTTACGGGCGGCCAGGAGTTCTTTCAGTTTGGCCGTGAGCTTGACCTTGTCCACCTCAGGTGGTTTGGGGTTTAGGATGGCTTCAGCCAGCGTCGGATTCTTTTTGATTTCATCCTTCAGCGTATCCCCATCCCAGATGCACGCCTGCGCGGTAAGCACAAACGCCACGCACAGGACAATCACTTGGAATAACGGCCCTTTGCCTTTTGCCCCCATAAAATTTCGCATAGGTGCTCCCTGATAATGATTCAACCTATCACACCCTCTTCCAACCCGCAGCTAGTTTCAGCCCTGTTCAAAATCCTACGGCACATCTCGGGCACTGCCCGCCAATGTGCTGCCGGCAGTTCCCCCCCCGGCGGACACCTCCGCCGCTAACCTCCCATATCTCCACTTTCGATGTTCAGAGTTCGATGTTGGATGTTCGATGTTCCCCATTCCCCATCTTTGGCCCGCCGGCATGCCCCGTGCTTAAAAAGTCGGGGTGCAACCGGCTCACTTCCCCACCAACCCCGCCGCCTGCTTCTTGATCTCCTCCAGCAAGATTCGCGTCACCGGCCCTGCCGTCCCTTGCCACACCGTCGCCACGCTGATCGGCGGGAACCCCTCCATCGGCAGCATCCGGACCCCTTTCGGCAACTGCCCCTTCGGCACCTTCACGGACACGCCCAGTCCGAACCCATGCGCCACATACGTATGCAGCAGCTCCAGTGAAGTCACCTCGATGCCCGTGGGCCATTCCACCTTGCGCTTCGCCAATCCCTGCCGCAGCGCCATCGTCAGCGGTTCCGCCGCCGGTGGACAGATGAGCGTCTCGCCGATGAGACTTTCCTTCCACAACTCCTCCGCTGATTTCAACTTCCAATCATCCGGCACCAGCAACACCAGCGGCAGTTCGATGAGCTGCATCGAGTGCATCCCCGCTGGCAGCTTGCCCGCCGTCACTGTCACCGCCAGATCAAACTCCTGCTTCGCAAAACCCTGTTCCACCTGCGCCAGCGTCGCTTCCACCAAAGTGAAGCGCAGTCGCGGAAACTGCTTCCGCACCCGTGAGAGCACCGCCGGCAGATGATCCCGCAACACCATGGAAGACGCCGCGATCCGCACCAGTTGCGTCGCCCCACCGCGCAACTTCTCCGTCACCGGCCCGATATTCTCGAAGAACGGCCGGATGAATCCATAAAGCTCCTCACCCGCCGCCGTGAGCTGGAACGGCCGCCGATGAAACAGCGACTGCCCAAGGTCCGCCTCCAGTTGCAAGATCTGGCTGCTCACCGCCGGCTGCTGGATGCCATAGGGGATATGCCGCACCGCGTTCATGATGCCCCCATGCTTCGCCACGTAATAAAACAGCTCAAGATGATGGATGTTCATGATTGATAAAACCGATGGCTGCCAAAGTTTTATCAATTCACGCGTTTAGAGAACAGCAGATAAGTTGTTGCTCCATGAACAATCAATCACTCGACGAAAACCTCAACCACGAGCAAAGCGCGTTCCCAATTTTTCGAACAGCCGCCTTTCTCAGCCTCCTGTTCCTGGCCGTCGGCCTCTTGGCATTCATGTTCAAAGGCCCCGGTCTGCTCCTACTGTTCATTCTTCTGGGCGGAGATTTCTGCTGCTAGGGCTGAAGTTCAGTCGCGTCATGGCGGTCGTCACTGTTGGCTTGCCAGACGCGGGTTAAAACTCACAATCAGCCGATACGAGAGGTGACCATGAACTCATGTCCACAATGCGGCGCTCCACTTCAGGAGGGTGAACGAAAATGTCCCCGGTGTGAATTGCAGCCAGCTCCTCCTGTTGAAAACAAGCCCGGCTTCGCTCAACATTTTGGAAAAGCATTCCTTGTTTTAGCGGTCATCCTTGGGTTGATGTTCCGCACTTTCGCAGTGTTGCCATTCCTGGTCATTTTGTCCCTTACCTTTGCCGGGGTGCTCTACGTCCGCGATTGGCGACCGCCACCGGAAGCATCACCCGTCAAGGTTTTGCTCCTTCGAGTGTTTTTTGGAGTAGGAATTGTGGTTGCTGCGCTCGCCGTAATTATGGGCGGTTGCATCATGATTTTGGCGGATGGCTTTTGAGCGTTAGATTGCAATTCTCTGTAATACCTGATGATGAACGAAACCGGCCATTGTTGGAAATGTCACGCAGATCTGGCGGGCCACAAGCTGCGCTGCCCCAGTTGTGGCGTCCGGCAGGCTGGCCCGCCACCATTGCCCCTCTCACCTGAGGAAGCCAAAAAACCGAACTGGCTGGTGGACATCACCGTATTTTTCGCGGCACCTGTCCTGGTCTGGCTGATCACGGTCAGCTTCCCCGGTACGTATGCGTGGCTGCCGGCGGTCATCATCTTTCCGCTCCTCTCCGCCCTTATCCTGCAATGGCGCTGGTGGAAGCGTTCCCGGAAATCTCTGTTGGCCGACATGCTGACCCTGCTGTTGCTTGGCCTCATGGTTTTCGTCGGCCTCATCGGCCTATGCATTTGGGGCTGCAGCGGGATGTTAAAATGGTTCTGATCTTATGGAAAACCAGCCTAAACCCAAACTGAACTGGTGGGTGGACCTCGGCCTGTTTCTCGCCGCACCGGTTATGATATGCCTTGTCGCCTTGCTGAACGCTTCCGAGGAGATCATGGCCCCGCTTGCCTTGTTCCTGCCAGCCCCGTTGGCCTTGATACTTGGCATCCGGCTGGCCCGGCGGATTCAGGCTCATCCTGCCTTGGTGGTCTTGCTGGGGATTTTCTTTGTCGGGGCCATCTATTTCTTCCTTTGCATCCTGTCCGTATTCGGCTGTGCGATCGGCGGTGGTGAAATGAACATCCATTGAAAACCCTGCAACCCAATCTCAAACATGGATGACCAACCTAAACCGAAACTGAACTGGTGGGTGGATGCGATCTTGTTCCTGTCCGCACCTGTTCTGGCCTTTTTGGTTGGACTCACGCCTATGTTTGGCGAGTTTGGCACTTTGGTTCTCCTGGCACCGTTTCCATGTGGTCTGGCCCTTGGCTATAGGATGGCCCGCCGCGTTGCTCATAAAGAAACCGTCATTGCTCTCTTGACCTTCTTTTTCGGAGCGTTTTTTGCCGCTGCTATTGCTGCCACCAGCATGTTCGGCTGCTCACTAGCCGATGCCATATGAACGTCCCCTGATTTTAGACTATGACTCCCATCCTCGAACCATTCACGCTTACTGGCCGTGACCTGGCCACCAGCCAGTTGCTCAAGCAGACCACCAGCCGCTGCCCTGAGTGCAAGTCGCTCTGCCCTGCTGAAGTGTGGAAGGTCGGTGCTCGTCCGGCGCGCGTTTATCTCCGCCGCACCTGCGCCACCCATGGCGAAGCCACCGTCTGCATCAGTTCCGATGCCCGCTTCTATTGGCTCTCCAAAGGCCACCCCGACAACGCGAAGACCAGTTGTTGCAGCGGCTCCAACTGTTGCCCGGCAGAAGGCGAGGGGATGGGCACGCTCGGTCGCAACGCCGCTGGTCGAGGTGGTGAACCCTTTGAGAAACTCTCCACCTGCCTCGCCCTCATCGAGATCGTCAACTCCTGCAATCTCTCCTGTCCCACCTGCTACGCGGATTCCCCCTTGGGCACCGGCGAGAAGGTCGATGCCGTGCCCTTGGAAAATCTGAAGACGCGTATCCAAGGCGTGATCGACCGCAAAGGCGGCATCGAAATCCTCCAGCTCTCCGGCGGTGAACCGACCCTGCATCCCCAATTCTTCGAACTTGTCGCGTGGGCGCAAAATCATCCGAAGATCGATTACCTCCTGCTCACTACCAACGGCGTGAAACTCGCCACCGATCCCGTCTTCGCCGAGCGCTTGGGTAAGGCCTTTAATTACGGCGGCATGCAGCTCTACCTCCAATTCGATGGCGTGCAAGAAGCCGGTCAACGTTGGTTGCGCGGTGCCGATCTGCGCGCCCTGCGTCAAAAAGCCATCGAAGTCTGCCAGTCGATCAATCTGCCTCTGACCCTCGCCATGACCGTCACCTCGGAGAACCTCCCGCACCTCTGGGAAGCCATCGAGTTCGGCCTGAAATATCCGCACATCCGCGGCATCAGCTTCCAACCCATGTTCGGCAACGGCCGTATTCCCGAAACGAAGCTGTCCCCCAGTGGGCCTGTCGTGCCACGGCTGAACACCGCCGACATCATCCTCTCCGCCGTCGAGCAATCGCACGGCAAACTTCGCTACGATGATTTCACGCCGCTTCCCTGCGGCGATCCCAACTGCGCCACCATCGGTTATCTGCTGAAGGTCGCCGGGCAGGTCCGTTCCGTCAGTGATTTCGTGAACTTCAGCCAGGTGCAGGGCTTCTTGAAAGACAAGATCCGTTACAAGCTCGAAGACCTCCTGCATTGCGGCTGCGAATCCGAACCTCTCGGTGACTTGCTCAAGAAATTTGAGCTCGATGAACGCAACACCTTCCGCCTCTTCATCAAACCCTTCATGGATGCCTTGGATTGGGACCAGGACCGCATCGACCGTTGTTGCACCCACGTCATCCGCCCGGATGGCAAACTGGATTCCTTCTGCCGCTACTACTCCGGCTTTGCCGATACCAAGGCTTCTCCGCAATGAACCCGACCGGTCAACCCTCCGCTTACGGCGGCCTGATGCTGCTCGGCCTCTTCGTGAGCCTCTTCTTCTGGCGTCGCCTCGCCAAACGTGATGAACGTCTGCTCCCCATCTACCTCGGCGCGCTCTGCGGTGCCTTCATCGGTGCCAAGCTGGTGTACATTTTGGCTGAAGGCTGGCTGTATTGGCACAAGGACAACTGGTGGCAATACTGGCTCACTGGCAAAACCGTTCTCGGCGCCTTGCTCGGCGGCTACGCCAGCGTGGAGTTCGTGAAGCATGTCCTCAAGTATCGCGAGCCCACTGGCGATTGGTTCGCCACCATCGTCCCTGTGGGCATCATCCTCGGTCGCTTCGGCTGCTGGTCCCACGGCTGCTGTGGCGGCATCGCGTGCTCTTCCTCCTGGTACACCATCACCGATGGCTTCGGTGTTGCCCGCTGGCCCTCCGTGCAGGTGGAGATACTTTTTAACATCGCCGCCATCTTCGCCTTTGTCTGGTTGCGCACGCGCCAGCGCTTGCCCGGCCAGCACTTTCATCTCTACCTCATCGCCTACGGCCTGTTCCGCTTCGGCCACGAATTCCTGCGCGACACCCCAAGAATTTTTCTGGGCATCAGCGGCTATCAGATCGCCGCTCTCCTGGTCGCCGGCCTCGGTCTTTGGGGTTTTGCCAGGCGGGCGAAAGAACCCGTGCTTAAAGCTCCCTAAACTCCACCCGCCGCTGCCCATCCTCCAGATGCAGGATCGCCACCGACCGCTCCTGCTTGAACCGCGGCTTGCCCGCATAACCCGGGTTCAGAAAATGCACCCCGCCGATAACTTCGTTGAACGGCTTGTGCGTGTGCCCGAACATCACGACATCCGGCCCTTGATGGATCATCTTCCGCTTGAGTGAATCCTCCAATCGCCTCGGCTCCACGATGTGATGCACCATGAATTTGACGCCGCCCACTTCCACGACCTCCGTCTCCCGATACTCCATCCCGAAATCATTATTCCCCAGTACCGCCGTCACCGGCGCGATGCGTTCCAGTTCGAGGATGATGGATGCGTAGCCGATATCGCCCGCGTGCAGGATGTGCTCGACCCCTTCAAAAATCTCCGGTACGCGCGGATCTAGATACCCGTGCGTGTCCGAGATAAGGCCGATTTTCATTGAGTTCGTTGAATGGTTAAATGGTTAAAAAGTTGAATCGTCCGCACGCAACGTTTTAACCATGTAACCCTTTTAACTCTTTTAACGACCCTTACGCCTTCGCTTCTTCCCCTTCCGGCTTTTCCTGCTCGTCCGTCTCTTCCTGCTCCTTGGGCTCTGGCTCCGCTTCCGTCGCCTCAGCCAGCTTCATGGCCCCCACGAACAGTCCGGTGAAAATCCCGCCGCTCATCAAGGTGTTCTTCAGAAATATCCACGTTGGCGGAAAACCATCCACGCCCGTGGTCAGCGCCTTGATCCAGCCCTCCAGCGTTTTCAGATACGCCGGATTGCCGATCCACGCAAAAGTGTTCGAGATGATGTAAAACAAGAACGCGCCCAAGATGCCGCCGCCCAGCAGTTTCAGAAAACCCGCCTTCGGGCCGATTTTCCGTCCCAGCAAGATCAACAATGCATAGAGCGAGTAACTCACCAGCATGTAGGTGCCGACCGGCGCGGTCTTGTAATGGAAAATATTGATGATGATATCACTCACCAGCATCACCACAAAGGGCAGCCACCAGACGAAGCGCGCCGGGATGAACGCCCCCGCGCAAAACGCCAGCGCATAGGCCGCACTGAAGTTCGGCGGCATAAAGCCAGGCCACCGCGTGATCGCAAAGGCGACCAGCAACAGGACCGGCAGTACGACATTCCACTTTTCTTTCACTCGCGCGGATGATACCCACATCCGCCCTTGTGACAAGCCACCGTCCACAAAACCTTTTACGCCAGCCCCTTAAACGCCTTAGCGGTATCGGGTTGCAACATGTCATAGGCGGCACCAGATGTTCTCCCTCTCCCCTCAACCTGCTGATTGCCCGCCAGTTGCAACGCGGGACAAACTACGGTCAAACTATCTCGGAAGCTGGAAATGTTGACTCCCTCTCCCTAATGGCAGGCCGAGCTTCGGCGGAGAGGGCCGGGGTGAGGAGTGAGATAATCAAGCGATTCTCTTATTCGCATGTTTCTCATTTACAAACCTTTGCATCGTTTTGAAAGGCAGCCATTTGAGTTCCACCCCTCCCTCCCACCTCTTCGAAGTCATCCACGAGGACGGCGAATTCCTCGTCCTCAACAAGCCTGCCGACCTCGTTTGCCACCCCACGAAGGGCGACATCTACTCCAGCCTCATCAGCCGGGTGCGTATCCATCTGGGTGAAAGCATCAATCCGCACCTCATTAACCGCCTCGACCGCGAGACCAGCGGTGTGGTGCTCGTGGCCAAGACTGATGCCGCCGCCAAACAACTCCGCAAGCAATGGGAGAGCCGTGAGGTCCGCAAGATCTATCAAACCATCGTCCGCGGCCACGTCGCGAGCGACACCGGCCTCATCGACGCCCCCTTGGGCAAGGACGAAACCAGCATCGTAGCCATCAAAGACTGCGTCCGCCCCGATGGCGCATCTTCCCAGACCGCCTACAAAGTATTAAAACGCTTCACTCGCCCAGAAGGCGATTTCTCCCTGCTCGAAGTCGAACTCCTGACCGGCCGCAAACACCAGATCCGCATCCACCTCGCCCACCTCGGCCATCCCATCGTCGGCGACAAGATCTACGGCGGCGACGAAACCCTCTACCTCGCGTTAGTGGAAAGCCGCCTCACCGACGAGCAACGCCAACGCCTCATCCTCCATTGCCAGGCCCTGCACGCCGGAGAAGTCCGCTTCCAATGGCAAGGCGCAGAACGCATCTACCGCGCCGAACCAGAAGGATGGTTCCGAGAATTTGTTGATTTTGGAGCGGAATCGAACAAGGCTTAAGAAAGGTAACTGAGACCGTTGGAGAAAAGTTTATGAACCAATATCAGACAGAGTATCTCAATGTCTGGAAACGCGGCATTCCTTTCTTATTAGGCTGGTCTGATGAGCAGTTGATGCAATGGGCTGCTACTAAAATTCAGGATCTCAGTCTTCCAGGGATGGTGCTCAATGAACCGCCTCTCTATTACATTGCAGAAGCAATTGTTTGGAATGCAGAAGACATTGAGGAGATGCCTGTCGTTGTTCGGGAGAGATTGGTTCGAGACATTGAACATGATATTTTGGGGCCGAATTTCGCCAGAGATTTTCGTCTCGGGTTTGATTTTGAATCAGCGAAAGGGGCGATCGATTCCCTGATCAAAAATTGGAGGCTGAACCACCCTGATGAAAGATAGCAGTTCACTTTGCAAGAATCTGGTGATGTTTTCCATTCTGCGTCATCTATAACATTTGCAAGCTTCCCGCCTCCCCTGATTTCTAGTATCCCAATCTCGTGACCGACAAACTACCGAAGACCATGCAAGCCGTGGTATATCGCGGGGTGAAAGATCTCCGCGTGGAAGAAGTCCCCGTCCCGCGCATCGGCGCGAATGAGATCCTCGTAAAAGTCGCCGTCTGCGGCGTCTGCCCCACGGACATCAAGAAGATCCACTTTGGCACAGTTCCTCCGCCGCGCATCTTCGGTCATGAAACCGCGGGAACGATTGTGAAAGCAGGTGCCTCCGTGCGCGGCCTCAAGGTCGGTGATCGCGTGGCCCTCCATCATCATGTGCCCTGCCTGAAATGCCATGCGTGCCGTCACCAAGCCTTCGCCCAATGCCCGCAATACAAACGCACCGGCATCACGGCGGGATTCGAGCCCGCTGGCGGCGGCTATGCCGAGTATGTGCGCGTGATGTCCTTCTGCCTCCCCGGCGTGGTGAAGATCCCCGCCAAGAACACTTTCGAAGAAGGCGCGATGCTGGAACCGGTGAACACCGTCTTGAAAGGCGTAAAACGCCTCAACCTTCTGAAAGGCGACGCCGTGCTCGTCGCCGGCCAAGGCCCCATCGGCCTGATGTTCACCCGCCTGCTCGCCTTGCGCGGTGTCAACGTCGTAGCCACCGACCTCCTCGATACCCGTTTGAAACTCGCCAATAAGCTCTGCGCTAAACTGGCCATTCGCGGTGATGCCGCCAACTTGCCCGAACAAGTGGCCAAGCTGACTAAAGGCCGCGGCCTGGATGCCGCCGTCATCGCCACTCCCGTAGATGCCGTGCTGAAACAATCCATGAGCCTCCTGCGTGGTGCCGGACAAGTCCTCCTCTTCGCCCACACCAAACGTGGCGCACTCACGGACATCGACCTCTCCACCGTCTGCGTGGATGAAAAAGATCTGATCGGCAGTTACTCCTCCGACGTCACCTTGCAACCGGAAGTGGCCAAGCTAGTCTTCTCCCGCAAACTGGACGTGCGCGGTCTCATCACCCATCGCTACCCGCTCGCCCAAACCGCCGCAGCCGTGGAACTCGCCGCTAAGCCCACACCCGAATCCCTGAAAGTGATCGTCACGCAGCTCTGATGGAGCGCGGCTTTTAAGCCGCTTCAACGTCCATGAGCAAAGTGGGTGTGAAATACGACTGCGTTGTTCGGAAAGCAGCCTCCAAACACCCGCTTGAATTGTAGCGAGTCGGAGAGCCGCTCTCCTAAACCACGCCCGCCGTCTCCGTCTGCAACACCTCCCAATACTCTCCCTGCAGATCCGTGACGAGCGGCGAGTTCCCGAGCAGCGTGCCGTCAATGCGCGTGACCTCCACTATCCCCAGCGTGCTCAAAGTCAAAAACACCCCTTTGGTCTTCAACAGTTTCTCCGGAGTGATGGTTTTTTCCTGACACTCAAACCCAAGCTTCTTGCAAAGTTCAAATACCAATCCCCGCGTCACCCCAGCTAGTGCGCCACTGGCCAGCGGCGGCGTGCAGATGGTTTCATGCTGGATGTAGAACAGGTTCGCGCTCGCCGCTTCCACGACTTCCCCCTCCGTGTTGAGCAGCAGCGCATCTTCTGCGCCTTTCGATTGCGCCTCCTGTTTCGCGAGCACATGCAGCAGGCGGTTCGCATGCTTTGGCTGCGAAAGCGCATTGCCTATGGGCAGACGAAGCGTGGCCGTAGCCAACGTCCAGCGCGGTGGTTGCAGCAGGTCCACACTTGCCGCGCGATGCGTCGTCAGCACCAGCACCGGGTTATCCGCACCGAGTGGGGAATAGCCACGCGTACCCACACCGCGTGAGAGGTGCAGCCGCAACACCCCTTCCGGCATCTCATTGCACCGGATCAATTCCTCCGCCCGCGCCAGCAGTTCGCGAGCAGAGAAGGGGATGCTTATGCCTAATGTATCAGCCCCTTGCTCCAGCCGTTTCCAATGCTGTTTCCAGCGGAACACCTTGCCGTTATGCACCCGCATCGTCTCGAACAGCGCATCGCCATACAGGAAGCTGCGGTCGAACACCGAGACTTTCGCCTCGGCTTCCGGCACAAATTCGCCATTGAGAAAAACCATCATGAGGCAGTGGTGTCGGCGGGCCGGTATTCGGGTTGCGGTTGCAATTGGAGTGCCGCAAGGAATCCCCGCGCTTTCGCCAGCGTCTCATCGTATTCCGCCGCCGGGACAGAATCCGCCACGATGCCCGCGCCGACATGAAAATGGACCTGCTCACCTTGGCATACCGCCGTGCGGATGGTGATGTTCAACTGACTCTCGCGATTGAATCCCAGGTAACCGATGCAGCCGGTGTAAGGGCCACGCGCGACATTCTCCAATTCATCGATGATCTCCATCGCGCGGATCTTGGGCGCGCCGGTGATGCTGCCGCCAGGGAAGCAGGAGGCGAACGCGGCGAAGTGGGTGACATCCGGTCGCAGGCGGCCTTCCACGGTGGAGACGAGGTGCTGCACCTGGGCGTAGCGCTCCAACCGCACCAGTTCCGGCACCTGCACTGAGCCGTATTCGCACACGCGTCCGAGGTCGTTGCGCAACAGGTCGGTGATCATCACCAGCTCGGCCATCTCCTTGGGGCTGGTCTGGAGCTCATACGTGAGCTGGGCATCGCGCACCGGGTCATGCGCGCGCGGGCGTGTGCCCTTGATGGGCCGCGTGAGGATGTGCGAACCGCTCAGCCGCAAAAATAGCTCCGGCGAGGACGAAGCCAGCGAGAAATCTCCACAGTCCAGATACGCCGCAAAGGGTGCTGGGGAAACTTCGGCCAGTCGCTCAAAGAAATTCCACGGTGAGGTCGTCAACGGCGCACTGAGCCGCTGGGCGAGATTCACCTGATAGATGTCACCGCTCCAGATGTAACGCTGGGCGCGCTCCACCCCGGCGATGAATTGGGCACGCGTAAAAGTTGAGGTGACAGCGGCTGCCTGCTGCTGTCGGTCTGATTCTGGATGCGGATGGTCTTCGGGCGCGGTTTCCAGTTTTTCTTGCCACCAGAGCGCGGATTGATTCGCTGTCTCTTCGTTGCGCGAGCCATCGACGTTCAGGCCGGTGACGATGAGCCAGGTCTTGCCGAGACGATGATCGAAGACGACCAGGCTGTCATAGAAACCCACATGGCAATCAGGCAGTTCCAGATCGTTCACCGCATTGCGGGTAAGCTTGGGCTCAACGAAATTCTTCAGGTCGTAGCCCCAATAACCAAAACAGCCGCCAACGGGGAAGGGCAGGTCCAGTTCGTCCAGCAACTCGTAGCGGGACATCAGGGAATCCAGCGTGTGCCAGGGATTGCCGAAAACTTCCTGCAAACCATTCGCGGAGCGCAGTTCGCAGCGTGAACCGAACGAACGAAAGGTCAGAAAGGGGCGGGCAGTGACGAAAGAGTAACGCGACTGGGCCGAATCCGCCATCCCGCTCCGCAGCACCACCACACCCGGCTCGGCATGCAGCGACGCAGCCAGCGAGCTGGGCGTATGCTGGGTTGAGATTTCGGTGATGAGCGGGCGCATGTCGTTCGTCAGTCAAAGTCAAAGTTCGTTGTCGCCTAGCGTCAAACCCCAAATTAAGAAACCTGCCGGTTGCGTTCTGCCATGCTGGCATCAAACAGACGTTCTCCCAGAAGTTTGACCCGTTCATGGCCAAATTTGGGCTCACGGATTTTTTCCAGCCAATGGACTGGCAATTCATCATACCCCAAGAAAGCACCAGAAATGGCACCGGTCATGGCCGCTATCGTATCAGTATCACCGCCCAGAAAAATCGCGCTGGAAACGGCATTGCGGTAAGAATGGGGAGAACAAAGAAAACTGTAGATGGCACTGGGAACCGATTCTTGGACCTGGATGCCATTGCCCAGTTCCTCCACCAATTCACTTGGAGGGGCTGATTGGCGCACGCCTTGGCCCATGATCTTGAGTTTCTCTTGGAAAACAGAAGTGTCCTCGCCGGACTCACCCACCGCATCCAGTTCCCGCTGCAGCAGCTCCAAGAAAACCAAAGGAGTGAACTTGTCCGCGAGACGGATGGCCAGGGCCACGGCGGTCGCCTGCAAAACCGAACCTTGGCGGGCTAAAATATGGGTGTGCGTAGGATTCGATGAGCGAATGGCGATCGAACGCACGCGCGGCAAGTGATAATGATGATACAGACCGACTGGAGCCACGCGCGTAGCGGAGCCGTTGCCATAAGAGCCTTGATCGAAAAACGCAGTGGCCAAGCTCCTCCATTTTTCTGGCTGCTCGCGAAATACCTCGATGATGCGGGCCGTGCCAGGGCCGAAGCGGCGCTCAGGATCGTAATGACTGGAGAGATGTTTCAGCAGGTTTTCTTCGCCAGCTTGCCGGTCTTTGATGAGCCACGAAGTAACGGCCAGCAGCATGGCGGTGTCATCCGTGTAACGTCCGACGGTCCACCAACCGCCAAATAATTCAGGAACTGAATCAAGCTGCAGCAGGGCCTCCACGTCGCGAAATGTTTTACGGAGGTAGGCCGCCGACTCCGCTTCAACAACAGCTCCGGCAACGTCGCCCAGCATCGCTCCCACTAGACATCCGGTGTAGCGGCTTTCAAGCGAGGGTTTCATGGTGAAACAACCGCGATCAGATCAACTGCTCAACAGTTCCTTCAAACCGCGATCACTTTTCAGCGGGCTCACGAGGGCCAGACTCATGCGGGCGGGGGTAAAGAATTCACGGGCCACGGCGCGGATGTCCGAAGGTTTCACTTCGGCCAGGCGGCGTTTAATATCCTCCGGCTTCTGGATGCGGCCATAGCCGAGCAGTTGTTCGCCCAGCCACATCATCTGGTTCTCGGTGCTCTCGAGGCTGAGGTCCATCTGGCCAAGGAGATAATCACGGGCCTCGCGCATCTCGGTGGCGCTGGGCAGCTTCTCGCGGCAGCGTTTCAGTTCCTGCACGATGAGCTTGAGGGCGGGCTTGGCTTTGGCGGTATCCACACCCGCGGTGACGACCAGAGCACCAGTGTCATCGAAGGAGTTCTGCCCACTCTGGATGGAGTAGGCGAGACCATGCTCCTCCCGCACGACTTGGAACAGGCGGGAACTCATGTTCTCGCCCAGAATCACATTCAGCAGGCGCAAAGCGAAGCGTCGTTCATCATGCCGGGAACAGGTGCGCAAGCCCAAGGCGAGATGTGTCTGCTCGATTTCCTTGGTGAAGAGCCGGACGCGCGGTTCGGTCTGCTCGGGAGCGACGGGCAGGAAGGTCGGACGTTTGCCTTGGGCAAAAGGCTTGGTCAACTTCTTGGCCAAAGCCACCACCTCACGGTGTTTCACTTTTCCGGCCACAGTGAGCAGTGAACTGGCGGCGTTGTAGTGGGATTGCAGGTAGGTGACGAGTTCATCGCGGCGCAAGCCATCGAGCGTTTCGAGCGTGCCGGTGAGCGGGCGGCCCAAGGGATGCCCGGGCCAGAGCGTCTCGTTCAGCAGCTCCATCACGTGCGAGGAAGGTTGATCAAGATACATGGCCACCTCTTCCTTGATGACGTTGCGCTCCTTGTCGAGTTCCACGGTGTCGAAGCGCGAGTGCAGCACCATGTCGAAGAGGACATCGAGCAGATTGTCCAGCTTGTCATGCGGTGCGCGGGCATAGAAGCACGTTTGCTCCTCGCTGGTGAAGGCGTTGAGATAGCCGCCCACGCCTTCCACCGCTTGCGAGATCTGTTTGGCGTTCCGGCGCTTCGTGCCCTTGAAGAGCATGTGCTCGATAAAATGGCACACGCCGTTCAGCGCGGTGTTCTCGTAGCGTCCACCCACGCCGACCCAAAGCCCGGCGCTCACGCCGGACATGTGGGGCATGGTAGCCGTGGCGACGGTGAAGCCGTTCTCCAGCCTGGTAAGCTCGTACATGGGATGCGATTATCTGAAGGCAGGCGGCACGTCTTCCGGCGGGCCGATGCGGCGGCGGTAATCGAGGATGATGGCCACCGCTTCATCCACGTCATCGGTGACATTCACGAGATCGAGGTCGCCGGGACTGATGAGCTTCTTACCCTCCAGCGTGCTCTTCATCCACTTGATGAGGCCGCTCCAGTAATCCGTGCCGAAGAGGATGAGCGGGAAGCGGGAGATCTTCTGCGTCTGCACCAACGTGGCCACTTCGAAAAATTCATCCAAGGTGCCGAACCCGCCGGGCATATAGACGAAGCCCATGCTGTATTTCACGAAGCAGACCTTGCGCGCGAAGAAGTAATGGAAATCGATGGGGATGTTGGAGTAGGGATTCCCCGTCTGTTCATGCGGCAACTTGATGTTGAGGCCCACGGATTTCCCTTTGGCCTGGGCGGCCCCTTTGTTCGCGGCTTCCATGATGCCGGGGCCACCACCAGTGATGACGGCGATGTGGTGCTTGGCGAGTTCCTTGGCGAGGGCCACGGACTGCTTGTAGTAGAGATCGCTGGGCTTGGTACGAGCAGAGCCGAAAACCGTCACGGCCGGGCCGACCTTGGACATGGTATCAAAGGAATCGACGAATTCCGCCATGATGCGGAAGACGCGCCAAGGGTCTTCCTGCAAATGCGAACCGGGGGCATGTGAATGGTGCATGGGCGGGGAAGATAAAGGGGACCGGGCAGGTTGTCTAATGCCAACTGGGGTGCAAGACCGATGACGAAGGCATGCAAAGAGGGCCTGACCGGTAAAAACGAAAACCCGCTTGACTCCTTTGACACACGGCAGAAAATCGTCTCCGATGCTCGAACCCGCCGGCTTAATCGGTTACATTGACCCAGGTGCCGGCAGTTTGCTTTTGCAAATGCTTGTCGCGGGAGTCATTGGTGCCGTTACTTTTTTCCGCCGGTCCGTCATGGGGTTTCTCTGCTTTTGGAAGCGCCCCAAAGCACCGTCCAAGGATCCCGATCCCGTAGCTGGTCAGAAATCCAAATAGGTCTGCCGACTCAAGCTTCCATGCCGAGCACCCGAATCACCGGTTCTTTTCGCGATCCCAGCGGGTATGTGTTTGAGCGCGCGGACCGGCTGTTTCGAGCTGTTGACGCAGAATGCCACGCCGTCCTTGAATCCCTTGCCCACCAGCAGATCCTGAAGAGCCTGCTCGATGATCGGGTGATTGTCGGAACCAGGTTCGTGGATGATCCCGCGCTTCTCGCCGCGCTCCGAAGCGAACACGCGGAGAGCTGCGCGTTTCTCGAACACGACATCCTTCCGCAGATATCCTATCCGTATGAGTGGACCGTTTCCATGCTGGCCGATGCTGCGGTTCATACGCTGGACTTGCAGACCCGGCTGGTGACGGCGGGTTACGGCCTCAAGGACGCTTCGGCTTATAACATCCAGTTTGTCCAGGGCAAACCGGTATTCATCGACATCGCTTCCCTTGAGCGGCCTCCGCGGCTGGATTTGTGGTTTGCGCTCGGCCAGTTCCAGCGCATGTTCCTTTACCCGCTGCTGCTTTGCAAACTGCGGGGATGGGATTTCCGTTCCTATTTCATTCCCCGTCTGGACGGCAGAAGTTTGCCAGAAGTGGCCCGAAGCTTTGGCTGGTTGGAGCGGTTGCGTCCGGCCCTTTTGTTGGACATCGGTCTGCCTCTGCTCATGGAGCAGTATGGCAGCAGCGGCAAAGTCCGGCTCAAGCCCGGTCAGGATGCTGGCCGCGCGTCCCAGTTGTTCAATCTCCAGCGGCTTCGCCACAAGATCCATAAACTCGCCTCCTCCTACAAACCGCAGGGCTCCTGGGCCGGTTACACTGGCAACTGTTCATACAGTCCTGCCGCCGAACGTTCCAAGAAGGATTTGATCCGCGATTTCTTGGAACGGGAGCGACCCGCCAAGGTGCTGGATCTGGGCTGCAATACGGGTGATTACAGCTTTCTGGCCGCCGCTTGTGGCGCGGAAGTGGTCGCCACTGATGCCGATCATGATGCCGTGGAAAGTCTGTACCGCCGGCTGAAGCACACGCCGCAACGGATCACCCCGCTGGTTTTGGACATAGCCAATCCCAGCCCGGCCATCGGTCTCATGAACGATGAGCGCCGCAGTTTTCTCCAGCGGGTGGAGCCTGATTGTGTGCTGGCGCTGGCCTTGCTGCATCATCTCCTGGTCTCGGCGAACCTGTCGCTGGAGGCGAGCCGGGACATGTTATGGCAGTTGACCCGCAAACACCTGATCCTCGAATTTGTACCGACGGAAGACGTGATGTTCCAAAAGCTCCTCCAGTTCCGGGTGGATCTGTTTGGCGGCCTGTCGTTAGAAAAATGCCGCAACGTGTTCTCCTCCCGCTTCGAACTGCTGGCCCAAAAAAAGATTGAGGATTCTCCCCGCACCTTGCTGTTCTTCGCCCGGAAAGCCTAGCGGCCACCGGGAAAGGAGTTGCGACCGACTGGGGACCTCTTTAACTTCGCTTCACAGACGCTGATGAGCAGATGGCAGAAACTGGCGGTGGCGCTGACGGCCTCGACGCTGCTTTATAGCGGCCAGATTCGGATGTACACCAGTTCCCAAAACCGCTTTCTGGAGCAGTGGAGCTTGGTGGACGCCCTGAGTCTTGTGCTGGGGGTTTTGCTGTTTGCGCTGCTTGCCCTGGGGCTTGATTCGCTGATCCAGCGCTCGGGCAGCTTGCTCTTGAAACGGATCTTGCAGCACTTCTTTCTGGTGGCCCTTGGAGTGGGTCTGGTCTCATCCCTGCTGACCTATGCGGATTACAAATCAGAGATCCTCCTGCTCGGTCTGGCGGCCTTCGTGGCCGTTTCTTGGTGCCGTCCACAGGCGCGAATCATTCCGCGTGCTGTCAATTTTGCCCTGGTGCTTTCCCCGGTGGTGCTGATCTTGTGCGGACAACTCCTCAGTTTTCCCCGTTGGTCTTCCCCCCAGGAACAGTTACCGCCGGTGGCGGTGGGGAAACCCGAAGCCCGACCGGTATATATCTTTCTTTTTGATGAATGGTCCTACGTGCGAAGCACGCATGAGGGCGAATTCCTTCCCTTCTTCAAGAACGTTCGCGAATTAAGTCGCGAATCATTCGTTTTCACCCATGCCTTGTCCATGGGGCCGCGTACGCTGGTGTCCGTTCCGCGGATGCTTTTTCAGACGGACCGGGAGATGCGGATCGGCCGGGAGTCGGTATCATGGGGCAATGAGCCGGCCACGGCTGTGCGCAGCGTGTTCCAGACTGCTGGTGAGGCCGGATACCAAACCTACGCGGTGGGTTTTTGTCTGCCCTATCGCCGGTTGCTGGGGGAACAGGTCGATTATTGCAGTTCGCAGCCGGTGTTGCGCAAGCCGCAGGGCCTGGCGGACGGCACTTACTATCGGGCCTTGGAAAACTTCCAGTTTTGGCTCGACCCCTTCAGCCAGCGGATCAACCGGGGCATGGCGCAATCGGTTTCGCTGAACTCCCGGGTCGCTTACAGCCGTTACTGGTTCGACCTTAATAAGCGGATCGAGGAGGAGACATTGCAGGTCATCGGGCACTCGCCCAAGAATTCGCTCAGTTTCTTCCATGTGCCGGTTCCGCACGGCCCCTTCGTGTTCAAACCTGATGGCAGTTACGCGGGGCCTTTCACGGGCGATCGCGTCGCATACGAGCCGGAAGGATATGAGAATCACTTGAAATACCTGGACGTCGTGATCGGCCGGTTCATGGCGAAACTGCGCGAAACGGGCAAGTTTGATGACGCGCTGATCATCATCACCTCCGATCACGCCTGGCGGCAGGATAACATTCGCGCCGGCAAGCTGGTCGTAGCCGATGAGGTCCGCCGTGTGCCGTTGATCATCAAGTGGCCCCATCAAAAGCAGGGCTATCAGGTTTCCGACCGCTACACCATGGCAGAACTCGGTCCGCTCCTCGAAGCGGCCAGACGGCGTGAAGGTGAGGAGTCGGTTTTGTCGCTGGTGAAGGACCGCTGAAGCGGCATGAATGCCGCCCGACGCAGGTGAGGCTTCACTTGGCCGCTTCTGGCACCGGCCATTGATCCGAGTCAGTGCGGGCTTCGGCCATAAGTTCGGAGATTTTCTTCACTTCGTCCGGATGCTGCGCAGCCACATTCTTCTTCTCCTGCGGATCTTGCGCCAGATTGTAGAGTTCCATCGGCTTGCCGTGGGGACGAACCGCTTTCCAATCACCCTGGCGCAGGGCCTGGGTAAAGCCGTCGTTGTGCAATTCCCAATAAAGATAGTCAGGGAGTGCGAGTGATTTGCCTTTCAAGGCACCGACCAGGGATCGTCCGTCAATCTTGCCGGTCGCACCTGTGCCTGTCAGCTCACCGATGGTGGGCAGGATATCCCACATGGCGCAGGGCGTATCGACGACGTTGCTGCTGGCGACCTGGCCGGGCCACCAGACGATGAGAGGCACGCGCAGGCCGCCTTCATAGAGTTCGCCGCGCTGACCGCGCAAGCCGCCAGCAGCATTGAAGAAGGCGGGATCAGAGCCGCCTGCGCGCCATGGTCCGTTATCGCTGGTGAAGATGACCACGGTATTCGTTTCCACCTTATGTCGTTTGAGCTGGTCCAGCAGTTTGCCGACATCCGCGTCCAGCTTGGTGATCATGGCCGCTCGGTTTTTTTCTGTCTGGGGCCAGCGTTCGTCAGAGTAAGGGGCATCACTGGGGATCTCCATGCCGTTGCCCGTGGAGCGACCGAGGTCGGCATTGGCGTGGGGAAGCTGGGTGGCGTGGTACAGGAAGAAGCGACGGCTTTGATTATTCGGGACTGGTTTGGTCAATTTGATGAAACTGACGGCATTCGAGGTGAGCATGTCGGGTATATAAAGCCCTTTCCGGCCGCCCTGATTTTCAGTGATGAGCCAAACGCTTTCATTCCGGTAGAAGGCGGGCGGGTAGTACATCTGGGCCAGGCTGCCGTTGAGAATGCCGACCCATTCTTTGAAGCCTTGTTTGTTCGGCGTGCCTGAGGAGCCGTTATCGCCCACGGCCCACTTGCCAAAGGCACCGGTCTGGTAACCGGTGTCCTGCAACATCTCCGCGATGGTCACATCGCTGCTGAACAGGGCGGTGGCGAGAGGGGATATGCCGCGGATGTTGGTGTGACCGGTGTGGCGGCCCGTCAGCAGGCTTGCCCGCGAGGCGCTGCCCAGGGAACTTCCCGCATAGAATTGAGTGAAGCGGGTGCCTTCCTTGGCCAGGCGGTCCAGCACCGGGGTCTTGACCTTGGTTTGGCCATAACAGCCCAGATCGCCATACCCCAGATCATCCGCCACGATGAGCACGACGTTGGGGCGGTTGCCCGCATCCCGTTTGATTTGGGCCTGGACCGGGGAAAAAGATGCGCTGCCCAGCAACAAGCCGAGCAGAAACAGACGTACGGTCTGGGCGAACGACAGCATGGGGCTTAATCTCACGCAAGCGGGCCGGTTCGTCCAGTCCGCTGTTCGCTTAACGATGGCTTGTAATGACAAATGGATAGAGGCAAGTCTAGGCGGGTCGTGAGTACGAACTTTTTGGCGGACTATCTGGGCCGGGTGCCCAAGCGTTTCCGGGTGGTCCTGCAAACATGTATCTACGGTCTGGTAGCTGGCTTGGCTGCGGTTGCTTTCCATCTGGGCATCTACTGGTTCTATCGGCTCACGTTCGTGGAGCTGGCCCTGCGCTCCAAGGGCGAATTTCTACTGGGCAGTCTGGCGATCATCCTTTCTACCTCGTTATTGACCGGCTGGTTGCTGAACCGTTTCTGCCGGGAAGCTGCGGGCAGCGGCATTCCTCAGGTGAAACTCGCTTTCTGGAAAGAGTTCGGCTTCATCTCCTGGCGGGTGGTGTGGGTCAAATTTGTCGCTGGCATCCTGAGTGTGGGTGGGGGCGCGAGCCTGGGGCGGGAAGGGCCCAGTGTGCAGATCGCCGGGGGGCTGGCCTCGAATGTGGCCGGGGTCTTGGGCGAGCCCAAGCAGAAGCGACGGCAGGCGTGTGTGGCCGGGGCGGCGGCAGGTTTGGCAGCGGCATTTAATACCCCCTTGGCGGCCATCACTTTTGTGCTGGAGGAGATCATCGCCGACTTGAACAGCCGTTATCTGGGGGCGGTGCTGATGGCCTCGGTGATCGGAGCGCTGGTGGTGCATGGTCTGGTGGGCAAGCAGCCGGCCTTTGAACTGGGTGATGTGGCCGCCCCCAACTGGCCGGTGTATTTGCTGATTCCAGTGGTGTCGGCCTTCGCCGCCCTGATCGGTGTGTTTTTCCAGAAATCATCCCTGGGGCTGCGGGCAAAAGTGCGGTCGCAGCAGCGGGTCCCGGCGTGGCTGTTGCCGGCTGTCGGAGCGCTGATCACCTGGGCCATCGGCAGCTTCATCTGGTGGCATACCGGTCATTTGGGTGTCTTCAGCGTGGGCTATGACGATCTTTCTGCCGGGCTGAACCATCAGTTGGAGTGGAAATTCGCCGCGCTCTTGCTGGTCGGCAAGCTGGTGGCGACCATCTGTTGTTATGGCTTCGGCGGGTGTGGCGGCATTTTTTCCCCCAC
>CAZPUL010000048.1:0-43851 GCA_964589735.1 uncultured Verrucomicrobiota bacterium | reverse complement strand
CCATGTCTGGGTTCTCTCCTTACCCCAACCTGTCCGATAATCCGAGACAAGCTCAAATCCGAGACAAGCTCAGGCCTCACAACCGGACGATACCTTGTTCATTCCAAAATGGCCCGTCGGTGCAACCGCCTAATCCCACCACCAATTCCGAAACCCTGCCGGAGCAAGAAATGTCAGCCCAAAACAGATTCCGAACGAAACCGCATGCATGCTGAGATATGGCAACAACCCCCGGCAGCGTTTGCTGCAAACCGTGATCAGAAAAATCACCGGCAAAATGAACAAAGTGAAAAAGAACAACCCTCCAAAAACCTCCGAGCAAATATCCCAATGCCACAGCACATCCTTGGGCAAACCGCGATTTCCAATCGTTTTCGGCCATCCCCCGAGCGCTTGGTACATATGAATGGCCAAAGAATAGAACAGCCCCAACATGATGACGCTCGGTGCCGCCACCATCATCCAAGCCTTACGACTTGGCTTTGGCCGGTCCGCCGCAAAAGCCAGCAAAACCAAAGCCACCCACGTTACCCCGCTAGCCAGGAACACAAACATCATCACCAAGTTCTCGATGTCATGCAGACTCATACACTCAAAAATGAAACCCCGATACCGTTATTATGTCCCCGCCTTTGATTGGTGTGGATTTCTGCTCATCGATCGGCAGCTTCTTGATGTCATAACGTTGCTTAACCCACGCACCACCCACATTGCGTTGAACCTCTAAGACCCGGGGCATGAGCCCGCAAACTTCACACGGTTCGCCCGGCCCAATCTTCTGCCAGAAAGAGTAAAGACTTTCATCTTTCTCCACCCAACCTTGCGCATAAATATCACCTGAAACGATCACCTGATCTTTAGGCTCCCCGGGCTGCCCAAATTCCATCACTTTGAGCGGCTTTGGAATCTCAACCTGCTGGTAGACAGGCTCAACCGATTGCGGTGGCGTTGGCCCAACACTCACTCTATTCCGCGCACAACCACTCACCCCGATACCCAAGCCGAGCAGTAGAAGCAAAATTTTCCTCCTCATATATTCCTCACCTTGATCTCCTCCGCCACGGATTGCATCCATTCCTTTCGTTTCAACATCGCCGGATCCTTACCCACGCGAAACGGCATCATCCCCAGCACGTATAAAAATATCCCCATCCGTTTAAGTTCTTTCGGATAATCATTCAACAACCGGTCTATCTCTTTCAAAATCTGCTCCCTCGTCATGAACAACCCGATATTGAACCCAGGGGTATCACCCCGCTGCGCCTCGATATAATGCAGCAACTCCCGCCGCAGCAGATAACGGTCATACGGATTATTCCGCCAATCCAACGACTCCGCCCACTTCCGCGCCTCCTGATAATCCCTTAAATCCCCATGCCGCTTGTAGAGCCGCGGAAACAAACGCCCACCCACCTCCAGCATCACTGGAGAAAGCTCCGCCTTTTCATGACGTGCGTTCATAGGTGGGTGACCCACGGAATCTATCACCTTCACCACCCTCAAGCAACCACCGCGTAAAGGTAGGGCCCGCAGTCCTCTGCGGGCCGCCGCCGAAGCCCGCGACTTCCAAAAACCAACGACAAAATCACGCTAGCAACTCCCATGTCCCTCTCCTCCGGTTGGAAGCCGAACTTCGGCCGTAGGAGAGGATGCACTCTATCCCGTTCTCGTCGTCGTCCTCGATTTCCCCTCTTTCGCTACCTCCGCGCCCTTCTGTTCAAACCACCTTCTTCCATTCGCTTGACCCCATTCGGTTGAAAAAAAACTTCCCCCTTTTCGCCTTTTGCGCCTTCTTGCGGCCATTTCGGTCGATGTTCGATGTTGAGCGTTCGATGTTCGATGTTTCCCTTTCCTCTCTTTGCGCCTTCTGTGCTTTCCTCGCCCCGGCGTTTTGGTCGGGGTTCGTGGCCATTTCCCCCTTCCCGTCTCGCCCTGAATAACCTACCCTCCTCCCACGTCACCTTTACGTATCTATGAAACGCATCCTGAGCCTTTTGCTCCTGGCCTTGCTGGCCACCTCGTTCACCGCCACGGCGGCGGACAAACCGCGCAAACTCGTCATGATCGCCGGCAAGCCCAGCCACCCGCCGCTCATGCACGAATTCCGCGCTGGCACCCTGCTGCTGGAAAAATGCCTCAAGGGTTTCCCTGGCCTCACCGTCGAGGTCCACACCAACGGCTGGGTCAGCGATGAAAAGACCTTCGACAACGCCGATGCCATCTTCATCTACGCCGATGGTGGCGGTCGCCATCCCGCCGTCGTGGACGGTCATCTCGAAACCCTCCGCAAGCACATCGCTCGCGGCGTCAGCTTCGGCACCGCACATTACGGCGTGGAAGTCGTGAAAGACCAGGCCGGCAAGGAATTTCAGGACTGGATCGGCGGCTACTACGAGAATGCCTTCTCCTGCAACCCCATCTGGGATGCCGACTATCAGAAATTCCCGAAACATCCCGTCGCCAACGGCGTGAAGCCCTTCAACACCAAGGACGAATGGTATTTCAACATGCGCTTCCGCGACGACATGAAGAGCGTCACCCCGCTCCTCGTCGCCAAACCCTCCGACGCCACCCGCGATGGCCCCTACGTCTATCCCAAAGGCCCGTATCCCCACATCCAGGCCAATAAAGGCCGCGATGAGATCATGATGTGGGCCGTGGAACGTCCCGATGGCGGTCGCGGCTTCGGCTTCACCGGCGGCCACTTCCATCTCAACTGGGGCAACGACAACCAGCGCAAGATCGTCCTCAACGCCCTCGTCTGGCTCGCCAAGGCTGAGGTCCCCAAGAACGGCGTGGCATCCAAAGTCACCGAGGAAGAACTCATGCAAAACCTCGACCCCAAGAACGCCCCGAAGCCCGCCTTGAAACCAGCGGAAAAGAAATAACCAGATTTAGAACTCTCTCCTTAACGCCGCGCGTCAGAAATGGCCGCGGCGTTTGTCTTTAGGAGCGCGGCTTTTAAGCCGCTTCACCATCCAATAGCCAACAGTAGTCAATTAAATCCGATGCCTAGAATCAGCCTTTCTTCCCTCCATCACTTTCCGCACAAACTCTTCATGCATCATCGGCTCCACTTCGCCACTCTCCATCTCCGCATCCCGTCGTAAGACCTCTTCATCAGACACTCCTCCAAAATCCCACCTCATCACCGTCACCACCGCCCCCACGTACTCCGTCCGCTCCACCACCGCCCACCCCATCCGCGCGTAATAACTCTCCGCGTCAAACGTGAACAGATACACACACGGAAACCCCAGCGCCTTCGCCTCCTCGGTCACCCGCCGCACCAGTGCCGTCCCGATCCCTCGCTTGCGTTCCTCAGCCGCCACATACACCCCCGCCACCCACGGCGTCAGCTCAGGTCGCGTCTGCATGTCACAAGCGATCAGCATCGCCGAACCTAAAACCTTCCCCGCCTCATGCGCCACGATCACCGTCGGCACCGTCTGTCGGTTCGCCGCCTCCGTCAACCGCCCGATCCTCCGCTCCACCGAATCCCCCGCGCGATAATGCCCCCATTGCCGGAAATGCCATTTAGCCAGCGTAGGTATGAACTCCGGATGATCCGCCAGGTAACCGAGCTGAAACATCCACGAATAACTAACGTATCCCATCGCATCAGGTCACCCAAATTCACCACCGCTCCTTCGTAATCGTCCACGTTCTCGTCGTCGTCCTCGAATACCACCGATTTTCCCATCCGTGTGATCCGTGTTTGATCTGTGGCTAAACCTCCGCGTTCTCCGTGCCTCCGTGGTGACTTCCTCGCTTGAGCCTCCGCCTTCCTGCCATTATATGTAATCCACCGATGAAAACCCTTTTTCTCACGAGCCTCCTCTGCCTCGCGACGGCGACCGGCTTCTCCGCCGATCCCGCCAAGGCCGCCGCCCGCAATGCCGCCCCCCTCTTTAAGAGCGGCATCATTGCCAAAGGCTTCGTCGAGATCGATGTGGACATCTCGAAGGCCACCTCCCTCTGGCTCGTCGTCACTCCCGGCGATGACGGCTTCGGTTGTGATTGGGCGGACTGGGCCGAACCCCGCCTCATCGGCCCCAAGGGCGAGACCAAGCTCACCGATCTGAAATGGCGCACGGCCACCTCCGGCTTCGGTGAATCACGCATCAACGCCAGCGCTGGTGGCCAGCCGCTGAAGATCGGCGGCCAATCCATCCCCTACGGCATTGGCACGCACGCCCCTTCCGTCATCGCCTATGACATCGTGGGCCTCGGCTTCACCCGCTTCAAAGCCAAGGCTGGTCTCGACAACGGTGGCACGGACCAAGGCTGCGGCTCCACCGTGGAATTCCTCGTCTTCGGCGATCGCCCGCCCGCCGCTTATCAAAACATGGCCCGTGACGGCGCCGCGTTGGCTGGCCGTGAACGCGGCTCCGGCCCCGCTGCTGCCGCCGAAGACACTGGCCGCCTCCTCACCCCGCCCGGCCTCGAAGCCACCCTCTTCGCCTCCGAGCCGATGATCGTGAACCCCACGGACATGGACATCGACGCCCAAGGCCGCATCTGGATCACCGAAGGCGCCAACTACCGCAAGTGGGCCAATCCTCCTTCCCGTCCCGAAGGCGACCGCATCATTATCCTCACCGACAGCAACCTCGATGGCAAAGCCGATCAGGCCACCACCTTCTATCAAGACCCGACCATCAACTCCGCCCTCGGCATCTGCGTGCTCGGCAACAAGGTCATCGTCTCCTGCGCCCCGCATGTCTTAGTGCTCACGGACAGCAACAACGATGGCCAGGCCGACAAGCGTGAACTCCTCTTCACCGGCATCTCCGGCCAGCAGCATGACCACGCCATGCACGCCTTCGTCTTCGGCCCCGACGGCAAGCTCTATTTCAATTTCGGCAACGCCGGCAAACAGCTCCGCCGCCCCACCGGCAAACTCAAGGAACTCGCCCTCAACGGCCCCATCTCCGACGCCGACCTCAAGCAGTTCACCGAACCTGTCACCGATCTCGCCGGCAATGAAGTCAGCGACCGCGGCCGCCCCTATCGCGAAGGCATGGTCTTCCGTTGCGATCTGGATGGCAGCAACGTGGAAACCCTCGGCTGGAATTTCCGCAACAATTACGAAGTAGCCGTCGATTCCTTCGGCTCCCTCTGGCAATCAGACAACGACGACGATGGCAACAAAGGCGTGCGCATCAACTACGTCATGGAATACGGCAACTACGGTTACAACGACGAGTTGACCGGCGCAGGCTGGCGCACCAAGCGCACCAATATCGAGAAAGACGTGCCCTCCATGCACTGGCACCAGAACGATCCCGGCGTGGTGCCCAATCTGCTCTTCACCGGCTCCGGATCCCCCACCGGCATCACCGTCTATGAAGGCACCTTGCTGCCGAAGGAATTCCAAGGCCAGATGATCCATTGCGATGCCGGTCCGCGAACCGTCCGCGCCTACCCCGTGCAGAACGATGGCGCGGGCTACAAGGGCACCATGGTGGACATCCTCACCAGCACGGATTCCTGGTATCGCCCCGCTGACGTCGCCACCGCACCCGATGGCTCGCTCTACATCGCCGATTGGAACGACGCTGGCGTGGGCGGTCACAATATGGCCGACCGCGAACTGGCCAAGATGCGCGGCCGCATCTACCGCGTCGCCCCTCCGGGCCATAAGCCAACCGTGCCCAAGCTGAACCTTGACACTGCCGCTGGCGCTGTCGCCGCCTTGCAATCACCAAACCTCGCCACCCGTTATCTCGCTTGGGAGAAGTTGCGCGCCCTCGGTGCCCAAGCCGAAGCCGAGCTCGTGAAAGTCTGGCGTGGCACCGATCCCCGTCAACGCGCCCGCGCCTTGAACGTCCTCGCCCGCCTCCCCGGCAAAGAACGCACTTACATCGTGGAGGCTCTGCGCGATAACGACGCCAACATCCGCATCACCGGCCTGCGCATCGCCCGCCAGCTCGACTGGACGCGCATCAACGAAGCCGCGTTGAACGACAAGAAGCAGCTCAAGAACGCCGCCACGAAAGCCGCCGTGAACACTCTCTTCAACGCCCTCGGCGGCAAGAAGCAGACCGTCGGCGATGCCGTCTCCAATCTCGGCAGCGAACTCACCTACGACCTCATCACCGCCATCAGCACGCTCGCCAGTGACACCAATCCGCAAGTCCGTCGCGAATGCGCCATCGCCCTGCGCGGCAGCCAATCCCCCGAAGCCGCCGCCCTCTGGGCCAAGCTCGCGCAACAGCACGACGGCAAGGACCGCTGGTATCTCGAATCCCTCGGCATCGGCGCGGACAAACAATGGGACGCCTACTTCAGCGCATGGCTCACCACCGTCGGCAATAACTGGAACACTCCCGCGGGTCGCGACCTTATCTGGCGCTCCCGCGCCAGCCAAACACCCGCCCTGCTCGCCCAACTCATCATCACGCGCCAAAAGGAAAAGGACGAATGGCCCCGCTATTTCCGCGCCCTGGACTACTTCGAAGGCACCGAAAAAGAAAAAGCCCTCGTCCAAGTCCTGACCACCATCAAGTAAGCCATTTTAACCACAGATGGACACAGATAAACACAGATGGGGAACTGTCCTTGAAGTCCCAGCGGGACGCCATGATGGTAGCGGCGGGTTTCAACCCGCCGTTATAGCCCCAGAAGCAACGCGTCGCGTAGTGACGCCAGACACATCTTTTCAATCAAACTGTATAATCTTCGCGACACTCCTGAAAACCTACTTATCCACACAACGCAGTAAATGTTACCCCCCTCTCCCCAAGGGAGAGGGCCGGGGTGAGGGGGAAGGAACTTTCCATAAGCTAAAGCAGACCTCGACACCCATCACAACTTTCTCCGTACAATTCTTTTCCTTTCCGATGAAAACGCTCCTCTCTTTCACCGCCGCCTTCGCCCTGACCCTCGGCACCCTCACCGCCGCCGATGCCAACCAGTCGGCCATCATCAGCGAAGCCCTCAGCCGCCTTTCTGTAGATAAGGTCAACGCCCAACCCGAACTCAAAGCTGCCCTCACCCGCGTGCTGGACAGCTCCAAAGGCACCGCCGAATTCGTTGACCTCGTCCAGCGCTTCAAGCTCACCGAACGCAATCCCGACCTGCTCGAACTCGCCATCCAGAAGCCCAACGACCAGGTCGGCGTCGAAGCCCTCCGCGCCCTCTTCGCCAACAACGGCCTCTCCCTCGTCCAAACCGAACTCGCCAAGACCAATGTCACCCGCGTCGCAAACCTCGTTGATGCCACCGGCAACGTCGGCGGCCAGAACGCCGAGACGCTCCTCCTGCCGCTCATCACCGATACCAAGCGCGATGTCACCATCCGTCGCCAAGCCATGAAAGGCGCCGCGAAAGTCCAGCCCGGTGCCCAAGCCGTGCTCAAGCTCGCCAAAGAAGACAAGCTCCCCGCCGATCTTCGTCTCGTGGCGACCACTGAACTAAACGCCTCGCGCTTCCCGAACGTGCAGAAGGAAGCCGCCGAAGTTCTGCCCCTCCCCCTCTCCGGCAGCGCCCAACCCCTTCCCCCCGTGAGCCAGTTGACCGCCATGAAGGGTGATGTGAAGCGCGGCGAAGGAGTCTTCTTCCGCGTACAATCCACCTGCGCCAATTGCCACATCGTGAACGGCCAGGGCAAGGACTTCGGCCCCGCCCTCTCCGAGATCGGCACCAAACTGGGCAAAGACGCGCTCTATGAATCCATCCTCGAGCCCAGCGCCGGCATCTCCTTCGGCTATGAATCATGGGAACTCACACTGAAAAACGGCGATGAAATTTACGGCCTCATCGTCAGCGAAACCGGCGATTCACTCAGCATCAAAGACGCCAGCGGCCTCATCCGCAAGATCGCCAAGAACGACCTCAAGAGCCGCCAAACCCTGAAACTCTCCATCATGCCCGCCGGCCTCCAGATGACCATGAACACGCAGGAACTGGTGGACTTGGTGGAATATCTCTCTTCGTTAAAAAAGAAGTGATTGCTGCAAGGTAGGGACGGCGGCTTGTCCCGATGCGGTGTCGGGATCCTCAGCGGGCCGCCGCCGAAGCACCTGCACATCGAAATCTCAGCAGCACCCGCTCACACCCAGCGTCATTGCTTAATCTAGAAATGAAAAGCCCCGGACGATTCACTCATCCAGGGCTTAGTAATTAAATCACTGGCGGGCCTTACTTCTTCTTGAAGAACTTCTTCAGGTTCGCCAGGCCCTTCACCGCGATGTCGTTGCGGTTCGGCTCGATCTTGCGCCAGATGGCCGCCGCGCGGGCGATGACCTTCACATCCGTCGTGAAGGACTCGATCACCACGTCGCCCTTGTAGCCGATCTTCTTCAGCGCCGCCACGATCGGCTTCCAGTCGATATGATCGCCACCGGGCGTGCCACGATCGCTGCCGCACGCATGGAAATGACCCAATTTCTTGCCCGCCTTGAGGATGGCCGCCGCCTGGTTCTTCTCCTCGATGTTCATGTGGAACGTATCGAGATGCAGCGTCACCGCCTTGCTGCCGATGGCCTTGATGAGCTTCAAGCCCTTGTCGCAGGTATTGAGGAAGTCCGTTTCAAAACGGTTCAACGGCTCGATGCACAACGTGATACCCTTGGATTCGGCATACTTGGCGATCGGCTTGAGGTTCTTCACCACCAGATCAAATTCCACCTTCTGCTGCGCGGGCTCCACGGCATCCGCCTTGCCCACCACGGAGTAGATCGGGCCGATGATACGCGGGCAGCCCATGGCGGCAGCCTGATCGATCAAGGTCATCACATAATCCGTCGCCACCTTCTGTTCCTCGGCCGTACCGCGGAAGTCACGGCCCGGCCCCATGCACGCACAGATGGAGCCGATGGCGATGCCCGCCTTCTCGGCCTCCGCCTTCAGCTTGGCCGGATCGATGTGGGAAGGATCTTCCACCGGGATCTCCACGGTCTCGAAGCCCCATTTCTTGAATTGCTTGAAGAGCTTGGTGCTCTCCGTGACGAACGGTGAAACGTACAGGAATGAATTGATGCCAAATCTCATAATGAACTTTTCGGATTTCCCGACAGGCTAATGAATGAATCAGCGGAGTCAAAGCGATTTGCTGCGAAAACCACCGGTCTCTGCATGAAATCGGGCCTTGAAACCGGCCTGAAACCGGATACATTACTGACATTGTATCCGAGAGAGGTATTTCCTCATGTTAAACAAATGGCACAAAGTCTGGCTCTTGGTGTTTCTGACGCTGTTCTTAAGCGCGACAGGGGCGCGGGCAAATACCTTCTTGGAGTTGGAAAGCCGCTATGAGGGTGATGGCTGGTTCCAATATAAGCTTACCCTGCCTGTAGATCCCTTCTGGGCCTTTGCAGAAGTGGGCTCGCTAGGCATCGGTGTGGATGGTGCCACGGGCGAAGGAACGATAGCTCCCAAATGGTACCAAGGCCAGGGTGAGTGGCTGGGAGTAAGCTTCAACACCGAATATTATCAGGTCAGACCGGTCGAATACGTCTTCCGTGTCCGCAGTTCTTATCGCCACTTCAAGCTGAGACCTCACGGCTGCACGATGACTTTCTCGCTGGTTCCCCACCATTGGATGGGAAGTCCTGGTCACGGAACCGTTTGGGCTTATAACATGGTCGGTTTCGGCAATTTTGATTGTCTCGTCCCTTGCCCCGAGAATGAGTCCGATGGCTCGTCACCTGTGTTCGTAAAACGGTGGCAAATCATTCCTGATGTCAAGATCACGCAGGTAATGACGGACACCAACGGCGTCACCGGACTATCAGTCGCCGTGCCTTTTGAGGCCAGCTACCGTATTGAAGGCAGCCAAAATCTTGAGACTTGGCACCCGCTCATGGAAAGCTCCGGCGCGGCAGGAACCAACTCGGTATCCTCGCCCACTCTCGCCAACGGCGGCCCCTTCTACCGCATCCTGGTCACCCGTTTCAATGGCTACGGACTTTTTGCTCCCGGCCCCGTAGAAGCGACAGGCATCAAAGAAAAGCCGGTAGAACCTGTGGAGTTAAAAAACACCCCGCAAGGACTCCAGGTCACTTTCCCGTCGAAAGCCTCGGCGAATTACCTCATCGAGTTCCTGAACGTCAAGGGCACGGTCCTAAAAACCATTCGGCATCAGGCAACTGCAGAACAGACCGTACTTACCGCGCCAGCCAGCCTGGGAGTGGAGCCCTTGATCGTCAGGGTGTTGACGGTGTCCTCGGCCGCGCAATAAGATCTCCGCGGCACGTGGGCTCAATCGGAAGGTTGATTCCAGATATGCCCATGTGCGTCTCCTCCGTTGAACCTTTCTGATTACCCGTCATGATAAGCGGACTTTCACTTTATGAACGTCCGTCATCTCTTTGCCTCTTTGTTGTTCTTGGGCGGAACGCTTGCTGCGTTCGGTCAGGGCAAACAACTCACCGGTGTTTACGCACCGACGGCTACCACGCCGCTTCCACCCGAGGAGGCGCAGAAGAAATTCACTGTCCCGGAAGGCTTCGAGGTCCGCCTCTTCGCCTCCGAGCCGATGGTGGTGAATCCCGTGGCGATGACGTGGGATGAACGCGGACGCCTCTGGGTCGTGGAACTCTACGAATACCCGCTCGGCGCACCGAAAGGCGCGAAGCCGCGTGATACGGTCAAGATCCTCGAAGACACTGATGGCGATGGCCGTGCGGACAAGGTGACCACCTTCGCTGACGGCCTGAACCTCGCCACCGCCATCATCCTCGGCAACGGCGGCGCTTACGTTGGCCAGGCTCCTCACCTCCTCTTTCTGAAAGACACGAACGGTGATGACAAGGCGGACACGAGCGAAGTGGTCATGACCGGTTTCGGTCTCGAAGACCGCCATGAGTTGCTGAATGGTTTTACTTGGGGTCCTGATGGCCATCTCTACATGACGCATGGCGTCTTCACTCATTCCCTCGTGAAAGACCCGAAGAAGCCGAACGATTCCGGTGTGGTGATGAACGCGGCTGTAGCGCGTTGGCATCCGCAGACGCGCAAGTTCGAGGTCTTCGCCGATGGCACGAGCAATCCTTGGGGCGTGGACTTCGATCGTGCGGGCAACGCCTTCGTCAGCGCGTGCGTCATTGATCACCTCTTCCACATGGCCCCCGGTGGCCAGTTCGTCCGCCAAGGCGGCATCTGGGCGAATCCCTACGGCTACGCGGACATGCATTCCCCTCGTGGTGGCCTCGCCAGCATCGTGGATCACAAACATTTCCGCGCGGCCTACTGCGGCGTGCAGGTCTATCAGGGCGACCAATATCCTCAGTCCTACACGGGCAAGATTTTCATGGGCAACATCCATGACAGCTCCGTGCACATGGATGAACTCAAGCCCAACGGCTCCAGTTTCACCGCCAGTGATCGACCGGACTTCGTCCGAGCGAATGACGGCTGGTTCCGCCCCATCAGCATCCAAGTCGGCCCCGATGGCAACATCTGGCTCGGTGATTGGTATGACAAGTATCCGTGTTACCAGAATGCCCGCGCCGACCCAGAAGGTGTTGACCGCACCTATGGCCGCATCTGGCGCGTCGTTTACACCGGCAAGGAAAAGGGCAAGCCCGTCATGAGCCGCCCGAGCAAGGAAATGAACCTCGCCAAACTCCCGAGCGCAGAACTCGTGAAGCTCCTCGCGCACGCAAACGTCTGGCAACGCCGTATGGCACAACATGTCCTGACCGAACGTCGCGACAACACCGTGATGGGCCAGTTGCAACAGTTGTTGAAAAACGGTGCGACCCTCGAAGCCCGCATGGCGGCGTTGTGGACGCTGCATACCTCCGGCTATCTGAATGATGACGTGCTCCTCGGTTGCGCCAATGACCGTGAAGCCATCGTGCGCGCTTGGTGCGCCCGCTTGATCGGCGAACGCCAGGTCGGCTCGAAAGAAGAGATCACCGTACTGGAAAATCTTGCAAAGGATGTTGACCCATCCGTACGCCTCGCCGTCGCTACCGCCGTTCGTCAATTCACCAGCGGTTCCCTCACCGTGAACACGCCGCCCGCCAAGCAGGTGGAGCTGGGCGACGTCATTCCGAACCTGATCGAAGCCTCGCGCGACGGCAAAGATCCCCTCATCCCCTTCATGATCTGGTTCGCTGCCGAGCCACTCATCCCGGAGGCGACGGACATCGCCTTCCAATGGACCGTCGAGGGCGCGGCCAAGAACATGCCCCTCTCCGGCCAGCTCACGCAAAAGCTCATGCGCCGTGTCTGCGACCTGAACAAGCCCGAACTGCTCGTGCAAGCCACCGAAGTCATCGGCAAGCTGCTCGATCAAGATGCCGCCCTCACTGTCGCTGCCTTGAACGGCTTGCTCGAAGGCCAAAAAGGCAAAGCCATCGTTCCTTCCGGCGATACCACTGCAGTGCTGAACAAACTGCTCGCCAGCAGTGATGCGCAAGTGAAAGAGCGCGCCCAGCGCCTCGGCACGCTGTGGGGCAATGCCGCCGCCGTGCAAGGCAGCGTGAAGCTGGTGAACGACCAAAGCGCCTCGATCGAGAAACGGCGTGAAGCGATGCAAGTCGTCCGCCAGCTCAAGAACCAGGCGGCTCGTGATGCCTTCCTCGAAGTCATCGGCGCGAAGAATCCTGATCCACTCGTGATGGAAGCCCTTCGTGCTCTCGCGGAGATCGGCGGCGATGCGTTGCCAAACGAGATTCTCGCGCGCTGGAGCAAGTTCACACCGCCCGTCCGTCGGGCCGCCGCCGACATCATGACCACACGCGATCGCTGGGCCTCCACGCTTCTCTCGGCGCTGGAGCAAAAGCAAGTCGCCACCAGCGATGTCTCGGCCACCGGCATCCGCGCCATGATGCGTTCGCAAGCCGATTTCGGCATGCTGGCGCGTCGTGCGCAACTTGTGTTTGGCCGTGTCCGTGATGCGGATGCGGACAAAACGAAGCTCATCGCTGCCAAGCGCAAGATGATCCTCGACAGCAAGAAGCAACCCGACCTGAAGGCGGGCTATGAGGTTGCCAAGCGCACCTGCTTCACCTGCCACAAGCTCTATGGCGAAGGCGCGGATGTCGGCCCCGACCTAACCGGAGTGGGTCGCTCCAGCTTGAACGCCTTGCTCGCGAACATCATCGATCCCAACCAGATCATCGGCGCAGGCTATGAGAACGTGGAGATTGAGACCAAGGACGAACGCATCGTGGCGGGCCGTATCATCGAGAACAACGATGCCCGCGTGAAGATCCTCTCCGCTGGTCCGAAGGAAGACATCATCGCCAAGTCCGACATCAAGACCATGCGCGTGAGCGAACTCTCCGTGATGCCGGAAGGCATCGAGCAGATGCCGGACGAGGACTTCCGCAACCTGATCGCCTACTTGCTAAATCCTCCACAGGAAAAGAAACCGTTTAGCTGGCTGGAAGAAGACGCACTACCCGAAGGCAAACCGGTGGAGAAGAAATCGGAGGCGACGCAGCCGAAAGGCAAGCCTGTCTCCGAGATCAAATACAAAGAAGTGGACTGGGAATCCGTCTCGCACTGGAACCCCGAGTGGCGCGTGGAAGCCCCGGAGTTCGAGGCCACGCCAAATCGCCTGACGGATTACGCCGGCAAACAAAACGTGCTCATCACGCATCCTTACAACAAGGAGAAAGGTGCCGCGCTCGTCCGTAAGTTCGCTGTGCCCGCTGGCCAAAAGACCCGCTTGACCTTCGACGTGCTGTCGCATGAGAAAGGCGATTGGGAGCTCGTGGTGCTCGCGAATGATAAGGTCTTGGAAAAACGCCTCATCAAAGGTGCCAAAGACCAATGGCACGCAATGGACATCAACCTCACACCGCTCGCCGGTCAAACCGTTGAAGTGCGTCTCGAAAATCGCGCGAACAATTGGGCGTGGGAATTCGCCTTCTGGACGAGCCCGAAGATCGAGAGCGTACCGGTCACGACAGCGACTCGTTGATCATCGAGAATACTTCATTTCGCAAGCAGCGCCGACCTTGGTTGGCGCTGCTTTTTATTACTCATGCCGCAAGGCATCGATCGGGTCGAGGTTCGCCGCACTGGAGGCCGGATAGATTCCGAACACCACGCCGATCAATCCAGAGATGCTGAAGGCGAGGATGACCGACCACCAGGTGATGATGGCTCGCATCTCGGTGAAGTGAGAGATCAACAATGGTATGATCACCCCCGCCATCACACCGATCAGTCCGCCACCGAATGACAGCACCACCGTCTCCACGAGGAATTGCGTGATGATGTCCTTCTTTTTGGCACCCAGTGCGCGGCGCACGCCGATCTCACGGGTGCGCTCGGTGACCGTCGCGAGCATGATGTTCATGATGCCGATGCCGCCGACCAGCAGCGAGATGGCCGCGATGGAACCGAGGACGATGTTGAAGATGCGCTTGGTCTGTTCTGCCTGGCGCAGCAATTGCAGCGGCACGATGAATTCGTAGTCCTTGCGCTTGTGGAAACGCCCGAAAAGCGTCTCGATCTGCGGCACGGCGGCTTCCACCGATTCCGGGTCATGGAATTGAACGGTCAACTGATGCAGCTCCACCTTCTCCGCACTGAAACTGCCGGCGGAGCGGTTGATGACCACATCACCGAAGCGGCTCTTGGCGGTGGCCAGCGGGATATACACATTGCTGTCCAGCGGCTGGCCTTCCATGTTGCCAGACTGGCTCCGTTGCTTCTCCGTGCCTTGCTCCTGCAAGAGGCCGACCACCTGATAATAATCGGCCCCGATGCGCACTTCTTCTTCGATCGGGTTTTGATACGGGAACAGTCGTTCAGCGAGGCTGATGGTGATGACACAGACGTTGGCCTGACGGCTTTCATCCGTGCTGCTGAGGAAGCGGCCACGGATTATTTTTGCGCCGGTCATGTCCGGATAATTCGGATGCGTGCCGATGACCTGCACCTGGACGTTGCTCTGATCGTAGATGACGTTGTCGCGGATGATGCGCATGGGCAGCACGCTGGCCACGCCCGGGATGGTACCCTGGATGCGCCCGGCATCCTTGTAGGTGATGCCATGTTCGCTCACGTAACTGCGCCGGCCGCTGCTGCTGCCGCCGCTGGCGTTCTCTTCCGGCGGCTTGATGCTGCGGATGATGACATTGTTGCTGCCCAGCTTCTTGATGGTCTCTTGTGCTTCGTAGGAAGCGCCCTCACCGATCGCGAGCATGGCGATGACCGAGCAGACGCCGAAGATGATGCCCAGCATGGTGAGGGCCGACCGCATCTTATGCAGCAGCAGGCTCTTGATGCCGAGCTGGACGATTCGCAATACGCGGTACGCGATCATGATGCTTTCAATCCAAGCGACGATTCGATGGCCGTCAGCCAGTCAGAATTCGTCTGCTTGCGGGGAACAAATTTGCGGTTGATCACTTCGCGGTCGATGACGCCGTCTTTCATGTGCAACACCCGGTGAGCGCGCTCGGCGACCTCCGGACCGTGGGTCACGAGCACGATGGTCTTGCCGGCATCGTTCAGCTTGTCCATGAGATCCAGCACTTCCTTGCCGGTCTTGGAATCGAGATTGCCGGTCGGTTCGTCCGCCAGGATCATGAGTGGATCGTTCACCAGCGAACGGGCGATGGCCACGCGCTGCTGCTGGCCGCCGGAGAGCTGCTTGGGGCGGTGATCCAGCCGGTCACCCAGGCCGACCAGGCCGGCCAGCCGTTCGCAGTGGCGCTGATAATCTTTGAGGTCCTTGCCCTGATAGAAGAGGGGAACATAAATGTTCTCCACCACGGTCAGCTGATGGACGAGATTGTAGGACTGGAAGATGAAACCAAGCCGGCGTCCGCGGATGTCGGAGAGCTGGTCGTCGTCCATCGTCGCGACATTCTCTTCACCCAGAAAGTATTCACCCGCGGTGGGCCGGTCCAAACAGCCCAGCACATTCAGCATGGTGGATTTGCCGGAGCCAGAGGGCCCCATGATGGCCACGTAGCTGCCTTCCTCGATGTCCACGCTGACGCCCCGCAAAGCACGCACCTCGACCTCGCCGAGGATGTAAAGCTTCTCCAGCCCCTTGATACTGATGATCGGCTTCCCTGTCATATGTGGCCCTGATTCCACTTAGGAGGGTCCGCCGGGTGACTTGGAAGGCCTGGAAGGGCGTTCGCCGGAAGAACCACCAGAGCCCGAAGGACGTTCACCGCTGCTGCCTGATTTTCTTTCGCCTGAGGATTTGCGTTCACCTGATGAGGAGGAAGGTTTGCGCTCGCCTCCTTGTGAAGACCGGTTGCGATCACCGCCCATATCCAAGGAAGATTTGCCACTGCCACCATCATTGAACGTGCCCTCGCGGATCTGCTTCGCCACGGAAGTCTCGTTCGTGTCCACCTCATTAGCCTGCACGATGGAACCGCCCATGTCGATGGATTCACTGTTCGCCAGGGCAGAAAGCAACACCGTATCCCCCTCTTTCAGGCCTTTTTTGATCTCGATGAACTTGTCGTTATACATCCCCACCTCGACCGGGATATGCTCCGGAGTCTTGCCCTTCTGGATAAAGCAGACCTGCTGGCCGCGATGTGTCGTGACGGCCTGGATGGGGACGGTGATGACGCTGGCCAGATTGGTCACCACGATCTCCGCGCGACCAGAGACACCTGGTTTCAAGTCCGGCAACTGGTCCTCGATGATGATCTCCGTGGGATAAACCTTCAGGTTCGGATTGTAATAACGGCTGTTCGAATCCGGCAGGATGGCCACCTTGCGGATGGAAGCTTTGAAGCGCTTGTCCGGCAGGGAATCGATGGTCACATAAGCACGCTGTCCGGGCTTGATCTGCGCGACGTGCGATTCATGCACGCGCACCTCCAGCATCATCTGGGAGACGTCCGGCAGCACGATGATGTCCTGCTTCTGCCGGATGCTCGCCCCTTCCTCGATCAGGTAGTTGCTGCGATTGCCCCCCGTGCTGGAGGCATAGATGACCATGCCATCCTGTGGCGCGACGATTTTGGTGAACTCCAGTTGCTCCTTGTTATGCTGGAGCTTTTTCTCGTTGAAATCGAGATTGCGCTGCTTGGCTTCCAGTTCGGCTTCTGCCTGCGCTTCCTGCGCCCGGGCGCGCTGTTTGATTCGCATGAGTTCCACTTCGGCCTGGTCCACGTTGGATTGCAGCAGGCGGAGACGCTTCGGAAAATCATACTTCTTCATCAGTTCCAGGGTGGTCTTCGCCTGGTCCACCTTGATCTGGGCCCGCTTCAAGGCCAGGTCATCCGTCTGCACTTCCGTCAGGCTTGCGAATTCCTTCTGGGCCAGTTCCTTGGTCCAGCGTAACCGCTCTTCCGCACGTTTGAACTCCTCTTCCGCCAGGATGATGTCATTCGTGGCATTGCGGCCCAACTGCGGGATGTCGCCTTCCTTGTATTTTTCCAGGTCGTCCTTGGCCAGCTCCCACCGCAATTCGGCATCTTTGACATTGCTGTCATTGACGCTCTTTTGGATGGCCAGCGCTTCTTTGGATTGCACGTAGGCGAACTGGCTGCTCTCCGTCGTCACCTCTTGCTGGGTCAGCCTTTCTTTTAGCTCCGCCGAGTCCAGCTCCACCAGCAAGTCGCCCTTCTTCACGAAGGTGCCCTCTTTCACGATGGAGATGATCGGCGCACTGCCTTCCAACTCCGAACGCACCACCACTTCGTTCACGGCCTTCAGGCTGCCGCCTTCCACCACAGAGATCAGGAAATCCCCGCGCTTGACGGTGTGAAACTGGGTGACAACCCCATCGCCATCATCGCCCGAACGCAAGATCAACACGCCCAGAAGCAGCACTGCTGCCACGACCACGGCGGCGATCTTCGGCTTCTGCCGGGCCTTGGTCCAAAGTAATACGAAAATGGAACGTAAGCTTTTCATCAGTTTCCAAAAAGTTGGTCAGGCGTGATCAAGGGTTCGGTGACAGTTGCCGCCGGGGCCGGGGCCAGAGCCGCCTGATCGGCATGCCCGGGCAGCGGTTGCTCCGCGATCCAGAACCGATCCGCATCCGTCTTCAAAACCCCGATGCGCAAGAGCAGGTTCAGCCGCGCGATATGATAATCCACCAGCGTCTGCGTGACACCGTTCTGGGAGCGGATGCGTGCATCCTGTGCTTCCAACAGGTCACGGATCTGGGAACGGCCGGCCTGCAGGAGCAACTCTTCACGCTCCACCCGGCGTTCCGCCAGTCGCAACTCGACCTTTTGGACTTCATAGCTCTGGCTCAACTGGTCGAGGTTGCGCAATGCCTCGCTGATATCCCGACGCAAATCGTCCAGATCCAGCGACAACGCCCTGATCTCTCGCTCAAAGCCCACCAGAGCAGCGCGATAATTGTTCCGCTGCACCAGCCGGTCGATGGGCAGGTCCAAGTTCAGACCGGTCTGCACCCGCACCTTGTCGATCTCGAACTTCGCGTAATCGATCGGCCCTTCGGAATCCAGATCCGCCCGGGCAAAGAAGTTCAACCCCGGCTTCAATTGGCTCGCCGCCACTCGCACCTTACGCTGCGTATCCTCGAACTGGTCGATGGAGTTCAGCACCTCCAGCTGGTTCGTCACCGCAATCTGATAGCCAAAGACCTGGTCAAATTGCAGCGGAATCAAGCCGGCATCGCGAATGTCATCCAATGCCTTGTCATCGAACTTCAGCTCCATACCTACGTGCAATCCCAGGGTGATCTTGAAGTCGTTCACCACATCCTGATAACGCTTCACGGCGGAGATGTAATTCCGGCGGGCCTGCAATTCGCTCTGCCGGGCCTGGTCCGCCTGCGTCGGCGAGAGCCGGTCCTTCGCCAGCGCCGCACTGCGCTCCGCGGAAGCTTTCAAGCGCAGGTAGTTGCTGTACTGGTTCCTGACGGTGTCCTTCTCCCGCAGGATGCGGTAGTAGCTGGAGACGATGTTGACCGCGAACGTCTTTTGGAAATGGCTGAACGTGCGCAGTTCATAGACCACGTTGCGCTCCGCCTGGGTCAGGTTTTCCGCCGCCACCTTCGCCCAGGCACCACGTAAAAGCGGCTGCACAAAATCCAAGGAGACCACCGAGATGGCTTCCTTCTGCGGCGCTCCGGTGAAGTAGCGTGAAAGTCCGTTGGCCAATGACGCCGTGAGCCGTCCCCCCGTCCGCAGCAACTGGTCCGCACCGACCGAACTGTCCACACTGCCTTGCAGATTGGCCGCGTTGTCCCGGCTCAAGGTGCCCGTCGCTCCGGCAATGAATTGCGGCCCGAACTCATACCGCCGTCCGGAAAGAGTCAAAGCCGTCAGGTAAAGTTGCTCTTTGTTGAATTGGTATTCCCGGCTGTTCTGCACCGCGACTTCCAAGGCATCGGGCAAAGTCAACAGCTTGTCCCCGGCCTCCAACCGTTCAGAAATGATCTGCTGCGCCTTCAACTCGTAAGGGTCGATGGCCGAATACTTGGTATCGATCGTGAAGTCATTGGTCCGCCCAAAGATGGCCGCCTCCTTTTTAGCGATGATCCGGTAGGTCTCATTGTCCGCCCGCTTGGCGTATTGCTTGGAGCTGCACCCTGCCAAGACGACCGCCCCCATCAGACCAAAAGACAGCCCCAGCCAAAGACGGTTTCCCGTCCGGCTACTCCCCGCTGACCGCTTGCCGCTCAACAACTTGTACATCATTTCTCTGCCACCGGCAGGTTTCTGTTTATCAGTGTCTTACAACGACGACACTACCTACGCGCTTATTCAACTTAATTGGAACTGAGCGCATCTCATAGGCTCCGCCAGCTAGTGTCAAGAACAGCTCTGATAACACCGTCAGATTACGTAAGTTTTGTTAGATATTTGACGTCGCCCATTTCGCCGGTAAGTATCCCTTATCAATATGAACCCACACCCGATGAGCCGCCGCCATTTTATCCAGTCCACCGCCGCTTTGATGGCCGTTGGCCCCGCTGCTTTGACTGCCGCTGCTGCCGAGACGCCCAAATGGGAAATCGGCTGCTTCAACCGTCCGTGGGGTGCTTGGGGTTATGATGTGGCCTTGGATGGCCTGAAAGCGGGCGGATTCAAGGTGACCGGCCTCGTGGGCGACCACAAGGGCGACATCGGCCTCTCCAGCACGGCCACGCCCGAATACATCTCCGCCTTGAAACAGCGCATCAATGACCGTGGCCTCACCGTGAATATCGCCTGGCTCAAGACCCAGCATAAGGGGCCCGTGGCGGATTCCATCGCCGGTTGTCGCAAGCTGATCGATTACGCCGCGCAACTGGGCATGACCTATCTCCTCTCTGGTGGCGTCAGTGCGGAATCCCAATACGAGAACTACTACGCCACCATGGCCGATGCCGCCAAGTATGCCGCGGACAAGGGTGTGAACATGGTCCTCAAACCCCACGGCGGCAGCAGCGGTGCCTCCGATGAAGTGCTGAAATGCCTCGAGAAAGTGAACCACCCGAATTTCAAGGTGTGGTTCGATGCCGGGAACATCATCTACTACACTGGCAAAGACCCGGTGGCAGAATTGAAGCCCATCGCGAAATACGTCACTGGCTTCTGTGCGAAAGACTGCGCGGCTCAAAGGACGGATGTGATGATCCAGTTCGGCGCGGGCAAAGTGGATTTCAAAGCCGTCTTCAAAGTTCTTAAAGAAGCAGGATTTAACGGCCCCGTGATGATCGAATGCACCGCCCCCGCAAAAACGCCTGAAGAAGTCACCGCCAATGCCGTGGCGAACCGGAAGTTTCTGGAAAAAGTGTTCGCGGAAATCTGATGGCGCGCGGGATTCTCACCTATCCCTTTCGATTCGCCTGGATGCGTTCGAGTTCAGCGATAAACCGCTCGAACTCTTCAGGCTTTTCCCTGTCGCAAGGAATCAACACTTCCAAACCCATTTTGGTGATCATCGTGCATGCCCGGTAAATGGTCCGGTAACGGATCACCATCACCAAGCCAGCCACGAAACAGGCATACAGCAGGAAAAACTGCGGCTCATGCGTGAAGCTCTTCCCTTCCTTGATATAGATCTGCGCCATTACCACGATCGGTATCAAGATCAATGGTATCCCAGCCCGGAATTGACGGTGGGTTTGTTTGTGCTTTTTCAGGGAAACAATGCCCTTGCTTAAATCGATAGGATACTCCGTAGGTGACTTGTCGAATCGATAAGTCAGCGTTTCCTCCTTCAAGGAAAAATAATGGTGCTCGTTCCAGGTACATGCTGAGTAATCCATTACCTTATCATCACAGCGCCTTTCATCGCCCGCCGGTGCCACCGGCCTCACACCACCAGCTTCGCCAGTTCCCCCGTGCTGTCCCCGAACCGTTCCGCCTGCACGCCCATGCGCCGGATCATGCCGAGATACAGATTGCACAACTGCGTATCCTTCGCATAAGTGAGATGCCGCCCCGTGCTGAGCGTCCCGCCCGCCTTGCCCGCCAAGACCAGCGGCAGGTTATGCGGGTTATGCGCATTGCCATCGCGGAAGCCGGAACCGAACAGCACCATGGAATTATCCAGCAGATTGCCATTCCCCTCCTTGATGCTCTTCATCCGCGAGAGCATGTACGCATACTGCGTGCTGAACCACGTCGTGATGGCCTGATACTGCTCCAGCTTGTGCGCTTCATTGTTATGGTGCGACGCCTCGTGATGGCTTTCCTTGACGCCGGGCAGGAAGGAGAAATTCAGACTGCTTACCGAGTTGCCGAACATGAACGTGCTCACCCGCGTGGAGTCCGACCAGAAGGCCAGCACCATCAGGTCCAGCATCAATCGCACGCGTTCCGTGCGATCCATGCCGAACTGGTTCGGGTCCTTCTGATATTTGACGATGCGTTGGTCCAGCGCATCCACTTCCTTCGTCAAGATGCCCAAGTCAGCATACTCCGTGGCGCGACGCTTGGCATCGAACTCGATGCGCCGCTCGATGGCCCGCACCGATTCAAAATATTCATCCAGCTTCCGCTGATCATCATGGCCGACCTTGCCGCGCAACCGCTTGGCATCATCCATCACCAGATCCAGCACACTGCGGTCGCGTTGCGGATTCACACTGCCCCCGGCCTTGGAACGGAACAGCCGATCGAACGCCAGTCGTGGATTGATCTCCTTCGCCACCGGTGTCACCGGACTGCTCCAGGAGATGTGCGCGCCGTAAAGCTGCGTATAACCCACGTTCGTATCCACCCCCGTGCGCGGCGTTTCAATACCCAGCTCCAGCGACGGCAGCGGCGTGAGATTGCCGACCTTCTGCGCGATCAACTGGTCCATCGAGATACCGTTGCTGCGCACATCCGCGCCCGTGGTCTTCGTGATAGTCGTGCCCGTCAGGAAAGCGGCATCCTTCACATAATGCCCATCCCCCGTATTCGTCGCCTGGTTCCACAGGTTCGTGAAGATCAGGAGATCTTTCTTATGCTCGGCCAAGGGTTCAAGGATCGGGGAAAATTTGAAATCAGCGCCCTCGCCTTCCGGCGTCCACTTGTGCTCATGCGTTCCGTTGGGGAAGAACAGCACGGCCAGCCGTTTCGGCGCTTCACCCGTGGCAGTCGCAGCAGCGGCCCCGAAGGAAGCGAGCGGCTTCATGGCCTCCAATAACGGAAGCGCCATGGTCACCCCCATGCCCTTGAGCATGGTACGACGTGAGATTTGCCATTTGTTGCTCATTTGCTCGCGACTTTTTCCTGCCAATCACTGCCCCGCCGATGTTGAAAAGGATAACTCTTCACGATCTCCATGACCAGTGCTTCCGCCCGGAAATCTTGCTTCGCCAGCTCGGTCTTGATCTTCTTCACGCTCGGCACATCGTAGAATTCCAAACCACGCCCCAAGGCATACGCCAGCATCTTCTCGGTAAGGTTATGGATGAACAGATCCTTCTGGCCCAGCAGCACTTTCTTCAACTCCGCCGGTCCCGTGAACTTCACGCCCGAAGAGAATTCACCCGTCGCATCCACCTTTTCATCCCCGATCTTGTCGCGCCAGCGCCCGATGGCATCGAAATTCTCCAACCCAAACCCGATCGGGTCCATCTTGTTATGGCACGAAGCACACTCCGGCTTGGAGCGATGCTTCTCCAACCGTTGCCGGAAGGTCAACCCTTCCCGCTTCTGTTCATCCGCCGGCAATCCGCCCGCATTCGGCGGCGGTGGTGGCGCGGGCGTGCCAAGGACCTCTTCCAGCACCCACTTGCCGCGCAACACCGGGCTGGTCCGTTGCGGATAAGAAGTCAGCACATGGATTCCCCCCATGCCGAAAAGCCCGCCCCGGTTCTTGTCCTTCAAAGAAATCTTCTGCAACTCCTTCCCGCTGACCACCGGCATGCCGTAATGCTTCGCCAGTTCCTCATTCACAAACGCATAATCCGCATCCAGCAGATTGATCAGGCTGCCATTGCGCCGCACCAAGTCTTGGAAGAACACCAGCGGCTCCTCATACATCGCATCCCGGAGGCTGTCCGTATACATCGGATACTTGCCCCGGTCCGGCTCTGCCGTGGTCTTCAGCCGGTTTATGCCCAGCCATTGCCCGGCGAAGTTCTCCGCAAATGCCCGCGATTTCTTGTCCGCCAACATCCGCTTCACCTGCGCCTGCAAGGTGGCTGGCTCGCTCAACTTGTTCCGCAGGGCCAGCGACCTCAGTTCCTCATCCGGCATCGAAGACCACAGAAAATAGCTGAGCCGGGAAGCCAGTTCATGATCATTGAGCGGATGCGCTTCCTTGCCCGGCTTCTCATCCTCGATGCGAAACAGGAAATTGGGCGAGACCAGCATCGCCTTGAGCGCCAGCTTCACGCCGTCCTCATACGTACCACCCTCTTTCACTGTCTTTTCATACAGCAGGAAATACTTGGCGAACTCATCCTGCTCCACCGGCCGCCGGAAGGCACGTGGCAGATGATACTCCAGGTTCTTGATGGCCGTCGTGCGCGGCGAGATGCGGCTCAACGTCGGCACCACAAAAATCTTCTCCGGCGCAGCCGCCTTCAGCACCGCATCCGCAGCTTCCAGATACTTCTCCATCAGGATGGGCGGCGTGAACAGCGTATCCGCATTGTTATCGAACCCGCCACCCCCGCCCCCATCCGCTGGAAAACTGTCCGCCGGCTTGATGCCCACCCCAAACAGATCGCGCACCGTATTGTTATACTCCGAGCGATTCAACCGATGCGCCACCTTGCGACCCGGATCTTTCACCGTATTGAAATCAATGCTGCCCAACGCCTCCCGCGCCCAAGCGATCATCCCCTCGCGCTCCGCCTGCGTCGGCTGCTTCTTGCTGCTCTCCGGTGGCATCTCCCGCTCCCGCAACAACCGGATCACCACTTCCCACCCGCGCGCATCATGGATGACGCTGTTCAAGTCATGGAACTTCGCCAGATCCACCCCGCCCTTCGCCCGGTCCGCCTTGTGACAGTTGAAACAATATTTCTCGAACAGCGGTCGTACTTCCTGCGTGAACTTCTGGTTCAAATCCGCCGCCCCCGCCGAAGCTGTCAGGCAAAGCCCCGCCAAAGCACACATTAAAGTGCTTTTCCAAATGCTCTTTTGCCTTACTGACAACATGACCAATTCCAGACTCAACCTAATCGACACCCATTCAAAGAAAAACAGGGAAATGCGGTTTTTGCCGCCTCTTTTCACCGCTCCCTCCACAATCTGTTGACGCCTCTTCATCTACCACCCCCCTGTGACATCTATAGGCACAGGGGTGAAATATTTTCGAAAAAATTTCCGATCGCGTCAGCGAGCCAAAGATTCCTAGCGGCGGCTTTCAAGCCGCCGTTGGCCCCCAGCAAACCACTGTCGCGTAGCGACGGAAGAACCCTTCGCAGCCCCACAGCGTTCAAAATATCAAAAGCTGCGCGAAATGTTCTCCCTCTCCCCTCAACGGGGAGAGGGGTGAGAATTCACACATCACTCCCGAAAACCCATCTCTACAAAATAAAAAAACGTCGAACCGCTCTTCACGATTCAACGCCTTTAACGTTTTAACGATCTTTAACGAAATCACCCCTTCGCCAGCTCCGGAATCTCCATGAACGCGTAGCACAGAATATGGCAAATCCCCATCTGCCCATCCTCCGCGCGACCGTAATGCCCGTCATTCACCACCACCGTCTGCTCGGCGATCTCCGCCAGCTTGCCCTTCTTGGCCCCCACCAGTGCCACCGTCTTCACCCCATTGTCTTTCGCCCACTTCACCGCTTCCACGAGATTCGGCGAACTCCCACTTACGCTAAGCACCAGCAGCAGGTCACCCGGCTTGGCGTAGTTCTGCAACTGGCGCACGTAGATCTGGTCGTAGGCGTAGTCATTCCCCAACGCCGTCATCCAGCTCACGTTGTCATTCAGCGACAGCACGCGAAAACGTTTGCCCAGCTTGTCGGATGAGCCCTTGCCCAGATCCGTGGCGAAATGCGATGCATTGGAGGCACTGCCGCCGTTCCCGCAGACGAAGATCTGCCGGTCTTCCTTCAGCGCCACGCGGAGCTTCTCCACGATCTGCGCCACTTCATCAACGGGAATCGAATCCAACGCCGCCTTCTGCGCCTGTATATACTGCCCAATCCACTGCTTCATGATGCCCCTATCATGCGAAGACTCCGTCCGCTTGCCAGCAGAATTTTACCCCCTTTGCGAAATCGTAGCAGCCGACGTGAGAAGGCTCTGACTAACCTTCCTCTCGATGTTCGATGTTGGCGTTGAATGTTCGATGTTTCCCAATTCCCCCTAAATCCGTGCCATTCCGTGTTTAATCCGTGGCTAAGTATTCCTACCTGGCCAACCCCGCCAGCTTCAACGCCCCCACCGGCACTGCATCCTCGCTCAATCCCGCCAGCTTCACCTGCGGCCCCGGATGAAATGCCTCCATGATGAAACCAGACAACGCCTTGCTCACCTCCACCCGCAATGGCTCCCCGAGCAATGATACTCCACCGCCCAACACGATCACTTCCGGATGGAACAAATGCACGACGTGGGAGAGCCCAAACGCCAGATCCCCTGCGGTTTCCGCCAGGATTTGCTTCGCCACCAAGTCGTCGGCTGCCAAGGCAGCCACCAGTTGCGCCGCTTCACCACGCCGCATGCCCCGGGTAAGTTCCGCCAGCTTGGAGCGCGGGCTCCCCGCACACGCTTCCCGGATTCTCCGATCAATGGCCCACCCCGAACACCGGTCCTCCAAAATGATGCCCGTCTTGTCCAAGCGGATATGCCCGATCTCCGCCTCACCCGGCTTGGCCCCGTGATAGATACGGCCATCCACCACCAGTCCACCACCCACTCCACTGCCCATGGTGATGTAAAAGACTGGATTCAACCCCTTGCCCGCCCCGCATAAAGCCTCACCAAACGCTGCCGTATTCGCGTCGTTATCCACCTTCACCGGCAAGCAGCTCAGCTTCTTCAACCAATCGCCGATGGGAAACTCCGACCACCCCTTGATCTGATGCGAGCAACAGATATGCCCCGTCTCACAATCCACCGGCCCGCCAAACCCCACCCCGATGGCCGTGGCCTTGGTGGTTGAAATCAACTCCGGCAACGCCCCCGCAATCTGCTCCCGAATCCCCTCACCCCCACGCGTCCGATCCACCGTAAATCGACGGCGCTCCGCGATGACGCCATCCGCATCCCCCGCCACGAGCTGAAGCTTCGTCCCCCCAATTTCGATCCCGATGAACATATTGTTTTAGTGGAGCGCGGGTCTCTGACCCGCAGCAGTATCCAATTTCAAACTCGGCTTAAACAATTTAGCGACACCCAACCGACAGACGTCTTTTTCTCCATTCTAAATTAACTTAAAGTAGTCGGGTTCGTTTCCAACCTTCCACTTAATGTTGCATCCGAGACTGGCACGCTGCTCGGCAGACGCCGATTTCCCTTCCAAAGCCGCATCCACCGCCGCCCGTAAATCCTTCCCCGTCACCGGCAGAATCTTCTCCACCCTTGGACGGCTCTCATCAAACTGCCCGCGATAAAAGAGTTTCTGCTCCCGGTCATAGACAAAAAAATCGGGTGTGCACGCCGCCTTATACGCCTTCGCGACCGCCTGAGATTCATCATAGAGATACGGAAACGTATAGCCCGCCGCCTTGGCCTCCTCCGCCATTTTCGCCGGGCTGTCATCCGGGTGATTCACGATGTCATTCGCGCTGATGGCCACAATGGCCACGCCCTTGGCCTGATACTCCTGCCCGAACTTGGCCAGTTCCGCCCGGATATGCTTCACATACGGGCAATGATTGCAGATGAACGCCACCACCAAGGCCGGTGCGTCCTTGAAATCGCTGAGCGAATAAACCTTGCCGCTCGGATCGGGCAAAGCGAAGTGCGGCGCGGGCGTGCCCAGCGGAACCATGGTAGAAGGTGTGCGTGCCATAATTTAGATACCGTCAAGGGAGCCAGCTTTCCGCCCAAATGCAAGATTAAGGAATGCTCCCCGGTTTACTCATACCGTAGCGCCTGGATGGGGTCGAGCTGGGCGGCTTTGAACGCCGGGAACAGGCCCGCCAAGATCCCTGTGGCCGCACTGAAGGCCACCGCAATCGTCATCGTGTCCATGGTGATGACCGGTGAATTGGAGGCGGGCGACAGGATGGTGAGTATCTCCACCAAGCCGTAGGAGGCACCGATGCCTGCGAGCCCGCCGATGAGCGAGACCGTCACGCTCTCCACCACGATCTGGATGAAAATCGTGGCGTCGGTCGCGCCGAGTGCTTTGCAGGTGCCGATCTCGCGGATGCGCTCGTTGATGCTCGCCAACATGATGTTCATAATGCCAATACCGCCCACCAGCAGACTCAGTCCGGCGATGATGCCGCCGCTTATGCGCGCGTTCTTGATGCGTTTGTTGATGTCCTCCACCTGGTTCTCCTGGGTGCGGAAGCTGAAGTCTTCGACGCCGTTATGCGTCATGAGCATGACGTTGCGGGCTTGGGCGAGGGCGGCATCCATCAATTCCAAATCCACCACCTTGATGTCCATGTCCGAGAGGCGCGGATCGGGCAGACCACCGGTGCCGGAAGCGGAACGGAACTTCACCCACATGGTGTTCAGCGGGATGTAAACGGTGTTGTTCTTGCGCCAGAAGGCGTCCCATTCCTTGCGCATCCAGCCACGTTGACGCGCCGGGCCAGTGGCTTCTTCCTTGGGCTGGTTCTTTTCCAGTTCGCGCATCTTGCGGGCCTGCTCGCTCTCGTAATGTTGGAACATCCCCACGATCACGAACGGCACGCGATTGATATTGATGACTTCACCTACGGGATTGATCTCATGGCCGACTTGTTCCGGTGAGCCGAAGATGGCATCGCGTATGCCCGTGCCGATGACACAGACATTATGCGCGTTCTCCTCATCGAGGTCCGTGAAGAAACGGCCGTGCTCCACTTCAAAGAGGTTCATCTCCAACACTGCGGGCCAGACCCCGACACATTCTGAAGGATTCGCAGTCTTGCCTTTGGCGCTCACTACCGCGCCGCGCAGTTCCATCTCGGGCGACACCACTTTGATGAGCGGCGCGCTTTCCCGCAGGGCATAGACATCCTTGATGGTGCGGCCCGGCGCCTGATCCTTCAGGTGTTCTTGATAGAGCGGCACATCTTCATCGCGCACCAGCACCTTGTCGAGGCCGCCCATCGCGATGAGCGCTTCCTTCATGCCGTTCTCCATGCCCTTCGTCACCGCCGCCATCGCCACGAGACTGGCGACCCCGAGCACGATGCCGAGCATCGTCAGGAGCGAGCGGAACTTGTGCGCCCAGATCTCCTTCAGGCCGATGAAGATGGTGTTCAGGAAAGTCATCAGTCGTATTTCAGCGCCTGGATGGGATGCAGACGGGAAGCCTTGATCGCCGGGAACAACCCGGCCAACACGCCCACACCCGCACTGCACGCAAAGGCCAGCAACATGGCAGCAGTCGTGATGATGGGAGAATTATCTGAGGGAGTGAACGTGGCAATGGCATAGACCAGGCCATAGGAGGCGAACAAACCCGCGAGCCCGCCGACAAGCGCGATCACAATGCTCTCCACCAGGATCTGCACGAAGACATCCACGGTGGTCGCGCCGAGGGCCTTGCGGATGCCGATCTCGCGGATACGCTCCGAGATGCTGGCGAACATGATGTTCATGATGCCGATGCCGCCCACGATGAGGCTGATGACGGCGATGATGCCACCGCTTACGCGGGCGCTCTGGATCGTCTTGGTGATTTCCGCCGCCGTGTCTTCCTGCGTCCGGAACTTGAAATCCTCGATGCCCTTATGCGTCATCAGCATCACGTTGCGCACCTGTTGCAGCGCTGGCTCCAGCAGGTCCACTTGCGGAATCTTCATCTGGAGCGTGGTGAGGCGATAGTCCGCCGTGCCCCCTACGCCGGCGGCGGAACGGAACTTCACCTGCATGGTGCGGAGCGGGATGTAGATGGTGTTGTTCTTAAGGCGAAAGACGAAATGGCCGCCCCTTGAACGGCTGCTGTTGTTGCGCTGCACGCCGCCTTTCTTGTCCGCTTGCGGAGGCGGCTGGAGCTTGGCGAGTTCGCGCTCCTTGCGGGCTTGCTCGCTCTCGTAATGCTGGAACATGCCGATGATGGTGAAGGGCTGGCCGTTGATGTTGATGACCTCGCCGATGGGGACGATATCCCGGCCCACCTTGTCCGGCTCGCCGAACAACTGGTCGCGGATGCCGGTGCCGATGACGCACACACTGCGCGCCTCATCGTCGTCGATCTCATTGAACATCCGGCCGTGCTCCACCACATGCTCGTTCAGCTCCAAGGCATCGGGCCAGGTGCCGGTGAAGAGGTAAGGACGCGCCGATTTATTGCGATAGGTTACCGACATGTTGCCACGATAACCATACTGGTCCACGGACGGTACGATCTGGTTCACCAAGGGCGCACTGGCTTTCAGCGCATAGACATCGTGCATGGTGACGCCCAAGGCCTGGCCGATCAGGTGCCGTTGATGGGCGGGCAATTCATCGTTCTGCTCCACCAAGATCTTTTCCAAGCCGCCCATCGCTACGAGCGCTTCGCGCAGACCGTTCTCCAGGCCTTTCACCATCGCGGACATGGCCACGAGACTGGACACGCCGAGGATGATCCCCAGCATGGTCAGCAGGGAGCGGAACTTGTGCGCCCAGATCTCACGGAAGCCCGTGGCGATGGTATTTCCCAGGTTCACTTGGTCGTGGTTGCAGCAGCAGGGATGCGGTCCAGCCCAGCCAGCTTGCGATCGACTTCTTTCGCGATCTTGCCGTCGCGGATCTCGAGACGGCGAGGCGTGACGGCGGCGATCTCCGGGTCGTGCGTCACCAAAATGATCGTGCGGCCTTCTTCGTGAAATTTATGGAACATATCCAGCACGATCTCGCCCGTATGAGAGTCGAGGTTGCCGGTGGGTTCATCAGCGAAGATGATGCGCGGATCGTTCACCAAGGCGCGGGCGATGGCCACGCGTTGCTGCTGGCCACCGGACAATTGCGAGGGGCGATGGCCCGCGCGGTTGTCGATGCCCACCTTCTTCATCGCTTCCATGGCGCGCTCGCGACGTTCGCGTCCGCCCAAGCCGGAATAGACCATGGGCAGTTCCACGTTCTGCAAGACGTTCAGCTTGGGCAGCAGGTTGAAGGACTGGAAAACGAAACCGATCTTGCGGTTACGGATGGCAGCGAGCTGGCGGGAAGAGGCGTTATGGATCATCACGCCATCGAGCTGGATGGTGCCGGACGTGGGCGAATCCAGGCATCCGAGGATGTGCATGAGCGTGGACTTGCCGCTGCCGGACGGGCCGATGATGGACATGAAATCACCGGCATTGATATCCACGGTGATGTCATCCAGCGCATGGATCAACTCTTCCCCCATGCGGTACGTCTTGCGAACATTGCGTAATTCGACGAGCGCCATAAGCCTTATGGTTCAGGTGCCGCTCTTCGGCGTCTTGTCTGCCGGGGTGGCAGCGGCATCCTTTTTCTTCTTGCCGTCGCCCTTCCCGATGGTGGCGTTCTTGATGTCCGTCCCGGCAGGCGGCTGCTCCAGGGCGACCAATTCACCCTCTTGCAAACCCGAGAGGATCTCGGCGAAAAAGAAATCCGAGATGCCCACGCGCACGGGACGTTGCTCGAACGTGTTGTCCTTCACCACATAAGTGTAACGCTCGCCTTGCTCGGAGAAGATGGCCGGCAACGGCACTGCCAGCACGCCTTCGGCGGAAGCGACCGGGATGGCCAGATTCGCGGTCATGCCGGGCTGGATGCGTTCATCGATCTCCGTGATGAGCACGCGCACTTCGAAGCCCTTGATGTTGTTCTTGATCGTCGCCTGCGGGGCGATGCGGTTCACCTTGCCCTTCACCTTCAGGCCGCTGACGGCTTCCACCTTCACGTCCACTTCCATACCGGCCTTGAGCCGCGTGATGTCCGCCTGGTTGACGTGGGCGATGATGATCATCTCGTTCAGGTTCGCGATGGTCATGACCTCCGTGCCGCTGTTGAACCCGGCGGAACCGGACACCGCCTGTCCCGTGGACACCGGTCGCGTCAGCACCGTGCAATCGAACGGCGCCATGATCTTGGTTTTGGAGTAGCGGTCCTTGGACAATTCCAGCGAACGTTCGGCCTTCTCGATGTTGTTCTTGGCCAGCTCATACTCCGTGCGGGCGTTGTCATAGACTTCCTTGGAGACGAGCTGTTCTTTGAAAAGTTTCTCCTCGCGCTCGAAATCCCGTTTGGCCTTGTCCAGTTGCAGCTTGGCGGATTCGATCTCCGTCTCGCGGGTGGCGATCTCGATGAGCAAGTCCTTGTCGTCCAAGGCGAAGAGCAGTTGGCCCTTTTTCACGCGGTCGCCGATGTCCACCGTCAGCAACTGGATGCGGCCATTGATCTCCGGGCGTACTGATACCTGCTCCGCCGGGCCGATCTCGCCCGCCACATTGATGGCGAAACTGATGTCGCGCGACTCCACCGGGGCAGTCTTCGTGCGGTTGGCCACCGGGTCCAAGGCGGCCTGCTTGGCGGAAGTTTCCTTCCACTTCATAAAACCCCAGACCCCGCCACCGATCAGCAAGGCAATGATCAAAAAATTCTTCATGCGTAAAACGGGCCGTATCCTAAAACCGTTGCGGGGCGAGTGCAAACGATGATTGCGGGAAATAACCCTCCCCCGCCTTCTTCCTCTCGGGCCACCCGGCCCGGCGCTGTCGCAGCTCTCCACATGGCGTGAAGATGACAGGTTTTTCACCCCTCCGTTAGCCTTAGCCTCGCTATTCTCAGCTATTCTCGGGGAAAATTTCAGGATTATTTTTCTCAGCCGACACAGACATTTCAAAGCTACCGTTTCGCCATCAATTGGGATTAGCAACCTTTTGCCAAGTTACTGCCCCTCGCCAGGTTAGGCTTCAAAACCTCGAAATCCCCTTTTGACAACGCTTTCCGTTTGCCTTTCGGGCTTCCCGCCGTTATTTCTAACGACCGAACCATTCGTAAATAACACGCACGATTTATGGCCCAAGCCTGCTATCATCCCAGCATTGAGGGCGCCCAGCATGGCGCGAAGTCACTTCCCCAATTTTTGGACTACGCCAAGGCCGCCGGTGCGGCGGGCGTGCAGCCGAGCAATTACATGCTGGGCAATGGCAAGGGTGGCTTCCTGAAGGCCAAAGAGATCCAGACCCTTTTCTCCGACCGCGGCATGTCGCTGGACGGCATCTCCGCCCACTGCCCGTTCTGGGTGCATACCAGCGCCTGGACCGGCACGAAGTCCGGCAACCCCTTCATCGCGCCGGACGTCGCCAAGCTGCCTCCGGACAAGATCGAGAAATGGCACGAGAGCTATCTGCTCAAGCTGATGGACCTCGCCGCCGAGCTCAAGGTGAAGACCATTCCGATGTTCTGGGGTGTGGCTTTCGGTTGGGAACTCGCGAGCGGTTATCCGTGGGGCTTCTGGAGCGGCGGCGGTTTTGATCTCTTGAAGGAAGGCCAGGAACGTTTCGTGAAGAAGACGGCCAAGCTCCGTGCGCACGCGAACAAGCTCGGCCTGAAACTTTGCCATGAGATTCATCCGGGCACGGGCGCGATGACGGCGGATGATTTCCTGATGTTGGTGAAGATCTGCGACAACGATCCCTGCCTCGCGGTGAACGCCGATCCGTCCCACTGCTGGGAAGGCGAATCGTGGGAGAACCGCTTCCTGAAGGTCGGGCCGTATGTCTACGCCTGCCACGTGAAGAATTTCGTCATCCGCCCGAACATCCCCTTGCGCCTCATGGAAGGCAACTGGGGCAAGCGCGCGATGCAGTTCACGGACCTCGCCAGCGGCGACCTGAACATGCAACGCTACACGGAATTGCTCATCCACATCGGCTACCCGCAACGCTACTGCCAGCTCACGGGTGCGAAGACGGCCCCGCTCATCGTGGAAGCCGAGAGCGCGCACAAGGACCTGGACTACACGAGCGCCAACGGCATCGGCTACGTCCGCGACAACCTGTGCTACCCCGTCGCCAGCGGCTCGTTCGAAGACGGCATGGGCGCGTAGTCTTAAGACATCTACAAAATGAAAAGGGCGCGATGCGAATCGCGCCCTTTTTCTTTCGATGTTCGAAGTTGGGTGTTGTATGTTCGATGTTTCCCCACTCTACGCAATGATCTCCTTCACTACATGCCCATGCACGTCCGTGAGCCGGAAATTCCGCCCATCATACCGATACGTCAGCTTCTCGTGATCCAAGCCTAGCAGATGCAAGATCGTCGCGTGCAGATCGTGCATGTGCACCTTGTCCTGCACGGCGTAGTGACCGAACTCATCCGTCTCGCCATAACTAAAGCCCGGCTTCACCCCGCCGCCCGCGAGCCACACGGTGAACCCGTTCGCATTGTGATCGCGCCCCGTGCCGTTTTTCTCCGCATACGGTGTGCGACCGAACTCCGCACCCCACCATACGATGGTATCTTCCAAGAGGCCGCGCTGCTTCAAGTCCTGCAAGAGACCTGCGATCGGCTTGTCCACCGCTTTCGCGTGCTGCTCATGCTTCGGCAAGTTCGAGTGCTGGTCCCAAGCCGGGTTCGCCGAGTTGTCGCCGTAAGTCACCTGGATGTAGCGCACGCCGGATTCCGCCATGCGCCGGGCCAGCAGGCATTGCCGGCCGAAATTATCCGTCTCCTTCTCGCCGATGCCGTACATCGCCAGCGTGGCGGGCGTTTCGTTCGCCGTGTCGATCACGCTTGGAGCCGCGCCCTGCATGCGCCACGCGAGCTCATAGGAGTTGATCACCGCTTCCAGTTCGCCATCGCCCGGGTGCTGCTTCATCTGTTCCGCGTTGAGCGATTGCAACAGGTCGAACTGCCGCCGTTGCGAGGCCATGTCGAGCCCGGCGTTCTTCAAGTTGCGGATGGTCGCCTCGGCGGCCGGTGAACCCGCCTTGCCCAAGGCTGTGCCCTGGAAGACCGGCGGCAGGAACGCCGTGCCGAAATTCCTCGGTCCACCATTTCCGCTCGACGGGCTGATGGTCACGAAACCCGGCATGTTGTCATTCTCCGTGCCCAGACCGTAGGTGATCCAGGAACCCATCGAGGGCCGAATGAAATTCGTCGCACCCGTATGCAGGAACAGCGTCGCCGGACCGTGCGCGATGCCTTCCGTCTGCATGGACTTGATGAAGCACAGTTCATCCGAATGCTTCGCCATCTCCGGGAACAGATCGGAGGCCCAGCGACCACACTGGCCGTATTGCTTGAAATCCCACAAGGGCTTCATGATGCGCTGCTGCGTAGCCACCTTGTTGCCCGAGTTCGCGATCTTCCGCGAATCCATGAAGTCGCGCATCTCGCCATCGCGCTGGGTCAGGATGGGCTTGTAATCGAACGTATCGACATGGCTCGGCCCGCCCTGCATGAAGATGAAGATGACGCGCTTGGCCTTGGGCTTGAAATGCGGCGTCTTTGCGGCGAGCGGATTCTTCGTCACCGCGGCGGCGGCCTTGTTCGTCATCCCCGCAAGCGCGAGGTAACCGAACCCGCACGCGATGTTCTTCAGGGCACTCCGCCGGGACTGCATGTTTGGCGTCAGCATATTCTTCCTCTCGCTTTCAATTCAAATACCGGAAATCCAGGCTCGCGAAAAGCGCCTGGTAGAACTGTCCCCACAGTTCCTCGCGGTTCGCATTCGTCGCCTGCGTCACAAATCTCAAAGCCACCTCGCGCTCGCCCGAGGTCGGCGGACGTCCCATCGCGCTGCGATACGCCCGTTCGATCTTCGCCGTGTCATCGCCCGCTTCCGTGAGCAGCTTCTTCGCCGCCAGTTGCGCCTGCTCCACCACGAACGGATGGTTCATCAGATACAGCGCCTGCGGCGGCACCGTGCTGGTGTTCCGCTTGCCCACCACCATGCTCGGGTCCGCGAAATCGAACGCCTCGAAGATGTCCGGCAGCGAATTCCGCAGCACCGGCATATACACGCTGCGCCGTGTTTCGTCGTGCTTGTAGTTATAGTCCGCGTTGATCTCCTTCATCGTGTTGCCGCCCATGGTCAATTGCAACTGCCCGCTAAGGGTGAGGATGGTGTCCCGGATCTGCTCCGCTTCCAGCCGACGCCGGCTCGCGTGGCTCAGCAATCTGTTCTCCGGGTCCGCCTGCTTCGCCGCTTCGCTCGGCGATGAGGACATCTGGTAAGCGCGGGACAACATCAGTTCCCGCACCAGCTTCTTCGTGGACCAGCCTTCATCCATGAACTTCACCGCCAAGTAATCCAGCAACTCCGGATGCGACGGGGTCTCGCCCGTGGTGCCAAAGTTGTCCACCGTCCGCACGATGCCCTCGCCGAAGAGCCAGTGCCACGCACGGTTCACATACACGCGCGCCGTGAGCGGATTATTACGGCTCGCAAGCCATTCGCCGAATTCCAAGCGCCCGCTCTGCTTCTCCGGGATGACGGGCGGCTGTCCGTAAGTCGCCACCTGCATGAAGCCGCGCGGGACCTTCTCCCCCAGCGTATGCACGCTGCCACGGATGTGGACGAACGTGTCACCCGGCTCCTTCTCTTCTTCTACTCCCATCACCTTGGGCCGCACCACGCCGGAGGACGTGAGCTGTTTCATCTCGGCCTCCATGCGCTTCACCTGCGCCGCCATGGCCGCCGCTTGCTCGTCCTTCTTCGCATTCGGCGCCTCGGCTTTGTCCGCCACCGCCAGTGTGGCGGTCGGTTGCAATTCCTCCACGGGGATGAACTGCACTGCGTCCGCGCCGACGATGCCCTCCGTGCCTTCATTAGACACCAGCACAAAACCCGCGCCGCCTTTTTCAAAGCGATGTCTGCCGAGCGAGACAAACCGCCCCATGATCGGAGGGGCTTCCTTTTGGTTCACCTGCAAGACCACTTCGCCATCCGCCGTGAAGATCGTGACCGGCACACTCGTGGAGCGGTTGGCCGCGTGCACATAAGCCAGCCGGACTTCGTAATTCCCCGTCTTGCGGATATCCGGCGCGAAAGTCAGCGTTTTCTTGCCCTTGTCGCTTTCGGCATCGTGCAGGAAGCCGGTGCCGATGAACGATTTCGAATACACGGAATGCGTCCACTCACCCACCCGCTTCGCCTGCTCGTCATCCACCACCACGCCCGGCAGGTTTTCGGGCGCGAGGATCTTCGGCATCTTCTCCGAGCCCTTGTTGATCGTGGCCGTCGCCAGCTTGCTTTGCTTGGCCTTCAGCTCTTTCAATTCCTTCTCCAGCGCGGCCACGGCTTTCTCATGCGCCACCGCTTTAGCCTCTTCCTCCGGCGGCAACGGCATGCTCACCTCCACCCAGCGCGAGACATTCGCCGTCTCCAGCGAACGCGTGCTGCGCAGGATGCCCGCCATCGCGTAATAATCTTTCGTCGGGATGGGATCGAACTTGTGGTCATGGCAGCGCGCGCAACCGAACGTCTGCCCCATGAACGTCTTGCCCAACGTGTCGAGCTGCTCGTCCACCACATCCATCGCGAGCTGCTTCTTGTCCTGCTCCTCCAGCGTCGTGTTGCCCATCGCCAGGAAGGCTGTGCCATGGATCTGCCGCTGCCGCTGCTCGATGCTGCCTGTCATCAAGTCTCCCGCCACATGCTCCTGCACCAGTTGGTTGAAAGGCACATCCTTGTTGAACGAATCGATGACGTAATCCCGATACCGCCACGCCTCTTTGTAAACCAAACCGCGCAACGTCACCGACTCCGCATAGCGCACCACATCCAACCAATGCCGCCCCCAACGCTCACCGAAATGCGGCGACGCCAGCAAACCATCCACCAACTTGCTGTAAGCATCCGGTGACTTGTCCTGCACGAAGGCATCGACCTGTTCCGGAGTCGGCGGCAAACCAATCAAATCAAAATAAACCCGCCTCGACAAAGTTGCCCGGTCCGTATCCACGCTCGGCTTGAGATTCTTCGCCTCCAGTTTCGCGAGGAGGAACTTGTCCACGTCACCACGCGCCCATGTGGTATCTTTTACCGCTGGAGCCGCCACCTTTTGCGGCTGCTTATACGACCAGAAATTCCGCCCCTCCTCCACCGACATCCCGCTCTTCACCAGCTTCACCGTATGTGTGCGCGGGTCCGGTGCCCCCATCTTCACCCATTGCTCCAGCGCCGCGATCTCTGCCTGCGGCAGCTTGTTCTTCGGCGGCATCTGAAAATCCGTGTCGTGATACTGCACCGCCTTGATCACCAAAGATTTTTCCAAGTCCCCCGGAATGATGGCCGGTCCCGTATCCCCGCCCTTCTTCCACCCCTCCGCCGTATCCAGGAGCAACCCACCCTTCACTTTCTTGTCCACCGAGTGACATTCGTAACACCGCTCCACCAGAATCGGCCGGATTTTCTTCTCGAAAAAGTCCACTCCCGCAACATCTTGCGCAAACAGGGAAGGCGTGGAGAACACCGCTGCACTCAAACCAACGAGGGAAAAGCAAACGCGCAGCCGGTCAGGGAGACCGACAGCAGACCTAGGTTTCTGGCCATACTGCAGGGGCATGTTCACGAATATAAGTCCTTGCAGCAGAAAATTGGACAAAAATCTTCCGTAAAGAAAAACAAAGGATTCCCCCTTCCTCCTATAAGTCCTATCGATCCCATTAGTCCTATTCCCCTTTTCCTCTCGATGTTGGACGTTCAGAGTTCGATGTTCGATGTTTCCCTGAAAATGGTCTCTCCTCGAAGCCTCGGTCTTCACCTTGCCTCCCACGCCGACCGTTTCCGGCCTCCCTTGACACACTCCTTGCATCAAATATATAGACGCCACGGAACCGAAAAAGTTTCAAAAAATCAGAAGAACTTTCACCCCAAAAAACTGCGCCAAAATGTCCCACCTATTGCAGCCCCAAAACACCCCCACCAACCTGCGCCATTTTGTCCCAGATGCCATCCCGGAGGGTTGATTCTACCTCGGCCAGATCACCTTCCCCGGCGGCACCGTCGTGGCCACGCCTTCCGCCGAAAACTTCACCGCCGCTTCTTCATAGCTGACTGTTTTTCCATACGATACCCCATACGTCACCGACCTCTCAAACCCCGTGTCTGATGTTTCCGTGAAGGTGGTCGGCGATTTGCTCTGCGTACCGAAATTGTAATACCAATCCTCCCCACCCTCCGCCTTGCCGACCATGCGCAAGGGCGGACCGAACTTCGTTCGCACCTCCTGCTTCGTCATCCCCACCCGCATCACCGTATCGATGACCAGCGGCTCACGCGTCGTGGAGCAAGCGGTGAACAGCAAACCCAGCATGAATGCGACCAGCGCCACTTTCATATGATGAAAATCAGAGGATTCCTTCCTTGGACGCCATAAGCCCGATGAAGCTTCAAATCACCGAGCGGCGGTTTGGCACAATGAGATTCCCTCACCAAATCCTGTTGATCTTGTAAATCCTGTAACAAATCCGACTAGTGCGGCAACACCTCGCTCAACGAACTCTTGAACCGCCGGTGCATCACCGCGAACAAGATCGCCGTCGGCAAGATCGTGATCGTCGAGGCTGCCATCAACACCGCGAACGGAAACCTGAGACTGCTCCCGAACAGACTCGCCAGCGCCAGTGGCAACGTCTGCTTCTCCTGCGTGCTCAATACCAGCAGCGGAATCAGATGCTCATGCCACGACAAAATGAACTGGATGAGCCCGAAGCTTAGCAACGCCGACCAGCACAGCGGCAGCAGCGTCCAATACACGCGAAACTCGGATAATCCCGCCAGCCGCGATGCCTCCACCAGTTCCCGCGGCATCTGCCGGAATACCTGTGTGAAATAAAGGATGCCCAACCCGCTCACCACTCCCGGCAGGATCACGCCCCAAGTCGAATCGATCATCTTCAACTCGTTCAACCAGCTAAACAGCGGGATCGCCAGCGCCTGCTGCGGCAGCACGATCACCATCAGCGCCAGCACAAACAACAATCCCTGAAAACGAAAACGATGCAGCGCGAACACGTAACCCGCCAGCGAGGTCAGGAAAACGGTGCCTATCGCTTGTGCAAACGCCACGAAAATCGAATTCGCGAACACTCGCCAGAACGGTATCAGGTCGCCTTGGAACAGTTGCTTGTAGTAATCCAGATTCCACACCCCCGGCAGCAATTGCAACGGCTTGAAGATCTCTTTGTTATCCTTGAACCCCGAGCAAAACATCCACACGAACGGATACAGGAACAAAACGCCCGCCACGATAAGTAGCAGCGTAGCCAGCCATGAGGTCTTTTCGGAAGGCAGTAATGTTTTCCTCATCCCGCCCTCCCCTTGAGCCAGCGCGGCCCCATCATCGCCACCCACAACAGCGCCAGTAGCGCCGGAGCCACCATCAGGCACATCGCCGCCGCTGTGCCGAAGTTCCCATACGTAAACGCCTGCTGATAACTATACGATACCAGCAGCAAGCCCGCATCCGAAGTCCCGCCGCTCCCGCCCAGCAGCATATACGCTCCCGAGAACATCGCGAACGCATCTATCACCAGATATACCGCGCAGAACAGCACCACCGGTTGCAAGAGCGGCAGCGTCACCTGCTTGAAAACCTTCCACCGGTTGTTCGTCTCCAGATACGCCGCCTCATACAGCGATTTCGGGATCGCCTCCATGCCCGCGAGAAAAAAGAACGTCACAAACCCCGTCCACCGCCACACCGCCTGCATGACCAGCGCGGGCATGATGAAGTTCGGATCCTTCAACCAATTGATCGGCTTGGCATTGAGATGCAGATTGAATATTTCATTCACCACCCCTTCCCGGCTGAACGGCATGATGAACACCTGGTTCAACACCCCTTCTTTGCCATGAAACACCAGCAGAAACAGCAGCGCCAGCACCGCTGGCGGCGTCAATCCCGGCAGCAACAGCATGAACGTCAGCGCCGGACGCAGCTTCTTCCAAGCCGATTGCAGCCAATACGCCAGCAGCGCCGACAGCGGCAAAATGATGACGATGCACGCCGCCGTGTAGATGACATTATTGCGGATGGCCTTCTCGAATTTGGGATCGTGCCGCAGCTCCTGATAATGTTGCAGCCCCACATATTCCGCCTCCTCCATGAGCGTATTGCTGTGCAAGCTCAACCGCAGACCGCCCACCAGCGGCATCACCCAGAACAGAACAAAGAAGGCAAAGAACGGCAGCAGGAGCAGATACGGCGCCCCTTTCCCCCGCAACCAATATGTTTTCCAATCACCCATTCTTTGGACCGCGACTGTGTGCTTGGAGCACCAGTCGCAGTGGGTACGAGAATGAAGGAGCGTTTCGAAATACTTTGAGGCAGACCGCGACTGTTCCCCATGCAGCGGCTGGTCTATCGACACAGCCGCGCTCCATGAAAACGGTCACTTGCCTTTCTTATCCTTCTCCGCCGGCGGCGGACCATCCTTGCCCGCACCCGGCGGCCCACCCGCCTTGCTCAACCCCTCACGCAATTGCTTCACCGCTTCCCTCGCATCGATCTGCCCATACATATAAGCGGAGAAGATGCCTTCCTGGAACATGAACACCGCCATCGGCCGTTTCGGATGCATCGCCACCGGCGGCACGGATGGCGCGAGGTCCACCAGCAACTGGCCGAACGGTTCGTTGTTGAAAAACGACACCGGCTCCAGCATCCGCTCATCCTTCCACGCCGGTTGATACGCCGTGAAACTGTTGCCCTTCGTGAAGCGTTGCACGTTCGCTTCCTTGTCCTTCATCACGAATTCCATGAAGCCCCAGGACTCATCCACCTTCTTGCTGTTCTTGTAGATCATCAAGCCTTGCCCCGCGAAGGTCGAGGTGCGGCGGCCCAGCTTGCCATCCTTGCCCTTCCACGCCGGGAGCGGCATCACCCCCCACTTGCCCGCGAGATCCGAGCTGAACTGCTGGATCATATCCAGACCGTACCAGTCCGCACCGATCACACAGAAGACCTCGCCATTCGCCACATCACCGCTAAAGAACACCGGGTCAAAGATGGACGCCCGATCCGGCAGCACCGCGATGTGCTTCTCCTGCATTTCTTTCAGAACCCTCAGCGTATCCATGGCCAGCTCCTCATCCGGCAGCACCTTGCCGTCCTTGCCGAACCAATCGCTGCCGCGCTGGCGCAGGAGGATCTCGAAGTAAGACGGATCAAGCGCCAGCATCGCCTGCCCCTTCTTGCCCAGTTCCTCACCCACGCGCAGGAAGTCATCCCACGTGGCGATGTCTTCCGGCGCGATGTAATGCTTCGCCATCAAGTCTGTGCGATAATACATCACCATCGCGCTCAGCGATTGCGGGATGCCATACGTCTTGCCCTGATAAGCGAAGAGCGAGAGGCGGTTCGGCACGATGTCCTTGTCCAGCCCGGCTTTCTTGATGCGGTCGCTCAATTCCACGAACGGCACCTCACCGTTCAGATACATGCCGAAGAGCACCTCATCCAGTTGCACGATGTCCGGCGGGTTCACGCCCGTCTTGATGGCCACCGCCAGCTTGTCAGGCATCTCGCGGAAACCATAGGCACGGATGTTCGCCTCAAAATCTTTGTGCCCCTTGGCCTGGTAGAGCCGCACCATCTCCTCGTAATAGACCTTGTCCTGGAAGGAACTGATCCAGATCTCCAAAGGTGCCGTCATCCCGCGCACCGGCAGCAATGCCAAGCCCGCGATTGCCAATACAACTCGTGCCAATCCAAATGCTTTCATGAAATCTTGATACTTGTGCGCCAAGACTGCCCCGCAGGCAACTGGCGATTCTACTAATTCAGACTCCCGCGCCCGCCGTTTGTTCAACCATAACGTCACCTGTTACCCCATCGAAAACCATGACCGATTCCCTAGGAATCCGCACCGGCATGGCTTGTCCGGGGGTGAAAACGGCCCCCACCGGCGCCCGGGCGGTGAAATTCACCCCATCCCGGCTGAAATGAAGCAGATTCTCATGCCCAAGTGGCTCGCACAGGTCCAAAAGCGCTTCCCAAGCATACCCGCCCGCGCCGATATCCGCCCCTAACCGCACGTGCTCCGGCCGGAAGCCGATGATCATGTCTTTGCCCACGTACGGCATCACCTTGATGGCCAGCTCCCAACCGATATCCAACCGCAGCCGCTCCTCACTCCCCTTCACCGCCACAAGCAACTCCCGCCCGCCTGCATGCACGATGCCCCGGATCAGATTCATCCCCGGACTCCCCAAGAACCCGGCCACAAAGGCATTCTTCGGCTGCTGATAGATCTCCAGCGGCGTGCCAATCTGGATTACCTTACCCCCGTTCATCACGCACAGACGTTGACCGAGCGTCATGGCTTCCGTCTGATCATGCGTCACCAGGATCATCGTGGCCCCCAGGCGCCGATGCAATCGCGCCAGCTCTGCCCGCGTCTCCGCGCGCAGTTGCGCATCCAGATTCGAGAGCGGCTCATCCAACAGGAAGACTTTGGGCTCACGCACAATCGCCCGCCCCAAGGCCACCCGTTGCCGCTGGCCACCGGACAACGCCCCCGGCTTCCGCTCCAACAACTCCTCCAGCTTCAAGAGAGCCGCCGCTGCCTCGACCCGTTGTTTGGTCTCGCGCCGGGTGATCTTCCGGAACTGCAGCCCAAACGCCATGTTCTCCTCGACCGTCAAGTGCGGGAACAACGCGTAATTCTGGAACACCATCGCCACGTCCCGGTCCGCCGGGGGAAAGTCATTCACCACCCGATCACTGATGCTGATCGAACCGTTATCCAACGTCTCCAGACCTGCGATCAAACGCAGCAGCGTGGATTTCCCGCAGCCAGAAGGCCCCACCAGCACGAGGAATTCCCCCTCCGCCACCTCCAGCGACACATTGTCCGCCGCCCGCACCTCGCGGCCGCGCGGATCACGGAATTTCTTGCTGACGTTATGCAGGCTGACGGTGGCCATCGGTTATTTCGGTGCTCCTGGTTCGCGCTTCGGCAACGGCTTGGCCACGGCCAGGTCTTCCGCGATGTAACGAGTCACGTTCTTCAGGTCATCATCGCTCAATCCCAATACCGCCAGCCGCATGGCATTGCCCTCGGCATCCTGCGGGTGCTTTCCCCGGAGACCGGACTTGAACTTGCGGAGCTGCTCCAGTTGAAACCAATCCTCCAACGTGTTCAAGGGTGGCGATTTGCTTTCCACCTTGCCCTCCCCCTTGAAACCGTGGCAGTTCGCGCATTGCAGGTAGATGAGTTTCCCCCGGTTCTTGTCCCCCCGCACCGTCAGGAGATGGGATTGCGGCGGCAAACTGGCGATATGGACCGCCACCCGCCTAATCTCCTCATCGTCTTTGACGATGCTTTCGCCCGCCGCCATGAGCACCTCGGACTTGTTCGTGGGATTCCCGCCCCGGATGCCATCCCGGAATTTCCGCAGTTGCAGCTCCAACGTCCAGGCGGGCAAACCATCGATGATCGGCCCACGCTGCATCTCCCGGGTGCTGTGGCACAGCAGGCAAGATGTAAAAATCTCGCCACCCGTCAGCGCAGT
>CAZPUL010000047.1:0-44806 GCA_964589735.1 uncultured Verrucomicrobiota bacterium | reverse complement strand
TGGCTCCATAAGGACTCATCACCTCCCCGCCAACGCAGGACACATCGACACAATCTTGCATCGCTATGCTTAGTGACCTGGGATGTTCGCCCTTTCCCTGTTCCCAACTCGAAACTTCAAACTAGGAACTCGAAACCGGGCTTCCCCCGTCCTTTACCAGCAGCGAGCTGCCAGCACGCTAAATCTCCCACATTCCCACCACTCAAACCACCACTATTTGTTGTCTAAAAGCGACATTTTCCCCAACCCCTTCCCACCCAAGAAAATCCAAACGAAGATTTCCGACTTTTAGCCTTCCGAAAACCTGCCCGTGTTTACTTAGTAAAAAGAAAACCCTCCACCTTTGTTGGCCGCTGGTGCCACCCGCCTTTCCCCTCGTCATCTCAGTCTCCCTGCTGTACATTCTTCCCATCAATTCACCTCGGAGACCAATTGCCTTGAGCACGCCAACCCACACCTCCCGCTCAAGCGCGCCTCCGCCAAACCGTCCCACCAAATTGCTGGCCGGTCTGCTCATCATCTGCTTCCTCCTGTGGTGCGTCCTTTCCCTGCCCCGCCTGCTGGAGCCCAAGTATCAGGGCAAGACCGCCGAAGAATGGTTTGCTGAAGTGACCACTGGCTCCTCTGGTTCAGAGTATCTTACCAAAGATCCAGCCGTCATCGGTCTGCGGCACTTGGGCACCAATGCCGTCTGGTTCCTCTGGCGCGAGCGGGCCAGGCAGGAATCACCCAGACTTTCTTCGTGGAAAAAGCGCTTCGACCGCCTGATCGGAAAACAGAACAATAACCCGCCCGAACTGAGCCGGGCTTATACCGCCTGGCTAATCCTTTTCCACTTCGGCCCCGAAACTCAGGTCTTGGTTCCGGAAGCATTGGAGCTCCTTAGGAACGGCAAGCCGAACGAAGCGGCGCATGCGGCCATGCTCTTGGGGCGGACGCGCCGCGAAGCGCCAGTCGTCGTCCCGGCCATCCTGCAATCACTGGCCATGACCAACCGCACCTCCGATCACCGGATCTCTCACCTCGTCGGCTTGAAAGAATTTGGACCTCAAGCCCAAGCCGCGCTCCCGTATCTGCGCACGCAACTGGCAAAAACGAACATCCTGAACTCCTACGAGGGCTACTGGCTGGCCAAAGCCATCCTGACCATCAATGGTCCCGGCCCGGAAGTGGACTACTTCACACGAAATCTCGTGCCTGGCAATTTCCGCCTGAGCTATCCCAACCTGGCCCCCTTGGAACACTTGGGCACCAATGCCCGCCCCGCCGCGATCGCGTTGCACAAATTCAGGCTCACCTTGACCAATGCCGAAGACTCCACCCGCGTTCTGGAGATCATCCGCAAAATCGACCCCGAAGGCGTTTACGTAAAGCCGTGACCGCTACAACCAACGAGGCAGCCTGCCTCCAAGTTCGCGCTAGCGAACCAAGATTCCTAGCCACGGGCTTTTAGCCCGTGGTTGGCTGATAAGAATGGGTGCGTCACATAGTGACGCCAGAGCAGATGCTGCATTCTTCCGTCGCCATGCAACGTTGTTTCAATTAGACTCCAGACCATGGGTTGAAAACTCACAACTAAGAATCTCCTCGTCCCGCTAGGACGAAAACCGTGACATGGAGCCGGAAAACACAACCGCGCCTGAGGCCAAGCCGCGTAAGCGCTTCACTGGCTCTCGTGTACTGCTGGGCATTGTCGGGGCATGTCTCCTCCTCTGGAGCATCAAAGCCATCCAGCACGCGATGCAGCCCAAGTATCAGGGCAAGACGGCTGCGGAATGGTTCGCCGACGCGAAGCGGGCGGATGAACTGTGCGAGCTGAACCCGGAAGATTTGCGTCGCGACCCCACCGTCGAGGCCTTCCGCCATCTGGGAACCAATGGCGTGTGGTTCTTACGGCGGGAACACATCCGCAAGCCTTCAAAAACAGCCGCCTTGCTCGTGGGTCTTTGGGAAGAATACGTTTCCAAGAAACGTCAGTATTTCCATTATGGCGTCCGCCAAAAAATTCAAGCGCGCCAACTGTTGATCGGCTTGGGTCCTCAGAGCGATCCCTTGATCCCCCTCTTGGTCGATCAACTGGCTAGCCCCGACCAGGATGAATCCGTGGATGCGCTCATTTTGCTCGCCCACTTGCATCGCCGGGCGGACATCGTGGTCCCCGCTTTGGTCAAGCAACTCCAACAAGCACACCAAAAAACTCACTATCTTTGGGGGTTAAGCGAGTTCGGCCCGGAAGCCAGCGCGGCCGTGCCCGCGCTCCGCGAATTGTTAGCCCGTCCTAAGATCAGTCCGGAAGAAAAAGCCGAGATTGCTTACGCCATCCTGAAAATAAATGGCGCCGGTCCAGAACTGGAATTTATAACGGCTCATATCAAATACGCCGACTATGAAAACAGCTCGTTGGCGATAGAAAGACTGGGACAGCTTGGCCCCATAGCCGAAACCGCGACACCTGCCCTCATCAGTTTCGCCCGGACCCTCACCAATTCGATATACTCAAACCGAGTGATGCATATCATTCACAAAATCGATCCTGCAGGCATTCACCCAAAACCGTGAGCACCGTCGCCATCAAATCGGAGACCCCCAGCAGACCACGCACGCGCATGACTTTCGCGCGCCTATTCCTTGGCTTCCTCGCTCTCTGCCTCCTCGTCTGGTGCATCAAGGTGGTCCATCACGCGTTACAACCCAAGTATCAGGGCCAGACCGCAGAGGAATGGTTCGCCACCATTGATCCACATGCGTTAAATGCCGGGCTGTCCATCTCCCATGGCGATCCTGCCATCCTGGCCTTCCAACACCTTGGCCCCAGCGCCGCCAGATTCCTGTGGCGGGAATTGCACGTGACCGATCCCGCTTTGAAGAAACTCTTCATCCGTAAAGCGGCGGAATGGTCTGAAGGGCGATGGCTCATCGAAACCAGCGAAACGCGGAATTTCAAAGCCCTCGTCGCCCTCGGCAAAATGGGCCCGGCGGCGGACTGCCTCATCCCGGAACTGCTCATCCGTGCGCAAAGCACCAACCACGTGGACTGCTACCGCGGACTCAGTTTGATCGGCCACATAGGAACCCGGCCCGAAGTCGCCGTCCCGCTCTTCCTCTCCAACGTCACCTCCACGAACCCCATGGCCTTCGGCCAGTCCATGGCCGGCCTGGAACAATACGGTCCCCCAGCCAGCAACGCCTTGCCCGCACTCGAGCAGGCACTGACGCTGCGCACCGGCCATGATCGCCTCCTCGTGGCTTACGCCATGATTGGCATCGGTGACCGTTCCAAACTCTCCTTGCTGCTGGCCGAGGTGCAAAACACCAACTCCCCCTATCGCACCAACGCCCTCTCGCTGTTGCAGCGGCTGGGCACCAATGCTGTGCCTGCCGTACCAACCCTGTTGACCATCGCCAAAAGCTCCACCAACGATTACGCCATGCAAACCCACACCGCGCGGACCATCGAGCAGATCTCTCCGGGCACCGCCAAGGCCGCCGGATTGCGACCCTGACGTATGGAGAGCCCGACCACAGCGAACCAAACTGTCGCTCCAAAGCGCAAAACCTTATGGCGCTACCTCGCCGCCTTCGCCACCCTCTGCCTCCTCCTCTGGAGCATCAAAGCCATCCACCATGCGATACAGCCCAAGTATCAGGGGAAAACAATGGGTGATTGGTTCGACGAAATTCGTTGTGATGTTGATAGGAAATTCGGTTATTCCACATTGTTAAATGATCCTGCAGCCCAAGCATTCAGTCATTTCGGTGAACCTGGCGCTATCTATTTGGCGGAACAAATACAGCCTGAGGTATCCCCGTTCTCAGCAGAATTGGTTCACAGCATCCGCCTATGGACTGGCGGTCGGATAAACCTGGATTCCGCTGAAATACGCAATATCAAAGCGGCCGAAGCACTAAGGCAAATGGGCACTAATGCTGCACCAGCGGTGCCTGTCTTAGCCCGTTTGGCACAATCTTCCTCCGAATACGGGTCAAATATTGTCATGCGATTGGTTTACGACATCGATTCAAGCTCGAGACGCCAAGCCCCTTAGTCTCAGAACTACGAATTCGTCATTTGCCCTCGGCTTTGCGCCAGCATACTCTCCCGCCAGCACAACGAACGACATGAGCAGCGCGGGATCGCATCTGAAGGATCTGGATTACTCGGTGGTGCAGCAATGCATGCACTGCGGCCTCTGCCTGCCCACGTGCCCCACGTACGATGCCACGAAGCTGGAGCGCAACAGCCCGCGCGGGCGCATCGCCCTCATGCGCGCCATCGCGGATGACCGGCTGGAGGCTTCGGAGGAATTCGCGGAAGAGATGTATTTCTGCCTCGGTTGTCTCGCCTGCATGACCGCCTGCCCCGCCGGTGTGAACTACGCCGAACTCTTCGAGCACGCCCGCGCCGAGGCGGAAGCCAGCGGCGTGCTGGATTCGCCCAAGCGCAGCGCCATCCGCAGTCTCACGCTGAACTGGCTCTTCATGGAACATGAACGCCTGAAGACCTTCGGCCACGCCCTGCGCCTCTATCAAGACCTCGGCCTGCAAACCGCCGTGCGCGCGAGTGGCATACTAAACCTCCTGCCCAAACGCCTACGCGAACTGGAAGCGATGACACCCACCGTGCAGCCGAAGTTTTCCTCGGAGCTGATCGACCAAGTGACGCTGCCTGAGGGGGAATCTAACTATCATGTCGCGATGCTTACCGGGTGCGCTCAAGACTTGATCTTCAGCGATGTGAACCGTGATACAGTTGAGGTGCTCGTCGAAAACGGGTGCACGGTGATTACGCTTCCGGACCAGCAATGTTGCGGCTCCTTGCATGCGCACAACGGCGAACTGGAAATGGCCCGCCAGCTCGCCCGTCGCCAGATCGACCTGATTAAACCGGAATTCCATGATGCCATCATCACCAATGCCGCCGGCTGCGGCTCGCATCTCAAACACTACGGTGCATTGCTGAAGGACGATCCGGCGTATGCCGAGCGCGCGGAACTTTGGGATTCGCTCGTGTATGACATCCACGAATGGCTCGCGCAAATCGGTATCAAGACGCCGGATGCGCAGAATCAGCCCGCGCAGAACGTGACGTATCACGAGGCCTGCCATCTCTGCCACGGCCAGAAGATAACCGCCCAGCCCCGTCAGGTGTTGAAAGCCATTCCCAATCTGAAACTCGTGGAACTGCCGGAGAGCACCTGGTGCTGCGGCAGTGCCGGCATCTACAACATCGTGCAGCCTGAGATGGCGAATGAGCTGCTCGATCGCAAGCTCAAGCACATCGTGAGCACGAAAGCGGAAGTCGTCGCCACCGGCAATCCCGGCTGCCTCCTCCACATCATCAACGGCGCGAAGCGCCAAGGTGTGAATGTGCGGCTCGCCCATCCCATTACTCTGCTCGCGGAAGCGTATCGCCGGGCGAAATCGTAAGCTTAACCATGCCTACCAGATCTGAAATCGTCGCTTTGCTCAAGAACCCCGGCATCATCGCCGTCGTGCGCGCCGAGAAACAGGACCAGGTCCTGCCCCTGTCCGAGGCCTTGCTCGCGGGCGGCGTCATCGCCATCGAGATCACCATGACCACGCCGAACGCCATCGCCGCCATCCGCGAAGCCGTCGCCCAGCTCGGCGATTGTGCCCTCATCGGCGTCGGCACCGTGCTGGATGTGGACACCTGCAACCGCGCCATCGAGGCCGGAGCCCAATTCGTCGTCACCCCCATCATGCGCCCCGCTATCGCCGAAGCCGCACATGCGTTGAACAAACCCGTGATGCTCGGGGCTTACACGCCCACCGAAGCGCAGCTCGCGCACGAAGCCGGTGCTGATTTCATCAAGATTTTCCCCGCCGAAGGCCTCGGACCGAATTACATCAAATCCCTCCGCGCGCCCTTGCCGCATCTGAACATTGTTCCCACCGGTGGCGTAGACCTGCACAACGTCGGCGATTTCCTGAAAGCCGGTTGCGCCGCCCTTGGCGTAGGCTCCTCACTCGTCTCGAAGAAGATTTTGCAGGAGGCGAACTGGACGGAATTGACGCGCTTGGCCAGGGCATTCGTAGAAGCGGCGAAGCGGTGATTGCCCTTCTGTCCCAGCGGGACAGACTGAAGGTAGCCGTGGGTTTCAACCCACGGTTGATGTCCGCATAACCGTTGCGTCGCGTAGTGACGCTTGAATCATTCGTCACTACGTGACGATTTGCATATTTCTATTCCGAACCGTGGGTTAAAACCCACGGCTACCATCAGTGTTCGCTACGCGAACCCGGGTTTGAATTCCTTCTAGCGCCCACTCTTCATTGCGTTACGCCGTGTTTTCGGCTACTCTATGGGCATGTCTGACCTCATGCGCAAACCCCCAGTCATCCCGGATGAAGTAGCCACGGCGCGTCATGAGCAAGTCGAGACGGAATCTCCCGATGGACGCAACTTCCGCCTGCATCCGCTGAGCGGCCTGTTGCTCATCACGGTGGATAATCTTTTCTGGGGCGCCGAGGCTTTGTCACTCGGGCTGGCTATTCCGGTAGTGGTCATCCTCAGCTTCACCATCACGCTCATCGCCGTCACCATGGTGCAGCGTTTTCTGGGACGGAACACCTGGGGCGTCAGCCTCACCAAAGCCCTGCTCTGCGCCATCCTCGCCGGCATCCCCACCAGCATCATGGGCACCGCCTTCGGCGGTTTCATCTTGCTCGCCTCCGGCCTCTCGAACTGGAAGAAGGGCAAGTGATATCGGTGCAGCCGGGCGATTGATTGTCTTCCGGTAGTTTTGAACCGGAAGTTTCTTTAAATTGTCTTTCCTTCGGCACTCGTATTGAATCCCGCGACTGTATGAGCTACACGCACCCGCTGACCACTACGGCGTTTGACCTGCCGGGCTACCGCATCGTGCGCAGTTACGGTGTGGCGCGCGGCATCGTGGTGCGCTCACGCTCGGCGTTGGGCAATATCGGTGCGGGCATCCAGGCTTTTTTTGGCGGGAATATCACACTCTACACGAGCCTCTGTGAACAGGCACGGGATGATGCCTTCCGCCAGATGCTCGCGCAAGCTGGTGAAATGGGCGCCAATGCGGTGATCGGCGTGCGCTACGATGCCACGGAGATTGGCGTAGGCATCACGGAGGTGCTATGCTACGGCACCGCGGTCCAGGTGGAGACAGAACAGAAGGGCAGCCCCCTGCCGCCGGTCACCGGTGTTTGAGGGATCAAATGGAAATGGGTTCAGCAGTCTAGTCAGTCGTACATGGCCACACCGAAACAAACTTTCGCCGAACGTCTGCTGCAAAAGCTGTCGGATGTGGTCTATCGCCATCCCAAGTGGTTTGTCTGGCCGCAGGTTCTGCTCTTCGTGGTCTGTGTCGTTTATACGGTCTGCTGCCTGGGTTTCAGCACCAAGCGCAATGACCTGGTGGGCGGTGACAAGAAATACCACCAGAATTTCCTGAAATACAAAAAGGAGTTCCCGCATCAGGACGATCTCGTGGTGGTGGTGGAGAGCGACCGATTGGAGAAGAACCGCCAGTTCGTGGAACGCCTCGGCACCCGCATGGAGGCGGAGACGAACCACTTCATGGACGTCTTCTACAAGGGCGACCTGAAGCTCATGGGCCCGAAAGCCCTGCTCTTCGTCCCGGAGGAGCAACTGGGCCAATTATATGACACCTTGCTGGTGTACAAGCCCTTCATCCAGACCTTCGCGCAGGCCACGAACCTGAACTCCATGTTCCAGCAGATCAACCGCCAGTTCCTCTCGGCGGGGCAGAACACCAATATCGACCTGAAACCGCTCATCGAGTCCCTGCCCGCGTTGGAGCGCATCGTCAAGCAGGCCAAGGATTCCATGGACCGCTCCGGCATGCCGCCGTCACCCGGCGTGAACGCGCTCTTCGGCCAGGGCCAGGAAGCGGAGAAAAAGATCTACATCACTTTCGATGAAGGCCGCCTGTATCTCGTGTCCGCGCAAGCGGCCAACAGCAACGAAGTGGGCGCTTCCATCCGGCGTCTGCGTGAGTTGGTCGCCGAGATCCAGAAGGAAGTCCCCGGCGTCAATGTCGGCATCACGGGCGAATCCGTTCTGGAAGTCGATGAGATGCTGCAATCACAGAAGGATACGGCGAAAGCCTCCGTCATCTCGCTCATCCTCTGCGCATTGATCTTCATCTACGGCTATCAGGAATCCGGCCGCCCCATCAAAGCCACAGGCTGCCTGATCATCGGCCTCGGTTATACGATGGGTTACACCACGCTGGTCGTCGGCCATCTGAACATTCTCACCATCACCTTCGCCCCCATGCTCATCGGTCTGGCCATCGACTTCGGGGTGCATCTGGTGACGCGTTATGAGGAGGAATTGCGCCACGGAGCGTCGGAGCAAGTGGCTTTGCAGAAGGCCATGGTGAACACCGGCTTGGGCATTTTCACGGGCTGTTTCACGACTGCGGTGGCGTTCTTCGCGATGAGTTTCACCGACTTCAAGGGCATCCAGGAGATGGGCGTCATCGCCGGTGGCGGGCTGGTGGTCTGCCTCATCCCGATGATGACGATGCTTCCGGCGTTGCTCCTGCGCGGAAGACAAAATGTCATCGACCATGTGCATCCGCCCGCTGAAGACCATCGCGAACGCATCGAGCGGCTCTGGCTGGACCGCCCGGGCATGGTGCTCGGTGTGACGGCGGTCTTGTGCGTGGTTTCCGTCTGGCAGGGAACCAAGGTGGTGTTTGATTACAACTTGCTGAACATGCAGTCCCATGGTTTGCAGGCGGTGGTTTTTGAGAAGAAACTCATCAACTCCGCCTCCAACTCCGTGCTCTATGGCGCCATCGTGGCGGACACCTTGCAGGAAGCGGTCGCCATTGAGGAAAAGTTGCGCGGCCTTTCTACCGTGGCGGATGTGCAGTCCATGAGCCGGTATCTCTCCGAGGATCAAAGCCGCAAGCTGCAATACGTGACGAAGGTGAAGCAGGCCGTGGCCGACATCCACTTCGCCACCTTGGATGAGAAGACCGCCAATATCAACGAACTCAGCCTCACCCTCTATTCATTGCAAGGTTACCTTGGCGCAGGTTTGGAGAAAGTGCGTAGCGCCGGCGAGAAAGACTTGGAAAGACATCTGCAAGCGCTCTGGAATGCGGTGGGTGAGTTGCGTAACCGCATCAACGCCGGCAGCAAAGAGGCCAATGCCTTCCAGATTGCCTTCTACCAGCAAGCCCTGCTGCAAGACCTGCGTGATACGTTCGCTTCCTTGAAACTGCAGGATGACCGGGCACCCTTGCGCGCGGCGGATCTGCCGACAGCCCTGCGCAACCGCTTCATCGGCACCAGCGGCAAGTATCTTATCCAGGCGTATCCCAAGGACGATGTGTGGCGGCGCGATGTGCAGGAGAAGTTCGTGACCGAGCTGCGCCAGACCTTGGACCCGCAGGATACGAATCACCCCATCATCACAGGCACGCCCGTGCAATTGCTCGAATACACGGATCTCTTGCGCAAGAGTTACGAGGAGGCCGCGTGGTATGCCATCATCGCCATCGCCATCATGGTCTTCATCCATTTCCGGTCGGTTGTGTGTGTCATCTTGGCGCTGCTGCCGGTGGTCTTGGGCAGCCTGTGGGCCTTGGGCGTGATGGGCTGGCTCGGTATCCCGTTCAATCCGGCAAATATCATGACGCTGCCGTTGGTGGTGGGCATCGGGGTCACCAACGGTATCCATATCCTCAACCGTTTTGCCGAAGAACGAAGCCCGAGCATTCTGGCCAAAAGCACAGGGAAAGCGGTGATTGTCTCGGCGTTAACGACCATAGCGGGTTTTGGCAGCCTGATTCTGGCGGATCATCAAGGCATTCAGACCTTGGGTTCGGTCATGTCCCTTGGCGTTGGTGCGTGCATGGTTGCCTCGTTAACGTTCTTGCCCGCAGTATTGATTTTGCTCGCAAAAACGGGCTGGCAGATAAGAAAAACCCAGTGACAATAATGCACTATTGCCACTGGGCCGGGAGGAACCGAGGTAAATGCCTCAATCGATTTGTCAAAAAGTTAATAAAGTGTGGATAAAAAGTCAAACCCTGTTTTTGCAAGATATAGCCGGTTCGGGTGGATAAGCGGAAAACGATAACGATACAGTGAACTCTAATGAGGGTGCCTTGGCCTGCCAGAGATTCGTTTCGGCTTCCCTTGACGCTTTGCCCCGGCAACGTAAAGTTTTGCCCGGCCTTGGGGCCGACACAAGTTGATGACATTGCGCTGTTTAACTCTGCTGACCGTATTGCTGGCGAGCTTGCTCGCCTGCCCCGCAGTCGCCCAGACCAATACCCTCTCGGCGGGGCCGTTGGCGCATGTCTTCCCCTTGACCCTCCAACCCGGCGAACGGTTTGAGACTTTGGGACCGCTTTTTTACCGGCAACACAGCGTCAGCAATACGCTCTGGGCTATCCCGCCGCTGATTGCCCGAACGACCGATAACGATCCGGACATCGACATGACGGAGATGGATATCCTTTATCCGCTCATCAGCTATGACCGGTTTGGGCCTGAATATCGTTTTCATATCCTCCAGGTGTTCAGCTTCTCCGGCGGCAAGACCTTGGACAAGGACGTGGAGAAGGACCGCTTCACGCTCTTCCCGTTCTATTTCCAGCAACGTTCGCCCGACACGAACCATAACTACACCGCGCTCTTCCCGCTCTACGGCACCTTGAAGAACCGCCTTTTCCGCGACGAGATCTTCTTTGTCGCCTTCCCGCTCTACGGTCAGAGCCGTAAGCGCGATGTGGTGACGGATAATTTCGTTTATCCCTTCTTTCACCTGCGCAAGGGTGATGGCCTGAAAGGCTGGCAGTTCTGGCCCCTCTTCGGTCATGAGTTCAAAGGCATGACGACCAAGACCAATGGCTTCGGCGAACTGGAGCCGGTTCCCGCGCATGACAAATGGTTCGCCCTCTGGCCGTTCTATCATCACAACGACGTGAACCTTGGCACGGACAATCCCCAGAAGATCCGCATTCTGATGCCACTCTACAGCATCTATCAGTCGCCCTTGCGCGATTCGTACACCTTCCCTTGGCCTCTTGGTTTCACTTACACGGATGATAGGGAGAAGAAATATCACGAGTACGGTCTGCCTTGGCCGTTGATTGTTTTTGCCCGCGGTGAAGGCAAGACCGTGAACCGCATCTGGCCGCTCTTTGGCCAGGCCCACAACCAATACAAGCGAAGTGATTTCTACCTCTGGCCCATCTGGAAATATAACAGCACGAAATCCGAACCGCTCGACCGTGAGCGCACGCGCATCCTGTTCTTCCTCTACTCGGATCTGACCGAGAAGAACACCGAGACGGGCAAAGCCTTCCAGCGCACGGATCTCTGGCCGCTCTTCACCGCGCGCAAGGATCTGGAGGGCCGCGAACGCTTTCAGTTGTTCGCGCCCTTGGAGCCGATGCTACCGAATAACAAGAGCATCGAGCGGAGCTGGTCGCCGCTCTGGTCCGTCTGGCGCTCCGAGAAGAACCCGAAGACGGAAGCCTCCAGCCAGTCTTTGCTGTGGAATCTTTACCGGCATGATAAATCGCCGGCCCAGACAAAGTACTCGCTCCTCTTCGGTCTTTTCCAGTATCAATCCACGCCTGAGGCCCGGCAGTACCGGCTGTTCTACATGCCGCTGGGCAAAAAGGCGAATGGCCCGAAACCTGCCGTGCAGGAAGGCGTAACCGCGAAGCCATAGACTATGTTTCAGGACATCGGCGAAATGCTCATCCTTTTCTGGCGCACGCTGCAGTCGCTCCCGCAGTTGTGGCGGCAGCGCCTGAAGATGTTCGACCAGCTCTTCGAGATCGGCAACGCCAGTCTCCTGATGGCCTGCATCCTTTCTCTCTTCATCGGCGGTGTGCTCGCCCTGCAGACCGGCCCCGTGATGGTGGAGCGCGGCCTTTCAAATCTCATCGGCGGCATCGTGGGCCTCTCCGTCTGCAAAGAGCTGGCCCCGGTGATGATGGCCGTGCTCATCTCCGGCCGTATCGGTTCAGCGATGGCGGCGGAGATCGGCTCCATGCGCGTCTATCAGGAGATCGATGCCTTGAAGACGATGAACATCAATCCCATCCATTACTTGGTGCTGCCGCGCGTGGTGGCCATCAGTGTCGCCCTGCCAATGCTGGTCATCTTCGCGGTCATGGTGGGCTGGATGGGGGGGGCGCTCGTCTGCGTCTTCAATAACGACATCGGCATTTCCCTGGCCAGTTACTTCAACAACCTCCGCTCCGTGGTGGAGGTCAGCGACATCATCAACGGGCTCATCAAGAGCTTCGTCTTCGCCGTGACCATCGGCGTGGTCTGCTGCCATCAGGGTTTGTGCACCATCGGCGGCCCGCGCGGCATCGGCCGTTCCGTGACCAAGGCCGTGGTGAACTCCATCGTGATGATCCTCATCCTGGATTACGTCGTCACCCGTATACTGCTGTATTTCGATCTATGAGCCAGGCCGTCCCAAACCAGCACCCCAGCGTCAGCGTCCAGGTCAAGGGACTCCGCAAGAGTTTTGGTGACGTGGAGGTGCTGCATGGCATCGACTTCAAGGTCGAGCCGCGCGAAGTCTTCGTCATCATGGGGCCCAGCGGCAGCGGCAAGAGCGTGCTTCTCAAGCACCTGATCGGCCTGGAAACGCCCAATAGCGGCGAGGTGCTGATCGATGGCCACTCCATCGCGTCAGCCGATATGCTCTCTCGATACCGGCTGGCCATGGTGTTCCAATCCGGCGGCTTGTTGAATTCCCTGACTGTCGCGGAAAATGTCGGCCTGTATCTCACCGAGCATCGCCTGATGCCGCCGAAAGAGATCGCCCAACTCGTGACGGAGAAGCTCGAAACACTGGGCCTCAAGGGACAGGAGAACCGCATGCCGGAGGAACTCTCTGGCGGCATGAAGAAGCGCGTGGCCATCGCCCGCGCCTTGGTGATTGACCCGCAGGTCATCCTTTATGACGAGCCCACTAGTGAGCTGGACCCGCTCATCGCCGTGACCATCGGCCAGGAGATCCGGCGGCTGAACCAGGAGAACGATGTGACCTCCATCGTCGTCTCGCATGACCGCGACCTTGCCTTTGGCATAGCCGACCGCATCGCGCTCATGCACGAGGGCAACATCCTGCAGGTGGGCACGCCCAAGGAATTGCAAGCGTCCAAGCATGAGCAGGTCCAAAAATTTCTTAACGCCAGTTTCAAGTTTTAACCTATATTAAGCCCTATGAAAAACACGCTCGAAACCAAGCTCGGCCTGTTCTTCGCCCTTGCGATGATCGCCGCCTTCATCCTGTTTGAGATGATCGGCGCCTCCAGCCTGTTCAAGCGCAGCTACGAGCTGAACGGCCGCTTCTCCAACATCCAGGAACTCAAAGTGGGCGATCCGGTGAAGATGGCCGGCGTGGAAGTGGGCCGCGTGGACGAGATCGGCTTCGAGAACGACAAGGTGAAGGTCACCATGAAGATCAATGAGGGTGTGCCCGTGAAGACGGACAGCAAGGCCACCATCAAGTTCGCCGGCCTCATGGGCCAGAACTTCGTGGCCATCAACCTTGGCACCGCGCCGACGACCTTCGAGAACGGGGCCAATATCGAGACCGTGGAGCAGGCCGACCTCAGCGCCATCATGGCCAAGCTGGACAACGTGGCGACGGGCATCGAGAACGTCACCAAGAGCTTCAGCGGTGACAGCATCCAGAACGTGCTGGGGCCGATGACGGACTTCCTGAAGGATAACAACCCCAAGATCACCGCCATCCTCGGCAACCTCCAGAACGTGTCCACGCAGATGGCAGAGGGCAAGGGAACCGTGGGCAAGCTGTTGAGCGATGAAAGCCTGTTCAACGACGCGAAGGCTGCAGTGAACACGCTGAACACCACGGCGGAGGACATCAAGGTGGCCATCGGCGAGGCCCGCACTATCGTGGGCAATGCGAATCGCGCGCTCGGCCAGGCGGAAGGCGCGCTCACCGATGCCCGCAAGGTCGTGAACGACATCAACGAAGGCAAAGGCTCCATGGGCAAGCTGCTGAAGGATGAGACGCTCTACACGGAAACGACTACGGCCATGGTCAATCTGAGAGAGATCTTGCAGAAGATCAACCAGGGCCAGGGCTCCGTGGGCAAGCTGGTGAATGACGAGGCCTTTTACAAGAACGTGAAGATGACGTTGCAGAAGGTGGAGAAAGCCACCGAAGGGCTGGAAGACACTGGCCCGCTCAGCGTCCTTGGCACCGCGGTGAACAGCCTGTTCTAACCTGTAACTATAGTAGTCCCGCACGAGGGATGAGGAGGCGCGGCCTCCGTTTGTTGTGATTGCTGCTCATGCGGAAACGCAAATGGCTTTGGTTTTTCCTGATCTTGGCGCTTGTGGACGGGCTCTTCATCTTCTGGTGGTTGAACCAGAAGAAAGAACATCGCTACGATGACGCCATCATCGCGGCTGCCGCCAAGTACGGCATGCACCCGGCGCTCATCAAAGCCGTGGTGTGGAAGGAAAGCCGCTTCGAAGCCGATGCCCGGGGTTCCGCCCAGGAACTGGGCCTCATGCAGATCCGTGAACCGGCGGCAATGGAATGGGCCGAAGCCGAAAAGCGAAAAGACTTCGAGCACAAAGACCTCCTCAATCCCAAGCTGAACACCCTCGCGGGCACCTGGTATCTGCGCAAGCTGATGCGCCGTTATCTGCATACGGATGATCCCTTGCCCTATGCGCTGGCGGATTACAACGCCGGGCGCACGCATGTCCTGCGCTGGAACAAAGGGGAAGCTTCGACGAACAGCATGGCGTTTATGGCTGCGATGGATTACCCCGGCACCAAGCAGTACATCATCGACGTGGCAGCGCGCTACAAGCACTACGAGTCGGAGTTTCCGCCGATTGAAGCGGCACGCCGTTAATCCACCTTCAACCCGCTCGCCAGCAACAGCGTCTCCTGCACAGCCAGATCGTGATCGTAGCTCCAGGCAAAGGCTTTCTCCCCACGGATCACGGCGGCTAGGTCGAGGAACTCTGCATCGTAGCGGCCGGTCGTCTTGGGCATCTCCACGTCCTGCCAGCCTTTCTTGTAATCGCCCTGTACGCGATCCAGTGACAGGCGAACTTTGGGTGCTTCCAGCGGGCGCACTTCCACCGTGCCTTGTTCGCCGCTCACAGTGAATTGCCGCCGGGCCTCTCCGCCCACTTCCACGAGCGCGCTATGGATGATGGCCGTGGCGTGCGGATACTCCAGCACCGCATACTGGTTGTCCATGAAACCGTCGTTCACGGCAGAGGAGCTGCGGTTGTAGGCCGTCACTTTCTGGGGCTTGCCCAAGACGTAGATCGCCGAATCCAGCACATGGCAGCCGAGCTCGAAGAGCGCGCCACCGGGATAGCGTTTCAAGGATTCGCGGGCGGCGGCGGGCAGCGCTTTGCTCATCGCGGCCTCGATGGAGAAGACCCGCCCCAGCCAGCCTTCTTGCGCCGCCCGGTAGCAGAGCTGCAAACCCGGGTTATAACGCAGCATGTAGCCCATCTGGATGATGAGCTTCTGCTTGCGCGCGGATTCCACGATGCGTTTGAAGTGGGAGAACTTCTCGCCCGCCGGTTTGTCGAGGTGGATGTGCTTGCCCGCCGCGATGCATTTTTCCGCCGTCGCCAGCAGGTCTTTGACCTCGGTTTCCACCGCCACCGCTTGCAGACCCTTGGTGTTCAGCAACTGTTCCTCCGTGAGCCAGTTCACGCCTTCATACGATTTGTCGCGTTGGGCGGCTTCACGCCTTTTGGCATCCGGTTCCACCACACCCACGACTTCGTAATGGTCGGAGAGTTTGCGGAAAGAGGCGAGCTTGCCTGCGGCATGGGCATGACCGGTGCCGATCTGGCCGATCTTGATCTTGCCCGGTTTGGCTCCGGATTGGGCCAGAGCGGAAGAGGAAAACAATGCAGCCGAGCCCAAGGCAGCGCCTGTACCGGTGATGAAATCGCGACGGTTCATAGTGGTAGTGGTTCTGCTCCTAGCGTAACAGGGCCAGCGGGTTAAGCACGCATAAACCGTTCCAAACAGGTGGCGGGAGACGCCAGGAATAGCCTGCCTCACGGCATACTTGCCCCCGTCCCGCCAAGTTGCTAGCGTCCCCGTTCCTTTTATTAGGGCTGCGATGGACTACAAGAATACGTTGAACTTGCCGCAGACGGACTTCTCCATGAAGGCCGATCTGGTGACGCGCGAACCCGAACGCCTGAAAGCCTGGCAACAAGCCGGGCTCTATGCACAAATCCAGGCCCGTCGCGCGGGTGCGCCGAAATTCGTGCTGCATGACGGACCGCCCTTCGCCAATGGCGATGTGCACATCGGCACCGCACTCAACAAGATCCTGAAGGACATCATCATCAAGTACCAGACCATGCGCGGCAACGACGCCCCGTATGTGCCGGGCTGGGACTGCCACGGACTGCCCATCGAGGCGAAAGTCTCGCAAGAGCTGCGCAAGGCGGGCAATGAAACCGCTGACGCCGCTACCATCCGCACCGCGTGCGATGCGTATGCGCGCAAATACATCGATCTGCAACGCTCGCAATTCAAACGCCTCGGCGTGTTCGGTGATTGGGAGAATCCGTACCTTACGTTGAACAAGGAATACGAGGCCGCGGAGCTGTGCCTGTTCGCTGACATCGTCGCGCAAGGTTTCGTGTATCGCGGCAAGAAGCCGGTGTATTGGAGCATCCCGTACAAGACCGCGCTCGCGGAGGCGGAAGTGGAATACAACGACCACGTGAGCCAGTCCGTGTATGTGAAGTTCCCGGTGGTCGGTCAGCCCGGCCTGAATCTCCTCATCTGGACGACGACGCCCTGGACACTGCCCGCGAACCTCGCGGTGGCGTACAATCCCAAGCTCTATTACTCCCTGGTGCAGGCGGATGGTGCCGCCTACATCGCCTGTGATGCTTTGCTCGGCAAGCTCGCGGAGAAATGCGGCTGGAGCAACTGGAGCATCGTGCGTTCCCTCGGCGCGGAAGATTTCGCGGCGATGGAGTATCAGCATCCGTTCTGCAATCGCACGGGCAAGCTGTATCCGGCGGACTTCGTGGAAGACACGGCGGGTACCGGCTTTGTGCATATCGCGCCCGGTCACGGTGCGGAGGACTATAACCTCGGTCGCAGTCTCGGTCTGCCGGTGTATTCGCCGGTGGATGACAATGGCTGCCTCGCACACACGAATGATTTGCCGGTGGAACAACAAATGCCCGCCGAACTCATCGGCCTGTCCACGCTGGAGAAGCATGGCGAAAGTGATGCGAATCGCGGCGTGCTGCACATCCTGCGCGTTGGTCATTTCCTCGCGCACGAGGAGAAGTATCATCACAGCTATCCGCACTGCTGGCGCAGCAAGACGCCCATCATCTTCCGCGCGATGGACCAGTGGTTCATCAAGATCGATCAGCAGCTTCCGTTGACAAAAGAAGAAATTCTGGAGTCAGAAGACGCGAGCCCTGAAGAATTAAAAATCATCGGAACTTTTCGGCGTCGAGCTCTCAAAGAGATTGATCAAGTCGCTTGGATCCCCGACTGGGGCGTGAATCGTATCAAGGGCGCAGTGCAATCGCGGCCGGACTGGTGCATCTCGCGTCAACGCACGTGGGGCGTGCCCATCCCGGCGTTCTATGATGCGGAGAAGAATGCGATCCTCGATCCCGCAGTGATCCGCAATGTCGCCGCACTCGTCGAGAAGCATGGCTCCAACGTGTGGTTTGAGAAGACTACGCCGGAACTATGGGCGCTCGTGAAGCCTGCCGATTGGAAAGGTGCCGATGCCGTCACGCGTTCCAACGACACGCTTGATGTGTGGATCGATTCCGGCTCCTCATCGCGTGCGGTCATCGCGGCTCGCGAAGAATTGCGCGGCAAGGACAAGGCGTTTCAGGCGGATGTCTATCTCGAAGGTTCGGACCAGCATCGCGGCTGGTTCCAATCCTCGTTGCTGCTCTCACTCGCTGGCAATGGTGCTGCACCCTACAAGACCGTACTCACGCACGGTTTCATGGTGGATGCCGATCGTGAGAAAATCTCGAAGAGCAAGCAGAGCGGCTACGAGAAACCTCAGACCGCCGAGGCCTACGTGAAGCAATGGGGCGCGGACGTCGTGCGCCTCTGGGTGTCCTCGCAGGATTACCGCAGCGACATCGTGGTGAGCGAAGAGCGCATCAAGAAAGTCGCGGAGACCTATCGCGGCATCCGCAACAGCCTGCGTTACCAGCTCTCGAACCTATACGACTTCAATCCGGCAAAGGATACGGTGGCCGATGATCAGCTCACGGGCTTGGACCGCTGGGTGCTGGGCGAGTTTGCGAAGTTGGAAGAAGCCGTGCTGGCCGCTTACAACGCGTATGAGTTCCACGTCGTGTACCAGAAGCTCAGCCAGTTCGTGGCCGTGGAGCTGTCCGCCGTGTATCACGATGTCATCAAGGACCGCCTCTACACGGACCCGGCGAATTCCTTACGCCGCCGCTCCAGTCAGACTGCGCTCCATCGCATCGTGACCAGCCTGTGCCAGATGCTCGCGCCTCTGCTCGCCTACACGGCGGATGAGGCGTGGGAATTCATCCCGGGCAACAAGGGCACCTCGGTGCATGCCTCGGATTGGAAACCCAATCCGTTCAACCGTTCGGAAGCGGAGCAAGATGCGTGGAAGACATTGTTCGCTCTGCGTGAAGCAGCTATGCCCGAATTGGAAAAGGCGCGTCAATCCAAGCTCATCGGCAAGGCCCTGGATGCGAACCTGACGCTCAGCGGCAAACCGGAAGCATTGAAGACAGCGTTGCAGAACGAAACCGATCTGCGCGAGCTGTTCAACGTCTCCCAACTCACGTTTGTGGAAAACGGCACGGACGAGATCGCTTTCACCGTGGACAAAGCCACCGGCCAGAAGTGCGAACGCTGCTGGCACTGGGAAAATGACATTGGCCAGAACGCCGAGCACACGACCCTGTGCGGCCGCTGCGTAGAAGCGGTGAAGGTTTCCCTCTCGGGCAAGGCCTGATCAAAGTAGCAGCCGACCTGAGGAGGCTCTCACTAAAAGAGTTAGAGCCCCCTTACGGCGGCTACGTAAATTTTCCTTCGGCAAAGGACGCAATCCTGTGCTAGGCTGAGCGCAACGTAACGAAATCGTGAAAGAATTTTTACAACGCTGGCTGATCACCACCGTCGCCGTACTGGTGGCGGCGCATATCATTCCGGGCATCACCTATACGAACGTGACGGACCTGTTCGTCGCTTCGCTCTTGCTGGGCGTTTTGAATGCCATCGCACGGCCCATCTTGATGCTGCTGTCCCTGCCGCTGGTGATCCTGTCGCTGGGCTTGTTCCTGCTGGTCATCAATGCCGGGTTGCTCTACTTCGTCGGCTGGGCGGTGAAAGGTTTCAATGTGGCCGGCTTCTGGTCCGCCTTCTTTGGCGCGCTCATCATCAGCATCACCGGGGTCATTTTAAACAGCCTCACCGGCACGGGCAATGCGCGGGTGAAAGTCAGCGGTAATGTGAACCGTGGCCCGCAGCAGCGTCCGCCCCGCGATGATGACAAGGGCGGCGGCGGCCCGATCATCGACGTGTAAGCGGCCCGTTCTTAAAGGTCCAAACCCTCACTCCTTCTGCGGCGTGATCACCCCGTTCAGCAGCCCGCCGTGGTCGCCACCGCTCCAAGATCCAGAGTAGGTGTTCTCATACACCATCACCCGCGCGGAATAAACTCCGCCACCGGGCACCGGCACATTGTCCACGATGATGACGGCGGCATCGCCCGCCCATTTTACTTTGATCGGGATGGGGGCGATGACATCGCGCTTGCCGTATTGAATGCGCGTGGTGATCACCCAGTCATCACCGCTTACTTTGCCGACGTTTTGAATGGTGTATTTGTCCTCCTTCTCCGGGCCCATCACGCCGTCTTTCAGCGAGCACCAACGCCCGGCCATGATGGATTTGGTCAACGTCGCCTTGAACTTCGCTTCCAGTTCTTCCTGCGTGGCCTTGGGCTTGGCGGGCGCAGTTGGAGCGGGTGTGGCGGGCTTGGTCTCCTGGGCGGAGGCGGGCTGGCCGCCGCATAATCCGAGGATGATGGCCGTGAGCAGGAAGGTAGTTTTCATCAGTTCAAACGCGTGGAGCATTGGAGCAGCAATCTGGCATGGTGTTTATCCTGTAATTCATAGCACGGGTGGTTGGAATTAGCCAGCCTAAGCATTGGTGCCTGATACGGCAGGCAGCTTGATCCGCCACGCCGCCATACTGAGGAGCAGAATCACCGGGATAAGCAGCCAGAGCGCGGGGCGATAAGAGCCGAGGTGTTTCGCGCAGGACGCGAAGAGCAGTGGACCCATTGCGGATGCGAGGACCGTGAGCAATTGCGCGGCACCTTGGATGCGGCCCAGATGTGCCTGACCAAAGGCCCGGCTCCACACCGCGAAGAACACGACGACGATCACACCACCGGCGGCACCGAGCAGCACGGCACAGATCCAGAGCATCAGTTTCGTGTGGAGTATGCTCAGCAAGCCCAGCGCGATCGCGTAGAGGAGCATCGCCGCGCCGGTGAGCCGTCCGATGGGGTAGTGCAAGGCCAGCCACCCCGCGCCGAGTTGTGCGAACAAGGCCACGAGACTGGAGCTGACGAGCAGCGCATAATAATCCTTCGGACCAAAGCCCAGCTCGCGCAAGGTCGCTTCGCCAAACAGGCCGAAGCCGGAGGAGGCGAGCCCGTAGAAGGCAGTCGAAAGACCAAACACCCAGAAGACGGGGGAGCGCAGCGCTTCACGCAAACCGGTCTGCGGTGATGCGCTCGCGCTGGGCGCAGCGGTTGATTCCGGCTTCGCCACCGGGCGATCGCGCAGCAGGAGCCAGGTAACGGGAGCCAGCACGATCACCAATGACCCAGCTACCACGGACCAGGTGAGCCGCCAGCCCAGGCTTTGGATGCCCTGGCCGATATAGTAAAAAGCTGCCGCGAAAAAGATGCCGATAAGAAAAGCATACCACGCCATGGCGGGGCCGTTCTCGCGCGTGAACCATTTGCCGACGGAGGTGATGCTGCATACGGAAAGCGCACTTTGCCCGAAGCCACGCGTCAGCGTGATGACGAGGAAGAGCGGCCAGAAGCCACCGGCCAATCCGCTCAGCCACCACGTCACGAGGCCCGTGGCCAGCAGCATCGTGGTGGTGACGAGGCGGATGCCCCAGCGGTCGATCAGCCAGCCGGCGGGCAGGCAGAACGCCGCGCCGATCAAGGTGGCCCAGAGATTGATCTGGGCGTAGGCCAGGTGATCCACCTGCATGTCCGCCAGCATCGGCTCGGTGATGAGCCCGAGTCCCTGCGTGCGCCCGGGCAACGTCGCGAGCATGGTGAGCGCGGAACAGAAGACGATCACCCAGCCGTAACGGGAAGCTGGCGCGTGCGGGTTAGAACTCATGTGGGGATGGACGCGTGACGACTAGACCTTCGCCTCCACCCACGGCAAACCATGCGCTGCTGCCACGGCCGGACAAGTCACCTGTCCGTCCATCACGTTGATGCCGCCCTTCAGCGCGGGCTGCATCCGGCAGGCTTCCGCCAGTCCGTTATCGGCCAGCATTTCCACATAACGATACGTCACATTCGTCAACGCTTGCGTGGCGGTGCGGGCGTAGGCGGCGGGCATGTTCGCCACGCAGTAATGGATCACGCCTTCCTCCACATACACGGGGTCATCATGTGTCGTGGGCCGCGAGGTCTCGACGCAACCGCCCTGGTCGATGGCGATATCCACCAGCACACTGCCGGGGCGCATGCGCTGGAGCATGTCGCGCCGGATGAGTTTCGGCGCCTTCGCACCCGGCACGAGCACCGCACCGATGAGCAAGTCCACGCTGGGCAGGAGGTCCATGAGATGCGCTTCGCTGGAATAGAGCGTGTGGGCGGTGTGCAGCGTGATGTCGAGGTACTGCATGCGCTCGAGGTCAACTTCGAGGATGGTCACATCCGCACCGAGGCCCGTGGCCATGCGCGCGGCATTGATGCCCGCCGTGCCGCCGCCGATCACTACTACTTTGCCTGGCAACACACCCGCGACACCACTCAACAACACGCCGTTGCCGCCACGATGTTTCGAGAGGAAATAACCGCCTACCAGCACGGACATGCGACCGGCGATCTCGCTCATCGGCTCCAGCAAGGGCAGGCGCCCGCGCACATTGATCGTCTCATACGCGATGCCGGTGACGCCGGATTTCACGAGGCCGTCGGTCAGATCGCGGCTGGCGGCCAGATGCAGGTAAGTGAAGAGGATCTGGCCTTTTTGCAGCAAGGGCAGCTCGGATGCTTGCGGTTCCTTGACCTTCACGATGAGTTCGGCCTGGCGGAAGACCTCGGCGTGGGCATCGACCAGACGTGCGCCAGCCTTTTCGTAATCCGCATCGGGAAACCCGGAACCCACGCCCGCACCGCGTTCGACGACGACTTCGTGACCGCGTTTAATGAGTTGATAGGCGGCCGAGGGCAACAGGCCGACGCGGAACTCCTTCGTTTTGATTTCCCGGGGAACGCCGATGATCATGGCGGGACGATAGCACAAGGCGGGGGAAAAGGTAAGATTCTTTGGAGCGCACCTGTCTCGGGCGCAGCAATGTCCAATATCCAAGCGGGGGAAAACTGTCTTGAGAACTTTCATACGGTCGTCTGCCTGGAGGTTTCGTTGACCTCGTAAACTCGGTCTGTGACTGGTTCTGAGGAGTCTTCGCTTGGTAGGTGACAGGCGAAATGATGCTGGCGTTGCTCAGGGACGTTGCTGCGGGTTGAGACAACCCGCGCTCCGCTGCATCTTCCATTTTACTTCGTGGGGGTTCCGCCCTTAGACTCACCGCATGCGGACGCCGTATGCGGTATGCGGACATTGGGCGGGGGAGTATGACGAGGCCGGGCTGGAAGCTTGGGCCGCGAATCTCCGCAGCCAGCTCGAGACACCCCAAGTGACCTTGGGGCTGGTCTTCATGACGCCGCATTTCTTTCCCCATGCCGCCCAGGTGCTGGAGACGTTGCGGTTGCATGCGCGGGTGCCGTTGCTGGTGGGTTGCTCCAGCGAGAGCCTCGTGTGCGGTGCGCGGGAGATCGAGGACAAGCCGGGTCTGGTGCTGGGACTGCATTATCTGCCCGGCGCGAAGCTCACAGCGAAGCACTTCACGCAGACACAGGTGGATGAGTGCGATGACGAGGAGTATTGGCACAAAGAGACGGGCGTGTCCCGAGAGGCCACGAATGGCTGGCTGGTCTTTGCCGATCCCTTCAATCTGGAGGCGGAGAACTGGTTGAAGCAATGGAACGCGGCTTATGCGCCCACGCCCATCCTCGGCGGCCTGGCCAGCGGCGTGTATCAGGAACGCAACACACAGATCTATCTGAACGGCGAGGTCTTCGACGAAGGCGGTGTGGCCATCTCCGTGGGTGGCGACGTGGAGATCGCCAGTGTCATCTCGCAGGGCTGCACGCCCATCGGGGAGACGTGGACCATCACGCGCGTGGATGGCAACCTCGTCTTCGAGATCGGCAACCGGCCCGCCTATGCGGTGCTGACGGAGACCTTTGAGCAGTTGCCCGACCAGGAGAAGATGAAGCTGCGCGGCAACCTCTTCGTGGGGCTGGTCACCAACGAGTATCTGGAAGAATTTCACCGCGGCGATTTCCTCATCCGCAACCTCGTGGGGGGCGATCCGGGCAAGGGGGTGCTCGTGGTGGCGGCGTATCCGCGCGCGGGCCAGACCATCCAGTTTCAACGGCGCGATGCTGCCGCCGCGACGGAAGACATGCTGGCCCTGCTGGAGCGGGCGAAAGGGAAGTTGCAAGGCCGCACGATCTATGGCGGGGCGTTGCATTGCTGCAATGGGCGCGGTACCGGCCTCTTCGGTGAGCCGGACCATGATGCGGCGCTGATCCAGCGCGAGCTGGGGCCGCTGGCATTGACCGGGTTCTTCTGCAATGGCGAGATCGGGCCGGTGGGTAACAAGAATTTTCTGCACGGTTACACGGCGTCCCTCGCGCTTTTCGTCAGCCGCGCCCCGAAGGAAGTAAAAGCATGAGCCAGCCCGCGTCCAGTGCCGCACCGGCAGCCAGTCTGATCTACCGTCCGCGCTCGTTCTTCGAGCCGTTGAACATCGCGGAGATGTTCACGAAACCGCAGCCGCTCCAGGTGGAGATCGGGGCGGGCGATGGCTCGTTCCTCATCCAATATACCGCGCAACATCCGGAATATAATTTCCTGGGCGTGGAGCGGCTCTTGGGACGGTTGCGGAAGATTGATCGCAAGGGGCAGCGGCAGGGGTTGAAGAACTTGTGTGCCTTGCGTATCGAGGCGGCTTACTTCGTGGAGTATCTGCTGCCGGCGGATTCCACGGACATCATCCACATCTACTTTCCCGATCCGTGGCCAAAGAAGAAGCATCGCAAGAACCGGCTGATGAACGAGCGCTTTACAGAATTGGCGCATCGTGTGCTGAAAGAGCGGGGTATCGTGTATCTGCGCACGGATGACGCGGATTATCACGAGCAGATGGTGACGGTGTTTGATGCGAACCCGAAGTTTGAACGCATCGAGACGCCGGCGGAGTTGAGCGCCGTGAAGACGGATTTTGAGCGCGGCTTCAATGCGGAGGGGATTCCGACGCGGTATGCGGCGTATCGCCGCAAGTGAGGGAGCGCGACTCTCCGAGTCGCAGCAACTCCCGCTGGTCAGTGGGGTAAATAACGTCATTGCTTCCCCATACTTTAGATCAATCCTCTCCCCTGCTGGTTTGCCTTCATCCCTGGACATTCTATTACCCAGTCTTGCTCAGGGACGTTGCTGCGGGTTGAGACAACCCGCGCTCCACTAAAACTTTCCCGGCCTCGCCGGTTGAATATCCTGGTCGGGTGAATTACCTTGGCACCTAATCCGTCGAAACAAGGCGTATTGTCATTGTCTGCTATGGAAACTACTCCAGCCCGTTACATCATGATCGGCGGCTTTTTGGGCGCCGGCAAGACCACCTCGGTCCTCAAGCTTGCCCACTGGCTGGACGACAATCTCGGCTTGCGCGTGGGGCTCATCGACAACGACCAGGGCAGCCAGCTGGTGGACACGGCGATGATGGCGTCGCAGGATTATGAGGTGGAGGAGATCTCCGGCGGTTGTTTCTGTTGCCGGTTCAATTCTTTGGTGGAGGCGGCGGAACGGCTGAACAAGCGCACGATGCCGGAGGTGTTCATCGCGGAGCCGGTGGGCAGTTGCACGGACCTGGTGGCCACGGTCACGTATCCGCTGCGGCGGATGTATGGGGAGGATTACACCATCGCGCCGCTCAGCGTGCTGGTGGACCCGATCCGCGCCGCGCGCGTGCTGGGGCTGGAACAGGGCAGCCGCTTCTCGGAGAAGGTGGAATACATCTACCGCAAGCAACTGGAGGAGGCGGATCTCATCGTCATCAACAAGTGTGACTTACTTTCGGCCGAGAAGCTTGGGGAGCTGAGAGATGCCCTGGCGAAGAGTTTTCCGCTGGCGAAGATCATGACCGTCTCTGCTCGCAACGGTGAAGGGATGGAGGAGTGGTTCAAGGAACTGACCGAGACCACGCAAGTGCCGCGCGCGGTGATGAGTGTGGACTATGAAGTGTATGCGGACGGTGAAGCCTTGCTGGGCTGGTTGAATGCCGCCTACACCTTGCACGCCACGCAGGAGACGGATGCGAACGAGCTGTTGCGCAAGCTGGCGGAGTCCGTACGGCAGAAACTGGTGGCGGTGAAGGGCGAGGTCGCCCACTTCAAGATGACCTTGGAGCCGGAAGAAAGCCTGGGGGAACTGGCGGTGGTGAATCTGGTGCGGAACGATTATGTGTCCGAACTCTCCATGGAACTCGAGGAGCCTTTTACCGCCGCGCATCTGACGATCAATATGCGGGTGGAAGCCGCCCCGGAAGTCTTGCAAAAGCTCTTGGGTGAAGCCGTGGAGGAGACGTTGAAATCATTTCCCGGGTTGACGGCGAAGCAGGAGCATCTGGAGGCTTTCCGGCCCGGCAAGCCGCAGCCGACGCATCGCGATGCGGGAGTTTAAGAGAAGGGTTGCGGCTCCAGGACTAAGCCATTCCTCAGCTTCAGCGCGGTGGGTAAAAATCTACGGGCGTACGTTTCAATCGCCGTTTCAGATACCAAGAAACGCCTACCAAGTCGTACATCCCCCGCCAGATGCGGTTCCAAACACCATACTTGGAAACTCCGGCGACCCGGGGGCGGTGGTTAACGGGAACCTCTTTGGTCCGGGCACCATTGGCCTGGACGAGAATGGGTAGGAAACGATGTAGCCCGTTGAAGGGAGCGAGGTCGGCGATGACTTCGCGCTTGAAAACGCGGACGGCGCAACCGGTGTCTTCGAAATCCGCCCCCAGCCAAGCCTTGCGGGCCCAACGGGCAATGCGGGAAGATGCTTTGCGGACCCAAGTATCCTGCCGTTGGGTGCGTTTGCCGCAGACAAAGTCGCAATCCTTCAGCTCCAGCAGGAGTTTAGGCAGATCGGCGGGGTCATTTTGCCGGTCACCATCTAGGGTGGCCAGGATGGGGGTGGTGGAATTCGTGAACCCGGTCCAGACGGCGGCGCTTTGCCCGGCATTCTTTAAATGCCTGATGCCACGCACTCTGGAATCGCGGGCTTGCTCGGCCTGAATGCGTGCCCAAGTGTCATCCCGGCTGGCGTCATCAACCAGAATGAGCTCGAACGAGCGGCCGGTGGGGGTGAGTGCGGCGAGGACCTCAGCAGTGAGGGCAGGGACGTTTTCCGCCTCATCAAAGACGGGGATAACGATGGCTAGTTCAGGCGGCACAAGCGCAGAGGTTAGATAGAGGGAGGGAGCTTGGAAAATAGAAAGTATGTGAAACGAGGGAATTGAGGTTGGTGGTGCTTAAAAGTCGCAAGTCATTTGTATTTTGATAGTTACGTGTTTATTTTGCGGATTGAACGAAGGTTTTGAGGGGGCTGAAGCAGGGGAAAACTGGAGGAGTTAAGGGAAAATAAGGTATAAACCTCAGAGATGGCCCGGAAAGCTACGTAAAAAACTTGTTGTCATTGAAGGGTCATTTGCTATCTTCCGCAGCCAATGCACCGTTTTGGTGCTCGGGTAAACTGTTTTTACCCCGTAACTAAAACGTTTAAATAGATACAACACACACATCGCAGGAGGAACTAACGAATGAAGATTAATAAATGGACATTAGGTTTGGCCGCAGCTGGTGTGGTCAGCCTCGGTTCTGTGGCTCAAGCTGAGGAAGCTTCTGAGCATTTGATGACGGCTGTCTCTGGTACGCAGATCAGCGGTTATGTGAGCACGACGGCCAGCTGGATGGCTGGTACGGGCAGCCGCGTTTTCGGCGGTCTTCCCGGTCGCAGCTTCCATGACGGCATCGCGAAGCAAGACGGCTTCAATCTGGACGTGATCGACCTGACGGTCTCCAAGTCGCTCGACGAGGGCGAATGGGCCGCTGGTTACAAGGCTGAAATGTGGTTCGGCCCGGATGGTGCCGCCTACGGCAGCGCTTCCACGTTCGGTAACGGTGAAGACTTCAACATCCGCCAGGCCTACGTCGAGCTGCGCGCCCCGGTGGGCAACGGTCTTGACTTCAAGGTCGGCGTGTTTGACACGGTGATCGGCTATGAGGTCACCAACCACGACGCGAACCCGAACGTGGGCCGTTCCTACGGCTGGGGTATCGAGCCGACGAGCCACACTGGCATCTTGGCGAGCTACAAGATCACGGACTTCCTGTCCATCAGCGCTGGCGTGGCCAACAACGGTCTGGCCAATCCGATCAACGCCAAGCAGCCGGTCGAGAGCGACAAGTCCTACATGGCGGGTCTCTACCTGACGGCTCCGGAAGACTGGGGTTTCCTGTCTGGCGCGACCCTGTCCGGTGGCGTGGTTGAATCCACGATCAGCGGCAGCCCGTTCGCTGGTGCCGGCTTCGGCGGTGGTCAGAGCGATGTCTTGAACTACTACGTTGGTTTGGCCCTGCCCCTGCCGATCGAAGGCTGGAGCGTCGGTGCCGCGTGGGATTATCAAGGTTCCTCGGCTGCTGGTCCTAACACCTCCTACTACGCCAATGCCGTCGCGCTGTACCTCTCGGCCGGCGTGACTGAGAAGCTGAAGATCAATCTCCGTGCGGACTACACCACGGCCTCGACCGGCTTCTACTACGGCAACTCGGGCTTGGACACCGATGCGCAGAACGCGCTGATGTCCGTGACGACCACGGTTGACTACTCCCTGTGGGAGAACGTCATCAGCCGTTTGGAAGTCCGCTGGGATCGCCAGTTGACCGGTGGCGTTGCTGATGCCAATGGTGGTGTCGGTGGCGGCATCTTCGGTGGTGGTGTTGGTGCCGGCGGTAGCGCCGACATGAACGCCCTCACGGTCGCGCTGAACCTGATCTACAAGTTCTAATCTAGTACTTAACTAGATGCTGAGCCCCTTCCTGCGAAAAGCGGGAAGGGGTTTTTCATTTTCCGGAAGAGGAATGAAGTGAGAGGTGCGAAGCGGACCGCCGCCATGGGCTGGAGGTGACTGCGGAAGCAGAGCGGAACTACTCTTCTTCCGCCGAGAATCCGGTATCGGCGCAGATGCCGCGTTTGCTGCTGGCCACGAAATCGATCAGCGTCAGGACTTTCGGCGAATCAAACCGGGCACGGGCTTTTTCCAAGGCCACCACGCGCCGGTCATGGCTGCGGAACAGGGCATGGTAGGCCTGTTTGAGCTGCAACCGTTCTTCTGCGGTAAAACCATTGCGGCGCAAGCCTACGACATTGAGGCCACAGATGCCATTGGCGCCTCGGGCGATGCAATAGGGCGGCAGATCCTGGCTGATGGCCGAGCCGGCCTGCATGAGCGCCATGGTCCCCACGCGGGTGAACTGATGCACCATGCAGTTCCCGGAGATGAACGCCCGGTCTCCCACCACCACATGGCCTGACAGCAATGCTCCATTGGCCACGATGCAATGATTGCCCAGCTCCACGTTATGCCCGAGGTGACAGTGGATCATCAGCAGGCAGTGGGAGCCGATGACCGTATCCTCTTCCATCTTGTTGGAGCAATTCACCGTGACATGTTCCCGAAAGGTGTTGCTGTCACCGATCCGCAAGCGCGTCGGCTCACCCTTATATTTGAAATCTTGGGGAACATCCCCGATGACGCAGCTAGCGTGGAAGACGTTGTTGGCTCCGGCCGTAGTCTGGCCGGTCAGATAGACATGCGGCCCCACCCGGCAGCCAGGACCGAGCTTCACTCCGCCATCAATCACCGCATGGGGACCGACGTATACCGTAGAGTCCAGTTCGGCTTTTGGATCGATGATGGCAGTCGGGTGGATCATGTGTGTGATCGAGTTCCGAACTGCTTAAGGGAGAGCGGCGGCGATTGCAATGCCAATGACGAAATCCACCTTCACCAGCTTAAGCGTAGAAATGCCCCAACTCTCGCAGCGACACATAATCCCGGCTCCGTTCCGCGGTGCGTTTGCCGAGGATGATGTGGTCCAGCACATCGATCTTCAGCAACTGGCCGGCGCGGATGAGATCACGCGTCACGCGGATGTCCGCATCGGAAGGTGTGGGGTCGCCGCTGGGATGATTGTGCACGAGGACGATGGCCGAGGCGTTCGCGGTGATGGCCAGCTTGAAGACCTCGCGCGGATGCACGAGCAAGGTATCCAAGGTGCCTTGGGAAATCTGTTCCACGCGGATGAGTTTGCGACGCGTGTTCAACAGCAGGATCTGAAAATGCTCCACCTCATACATCCGGTTTTCCTCGCGCAAGAGATTCGCGATGCTGTCTGGATTATCGAGCACGGGGGACTCGTATTGCAACTCCTTGGCCATGCGTTGGGCGAGGGTGAAGGCAGCCTTGAGGGCAATGGCCTTGTCCCGGCCCACGCCTTTCACCTGCTTCAATTCCTCCACGGAAGCCAGGGCCAACCGGTTGAGCGAGCCAAAGCGTTGCACCATGTGCTCGGCGATCTGGATGGCCGACTGGCCTTTCATGCCGGTGCGCAGCAGGATGGCGATCAGCTCGGCGGTGCGCAGGGCTTCAGCTCCGTGCAGTATCATGCGTTCACGCGGCCGTTCGGTATCTGGCAGATCTTTGATGCGGAGGGGCGTGCTCATCTTGGCTGCGCTAATTGAAACGCAAACCGCAGGTGTTTTTCAAACAAGAAGTTTACTGGCGGAGTGCGGCCCAATCACGCACCCCGGAAACCCTAGTTCTTACCTACCACGTAGGGCGTGAACTCGCCCATGTGATGAGGCGGGATGCGCGCCTTGAACTTCGCGGACGGGCCGTCGTAATCGCGCTCGATGACCTGCGCGATGGCGTGCAAGCGGGCGATGGTCGGGGCGGCATCATGCGGGATGGCGAGGTCCACGAATTCGCGGATGGGCCGGAGCATCGCGCCCAGTTCTTCCAGCAAATCGGGAAATCCCGCGCGGGTCTTGGCCGATACGGCAACGCTCTGGGAGAACATCTCGCGGTAACGGTTCACGAGCATGCTGTCGTCGAAGCGGTCGATCTTGTTGAAGACCATCAGCGTGGGTTTGCCCTTCGCACCGATCTCTTCCAGCACCGTATCCACGGCCACGATCTGCTCATCGAGCTTGGGATGGCTGATGTCCACCACGTGGATGAGCAGATCGGCTTCCACCACTTCTTCGAGGGTCGCCTTGAAAGCTTCCACCAGATTGTGCGGCAGCTTGCGGATGAACCCTACGGTGTCGGACACCAGCACGTTCTGGTTCGTCTTTTCCAGATGCAAACGGCGTGTGGTCGGGTCCAGCGTGGCGAAGAGCTTGTCTTCCGAGAGTACGCCCGCGCCGGTCAGCGCGTTGAAGAGCGTGGACTTGCCGGCGTTCGTGTAACCGACGATGGAGGCCAGCGGCCATTGGCTGCGCTGGCGGCCCTGCCGTTGCGTGGAACGATGGCGGCGCACTTCCACGAGTTCCCGGGTGATGCGCGCGATCTTGTCCTGCACACGGCGACGGTCGGTTTCCAACTGCGTTTCACCATCACCACGCATACCGATGCCACCTTTCTGACGTGACAAGTGGGACCAGAAACGCGTCAGGCGCGGCAGCAGATGCTGGAGCTGGGCCAGCTCGATCTGCATCTTGCCCTCGCGGGTACGGGCACGTTGCGCGAAGATGTCGAGAATGAGCGAGGTACGGTCGAGGATCTTGCACTCGAAGAGTTTCTCGAGATTGCGGCCTTGGGCTGGGGAAAGCTCATCGTCGAAGATGACAGTGTCCACCTCGGCCTCGCGGCATTTCCTGGCGAGTTCATCCGCCTTGCCGCTGCCGATGTAGGTGGCGGCAGCCGGAGATTCGAGCTTTTGCGTGGCATCGCCGACGATCTGCGCTCCGGCAGTCTGCGCGAGCTGGCGCAACTCCTCCATCGAGTCCTGCAACTCCCAGGCGGTGGAATTTTTCAATTCCGCCCCCACCAAGAACGCCCGCTCAGTTTTCCGATGTGCTATCTCTACCAGTGCTTTCACAAATAATCTAACTGCCCGTCATCCGTCGGCGACGTGGGAAGAACATAGCATATCGAGGGCGGCTGGAAAGCCCGTCCTTTTGGGTCATCCCGTGAGGCTTCGTTTGGTCATGACCACCTCGGCCCATTGAGCGACAGAGGAAGATTCACCTGCAGGCAACCAATTCACTTGGAGCTGGTTACGGAACCAGGTGCGCTGACGGCGGGCGAATTGCCAGGTCTTCAGTTTCACCAAGGCAATCGTATCGGCCAGATCGCGTTCACCACGAAGATGTTCCACGACTTGCCGGTAACCGATGGCTTGCAGGGCGGTACGGTTCTGCTCCAGTCCATGGGTCAGCAATGCCTGTGTCTCCGTCACCAAGCCTTGCTGGAACATCCGGTCCACCCGTTTATCCATGCGGGCGCGCAAGGCGGCGGCCTCCCATTCCAAGCCGATGATGAGTGCCTTGCGGCTGGCATCCACTGGCGGGGCGGCCGGAGCCACGGGCTGGCCGGTCAGGCGGATGATCTCCAGCGCACGGATGACGCGGCGGGGATTGCTGCGGTCGAGCCGGTCATAGGTGGCCGGGTCTTTGGCCTGCAATTCCTCGAGAAGTGTCTCCAATGGTGTGGCTTCCAGTTCCGCGCGCAATTCAGCCGGCGCTTTGGGCGTGGCGCTGAGGCCGCCTTGCCATGCCTGGAAATAAAAACCGGTGCCACCACAGAAGATGGGCACCTTGCCACGCTGACGGATATCGGCAACAGCAGCATCCGCCAGGCTGACGAAGCGCGCGGCGTCGAAAGGCTCGGTTAGCTCTACGACATCGATGAGGTGATGTGGCACCAGTGCTTGTTCGGCACGGGTGGCCTTGGCGGTGCCCAGATCGAGGCCGCGATAGACCTGCATGGAATCGACCGAGACAATTTCGCCACTGAGCCGCTGCGCCAGCTCCAGCGCGAGCGCGGACTTGCCGCTGGCGGTGCAGCCGCAGATATAGAGCGGCGTGTTATTGGAGCTGGTCGGCATGATCAGATGAACCGTTGCGCGGCACCATGAATGACGAAAAGCCGGGCAGGAGCCAAGCGGGAATGCGCAGCCAGCAAATGAGTTGATACTTAAAGTGCGATGATTAAGCCAAACTGAAGCCATGCCGCCACCGGGTGAAATGGCCGATGGCCAGGGTCATAATTTCCCAATTCAGGGCCAAGTTTTCCATGCTTTGATCGAAACTTTTGCCTTCGGCTGACGTCTTACTAAATGACATGAAAGGAGATTGTCAGGAGGGCCGGGTGCGGCCATCTCGGGAGAAGTTCCCTGCCCGGGCACGCCATAGTATTATTCAGTGGCGACTGATGGGCGGGCGATTGGGGATGGTCGCAGAGAATGAGGTTGCTCCTGCCGGTGTTTGGGGTCATGCTTGGGCTTGTCCCGCCGTACCTGATTTGGATGTAGAAGTCGTTAGTGCTGTACCTGCCGTAAACACAAGCGAGAAAGGGTCTGTTTATGTACTTCGGAGCTGACTATTACCCGGAGCATTGGGTCTATCCTTATGACGGCACGGAAGATGCCCCGGAATCCGCCTGGGCGCGTGATGTGGAACTGATGGTGGCCGCCGGCATCAACGTGGTGCGCCTCGGCGAGTTCAGTTGGGGCCTCTGCGAACGTGAGGAGGGCAAGTATGATTTCGGCTGGCTCTTGCGCTTCATGGAGCTGCTGCACAAGAACGGTATCCAAGTGGTGCTGGGCACCCCTACCGCCGCCCCACCGATCTGGCTCCTGCAGAAACACCCGGAAATCCTGCCCATCGATGAAAACGGCCTGGTGCGCCATGAAGGCACGCGCCGGGCGTATTGCCTGAACAGTGATGTGTATTGGGATTACTGCCAGAAAATCGTCCGCGCCATGGCAGGGGCCCTAGGACGGCATCCGGCGCTTATCGCCTGGCAAATCGATAACGGCATCGGCCGGCATAACACGGAGTATTCTTTTAACCATGAGACGCGTCGTGACTGGCATCAATGGCTGAAGGCAAAGTACGAGACCATTGAACGGCTGAACGACGCATTGGGCCTGCGTTTCTGGGGGCAGATCGTGAGCGAATGGGGGCAGGTGCCCATGCCCATGCGCGCGCCCGCCGTGCATAATCCCGCGCTGGTCACGGACTGGCGGCGCTTCTCCAGTGACACGCTGGTGGCCTTTGTGCGCATGCAGGCGGAGCTGCTGAAGGAATTGACACCGGGCATTCCCGTGACCACGCCTTTGCGTGCTTTCGCGGCGGAGTTCGATTACTTCGACGTGGCGGATGCGGTGGACTTCATCGCGGTGGACAGCGATGCGGCGATCAAATCGAAATCCTCGGAGATCGCGGCGAGCATCGACCTGATGCGCTCGCTCAAGGGGCCGAAGGGCCACACACCGGACGGCGACCTAGGCTTCTGGGTGATGGAGCAGAAGGCGGGTGCGGTGGCTTGGGGCGATGTGAATTCGCTCGTGCGCCCTGGGGTGGTCAGGCTCTTCACTTACCAGCTCATATCGCGCGGAGCGAGCGGCGTGCTGTATTTTTACTGGCGCCAGCCGCGGTTCGGTCCGGAGAAGTTCTATGGTGGTGTGCTTACGCACGAGGGCACGGGCAACAACCGGATGTACCGTGAGATCAGCCAGATCGGCGAGGAGCTGAAACGCATGGGCGGATTGCTGAAGGGGACGCAAGTGGTGGCGGATGCGGCCATCCTCATCAGTCACGAAAATCAATGGGCCATCGACCAGCCGCTCAAGCCGAACAAACACTTTCAGCAGCGCGATCATATCCAGCTCTATTACAATGCGCTGCATGACAAGAACATCCTCGTGGATTTCGTGCGGCCCACGGACGATCTCTCGCGTTACAAGCTGGTCATCGCGCCCTCCCTGCACATGCTCTCCGGCGGCCAGGCGGACCGGTTGAAGCTGTATGTGCATAATGGCGGCGTGCTCATCGGTACGTGCAACACGGGCCTCGTGGACGAGCATCACCTCACGCCCATGAGCGGGTATCCGTATGAGCTCACCGACCTGTTCGGCCTGGAGGTGCAGGAGTTCGACACGCTGCCGCCGAGCGAGGAGAACCACATGCACTTCAAGGGCAGTTTCACGACGAGCAACCTGCACCCGGCACGCATCTGGTGCGATCTCATCGAACCGCGGCCGGAATGCCAGATCCTGGCGCATTACGCGCGCGATTTCTATGCGGGCAAGCCGGCCATCACGATGAACGATTTCGGCGCGGGCAAGGCCATCTACGTGGGCACGATGAGTCACCAGAGCTTTTACTTCGACCTCATCACCTGGGTGCGGCAGCTCTGCGGCCTGTTCCCGCTCATCAAGGTGCCGGACTCGGTGGAAGTGTGCATGCGGCAGAAAGAGGACATGCGCCTCTACTTCCTCCTGAACCATAATCCTACGCATGTGCGCATCCAGTTCTTCAAGCCGATGCATGATTTCCTGACCGGCCAGAAGATCAGCGGCAACTACGACCTGGAATCCCACGGCGTGCTGGTGCTGGATGAGAAGGTGAGGTGAAGTCTGTTGTAGCTAAAAAGCTCCGAAGACTGTGAGGTCTACGGAGCTTTCTGAGCTTTTAATTTTTAGATTGGGGCTCGGCGCTTTGTCTTACGGCTCCCGTGCCACTTCAATCTTTTGGGCGATGATGGCGATGGCGCGGCGGGTCTTCTTTTCCTGCGGCGTCAGGTCGTTGGCGTTGGCCAGACGGTCCATCTGTTTGTCCATGTGGGTGAGTTTTTCCAGGGCGCCATCCAGCTTTTCCTTGATGGATTCCTTGCCGTCCAGCCGTTCGTTCATGAAGGCGAGGATGTCCTGCTCGATGGCGGTCATCACCACGCGGAGCTTGTCCTTGTCATTGGCTGAGTTCAGCAGTTCGCCGATCTGCTGCTGGTGGTCCGCCAGGAACACGTCAAGCCGTTTGCCGAACTGCACGGATTGTTCGCTGAGGTGGCTGCGCAGGGTGTCTTCCACCCGGTCCTCGATCTGTGTGCGCCACTCGGGCAGCTTCTCGATGACCACATCTGGGATGCGGGCGACCATCTCGGGGACGCGCTTTTTCAGGTCGTCCGCGATCATCGGGGCGCGCTCGGATACTTGGGCGTAGATGAGGTCATTCGCCGTGTTTGCCGCGCCGGTGGGCGTGAGGTAGGGCTTGAGCTTGGAGGTCAGGATGGTCATGTACCCGCCCACGAAGAGCAGGAGGATGATGCCGACGATCTGCGCCTTCTTCAGGCTGCTACGGGCCTGGGCCAGTTCGGTCGCCACAAAGTTGACGGCCACTTGTTCGCCGGCGTTGGTTTTGGCCGGTTCAGCGGGTTTGTTTTCCGGGGTGCTCATTTGGCCTCCGTTTTAGAAGATGACGATGAAGTCTTGGTGGCGGCGGGCTTGGTGGAATCCTCCACCGGTTTCATATCCTCACGCAGGATGTCCAGGACACCCAGCGCCGTTTCCCAACTGGCGAGATCGTCCGCGGGGTTGAGCTTCTCGGTGCGCTTGATGGTGTCCAAGTTGGCCGTGATACCGGTCAAGGCGGTGAGGTGCCGGCCGAAGACGGTCTTGCTGAGGTGTTCCATGGAGGCGTGGGATTCATTCACCAGGTTGTTGACCATGGTGGCCACCTGTTCTTCCTTCACGTTGGGGAACATGCCTTTGATCTTGGCTTCACGGGCCTTGAGTTCGCGGCCGAGCGTGGCTTCGAGAACTTTCTCGCCGCGTTGCGGCAGGCCATGCTGCAGGGTTTGCAGCTCCTTGTTGAAGGCGGCCATCAGCTCGGGAGAGCGTTCGTTGACCTTTTTCAGCTCGGTCTCCACGTCGCGCTTCACATCGCTCAACGTGCTTTTGACGATCCGGTCGAGTTCCGGCACGACCTGCTTCTTCAAACCGCCCTGCAGTTCGGTCATGAACTGCGTCTGCACCGGGCCGGGCTGGGCGAGATTGCGGATGGCACTCAGGATGGAGCCGATGCCCACGCAGAGGATGACGACGATGAGCAGGGTGGTGCCGAGCTGCCATCGTCGTGCGCTGGCGCGTAGCTGGTTCAGTTCGTTGATCTGGCGCTGTATCTCGTCTGGCGTTGGAGCAGACATAATTATTGAGCCTGTGGTTTGTGCCATTTGGCGGCAAAGGGAAGCCCTCGGCCGGTCGTTTTTCACCCTCGAAACGACATGAGGATGCCTGAAGTCATTGGGAACAGTTAGCCGTATAAGGCGGGCGGGCGGGTCATGTCAACTGACAAAGTGCTAACGCGCCGAATGCGGAACGACGCAGAGCATCTGAAAAGCAAAAAAGAGCGGGTCGTTTGGTGAACGAACCGCTCTTTTTGTGAGAATAAGGGTATGGCTTAGCGCTTCTTCAGGATCGCGCGTGCCGGTGCGCCATCGGCACCGAGAATCTTCAGCGGCAGGCAGATAAGGTCATACTTGCCGGGCTTGATCTTCGCGAGGTTCAGACCCTCGATGATCCAGACTTCGGCCCCGAGCAGGATCTGGTGGCATTCCACGCCGTCCTTCATGTAGCCACCCACGCTGAGGTAATCCACGCCCACAGTCTGGATGCCGCAGTCCACGAGGTATTGCGCCGTGGAGGCGGGGATGTAGATGAACTTCTCATCGAACACCGAGGTCTTCGCCATCTTCCAGCTCTTGGTGGAGTTGCGCGTCTTGAAGAGCACGCGTTCACCCTTCTTCAGCTTGTACGGCTTCAGCTCTTCTACGGTGATGGCTTCCTTGTGCTTCAACTCGATCACGCGGCAAGGACCGACGACAGCTTCCAGCGGCAAGGATTCCATGGTGCGGCCGTCCTTGATGAAATGGCGTGGGGCATCCATGTGTGTGCCCGTGTGCGCGCTCAGGGACATCTGCGTGAGGTTGCACGGAATGGTCTTGCCGGGCTGGCCGGGGATGGGGTCGCCCAGCTTCACGAAGAGGGAGACTTTGCACTCCGGATCACCCGGCCAGTGCACCATGCCGTCCCGCATTTCCACCGAGATATCGATCCATTCTTTAGCCATAGAGTTTCCTTCCCGTTTTAACGATTCACCGATGACAACGAATTAGTGCGCGAACCGGATCACGTTCTTGATGCCCTTGTTCTTGCCTTGGAGCAGTTCCTTGTAGTCATCCGGCGCGAACCGGCCCGTGATGATGGATTCGAGCTGCTTCGGCCAGCGGCGCTTGAACTCCACGAGGTCCGCGATGGCGTTCTCGAAGGATTCCTTGTCCGCATTCACCGTGCCGACGATGGCCTGGTTCTTCAGCACGAGATTACGCATCAGGTTGCTGCCGAGGAGTTCCACCTTCTCACCTTCGGGCGGGATGCCGGTGAAGACGAAGACGCCGTTCACACCGAGCACGGGCAGCACTTCGAAAGCCACGTCCGCCGCGCCGACGGCCTCATACACGAGGTCGATGTTGCCGATCTGCTTGGCCAACTCTTCGGCGGAGACTTCGAGCGAGGAGATGTATTTCGCGCCGAGGGACTCCACAAGCTCGGACTTCGGATTCGGGGCCTTAGAGCGGGAATAGACGTAGGTCTCGAAACCACGCACGAGGAGCGCCATGGTACCGAGGATTCCGATGGGACCGGCGCCCAGCACGACAGCCTTCAGGCCGTGACCGGGAGGTTTGCCCGGGATCGTGCATTTCCAAGGGAGGCGGCTCTGCACATGCCAGACCTGTTGCAGACCCTTCTCGGCGATGGTCAACGGCTCGGTCATCACGGCCACATCGCGCAGATCGGCAGGGACAAGGTTCAGGAATTTCTCGTCTTCCACGTAATACTCGGCCATGTAGCCGTCGAGCGATTTGATGCCACGCTCCACATAGTTCGCGGTGGAGCAGTAGTCCTGACGGTCGGCTTTGCAAGGTTCGCAGGAGTGATCCGTGCAGGGACGCCGGACCGAGGGAACGACGAGGTCACCGACCTTCAGCGTCTTGACGTTGGCGCCCACTTCGATGACCTGGCCGAGGGATTCGTGACCGAGCACGAGGTAATCGCTGCCCTTCGGCGGTTCACCATAGGCGAACGTGCAGATCTCCCGGTCCGTGCCGCAGATGCCGACATCCAGCGTGCGGATGCGGACATGGGTGTCCTGGGTGATGGAGGGTGCCGGATACTCGAAGGATTGGAGATCCTTTTTGGCCTTCGATACCGCGATGACGCGCATGGTCTTGCTCATGGCAAAAGTAATGGTTCTATCATTCTCCTGCCGCCGGCAACATCCCGGCGGACAGAGAAAGGAGCGCGTATGCTAGCGCAGGATGGCGGGTTGTGAATCAAAATCTGAGGGGCAGAGCGGCTTTGCCAAAGGGCCCCGCACCGGGTAGTCTGCATCTGCGATGAAACTCTTCTACACCGGCCCGGTCATCAACACGGAGATGCTTGTCCTGATGCTGGAGAAGCATGGGATCGCGGGCAAGGAGGAGCTGATCGATGTGGGTGGCGATCCGGACGACCTGAACCGGCAGGCGAAGGTGTTTGTGCCGGAGGCGGATTACCAAAGGGCCTATGATCTTTTCTATGGGGAGAAAGAAGGGGAGCTGTGAAGAAAAATGTCTTCAAAAGTGTTTGCTTAGCCAAGCTTGGTTTTCAATCGTCATACCAATGAGGCTGTCCATCTGCCATTTAGCTGTTTGTCTGGTTTTTGTTTATATACTGCCGGATCAGGTGTGTTCTGCCGCTAATTTGATTCAAAATGGTGATTTCGAATCCCCTCAAATCAGCGCTGATTCAGACGCAAATGTTGATCCCACGCCTTGGGTTAGGATTGTCGATATCAATGGCGGTGTGCATTCTCTGTTTAACGGGTCACCGTTGGGCCTGAACAGTCCAGGGCCCAAATCTGGAGATCAATACTTTGCTTTGGGGCATGCTCAAGGTGGTATCGGCCAAAATTTCACTCTGAATGAGGGAGGCATCTTTCAACTGGATTGGTGGATCACCTCGCGTTCCGAAATGACTGGCCCTGCATATCTGCCTTATGATGTCCGGGTGTTTGATTTTCAGGACGCCCTGATCACAACAGGAAGTTTCGATGCCTATTCTTCTGAAGGCCAATGGATGCCCAAGTCGCTCCAATTCAGTGCCGCACCGGGAGATTACAAGTTGGAATTCATTTCCATTAGTGAAGAATACGAGCGGAACATTTTCCTGGATAACGTACAACTGGCAGCAGTCCCCGAACCTGCCACTTATCACCTGCTCACGCTTGGGGCATTGTTGCTCCTGCGTCGCAAGAAGATCGCTTGATTCGTCATTTCGCCGTCAGGCGAGAATTCCCTTCACCACGTGGCTTTCTTCCACGCCGGTCAGGCGCTGGTCGAGGCCTTGGGAGCGGTAGGTGAACTTCGTGTGGTCCACGCCCAGGCAATGCAGGATGGTGGCGTTCAGGTCGTTCAGATGCACCGGATTCTCCGCCACGTTGTAGCTGAAATCATCCGTCTCGCCATAGACCGTGCCGCCTTTGATGCCGCCGCCCGCCATGAACATGCAGAAGTTCCGCGGATGATGGTCGCGCCCGTAATTGTCCTTCGTGAGCGTGCCCTGGGAATAGACTGTGCGCCCGAATTCACCGCCCCAGACGACGAGCGTGTCTTTCAACAGGCCGCGGTCCTTCAAGTCTTTCAGCAAGGCATACGTGGGTTGATCCACGTCGTTGCATTGTGATGTGATGTCCTTTGGCAGATTGTTGTGCTGATCCCAGCCGCGATGCAAGATCTGCACCACGCGCACATCGCGTTCGGCGAGTTTGCGGGCCATCAACGCCGAGTGTGCGAACGTGCCGGGCTTCGTCACTTCCGGTCCATACATCTCGAGTGTCGCTTTCGATTCCTTCGAGAAATCGATCAGGTCCGGCACGGAGGATTGCATGCGGAAGGCCATCTCGTATTGCGCTATGCGGGTGAGCGTTTCCGGATCGTTGAAGCGCTTGTGCGTGGCGGCATTGAGCTTGCCCAAGCCATCCAGCATGTCGCGCCGTGCGCCGGCATCCACACCCGGCGGGTTCTTCACGAACAGCACCGGATCGCCCTGTGAACGCAAGGCCACGCCGGTATGGCTCGTGGCGAGGAAGCCCGAACTCCACATGCGCGTGAACAGCGCTTGCGCGGCTGCCCCGGAAGACCATGTGGGCGTCAGCACCACGAACGCCGGGAGATCATTGTTCTCGCTGCCCAAGCCATACGAGAGCCACGAACCGAGGCTCGCTTTGCCGGGCAATTCGCTGCCGGTCATCACGAACGTGCATGCCGGGTCATGATTGATCGCGTTCGTACTGACCGTTTTGATGAGCGCGATGTCATCCACCAGCTTCGCGGTGTGTGGGAGCAACTCGCTCACCCACATGCCGCACTTGCCGTGCTGCGCGAACTTGAACTTCGACGGCGCCACCGGCAATCGCGCCTGGCCGCTCGTCATCGTGGTGATGCGCTGGCCTTTGCGGACGGATTCCGGCAAATCCTTGTCGAAGTATTCCGCCAGCTTCGGCTTGTAGTCGAACGTGTCGAGCTGTGATGGCCCGCCGTTCATATGCAGGTAGATGAGGCGTTTCGCCTTGGGCGCGAAGTGCGGAAACCCGGGCAGCGCTGGATGCACGCGATCACCTTTCTTCGTGGCCGCGTGCAACATCCCCGGCATACCGCCCATCAGGGCCAGCGCGATGGAGCCGACGCCTAAGCCAGCGCCAGCGAAGAACTGCCGGCGATTCATGTGTTGCAGAAAATCAGGATTCATACGCGTCACTCAATTCTTGGTCACAACTTCATCGAGGTTCAGCACCATGTTCGCCACCATCGTATAGGCGGCCAGCTCACTCGCATTCAGCGCGGCATCCGGCTTCGATTCGCCATAGCTGATGGCCTTCTTCGCGGCTTCGAGATCTTGCTCGTAACGGACCAATTGCTTGAAGTAGCTGTCCTGCAAGACGGCCGCTTCCTGCTTGCTCGGCGCCCGCCCCGTGGCCGCACGGAAACCGAACTCCAACCTCTCAAACACACCGGAGCCGCCTTCCTTCATCATGCGTTGCGCGAAGGCGCGCGCGGCCTCGAAGTGCTGGATGTCATTCATCAACTGCAAAGCCTGCAACGGGGTGTTGCTGCGCTCGCGGCGGACGCAGGAGGCCTCGCGGCTGGGCGCGTCAAAGGTCGTCATTGCAGGTGCGGGAGCGGTGCGCTTGATGAACGTGTAGAGGCTGCGGCGATAGAGCGCGTCGCCCGTGTCCTGCTTGTAGTAGCGCGTGTTGCTGCCGCTGTACGCCACCGGCTCCCAGATGTTCTCCGGCTGATACGGCTTCACCCCTTTGCCGCCGATGTTGTGATTCATCAGGCCGCTGACGAAGAGCACGTTGTCGCGCAACACCTCGGCATCGAAGCGGAAGCGCGGCCCGCGGGCGAGCAGGCGGTTCTCCGGGTCCATGTTCCAGAGCTTGCTGCTCACCTTGGAATCCTGCCGGTAGGTGCTCGAAGTCACAATCAGCTTCACGAGCTTCTTCATATCCCAACCCTGTTCGCGGAAGGTCACTGCCAGCCAGTCGAGCAATTCCGGATGCGACGGTGGCTGCCCTTGCGAACCGAAATCGCCCGCCGTCTTCACCAGCCCGGTGCCGAAGAATTGCTGCCAGAACCGGTTCACCGTCACGCGTGCCGTCAATGGATTCTCTGCTGCGGTCAGCCAGTCCGCGAGGTCCAGCCGGTCCGGGATTTCACTCCGCGTCTTGATCTTCGGGAATGCTGCCGGCGTGCCGGGCGTCACCTTGTCACCGGGCTTGTTGTACTGCCCGCGGATCATCACGAAGGCATCCCGCTTCTGCGGCAGGTCCGCCATGATGAAGGTCGCATCGATGCTCTTGTCCAGTTCATCGCGCTTGTCCTGGAAGGGCTTCTTTTCTGCCCGTAGCGGATCGAAGATGTCCGCCGTCATCTGGCAGACGTTCTCGAAGTAATAATCCCGCAACCGCTGATGCTGCTCCGGCTTGCGATCCTCCGGCTTCACCGAGCGCAGGAGATTCTTCACATCATCCGGCACCCCAGCCACCACCTTGCCCTGGTTGTTCTTCAGCCACAGCGCCAGGGAATACGTCGCGTCATTCGCCGGGTCCACCGTGTAGCTCACGCCCACCTTGTCCCAATACATCGTGCCGTCCTTCTGCGTGAAGGCCAGCCCCGCGAACTTCGTCCCCGCCTTCAGCTTCAGTTTCGCGATGTCGAATTCCAGCTTCACCCACTCGCCCGTCTTCGGCAGCGGTCCCATCACGAGCCGTTCCACCGTGCCTTCCTTGCCCCAATCGATCGAGTTGGTCTCGCCCCACAACGCGCGATGCGACCACGCGCCCGTGTTGAATTGCAGCATCACACCCTTCGGCGGATCTTTCGGGTCCAGGTAAACATGCGCAAAGATCTTGCCCTTCGCCGGCACGGACAACTGCTTCGGCAACCCGTCGAAGAAATCCTGCACGATGCCCGTGCCCTTGCGGGTCAACGCCTTCTTGCCGCTGTGCACCGGACCTTCGCCCGAGGTCACCCACTTCAGCGCATGATTCTTTTCCGTGTGTTGCGGCTTCGCACCTTCTGGCAGATCGTCATCCACCCACACCGTCTCGATCGTCTTCTTCTCCGGCTTTGGGTCTTGCTCGGCCGGATCTTTGTATTCCAGCTTGGCCAGCGCGTCTTTGATCTTCGCGTTCACCTTCGCGATGTCTGCGTCATACTGCTTCAACTGCTTCTCCTGCTCCGGCGTCGTGAGCTTCAGGATCGGCGGCGTCAGCAGGATGTTCCCATCCATCGCCGGGTCCGCCGCGCTGTTGAAGAACGCATACATCTGGTAGAACTCCTTCTGCGAGATGGGATCAAACTTGTGGTCATGGCATTGCGCGCAACCCGCAGTGAGACCCATCCACACCGCCGCCGTCGTCTCCGTGCGATCCACCGCGTAACGGAAGATGAACTCCTCATTGATCGATCCGCCCTCGCTCGTCGTCACATTGCAGCGATTGAAACCCGACGCGATCTGCTGATCGCGTGTCGGATTTTTCAAGAGGTCGCCCGCGATCTGCCACTTCGTGAACTGGTCGAATGGCAGGTTCTCGTTGTAAGCCCGCACCACCCAGTCGCGATACGGCCACATCGATCGCTCGTTATCCAGGTGCAAGCCATGCGTGTCACCATAACGCGCCGCATCCAGCCAGTACCGCGCCATGTGCTCGCCGTAACGCGGCGAACGTTGCAACCGGTCCACCACCTTCTCATACGCATCCGGCGATTTATCCGCCACGAACTCCGCGATTTCCTGCGGCGTGGGCGGCAACCCGATCAGGTCAAACGTCACCCGCCGGATCAAGGTCACCCGGTCTGTCTCGGGCGAAGGCTTCAACTTGTGCTCCGCCAGCTTCGCTGCGATGAAGCTATCGATCCCATTCCGCGCCCACTTCGCATCTTTGACCGCTGGCAACGCCGGCAGCTTCGGCGCCACATACGCCCAATGCCCCTCGAACGGCGCCCCCGCCTCGATCCATTTCTTGATCAGCGCGATCTGGTCCGACTTCAACGTCTTATGCGACTTCGGCGGCGGCATCAGATCATCCTCATCCTTCGTGATGATCCGCCGCCACACCTCGCTCGCCTTCACATCCCCCGGCTTCACCGCCTGATACCCGCCCAGATCCTTCAAGATGCCATCCTTCGTATCCAGGCGCAGCTTCGCCTCGCGCGTCTTTTCATCCGGGCCGTGGCAATGGAAGCAATTATCCGAAAGAATCGGCCGGATATCGCGGTTGAAATCGATGCCCGACGACTTGCTCGCCGCCTCGCTCCCGACCGCCGATAGCCCCAGCCAAACGCAGATGGCCGGTAAAATCAGGCTCCGGCTCCGCGACAGATGACGATGTGTGCTCATGACAGGCTTATTCGTCCTAAGCTTAGACGTTTCCGCCGCGCCTAACCATGCAGTTTTTTCTTCACCCCATGTATTATCGTCGCCCCTCATATCTCCCATACTCGTCCTGAACCCCGTACTGATTAGGTCGGGGCGTTCTCGTCGTCGTCCTTCATCCTCGATCTCTTCTCCTATTCGTCCCATTCCCCCTGCTCGTTAAATCGCTAAAAAGGCTGAACCGTTGAACCGCTTCCCGATTCAACCCTTTTAACGCTTTAACCCCTTTAACCTTTTTAACGTCCCCCCGAAGCAGCCTGCCATCCAGTTTGTTTGATGTGACACTCTCGCAGTAGCAT
>CAZPUL010000046.1:0-45176 GCA_964589735.1 uncultured Verrucomicrobiota bacterium | reverse complement strand
CCCCCCCCCCCCCCCATTTTTTTTTTAATGATACGGCGACCACCGAGATCTACACACCGCAATCATTCGCCACCCCGCCATGGATGATGGCTTCATAGACGGACTTGTAGGCATCGTTCAACTCGATGTATTTGCCCACCACGCCGATGCGCACGCGATGCTGCGGGGCGATGAGCTTGCGGATGATGTCCTGCCAGTGCGTCATGTTCGCGGGCGGGACATTGAGCTGCAACTGGCGGCACACGAGGTCGTCCATGCGCTCGCGCTGGAGCATCAGCGGCACCTCATAGATGGAGTGATCCACGTCCTTTTCCTCGATGACCGCTTCGTAGGGGACGTTGCAGAACAGGGAAATCTTCTGGCGCAATTCCTTGTCGAGCGGCTTCTCGCAACGGCAGACGAGGATGTGCGGCGCGATACCGATCTCGCGCAGTTTGGCGACGGATTGCTGGGTGGGCTTCGTCTTGAGTTCACCAGCGGCCTTGATGAACGGCACATAGGTGACGTGCAGAAACAAGGCGTTGTTGTAACCCACTTCGAGCGCGAATTCACGGATGGCCTCGAGGAAGGGCAGTCCCTCGATGTCACCCGTGGTGCCGCCGATCTCGGTGATGATCACGTCCGCCTTGGATTGCTCGGCGAGCTGGGTGATGCGGAGCTGAATCTCATCCGTCACATGCGGGATCACCTGCACCGTTTTGCCGAGGTACTCGCCCTTGCGTTCCTTTTCCAGCACCCGGGCATAGACCTGGCCGCTGGTGAGGTTGTTCATCCGGGTGAGCTTCGTATGGGTGAAGCGCTCGTAATGGCCGAGGTCGAGGTCCGTCTCGGCACCGTCATCCAGCACATACACTTCGCCATGCTGATAGGGGCTCATCGTGCCGGGGTCGAGATTCAAGTAGGGGTCGAACTTCTGAAGGGCGACCTTCAACCCGCGGTTCTCGAGCAGAGTACCCAGAGCAGCAGCCGTCAGACCTTTACCCAGGGAACTAACCACACCACCGGTGACGAAAATATATTTCATGGTCCAAAAATGGTAAGGACGGCCGTTACGCCGTCCTTTGTTACGCGCCATTAAACCGGACCTTGGCGCGCCTGTAAAGTGGGGTGACGAAAGAACATTGGGCCGGGTGGACCTGGGAGCAGAAAATAAACGCCCAAAAGACGGTTTTCCAAGCAGTATATTAGACCGGTTTGGCGGGACATGAGCGAGACTAATCAGTGTGGATCGGGCCTTAAAACCAGCTTGGTGGAAGGAAAGCATGCTTTCGTGTTTTTCTATGGCCTAAAACCGTTGACGCTACCGGAAGGGTCCCCTAGATTGACCGCGCATTTTACATAAAAACCACCCAAAAATCATAGAATTTTGACCCCATGAGCAACCCCTCGGCAGTGGCAAAAGGTTTGGAAGGTATCGTAGCGGCCAAGACCCGCCTCAGCGATGTGCGGGGCGACATCGGTCAGCTCATATACTGCGGCTATGACATCAACGAACTCGCGGGGAAGGTGACCTACGAAGAAGTAGTTCATCTTTTGCACCACGGAGCGTTGCCGACGCAGAAAGAGCTGGCGGAGATGAAGGCCACCTTGGCGGGTTTCCGGGAACTTCCCAAAGGCGTCATCGATATCATCCAGAAGCTGCCCAAAGACACCCCACCTATGCATGTGCTGCGCACGGGCGTCTCGGCCTTGGGCTGTTTTGATACGGCAGCGGAAGATGATTCCATGCACGCCCAGCGGCGCAAGGCGCTCCGGTTGATCGCCCAAATCCCGGTGGTCACGGCTTATTTCCATCGTCATCGTCAAAATCTCCCCTTGGTCCACCCAGATGCTTCCCTCGGTGAAGCGGCGAATTTCCTCTACATGATGGATGGCGTGAAGCCCTCCGCCGAGAAGGAAAGCACCATGGACATGTGCTATGTCCTCCATGCCGACCACGGCATGAACGCCTCCACCTTCAGTGCCCGCGTCACCATCGCCACCTTGAGCGATATCTATTCGGCCATCACTTCGGCGATCGGCACCCTTAAAGGACCGCTCCACGGCGGGGCCAACGAAGGCGTCATCAAGATGCTCAAAGAAATCGGTTCACTTGAGAAAGTAGACGGATACGTGGAAGACTGCCTGGCCCAGAAGCAGAAAATCATGGGTATCGGCCACCGCGTTTACAAGGTGCTTGATCCGCGCGCCCCGCATCTCAAGCGCATGGCGCAGATCCTCAGCTCCAAGCTGGGCGAGCCGAAATGGATCCAGATGTCCGAGCGCATCGCGCACCTCATGCTGGAACGCAAGGGGCTGCATGCGAACGTGGACTTCTATTCCGCCACGGTCTATTACTCCCTGGATATCCCGACGGACCTGTTCACGCCGATCTTCGCCATCGCCCGCACCTCGGGCTGGACGGCGCACATCCTGGAGCAGCTCGCCGACAACCGCCTGATCCGCCCGCAAAGCGAATACACCGGCCCGACTGTCGGCCTTACGGTGGTCCCCATCGAAAAACGGTGAAATATAAGCGGTTCAAAGTTTAAGGTTTAAAGTTCAAAGTTGGCGCCCCTTGCATATGGCCAGTATCGAAAGATTTGAAGATGTTGAAGCGTGGAAAAAGGGGCGCGAACTCAGGAAAGCCATCTATAAACACAGCCGGATTGGGGAATTTGCCAAAGACTTTGCCCTGAGAGATCAAATTCGGCGGGCGGCTCAATCCGTGACATCTAACATTGCCGAAGGTTTTGAACGCGAGGGTAATCGCGAGTTCATCCAGTTCTTGAGCAATGCCAAAGGGTCCTGCGGCGAGGTCCGCGATCAGCTTTACACTGCCTTGGACGAAAGCTACTTAACCCAGAAGGATTTTAACACGCTTTACGAGATGGCGATGGAAGTCAGCCGGTTGACTTCGGGATTTATGAAATATTTACGCCAATCGGAATTGAAAGGCACCAAATTCAAAGGACGCGATTGAAGTCGCCAAACTTTGAACTTTAAACCTTAAACTTTGAACTACAACAAATGAACATTCACGAATATCAGGCTAAACAGTTGTTGGCCCAATACGGTGTCGCAGTACCGCAAGGGCAACCATGTAAAACTGTGGCTGAAGCCAAGGCCGCCACGGAGCAATTATTTGCGGCGGGCCATAAGCTGGCCGTTATCAAATCCCAGATCCATGCCGGTGGTCGTGGCAAGGGCACGTTCAAGCATGGCTTCAAGGGTGGCGTGAAACTGGTGAAGACCGTGGAAGACGCGGTCAACGTCGCCGACAACATGCTGGGCAAAGTGCTGGTGACGAAGCAGACCGGCGAAGAAGGCCGCCTGGTCAGCACGATCCTCGTGGCGAGCGCCGAGACGATCAAAAAGGAATTCTATCTGGCCGTCTTGCTGGATCGGAACAATTCCCGTCCGCTCATCATGGCGAGCACAGAAGGTGGCGTGGACATCGAAGAGGTGGCCGAACACACTCCCGAGAAAATCCTCAAGGAATGGATCGACCCGGCGGTCGGCATCCAAGCCTATCAGGCGCGCAAGATCGCTTCCGGTCTCGGCCTGAAGGGGGATGTTTTCAACGGTGCGGTGAAGCTCATCATGGGGGTTTACAAGACCTGGTGGGAATGCGACGCCGCCATGGTGGAGATCAATCCGCTGTGCATCGTCGAGACGCCGGAAGGCAAGGAAGCCATCGTGGCCGTCGATGCCAAGATCAGCCTCGATGACAACGCCCTCTATCGCCACAAGAACATCCAGGAGATGCGCGATCTCGCGGAAGAATCCCCGCTGGAGATCGAGGCGAGCAAGTTCTCGCTCAATTACATCAAGCTCGATGGCAGCATCGCCTGCCTCGTGAATGGCGCCGGCCTGGCCATGTCCACCATGGACATCATCCAGCACTACGGCGGCATGCCGGCGAACTTCCTGGATGTCGGGGGTGGGGCGACGAAGGACCAGGTCACGGCGGCGTTCAAGATCATCTTGAGCGATCCGGCGGTGAAAGCGATCTTCGTGAACATCTTTGGCGGCATCATGGATTGCAACGTCATCGCGACGGGCATCGTGGCCGCCGTTAAGGAAACGGGCCTGACGCTTCCGCTTGTGGTTCGCCTGGAAGGCAACAACGTGGAAGCGGGCAAGAAGACCCTCGCGGAATCCGGTCTCACCATCATCAGTGGTGACACGATGGCCGATGCGGCGCAGAAGGTGGTCAAGACCATCGCGAAATAATAACGACTCTCTATATGTCCATCATCGTCAAACCCGATACGAAAGTTTTGATCCAAGGCATCACCGGTTCGTTTGGTGCCCGGCACGCCCAGTTGTCCCTCGCTTACGGCACCAATGTCGTGGCGGGTGTGACCCCCGGCAAGGGCGGCCAGTTGTTTGAGGGCAAAGTGCCCATCTTCGATACCGTAGCCGAAGCCGTGAAGGCCACCGGCGCTACGGCCTCCGCCGTGTTCGTGCCACCGCCGTTCGCGGCGGATGCGATCTTGGAAGGCGTAGATGCCGGTCTCGAGCTGGTGGTCGCCATCACGGAAGGCATTCCCGTACGCGACATGGTGGCCGTGAAACGCGCCATGGGTGAGAACAACAAGACCCGCCTCATCGGGCCCAACTGCCCGGGCATCGTGACGCCGGGCGAAGGCCCGGATTCCAAGGGTGGCTGCCGTATCGGCATCGCTCCGGGTTACATCCACAAGAAGGGCAACATCGGCGTCGTCAGCCGCTCTGGTACTTTGACGTATGAAGCCGTGTGGCAGTTGACCAGCCGTGGCGTGGGCCAATCCACCTGCGTGGGCATCGGTGGCGATCCGGTGAACGGTACTTCGCATCTGGACGTCATCAAATTGTTCATGGCCGATCCCGAGACGCACGGTATCATCATGATTGGTGAGATCGGCGGCAGCGCCGAAGAAGAAGCCGCTGCCTGGATCAAGCAATACGGCACCAAGCCGGTCGCTGGTTTCATCGCTGGTTCCACGGCTCCTCCGGGACGTCGCATGGGCCATGCCGGCGCGATTGTCAGCGGCGGCAAAGGCACGGCCGCCGCGAAGTTTGAGGCGTTCCGCGAAGCCGGCATCGGGGTCGCCGCGACACCGAGCGAAATGGCTGACACGCTGCTCAAGATGATGTAACGCGCGTGGGTGGTGACTGGTGAAACCTCACCACGCACCGTTCACTGATGGACCTGATCCATTTCATCCTTAATGCGGCCGCCATGCTCCTTTGGTTGAGCTGGCGGTCGTATCGTTTTGTCCCGGCGAATGATTTTCGCGGCGGCACGCTGCTGTCCACGCTCAAGAAGACGGAACGGGGCCAGTTCAACCGGATGACCCTCCTCACCTCGCTGATCACCCTGCTGGGGCTGCGGGCCATTTTTTACTGGCACATCGGCCCGTCTGTCCAATGGGCGCCGCGCATGGATCTGGCGGTCATCAGCATCCCGTTCCGCTGTGATTATTTTGACCGCATGGTGCTGTTTTCCGTGCTTAGTTTTTTAAGCTGGCTGGGCGTGTTCTTTTTCTGGCTGATCCTTTTGCAACTGATCAATGACCGGGGCGCAGATGCCAATCCCTGGCATGCCATCGTGCGGCGGCATCTGGGCTGGGTGGCCGTGCTGCCCGTATGGCTGAGGATTCTCTTTCCTGCGGTCGTGGCGTATCTGCTCTGGCTGATCTTCAGCAAATACTTCGGTTACCTCCGTATTTTGCCGGACGCGCGCAACGCCTCGGTCTGGCTCACCCAAGGGCTGGTAGTCAGCCTGTCGGTCTATCTGCTGGCCAAATCCCTGGTCGTGTCCGTGCTGGTGCTCTATCTGGTGAACAGCTTCGTCTATCTCGGGAACCATGCCTTCCTCGCGTATGTGAACACCACGGCGCAACGGATGCTCAAGCTGGTACAGTGGCTGCCGACGCGGGCGGGCAAATTCGATTTCGCGCCATTTGTTCTGCTGGGGCTGGTCGTGCTGATCGATTATTTTCTCCAGCGCGGCTTTGGGGCGGACCAGAAGTACGGCCTCGTCTGGCTCTTTTTGCAGGCTTCTTAAGCCGCTCTGTTCAGCGCAAACGGTGAAAGAACTCGTGCGCCGTCTTGCACGTGACCGCACTCAATTCTGTCAGCGAACAGTTCTTCAACTTGGCCGCCGCTTCGCTGATCTGCTTCACGTACGCCGGCTCACAGCGTTTGCCACGATAGGGTACCGGGGCGAGGAAGGGTGAATCCGTCTCGAACATGAAGCTGCCCATGGGCGTGGCCGCCAGGGTGTCGCGGATGATCTGGGCGTTCTTGAAGGTGAGGATGCCGGTGAAACTCACGATGGAATTCATCGCCAGCACGCGCTGCATGCAGGCGGTGTCATTCACAAAGCAGTGGAAGACGCCGCGTACTTTTGGCGTGAACGGTTGCATGATCGCCAGCGTCTGCTCAAAGCAGTCACCGCGTGTGTGGATGACGACATTCAAACCGGTCTCCGCCGCGACTTCCAACTGTTGCTGAAAGATTTCCGCCTGCTTCTGCTTCAACACGTCATCTTCCGCCACCGTACCGCCATTGGCACTGGGCAGCCGAAAATAGTCCAGACCGGTTTCGCCGATGGCGACCACCTTGGGATGCCTGGCCAGCTCACGCAGTTCCGAACGGATATCCGTCGGCGCCTGCAACGCATCATTAGGATGCCAGCCCACCACGGCATAGACACCGGGAAATTGTTCCGCGAGGGCGATGGCCTTGCGGCTGCTTTCCAGATCGGTACCGATGGAGATGAGCCGTTCGATGCCGGCCTCGGCAGCACGTTGCACGACAGCGGGCAGTTCCGCTGCGAAATCCGGATAATCGAGATGTGCGTGAGTGTCGTAAAAAACAACCGACATGCCGGGAAGATAAGAACCAGTGGCGAAAACGGCCAGTCCCAAAAAGAAAAGCCGCGCCGGACCAACCAAAGCCCGGCGCGGCATTACCCTATACCAACAAATCAGTTACGCGGCCCGCCTGGTCCGCGATTGCCACCACCGCCGAAGAAGGAGTCGAACCCGCGGCGGCGATTGTCGTTGTTGTCACCGCCCGCTTGCGGATTGGCTTTGCGTTGCAAGCCCTGGATGGTGTTCTCCACCATGCGTTGCATGCGTTCATCCTCGAACTTCAGCGACTGCACCAGTTGGATGCGGCTCTGGATGACTTCCGGGGAGAGGGTGCCATCATTCAGGCGTCCCAAGGCCAGGAAACGCATCATGCCCGCTTCTTCATTGTTCATGATGTCGCGGAACATCTGGTCCGACGTGGTGCTCATGCCGACGTAGTTTAGGGCCGAGGTCGCGATGGCCGCCCTGTCAAAATTGTTCGTCACGCGTGCATCGTGATACATCGAGTAAAGCGAGGAGACGGACTGCTCCTTGAGTGCTGTGGTCAGATAATTGAGCGCATTGCGATCCAGCCGCCCATCCGCCTGGATGACGAGCTGCTGCGCCGTAGGCACAAAACTGACATCGTTGAACTTGCGCAGGATGGCGTAGAGGAAGGTCTTGGACTGTTCATCCAGCCGGGTTGGGTTCTCGATGGTCAACGGATTGGCCAGCAGATCCTTCGCGGCTGAGATGGCCAGCGCGGCATACTTGTTCGGCGCGATCTCTTCGAGCAATTGCGTCAGGTGCGCCACTTCCACACCGCGTCCGGTGGTCTGCAGTGCTTCAGACAAGATGGTCTCGGCATCGCTGCCGCCGATCTTCTTCACGACATCGAACAAGCCGATGCGCAGTGAGTACGGATAATAATCTTCCGTGCGTGGCAGTTCATTACCGCCACCGGCCCACGGCGGCGGGCCGCCACCGAAGCCACCTCGGTCACCGCCACCACCACCGGGACCGCCCGGTCCGCCACCAGGTCCACCAGTGGTCTGCGGGGTGCCATCAGGATTTTGCGGACGCTCGCGTTCGCGCTCGTAGGAGACATCGACGTTCTGTTTCAGGAAAGTGCGGATGCTGGGCAGCGCCCCGGGTCCGATTTCCGCGAGGCTTTCCAGATGATGGATTATTTCACGGATGCTGGCGTAACGGGCATTGCCAGCCGCCGGTTTGATCTGGACCAGCTTGTCGAGAATCTCCTTTGGCGTCTTCTGGACGGTCTTTACCACTTCAACGGTCTCAGTGACCTGCTCCACCCGGCCGGCCCGGTTTTTGGCCTCGCGCAGTTCGCGTTCCAGCTTGCTGGTGCTCTCTTCCCACTGGCTCTGCAGCGCGGTCTTTTCTTTTTGAAATTCCGTCGTCTTCTCATTGGAGACGTAGAGATAGGCGGCACCGAAGCCGACACCGGCCGCTGCAAGACTGGCTAATATGATTTTCATAGTCGTGTTTGGTACGCCTTAAGTTAAATCACCGGGCACAAGGTATAGTTGCGCTTTAATACAAACGAAGTAATCCCCAAAATGGGTGAGGGTTACCGGCCCAAGTCGGCTAATTAAGCCGCCAAGGCACCAGCCGTCTTCTTTGTGGTCGAGGTCGGACTGGCCGCCCGCAGCTTGGCGATGATATCCGGCAGGATATCCAGCACGTAATCCACCTCTTCCTCGGTGTTGTACATGCCCAAACTGAACCGCACGCAACTCCTTGCCCGCTTGGCACTTAGGCCCATCGCGGTGAGTACGTGGGAAGGGGTCAGCGAACCCGTGGTGCAGGCCGAACCGCTGGAGGCACAGACCCCCGCCTGATCGAGCAAACTCAAGATGGCTTCCGCCTCCACGCCTTCGAATGAGATGTTCGAGGTGTTCGGCAGCCGCGGTTCCCGGGCCCCATTCCGTGAAGTGCGCGGGATACTCTTCAGAATACCCTGTTCAAGCTTGTCCCGCAGTTTGCGGCCCTTGGTGTTTTCGTATTCTACGTGCCCAGCGGCCAGTTCCGCCGCTTTACCGAAAGCAATGATGTAAGGAACATTCTCCGTGCCGCCCCGCCGTCCCTTTTCCTGCCCGCCACCGATGACATAGGGCACATACTTCGTGCGTTTGCGCACATAGAGCATGCCGATCCCCTTGGGGGCGTTCAGCTTGTGTGCGGAGAGCGAGAGCATATCCACGTCCAGCTCGCGTACATCGATGTTCAGCTTGCCAGGCGTCTGGACGGCGTCTGTATGGAAGATTACATCGCGACTGCGGCAGAGGGCGCCGATTTCCTCCACGGGAAAGAGCACGCCTGTCTCGTTATTCGCCCACATCACCGAAACGATGGCTGTATCTGGACGGATAGCCAGTTCCAGCAGATGCAGATCCAAGGTGCCATCCGGTTCTACGGGCAGCAAAGTGACATTGTAGCCCTGTTGGGTCAGGTGTTTGGCGAACTTGATGTTCGCCGAATGCTCAACCGCCGTGGTGATGACGTGTTTTTTACCAGGTTGCGTCAGCAACGCGCTCTGAATCGCTGAATTGTTACTTTCCGTGCCGCAACTGGTGAATATGATCTCTTTCGGGTCGGCATTGATGAGCGCAGCAAGCTGTTCCCGGGCGATTTCGATATCCTTGGTCACCTGGTTGCCGAAGCGGTAGGCACTCGAGGGATTGCCCCAATGCTCCGTCAAAAAGGGCAGCATGGCGTCCACCACCTCCGGAGCGATCCGGGTGGTGGCGTTGTTGTCGAAATACACTAATTTCCGCTGGCTCATGCCGCCGACTTTGCTAAATTTACCGTCTTGCTTGAACGGTTAGGCCGTTCGGTGAAGACAAGCAAGCACAGATTAAATGGCCTACGAGATAGTACGGTAAAGCATTTTTTGGGCGCTTTTAGTCGGGTTGCACCGCTTTAGCCCATTGACAGCGAAAGCAGAGTGTGGAATCATTACTAACATTAGTAACTTACTTATGATTACAGATAAAGCGGTTGCCCCCGCACCCACAGAAGAAAAGAAGTTGACCCACAACGAAGGGCTCAAGACGGCTATCCCTACCCTCGCGGGCAATATCGCCGCCACGCTGAACGATTCCAACGCGATCTGCTTCAGCACGGATGATGAGCAATTTCTGAAGTTCCACGGCATCTACCAGCAGGATGACCGTGACAAGCGCAAGACCGGCAAACTCTACATCTGGATGATCCGCGGTCGTATCCCAGGTGGCGTGCTCTCCGGCCCGCAATACCTCGTCTATGATCGTCTCGCGACGAACTACGGCAACCAGACCTTGCGCATCACCTCGCGCCAGAGCTTCCAGTTCCATGGCGTGGTGAAGGCCGGTCTCGGCCCGCTGATGAAGGAGCTGAACGAAGCCATGATGGACACGATCGCCGCTTGTGGTGACGTGAACCGTAACGTCATGTCTCCGCCGGTGCCCGCGCGCAATGAGATCCACAAGCAATTGCTCGTGGACGCCACGCGCGTGAGCGAAGCGCTCATGCCCAAGACGAAGGCGTACCACTCCATCTGGGTGGATGGCGTGCAGCTCAATCTCGACGACCAGCAGAACAAAGATTTCGTCGATCCGCTCTACGGCAAAACCTACCTGCCGCGCAAATTCAAGACCGCGTTCGCCGTGCAACCCGTCAATGACGTGGACGTGCTGACGAACTGCCTCGGCTACATCGCCATCGAAGAGAACGGCAAGCTGATCGGCTACAACCTCACGGTCGGTGGCGGCCTCGGCCGCAGCCACGGCAACGCCGAAACGTATCCACGCATCGCGGACGTCATCGGTTTCGTGACGCCGGAACAATTGATCGATGTGTCGAAGGGTGTGCTCACCGTGCATCGCGATTTCGGTGATCGCACGAACCGGAAGCATGCGCGCTTAAAGTACGTTCTCGAAGAGAAGGGCGCTGCTTGGTTCCGCCAGGAACTGGAGAGCCGTCTCGGCTACAAGCTCGCGGAAGCGAAGCCGTTCAAGTTCACCAAGCAGGGCGATCATTTCGGCTGGGACACGGCCGCGGACGGTAGCAAGTTCCTCGGTCTCTACGTGGAGACGGGCCGTATCAAGGACAAGGAAGGCTATCGCCTGAAGGCCGCCTTGAAGTTGATCGCCGAGAAGTTCGCGCCGGAGTATCGTTTGACGCCGTCGCAGAACATCATCCTCGCGAACATCAAGGCCGCTGACCAAGCCGCGATCACGCAGATTCTGGCTGAGCACGGTGTGCCGGTGGAGAACCAGACCAGCGCCTTGCGCCGCGCCTCGATGGCTTGCCCGTCGATGCCGACTTGCGGCCTCGGCCTCGCGGAGAGCGAACGTTATCTGCCCGGTTTGATGGGCCAGATCGAAGGGCTCTTGGGCGAAGTGGGCCTGGCGGATCACGAGATCATCATCCGCATGACCGGCTGCCCGAATGGTTGCGCCCGTCCGTATATGTCCGAGATCGGTTTCGTGGGCAAGGGCCCGGGCCGTTACCAGATGTATCTCGGCGGCAACGAAGCCTGCACGCGCCTGAACAAGCTCCACAAAGACTTGATCAAAGATCCGGAGATCATCCCGGAGCTGCGTAATCTGTTCACCCGTTACGCGGCTGAACGCGTTGGCTCCGAGCGCTTCGGCGACTGGGTGGAGCGCGTGCTGTGGAATGAGCAGGCGGCGACGGCCGCGGCTGCGCCTGCGACGAACTAGAAACTGTTTATCAGAAGGCAGTCATGGCACTTGCGCCATGACTGCCTGACCATTTATCGATCCATATGAAAACTATTGCTGACTTAGCGACGTTCAATGCTGAAGTGCTAAAGCATAACGGCAAAGTGCTGGTGGATTTTTATACGGATCGCTGTACACCGTGTAAGATGATGGTGCCTGTGTTGGAAGAAATAATTTCTGAACGTCCAGACTTGAAAATTGTGAAGGTGGATGCGGGAAGCAATTTTGAAGTGGCGACTGAATTCGGAATCACCTCGGTGCCTACTTTCTTGGTTGTCGATAAAGGACAGGTCAAAGGACAATGGGTCGGGCAACGCTCAAAAAACGACCTGTTAAAATGGGTGGACTCTGCTGTTTGAGTTCCAGTTAAAGAACTTAACCAATCAGCCGCTCATACTCATCGTGGGAGCCAATCCAAAACCAGATATACGTATCCCCTTCCTTCCGGGCAAGGGCGCGGTATCCGAGGCTGACTCGGACCGACCAATATTTGCCAACCGGTTTGAAGTGAAGCGAGGGATGCGTGCTGTCTTTTTGCCAAAGCTCGTAATTCTTGAGGGCGAGCTCTTGGACCTCAGTGGGCAAAGCGTTGAGCAATTGCCAGAAGCGGGGAGTGACCAGCGAGTTCACGCGGGAAATTTGGTGCAGCGTCCGGCGCGATATTCGTTTAAGGCTTCCTCAGCCAAAGCATCCAGTTTGCCAGCCTCGGCATCACGCGCGATCTGCGCGTCCCATTTGGCAGCACGGTATTCGTCAAACCAGCGCGAGAATTCCACCAATTCCTGCGGGCTAAGCCGTTGGATGGTTTCTTCAGCAATTTCAACCGAGCTCATACCTTACAGTATAGCAGAGCAGGGCGGCATCCGTCAAAGGGATGAAAAATCCACAAGCGGGACCGTCGAAGGCATTCGGCTGCATTTCTGCATAAATTTTTGAGCCATGCCCTACTCCCACCCCCAACCGATCGACAAGCAGGATGTCCTGCGGAAGATCCGGCACATGTTGCCCGGGGCGGCGGCCTTGGCGGGCGCGGCGGGGTATATCAATTCGGTCTCGCTGGGCTTTTTTCATACCCCCGTAAGTCACATGACGGGTGCCGTTTCTCGCATGGGGCTGGATGCGGTGGAGGGTCGTTGGCGGGATACCTTGACCTCATTTTCTATTTTGCTCGGCTTCGTCGGTGGAGCGGCCCTGGCTGGTATGATTGTCGGGGCCTGGAAGCTGGTGCCCGGCCGCCGCTATGGCGTGGCCATGATGATCGAAGGGGTGCTGCTTTCCGTTGCGTGTGCCTTGCTCATGTTTAAGACCCGTTGGGCGTTGCCCGCACTCGCCATGTCTTGTGGCCTGCAGAACGCGATGACCAGCAGCTATTGCGGGCTCATCATCCGGACCACACACGTCACCGGTCTGGTGACGGACATTGGCGTGATGTTCGGGCACTGGCTGCGTCATCGTCAGGTGCAGGCGTGGAAGATCCGCTTTCTGTTCATCGTTTTGCTCTCGTTCACGGTGGGTGGGGTGATTGGTGCGCTGGCGGATTTACGGTTTGGGCCCATCTGCCTGGTGGTGCCGGCGGCCGGCGCGCTGATCGCGGGCGCTATCTACTGGGGGGCCCATCATTACGGGTTGGTGGAAGCTGTCCAGGATGCAGCACCGCATACACCGGTGACGGGCTCGTTCCCGAATTTTAACAAAGACGCTTAAGATCATGACTGCTGAACAAATCGCTCAAGCCAATGCCGAGCTGCGCACGAAATCGCCGCTCGAGATCGTGAAGTGGGCCATCGGCCTCGGAAAAGGCCGCGCTGTGGTCTCCACCAATTTCCGTCCCTACGAGGCGGTCATTTTGCATCTGTGCGTGCAAGTGCAGCCGGACATCGAAGTGCTCTGGGTGGATCATGGCTACAATCGCCCCGCGACGTATAAACACGCGGAGCAGTTGCGCAAGCAACTCGGTCTGAACATCAAGGCATACATTCCCAAGATGACCGTCGCGCATCGCGATGCCGTGTATGGCCCTATCCCTGATACGAACGATGAAGAAGGCCTGAAGCATTTTAGCGCGGTGATGAAGCTGGAGCCGTTCCAACGCGGCATGAAGGAACTCGCGCCGAGTGTGTGGATCACTGCCCTGCGCAAGGTGCAGAACCCGAATCGCGCCGGTCTGGACATCGTTTCGCCCGACCCGAACTTCGGTTCGCTCAAGCTCAGCCCCGTGTTCTATTGGAGCGATGCCGAGATGGAAGCGTACTTGAAAGAGCACAACCTGCCGAACGAGTGGGATTACTTCGATCCCGCGAAGGCTGATGAAAAGCGCGAGTGCGGCTTGCACGCCACGTGGGGTGGACAAGCCATCAAGGGTTAAAAAGGTTAAAACGTGAAGCGTTAAATCGTGGCGCGCTTCGAAATCTGACATCACAGTGATGAGTGCTGAAAAGCTAAACACTTACAATCAACCGGCTTCCAAGTCGGTTGACCGTTTCCGTACATTTGAGGACTTGGAGGTCTATCAGGTGGCAAGAGAGTTTCGTAAGGCCATGTACGGTGTTGCCCATCAGTTGCCTGATATTGAGAAGTACGGATTGGCCAGCCAGATCCGGCGCGCGGCTGTTTCCCTCACAAACAATATCGCTGAAGGGCATGGTCGGTATCATTATCTGGAACAGATCAAGTTTACCCTGAATACGCGTGGCTCTTTGGAAGAGCTGGTCGATGATTTGAATGTTTGCAGCGACGAACAGTATCTGAAAACCGATGAAGTTTGGGAATTGAAGGAAGAAGCATGGCGGCTTCTCCGCCTGATAAATGGTTATATCCGTTACCTGCGGGAGCGCAAACAAGGTGAGAGCCTCGGATTAAAAGAAACTTCGCCAGCTTATGGGTTAACCGAGCAGGACTTGGATGAGCTCATCGGCGACGATGTAACCGTTTAACGATTCAACTATTTAACGATTTGATGAAAAGTTACCATCTGGACCATTTGCAGTATTTGGAAACGGAAGCGATTCACGTGATGCGTGAAGTCGCAGCAGAGTTCGAGCGTCCGGCCTTGTTGTTCTCCGGTGGCAAGGACTCCATCTGCCTCCTGCGCCTAGCGGAAAAAGCGTTCCGCCCATCGGATATCCCGATGCCGTTCCTGAACGTCGAGACCGGTCATGAATTTCCGGAGTTGCTGGAATTCCGCGACCGCCGCGCGAAAGAACTGGGCGCAAAACTCATCGTGCGTACGGTGGAGGATGCGCTGACCAACGGCACCGCCATCTTGACCAAGGGCGAGATCAGCCGTAACAAACTGCAGATTCCCGTGCTGCTCGGAGCCATCGAAGAGTATCGCTTCGATTGCTGCATCGGCGGTGCGCGCCGTGATGAGGAGAAGGCTCGTGCAAAGGAACGCTTCTTCAGCTTCCGCGATGGCTTCGGCCAGTGGGATCCGAAAAACCAGCGGCCGGAATTGTGGAACCTCTACAATGCGCGTCTGAACAGCGGTGAGAACATGCGTGTGTTTCCGCTCTCCAACTGGACGGAGATGGACGTGTGGGAATACATCAAGCGCGAGCAGCTCGAAGTGCCGAACATTTATTTTAGCCATACGCGGGAGTGCTTCTTCCGGGCGGGCCAATGGTTGCCCGTTCCTCCCGCGCATACGGATACAACGAAGCCCGACCCGTTCCTCAACGCCCGTCCCGGCGACAAGGAGAAGCGCAAGACCATGGTCTGCCGTGTGCGTACCATCGCGGACATGATCAGCACCGGTATGCTGGAATCTCCGGCGACGACCATCGATGACATCATCGGCGAGATCTCCGCCGCCCGCGTGACGGAGCGTGGTTCCCGCGCGGATGACAAGGCTTCCGAAGCCGCGATGGAAGACCGCAAGAAGCAGGGGTATTTCTAAACTTTTACGAACGCATTTCCATGAGTCAGCATCCTATCGAAATTCTCCGGTTCAACACGTGCGGCAGCGTGGACGACGGCAAGTCCACGCTCATCGGCCGTCTGCTTTACGATTCGAAGTCGTTGATGGAAGACCAGCTCGAGGCGTTGCAACGCTCGGCGGACATCACGGGCGGCGGCCAGGTCAATTTGGCGAACCTCACGGATGGTCTGCGCGCCGAACGTGAGCAGGGCATCACGATCGATGTGGCCTATCGCTATTTCGCCACGCCCAAGCGCAAGTTCATCGTGGCGGATACCCCCGGCCACGTGCAGTACACACGCAACATGGTGACCGGTGCCTCCACGGCGAACCTCTCCGTGGTGCTGGTTGATGCCCGCCTCGGTGTCATCGAACAGACCCGCCGCCATTCTTACATCGCGGCCTTGCTGGGCATTCCGCACATCGTTTTCGCGATCAACAAGATGGACCTCGTGGACTGGAGCGAAGAGCGCTTCCTCCAGATCCGCGAAGACATCGAGGCGTATCTGCCGCGGCTGGACGTGTTGAAGGATGTGAAGTTCATCCCCATGAGTGCCTTGAACGGTGACAACGTCGTGGAGCCCTCGAAGCATACCCCTTGGTATCAGGGGCCGGCGTTGCTAGGCCATCTGGAGACGGTGCATATCGCCAGTGATTGGAATCTCAACGCCTTCCGGCTGCCGGTGCAATGGGTGAACCGTCCAAACAATCCGCGCGATCAGAAGCTGCATGACTTCCGTGGCCTGAGCGGCCAGATCGCTGGCGGCATTGTGAAGGTCGGCCAGGAAGTGCGTGTGTTGCCTGGCGGCCAGAAGAGCAAGGTGAAGCAGATCTGGACCTACGATGGTGAACTGGAAGAAGCCTTCTGCCCGCAATCCGTCACGGTCGTGCTGGAGGACGACATCGACATCAGCCGCGGTGACATGCTCGTAGGCATGGATCACTTGCCGGGCAAGAATTCCGAGCTGCATGCCCGCATCTGCTGGATGCATCCGAAGCCGCTGGCTCCGGGCCGCAAGTACTTCGTGAAACACGGCACGCAAACGGTGCAGGCCATGGTCACGTCCATCGACCACAAGATCAACATCCAGACGTATGAAGTGGAACCGGCCCCGGCTGAGTTGTCGATGAACGACATCGGCGAGATCCGTTTGCGCGTCTCCAAGCCGCTCATCTATGACGGCTACCGCACGAACCGCCTCACGGGTTCCTTCATCCTCATCGAACAGGGCACAAACCTGACGGTGGGCGCGGGCATGCTCCATGCCCCGCTGGAACCGGTGAAGCCCGAGTACGATGACTTCGCTATCTAAACGCGAGGTTATTTAATACCTCTTTCACCCGGTGAAGCCTGGCGCTTCATCGGGTTTTTCTTATGCCCGTGAGGCGTTACTCGCCCCAGATGGCTTCCAGCCAGCGGCCAGCACTGTGGCGGAGACGGCGATGCCACGGGGCTTGCGTATCGGGAGCGGCCGGGGCTTCACGCAGCCGGATCTGGAGCCGGAGCATGCCGTGATCATTGACGCCCAGCCGGACCCGGCGGAAGTGCGTGTCATTGGTGGAGGACGAGTTCATGGGTGCCTGAACTTGCTTATAGCACAGGCAGTGCCATCGTCATCCGCGCTGCATGAAGCTGCATTGTGAACGTCTCGGCTCCGGACCACCGCTGGTGATCCTGCATGGTTTGCTGGGCAGCGGCGACAACTGGCAGGGGCTGGCCAAAGGCTGGACACAGGATTATGACATGCTCATCCCGGACTTGCGCAATCATGGCCGCTCACCTCACGCTGATGAGGCCAGTTTTGCGGCAATGGCAGCGGATGTGACCGAGTTGATAGATGAAGCCGGTCTGGCGCAAGTGACTGTGCTGGGGCACTCTCTGGGGGGCAAGGTGGCGATGCAATTGGCCATGGATTTTCCGGAGCGGGTGAAGGGGTTGATCGTGGTGGACATCGCGCCGAAGGAGTATCCGCCCGCCCATCAGGCCTTGTTGGAAGCCTTGCTGGCGGTGGATTTGTCCCGATTCACGACACGCGGCGAAGTGGACGCCGTGCTGGCTGGCTCTATCCCGGAACCGGCCATCCGTCAGTGGCTGCTGAAGAACTTGGGGCGTGATGCCGCGGGAGTGTTAAGCTGGAAACCGAACCTGACGGTCTTGCATAAATGCCTCGTGGAACTGTCCGCCGGTTTTGCAGATTTGAGACAGTATCCCGGGCCGGCTCTCTTTGTGGCTGGTGGCAGGTCAAACTATGTTCAGCCAGAGGACACGCCCTTGATTCAAGCAAGATTTCCCCAAGCTCGGCTCGAGGTGATTCCGGAAGCGGGTCATTGGGTGCATGTGGAGGCACCCGGAAAACTGGTTGAAATGGTCCGCCAGTTTGCCGGACAGTGAGGCTTGCGACATGAGCTCCAGCATCGAACAAGCCATCACCTGTCCCGCCTGCGGACTGAAACAGACCATGCAGCTTTGGGAGAGCGTGAACGTCACGTTGAACCCGGAGCTGAAGCAGCGCGTGCTCCAGCGCGACCTGAACCACTTCGCCTGCACGGGCTGTGGCCATCGCGCCGCCATCGCCTCCAACCTGCTCTATCACGACATGGAGCGGAAGCTGATGCTCTGGCTCGTGCCCCAAGCGGAAGGGCAAACAGCCCACACAGTGGAGATGGACCCGCAACTGCTCAAACTGACGGAGACCTACAAGCTGCGCCTGCTGGGCAGCTACAATGCGCTGCTGGAAAAGATCCGCATCTTCGAGGACGACCAGAACGATTGCTTCGTGGAACTGCTCAAGCTGGTGGTGGAAGCGCAGGGCGAATCAACCGGTGCCAAGCGCCTGCTCTACGGCGGCCTGCGCGAAGTGGGTGACGATGATTTCGAGTATCAGATCCTGTTCCTCGAACTCGTGAAGGATGGGCCGCCGATGGAATATGCCCTGCCTCTGGAGGAGATGAAGACGCTGCTCTGGGACCGTTTCCCGGACGATGTGTTCCACCCCATCGGCAGCGGGCAATGGCCGGTCATCGACCGTCAGTATGCAGCGAAGTGTTTTGAAGAAGCGGCACCGTAGTTAAATTTCAGTTTCGCTCAAGCATCGATCGCCTTGATCCGCCGCTCATGCCGCCCGCCGCCGAAGGGCGTGTCGAGAAAAGCCTGCACGATCGCTATCGCGGTCTCTTCCGACACCATGCGCTGGCCGAGGGAGATGATGTTCGCGTTGTTGTGTTCGCGTGTCAGCTTGGCGGATTCCACATTCCAGCACAGGCCGCAGCGGATGCCTTTCACACGGTTCGCCACGATGGCTTCGCCGTTGCCGGAACCGCCGAGGATGATGCCGCGCTCGAACTCGCCCGCCGCCACGCGTTCGGCCACGGGCCGGATATACTGCGGGTAATCAACGGCGGGCGTTTCCGTGTAGGGGCCCAGGTCATGCACGTCATGCCCCAAGGATTTCAGGTAACGGCCGATGATCTGCTTGTAACGGACGCCGGCGTGGTCACTGCCCAAGGCTATTTTCATAGTATCAATCTGGGGTTATTCCGATGGGCGGCACCTTGATTCACCCCTGCCGCGAAAGCAAGTGAACTCCCTTGCCTGCGGTTACCGTGCGTCACGCGTTCATGCGATAACTTGACGCAAGTCAGGCTGAGCAACACAATTCACGCCAGTCCACCGTGAGCAAAACAGCCAGACAACCGGCTCCAGTCCGGGCCGCATCCGCGTTCGCCTTTTGGCTGGTCGTGAACGCTCTTCCCGGCATCTCTCGCGCTGCCGACACGGTCGATTTTATCCGCGATATCCAGCCCATCTTTCAGCAGGTGTGCCTCGATTGTCATGGCCCGGAGACACAGAAGAACAGTTACCGTCTGGATGCGAAGTCCATCGCGTTGAACGGCGGCGACTATCACGCGCCGAACATCATTCCGGGCAGGAGTTCCGAGAGTCCGCTGATCCGTTTCGTGAGCGGACAGGATGAGAAACTCAAGATGCCGCCGAAAGGGGAGCGGCTGACGGAGCAGCAGATCGCTCTTTTGAAAGCGTGGATAGATCAAGGGGCAGTGTGGCCGGAGAGCGCGAGCGTGAAGCTGAAGGATAAATTGGATTGGTGGTCGCTCAAGCCGCTCGTGAAACCTGGAGTCCCAACGGTCCAAGGTTCAAAGTTTAAAGTTCAGAATCCGATTGATGCTTTCATCATCGCCAAGCTGCAAGAGAAGGGGTTGCCACAATCACCTGAGGCGGACCGGCGCACACTGATCCGGCGGCTTTACTTCGACCTCATTGGTTTGCCACCGAAACCGGTGGAGATTGAGGCTTTCGTCGCTGATACAGACCCACAGGCTTATGAGAAGCTCGTGGATCGTCTGCTGGCTTCACCACGATACGGGGAACGCTGGGCACGCCATTGGCTGGATGTGGTGCATTACGGCGACACGCACGGCTATGACAAGGACAAGCCGCGTCCCTACGCGTGGCCATATCGGGACTACGTCATCCGTGCGTTCAATGAGGACAAGCCCTACGCGCGCTTCGTGCAGGAGCAGGTTGCGGGCGATGTGTTGTATCCCGGCACACGGGATGGCATCGAGGCATTGGGTTTCATCGCGGCGGGACCGTGGGACTTCATCGGCCATGCGGAGGTGCCGGAGAGCAAGACGGATGGCAAGATCGCGCGGCACCTGGATCGCGATGACATGGTGGCGAACACCATGCAGACCTTCAACAGCCTCACCGTGGGCTGCGCGCAGTGTCACAACCACAAGTTTGATCCCATCTCACAGGAGGATTATTACTCGCTGCAAGCGGTCTTCGCCGCGCTGGACCGCACGGACAAGAAATACTTTGCCGATGCCGGTTTGACCAAGCGCTTCAATGAACTGGAGAGCCAGCAGAGCACATTGACAGCGCGCAAGAAGGCGATCGACGGCAAGATAAAGGAATTGGGCGGGAAAGACCTGGCGATGCTGGAGGATGAAATCGCGGCGGCGTCCAAGAAGGGAGCTGGCAATACGCGCTCGGAGTTCGGCTACCACAGCGCCATCGCCAAGGAACAGAACACGGAGAAATGGGTGCAGGTGGACTTGGGCAAGAGTGTGGTCATCGACAAAGTGGTGCTGCAACCGTGCTACGATGATTTCAATGGCATCGGTGCAGGCTTTGGGTTTCCGGTGCGATTCAAGATCGAGGTGAGTGAAGACGCGGAGTTCAAGAGCGGTCGGGTGATCATCGCTGCCAAGGACAAGGAAGATGGGCGCAATCCGGGCACAACGCCGCAAACCTTTGCATCTTCCGGTGCTACGGGGCGGTATCTGCGGGTAACAGCCACGAAGCTGGCGTTACGGAAGGATGACTACATCTTCGCACTCGCTGAACTGCAGGTCTTCGACAGCACGGGGCATAATCTGGCTGCCAATGCGCCGGTCACATCGCTCGACTCCATCGAAGCACCGCCGCGCTGGCGCAAGGCGAACTTGGTGGATGCCATCGCGCCTCAACCGGACCCGGTCACTTCCGGGAAACTGGCGGAGTTGCAGACCAAGCGAGCAGCCTTGCTTGCTGGTCTTTTAGATGCGACCACGAAGAGGGAGAAGGCGCAGGTGGATCAGGAGTTGAACCGCACGAAGGTGGAACTGGCGGCTTTCCCCAAGCCGGATGTGGTGTATGCAGGAACGGTGCTCCACGGCTCGGGGAACTTTGCGGGCACGGGTGCCAATGGCGGCAAGCCGCGGCCCATCTACCTGTTGAACCGGGGCAGCGTGCTGACCCCGGGCAAGGAAGTGTTGCCGGGAGCGTTGCAAGCCATCACGTGGTTGCCTGGCCGCTTTGAGCAAGCTGCGCAAGGACCTGAGGGCGATCGCCGCGCCGAGCTGGCGAAGTGGCTGGCGAATGAGAAGAACCCGCTGACGTGGCGCAGCATCGTGAACCGCGTCTGGCAGTATCATTTCGGCAAAGGACTGGCCGAAACACCGAATGATTTCGGTCGGATGGGTGTGCCACCGACGCATCTGGAGCTGATTGACTGGCTGGCGGTCGAATTCCGCGATGGCGGGCAGTCATTCAAGAAGTTGCACAAGCTGATGGTGACGAGTGCGACCTATAAACAGGTTTCGGGTTTCGGGTTTGAAGTTTCGGGTTCAAGAAGGTCTGATTCAACCAGAAACTCGAAACTCGAAACTGCAAACCAAATCGATGCCGACAACCGCTATCTCTGGCGCATGAACCGGCGGAAGTTGGATGCTGAAGGCGTGCGGGATAGCGTGCTGTTCGTGAGCGGAAAGTTGAATCTTAAGATGGGTGGGCCGGCGTTTCAGGATTTCGTCATCGAGAAACCGGAGCATTCACCGCACTACCAATATCATCTGCATGATCCTGAGGATCCGTTGTCGCATCGGCGGTCCATCTACCGGTTCATCGTGCGGTCCCAGATGCAACCCTTCATGACCACGTTGGATTGCGCGGATCCGTCCATGCAGGTGGGCAAGCGCAATGAAAGCCTGTCGCCGTTGCAAGCACTGGCACTTTTGAACAACGGGTTGATGGTGACGATGGCGAAACACTTCGCCGTGAAGCTGGAAGCTGGTGGTGGTGATCTGGCCGCGCAGGTCGGGCGCGGCTTCTACGATGCCACCGGGAGGAAACCCACCCGGGATGAGCACAAGCAACTGACAGCTTACGCTCAGGCGCATGGACTGGCGAATGCCTGTCGGGTGATGCTGAACCTGAACGAATTCAATTTTGTTGATTAAGAGCATGATCCATTTCCGCTGTCTGATCATCGCATGTTGCCTGATGTTCTGCGGTTTCGTGCCGGCCAACGAAGCGCATGAACTGCATCTGCTGTGCTGGACGGAGTATGTGCCGCAGTCGGTTGTCCGGGGTTTCGAAATCAGGACGGGCACGAGGGTTCTGATGGAGCACTACAACTCGAACGAGCAGATGCTGGCGCGATTAAAGGCCAAGCCCGGTTTCTATGATTTGGTCCAGCCGAGCGGGTTTTACGTTGAGACACTGGCGGCGCAAGGCGGGCTGGAGTTGCTGAACTATGCTCGCATTCCGAATGCCAAGCACCTGGACCCGAAATACCGAGGGTTGTCGCATGACCCACAGAATCTTTATAGCGTGCCATGGCTGGCGGGAACTGTCGGGATCGTGGTGAACACAGAGCACATCAAAGAACCGGTGCGCACGTGGGCGGATGTCTTCAACGGCAAGCATGCCGGGCGCATTGTGGTGGTGGACGATCATCGTGAAATGGTCGCGTGGGCCCTGGCTTCGCTCGGGATGCCGATCACGAATGTGAGCGACAGGGCGCTCCACCGCGTCGCCCCCGTGCTGGAGCGGTGGCTGCCGCAAGTGGCGGTGTTCGATTCGGACAGTCCCAAGGATGCCTTGTTGAACGGCAAGGCGGATATCGGCATGGTGTGGAGTGGCGAGGCAGCGGCGTTATGGCTGAAGGACCGGAAGTATCAATACTTCATGCCGAAGGAAGGGGCGCACATGTTTCTCGACAGCTTGTGCATCCCGAAAGGCGCGCCGCAAAAGGCGCTCGCCGAAGAATTCATCAACTACTGTCTGGAACCGGAAATGAGCGTGCTCATCAGCAACGAGTATCCTTATACCAATCCGAATCTGGCGGCGCGCAAGCTGCTACGGCCCGAGCAGCGCGAGAATCCGGCCAGCTATCCATCGGAGGATATGAAGCTGTTGCCGCTGCGTAATCACGGGAATACCGCCAAGACGGTGCATGATTTCGTGCAAAAGATACGGGAGCGGAGCGATGTTTCCCGGAAGGAACCCAAACCATGAGACTTTATCTGGCGCTTTTCTTCACTCTGGTCGCGTTGCGGCTGCATGCTGAACCGCAAATCTGGCGAGTTGGGAGTAAAGGGGCCGATTATAGCGGAGCCACTGAAGAACCCATAATAAAGGCGGTCGCGGCGGCCCAAAAGGCCGGTGGCGGTACGGTGATAATCCAAGAAGGAACGTATCAATTGCAGCGTGGAATCAGGTTCGATGGGGTCAAGGGAGTGACGCTGCGAGGGGAAGGGAAGGTGGTGTTGCAACTCCGTCCAGCACGCATCTCCCAACTGCAGAAAGCAGGAGCCGTGGGCGATGACACACTGTTGCTGCAGGACTCACTGCAGATACCTGCCGGTCTGCACTTGCGCGTGCTGGCCCCGGGCGAAACGAATTCCTTCACCGGCAAACCTACGCCCCATTTTTCCGTCACAACGCTGTCAGTAGATGGGCGGACTTTGAAGTTGCGGACTCCCTTGGTTTACCCGGCTGAGGCTGGCGTAAGGATATGGGATGAGAACGAGCCGAACGTGTTGGAATTTGCCGGGGCCTGCGAACGGATCGTCATTGAAAACCTGACCCTGGAAGGTGGACTCCAGGCGGCCAGCATCCAGCAAGCAACGCACAATACCCGCTGCGGCGTCATGATCGAAGGCCGCTACGATTACGCCAAAGGCCCGATCGGCCCGAAGCCGAAAGAGATCACCATCCGCGATTGCCGCATCCAGAATTTTCACGGCCGAGGCGTGGCCATCTACTCGGCCGATCAGATAGTAGTGGAGAACTGCCAGATCGAGAACACGCTCGATGAAGGACTTGATCTGGACCATTTCGCCAATGGCTGCACATTGCGGAATAACTCCGTGCGCCGGGCAACAGTGGGGGTGGAGATGAATGATGCGAATGACAGCCGGGTGGAGAACAACCGTTGCGAAGAGGTCGATGCGGGCATCCGCATCTGGCGCTGGTGCAAACAGGAGGAGCTTAATGTGCGGAACGAGGTCAGGAATAATCGTCTGGCCGGCATCCGTCGCGTGGCGCTGGAGTTTCAGTCGGGCACGGCGAACAATCTTATCGAGGGCAACCGGCTGACCTTGGCCCCCGGCAGCGATATCCGGCGAGAAAAGTGGTTTCGTGATGCCGGGAAAGACAACCGCTGGGTGGATAATCTCATCGAAGTTTCTGAACCGAAAAAGCCATGAAGAACCATTCCCCCTGGCATCAGATGAAAGCGCAACGGCCCTTGAGCCGTCGCGAGTTCTTGTGGTCGAGCGGCGGGGGCTTGGGTGGCATTGCGCTGGCGGGACTGCTGAGCCAGGAGAGATTGCTGGCCTCGGAACCGGGCAGGGCGAACAGCCAGTTGCCCCATTTTCCACCGAAGGCGAAGCGCGTAGTGCAGCTTTTCATGGCCGGCGCGGCGAGCCATATCGACCTGTGGGATTTCAAGCGGGAGCTGGTAAAACATGACGGGAAGCCTTCGGACTTCGGGGAGAAGGTGGAGGCATTCCAGAACGGGCTGGGGCCGTGGAAGAAACCGATCTGGGATTTCAAGGCTTATGGGCAGTCCGGCAAGCAGATCAGCGAAGTGGTGTCCACACTTGGTCCGTGCGTGGATGACATGGCGTTCGTGCATAACCTCGTGGGCAAGTCGGGGGTGCATAGCGCGGCGACATTGTTACAGGCGACCGGGTTTCAGTTGCCGGGATTCCCGGGCATGGGGAGCTGGGTGAGTTACGGGCTTGGGAGTGAGAACGAGAACTTGCCGACGTTTGTGGTGTTACCGGATCATCGCGGGATGGCGTCGAACGGGGTGAAGAATTGGGATGCGGCCTTCCTGCCCTCACAGCATAGCGGTACGGTGATCTATCCCGGTAATGAGACGCCGATTGCCGATCTGTATCCGCACAAGAACGGGAATTACATCACGCCGGGGAGTGAGGCAGCGGCGCAGCGGTTGATGGCTTCGCTGAATCAGCAGCATGCGATCCAGCGCGAAGGGGACGGCCGGCTGGAGTCACGCATCCGCAGTTATGAACTGGCCGCGCGCATGCAGCTCAGCGCGCCTGAGGCGTTGGATGTGTCGAAGGAGCCGGACTACATTCTCGACATGTACGGCATTGACCGCACGACGAAGGAGTGGCCGAAGGAGATCAATGCGACGGAAGAGGCGGATTACTTCGGGCGCAAATGCCTCGTCGCCCGGCGGCTCTTGGAGCGCGGAGTCCGCTTTGTGCAGATCTGGTCAGGGAATGACAATGGGTTTCCGCGTCGCAACTGGGATTCTCATGAAGATGTGGAACGCGATCATGGTCCGCTGGCAATGGGCATGGCGAAAGGGACAGCCGCCCTCATCCAAGACCTGAAGCAGCGCGGATTGCTGGAGGACACGATCATCCTGTGGACGACGGAGTTTGGGCGCATGCCCTCCACGCAAGGCGGCAAGGGCCGCGACCATAACCCCTATTGTTTCACGAACTGGCTCTGCGGCGGCGGCATCAAAGGCGGGGTCACTTATGGCGAGAGCGATCAGTGGGGCTACAAGCCGCTGGACCGGAACAATCCGACGCTGGTGTATGACATCCACGCCACGGTGCTGCGCCTGCTGGGCATGGAGCACACCAAGCTGACCTTCCGCCACAATGGCATCGACCGGCGGCTGACGGATGTGCATGGGCACGTCATCAATTCCATCATGGCTTAGAGGGATTGAGCGGGAAGGGCTCAGCGCCCGGGACACGCGACCGCACTTGTCCCGGTGATTGACAACCACGCGGAGCTTGGAAAGACTGTCGACCGGTCCTTGGGACGCCAACTTAGCTCAGCGGTAGAGCAGCTGTTTTGTAAACAGCCGGTCGCCAGTTCAATCCTGGCAGTTGGCTCCACTTTTCCCCGGCTTAAGCCATTCATTCCCTCACCACGGCCAGATTATCGGGCGGAGCCGGGCTCCAGAGACGGCTCTCGAAAAGGGCTCGCCTTGACCGGGAGGAATGCGTTAGTTTGGGGAAGTCACGTCTGCCAGTCGCTCGGCGGGCATCGTTTAAAAGGCTGCAACAACATCTCTGACTTATGGGTGATCTAGCTGATCGTTTGGCCAAGATTTACGAGGCGCATCGCCAGAAGATTGATCGCGTGGAGCGGGAAACGGCCGCCGCCGTGGTCGATGTCGTCGCTGAACTGGAACGGCGCATGGCTGGCACGAGCAAGGAGGAGCACAAGCTGCCCTTCGGCCAGCCACCCGCCAACGCGACTCCGGCGCTCAAGCCGGAGGAGATCAAGCCCATCACGCAACTCGAGACAGCCAGCGGCTCACGCATCGCCCTCATCAAGGCGGACATCACCCGCCTCGCGGTGGATGCCATCGTGAACCCGGCCAGCCGCAATCTGGAAGGCGGTGGCGGTTTGGAAGGCCGCATCTTCGCCGCCGGCGGCAAAGAACTCATCGATGAGTGCCATGGCCTCGGCGGAGTGGAACGCGGTGAGGCAAAGATCACACCCGGTTACAAGCTGCTCTGCCGGTTCGTCATCCACACGGCCGGCCCCGTTTGGAAGGGCGGCGATGCGGGTGAACCGCAGATGCTGGCTTCCTGCTATCAGAACAGCCTCAAGCTGGCGAAGGGTTACGGCTTGAAGAGCGTCGCTTTCCCGGCCATCAGCACAGGTAACTTCGGCTATCCCATCGACCAGGCCACGCGCGTGGCCGTCCAGGAAATCGCCCGTTTCCTGATGGAAAACAAAGGGGTCGAAGTGGTTTACCTCGTCGGCTTCGGCGATGATGCCGTGGACGCCTTCGGCAAGGCGCTGCGGGAGATCACGGAATAGGATGGCGCTGAGCGCGGTCCGTGGCGCGGTCGTCACGCCGCTTGTGTTTTTCCGGCTGAAGCCTAGACTATCCTTATGAAGAAAGACGTGTTGCCCGTGTCCATCCGTGGGATCTTGCCCACCAATACCGGGTGCGCCATCTTCCTGGGCAATGACGCCAAGGTCTTCGTCATCCAGGTGGAGAACAACATGGGCGCGGTCATCGGCATGTTCGTGCAGGACGCGGCCAAGGAACGGCCGTTGACGCATGATCTCATGCTCAACATCTTCAAGGGTTTCAGCATCACGGTGGAGCGCATCGTCATCTCGGAACTCAAGAACTCCACCTACTTCGCGCGGCTCACGCTCCTGCAGGAAAATGAGCTGGGCAAAAAGATCGTGGAGATCGATGCCCGCCCGAGCGATTGCCTTGCGCTGGCCGCCGCGCAAAAAAAACCCATCTTCGTCAACGCCGCCCTCTTCGAACAGGTCGAGGACATGACCGAGCACCTGCAGCGCATCCAGAGCGAAGAGGACCCCGGAGTCTGACCATGGCCCGTGCCGCGACTTCCACCGCCACGAATACGAATCCCGTGGCCCTCATCTGCGGTGAGGACGAATACGCCGTCAAACAGCGCGCCAAGCAGCTCTATGATGCCTGGTGTGCCGAGGTCGGCGGCATGGACCACGAACTCGTCGATGCCACCGTCAGCAACGCCGGCGAAGCCGAGCGCGCCATCCGCAAGTTGCGCGAGGCGCTGCAAACACTGCCCTTCTTCGGCGGCGGCAAGGTGGTGTGGTTGAAGGACTGCAATTTCCTGGGGGACGAACGCACAGCTTCTTCCGCCGCGGTCACGAATCTGCTGAACGACCTGGCGCAGGAGTTGAAGGAATTCCGCTGGGACAACGTCCGGCTTATCATCAGCGCGGGGAAGGTGGACAAACGGAAGACGTTCTTCAAGACGCTCGACAAGTTGGGTGAGGTGGAGAACTTCGCAGGGCTGTCCACGGATGACAAAGAGTGGGCGGCCAAGGCGGAGTTCATGGCGGAGGGGCATTTCAAGGCCGCCGGCAAACGCATCGCGGACAACGCGCTGGCAGAATTCGTCGCGTGCATCGGGCCGAATCCGCGCCAGCTCGGCAACGAGGCGGAGAAGCTTTCCCTTTACGTCGGCGATCGCGACACCATCACGCAAGATGACGTGGAAGCGATCGTCACGAAGAACAAGCAATCGCGTGCTTTTGCGCTCGCGGATGCGCTGGGCGACCGCGACCTCGTGCGCGTCCTGCGCACGTTGGATGAAGATCTCTGGATGACGAAGTTCGACAAGGAGAAATCCGAGATCGGCCTCCTCTACGGACTTATCAGCAAGGTGCGCGTCATTCTTTTCCTGAAGGAAGCCATGCGCGTGGGCTGGCTGAAGCAGGAGAATGATTACAACCGCTTCAAGAGCCAGCTCGAGCGGCTGCCGGCGGACCAGTTGCCGGATGACAAGAAGCTGAATCCGCTGACGATGCATCCATTTGTCCTGTTCCGGTCCGTGTCCCAATGTCCCAATTACACGCTGGACGAGCTCATCCGGGCCATGGAACTGCTGCTTACCTGTAATTTGCAGCTCGTCTCCAGCCAGACGGACAAGGCGCTGGTTTTGCAGCAGACGCTGGTGGAAATCGTTGGCCAGCCGCAACCTAAGACGCGCAAGCCCGCTCCGGCCCGCTCCTGGTAGGACTACGTATGCCGTCGTATTTTGCGTTACAATTACCGGCGGCCCTTGACCCCATGACGAACGAAACTCATATTGAAGGGAGGCTGGTTACAGCCACATAAAGTCGTATGGGCGCAACACCCACCAATATCTTAGTCTCCGTGGTGGACCCGGTGGCCTGCATCAAGGTCACTGGCCGGGCGAATTTTAACGTGAGCGTGGATTTCAAGACGCTGCTCCACGAACTGCACGAGCGCGGCTTCCGCCTGTTCCTGCTGGACCTCTCCGAGTGCGTCATCATGGACAGCACGTTCCTTGGCATCCTCTCCGGCTTTTCCACGAAGCTTGCCGAGGAGGCGAAAAGCTCAAAGACCCCCAGCGTGCAGATGCTCAACACGAACGACCGCGTTAAGGCCCTGATCGAGAATCTGGGCGTGGAGCAGTTGTTCAAGTTCCGCATGGGCGCGAATCCATTTGATCCGAAGTTCGAAGAGGTGAGGACCAATCCAGAGCAGAACAAGGCGGATGTGACCCGCACTTGCCTCCTCGCGCACGAGACGTTGATGCTCATCAACCCGAACAACGTCCCGAAGTTCAAGGATGTGGCCAAGTTCCTCGCGGAAGACCTCAAGAAAGAGGAATCCTCCGGACCCGGGAATTAAGTCTCTTCCTCCTCCTCTTCTTTTTCCTCGTCCGGATCCGGTGCCGATTCGTAGAAGTCTGCCGCCCTAGGAGTGGTCTTCTCGCCCACCTTCACAAACTTGCCGCCCAGCTTTGCATTCATCGCGACAAACGCTTCCCGGGGTGTCGCACCGGCACTGGCTACATCGGCTTCTGTCACGGCCGCCTCTTCATCTACCTGTTCGTTGATGAGGTTGGTCACCTGGCGCATGGTCAGGTCATCGTGCACGATGACCAGGCCCAGTTCCTTCTCATCCCAAGGCTCCGGCCGGTCCGGCTGCATGCTGAGCCAGTTCGTGAGCGCATAGCCGGCAAATCTCTGGTGTACATCCTCGATGGCCTGCGGCTCGGCGTCAGGTGAGCCTCGGAGCGCTTCCGTGCGGATCTCCTCCAGTGTGTAGCCGCCGCGCTCCGCCTGCCAATCCATGGATTCATTGTATGCTTTCTCCAGTCGGGGCACGAAATCCGCTGCCGCCACGGGCATTGCATCCGGTCGCCGTTCGGCCAGCAGACGCTGATAGATGGCGTCTGCCGGGGAGCCGGCCATCCGTACGAGCGCATGTTGGGCGGGCCGCTCGAAGGAGGCCCCATGCGGGTTGTCACAGTATGTCAGGGTGGTGCCATCGCCGTAATAGCTGACCAGATCGATGCAGGCATTTTGCTTCAGCCAGTGCACCGCACCCAGTACATTGGTCTCCGACTGCACCAGTCCGACCGTGAACGAATCGAATGCCTCTTCCATCTCATACGTGCCCACCACCTGGAAGCCGCAAGCTTTGAGCGCGTCCAGGCGTTTCTTCACTTCTGGTTGCTTCAGCCATTCCGGGTCTTCCACTGGTGTCAATTTGAGCCGGAACGGTGGCGGCATATCGTTCGCTATTTGCTTGATGCCCTCCGCCACCTTGCTCACCACTTTACGCAGCACCATGCGTAACACCAGCACGGCGATGATCAAGGCAACCAGAATCCCCAAGAGTACGAACAATAATATCTTCATATCGTTGTCTGCAGTCCTTCCATGTTGACCGGCGGTTATAACTTCCTGAACTCCTCCATGAGCCGCAAAATCTCTTCGCGGATCGCGAACAACTCCTGCCGTGACTCTGCCAGAACCGGTGCCGGAAGCAACTTCTTCCCCGCCGTCTTCTCCAGCCCCGCCTGCGCCTTGTGCAGGTGGTCCAGCGCCCGCTTGAGATAGGCCACCGTGAAGGCCCCGTCCGCGATGTCCCGGCCATAGACGAGGCTGTTGAGCGCGCCCGCCAGCTTGGTGCTCGTGATGCGGAACTCGCCCGTGAACTGTACGAGATCCTTGTCCGCATCCTCTTCCAGCCCCAACTCCTTCACTTGGTCCCACAATCTCATGGCGGACTCGAAACAACGATGCTGCAAGGGATGCCGCAAGTCATCACCCCGCACGCGGATCCAATCAATACCCTCGGTGTTTGGGTCAGGCTCGGGTGGATGGCTCATCACCTCTTCCATCATGCGGTTGAGCTCCTCCACGTCCAATTCGCTGTCCTCGTCATCGCTGTCCTCGGTCTGGTCTGCTTTCGTCCAGCCCATCTCCTCGGCGATCTTGGCTTCGCCCGCTTCATCATCGCCGTATTTCTCCTGCAGCTCCATGTACTTGTCCGTGCGAGCGTCGCTCTCCTTCATGAACTTCTCGTAATCGAACTCATCCCATTCCTTGTCCTCGGGCGGACGATGCTCGGCGGCGCGCAGCAACTGGTTAAACGCCTCCATGTATTCCGAGAAATGAGCGGAAGCTTCCTGGGCCCGGCTGGCTTCATCCTCCGGCGTCAGGCGCCACTCGGGCGCGGAGATCTCCAGCGTGTAATCCGTGCTCTCGATTACCACGCGGCCATTGCGCGCGCTGAACCACTCCAGATACAGGCAGTTCCCCATGTGCTCCGGCGGTTTCTCACCACGCTCGATCATCTCGATGGCTTGCGACAGCGGCACATCATACACGCGCACCTTGCGGGAAGCGGTGAGGTCGCCGATGACGCCATCCTGCGGATTGAAGAGCGTCGCATCCGGGCGCAGTGGTATGGCGGGTTGCTGGTTGGTGAATTTCAGCAAGCAGCCGGCGAGGTCGGCGGACGCATTGCCTTTGAGCTTCAACTCGACCGGCCCGGCCATGCCCGCAAACCACACGCGACCAGTGACCACGCCTTTCACGCGGTTGTCCACCTCGCCCCTGATCACATTTTCATCGATACGCCAAGCCATGCTTTTCTCTCTCAAAAGCCCTGGCTGAAGGTTCATGCGCCGTGCGGTCCGGCTTGTTGCAGCTCACATTCCTGCAACCGTTTCGCCAGCAGGGACTGTTCCGATTTCACTTCCGTCAGTTCCAAAGCCTTGCGCAAGTGGTTGCCCGCCGACTGGAAGCGGTTCAACTGTACCTCGAAATCCGCCCGCACCGCGTAGAACAGATAATACGAATCCAGCGGCTGCTGGTTGCGGATCGCTTCCAAGGCGGCGATGCCCGCATCCGGTCCGTGCACATTCGCCAAGGCTACCGCCCGATTTAAGGCGATGACCGGCGAATCATCAAACTCAATCAGCCGGTCATAGAGCGAAAGGATCTGTGCCCAATCGGTAGATTGATAATCCTTCGCCGTGCCGTGACACGCAGCGATGCCCGCCTGCAAATGATACTCGCTGAGTTCATCACCGGTGGCTGACCGGCCCAGATGCAAGATACCGCGCGCAACCATGCCCCGGTCCCAGCGCGAGCGATCCTGATCTTTCAGCAACAGGATGTTACCTTCGGAATCCATCCGCGCGTGAAGTCGCGCGGCATTCAGATACATCAGCGCAGCCAGCGCGTGCACGCGCGGCTGATTGCCCACCGGATGCGCCACGAGCAAAGTCGTGAGCCGGATGGCTTCCTGGCACAGTTCTTCGCGGGTGAGATTCTCGCCGCTGGAAGCCTTGTAGCCTTCGTTGAACAGCAGGTAGAGCGTCTGCAACACGCCTTCGAGCCGCGCAGCGGATTCCTCGCCCGTGGGAATCTCAAATTGGATCTCCAGTTCCCGGATGCGTTGCCGTGCCCGTACGAGGCGCTTGGCGATGGCGGCCTCGGAAGTGAGAAACGCCTTCGCGATCTCCGCCGGGCTGAAACCGCACAGCGTCTTGAGCGCCAGCGCGATCTGGGAATCCACCGGCACCTGCGGATGGCAGCACGCGAACATCAGGCGCAACCGCTCATCCTTGATCTCATGCTCGTGCGAATCGGGATCATCGGCATCTGCCGTCCACTGCTCCATGAAGGCAACGATCTGTGGCTGCTTTTCGTGAAAATTCTTTTCGCGGCGGACCAGATCGAGCGCGAGGTTCTTCGCCGTCTGCGTGAGCCAGGCGGCGGGATTTTTCGGCACACCGTAATACGGCCACGTCTTCAGCGCCTTGATCAGTGCTTCCTGCACGACGTCTTCCGCCATCTGCAAGCGGTCCATGCCGAAGATGCTCGTGAGCACGGAAACGAGGCGGCCCGCTTCATGCCGGAAGAGATGCTCCGCCAGCCCGGAGATGTCGGTGGCTGGCGGAGCTGAAGGGATGTTCGCGGCCTCACTCACGCGCAAACTTCGGCGGTGGTCACACCCGCTTCTTTAGCCGCCCGGGCCCGCATGCCGCAGATGTCCGCCACGGGACGGACCTCCACGACGAGTCCGTAGGGAAGCGCCGGGCACATCTGCGCGATGGCGATGGCTTCAGCCTCACCGGAGACGCGCAGGTAGAAATAACCGCCGATGGCTTCCTTCGATTCCGCAAAGGGGCCGTCCGCCACGGATTTGCCGTTCTTGCCGGAGACGAGCTTGCCTTCATTCTGCAGCGGGTGACCGGAGAGAGCCTTGCCTTCCAGTTTCAACCGTTCAAACCACGCCATCCAGTCGGTGACGACTTTCTGGAGTTCTTGCGGGGAGAGGCCCTTGTCCCAGTCGTTGCCGCGGAAGAGCAGCATGTAATCAGATTGTTCAGGGGTAGTGCTCATAATCGGATCGTTTCTTTGAGGTCGAGATTTTTAAAGGAGAGTTCCGGAATTGGTTCAGCGTTTTGCCGGTTTGGCCGCTTTCTTCTTTTTCGCCTTCGATGACTTGGCGCGCGGATTGTATTCCAGTGCCGATTCCAGCCAGTGGGCCAGTTCCTCTTCGGCCGCGAGCACCTCGGGACGGACATAGACGAAGCCGCGCAAGGGACGGCCCGTGAAATCCATCGGCATACAGCCTTTGCGGGTGAGGGCGCTCTCGTAGATCTCGGGATCGATCCGGACCATGAGGCGCTCCTTTTCCACGCCGAGACACATCTTGTCATCCACCATGAAACAAAGACCGCCCATCATGCGCTTCTCGGCAAACTTCACTTTGCGTTTGCTGAAGCCTTTGCGCACGCGTTCGGCGAGCTGTTCGTCGTAGGCCATGTTTGGCAACAGAGTATGCTGATTATTGCGTATGAAGCCTACACTTATGCCGTGGCGAGGGCGAGTTGTTCTTTGGCGCGCTGGTAAGTAGCGCATGCTTCGGCCAGCGGACGCACCTCGATGGAGCAGCCGTGGGCCAGGTTCGGGAATCCACGCGCGATCTCCGTAGCTTCCTCCAAGCTGGCGGCCTGAAGAATGAGGTAGCCACCGATGGTCTCTTTGGATTCCACAAAAGGTCCGTCGGAGATTGTGGCCTTCTTGCCGGAGACCGTCTTGCCCTCCGCGCCCAAGGGCTGGCCCCCTTTCACGCGGCCTTGCTGGTGCAGGTCTTCGAACCAACGCATCGTCCGGTTCATGACTTGCTGAAGTTCTTCGGGGGAAAGCCCTTTGTCCCAATCCGCGCCGCGGATGAGAAACAGATAATCAGAATTGGTGCTCATGTCTTTTATGGCGAAGCGGGTGGGTTCATGTTCCCGCTTCAATCATACAACGAACGAGGAGATAGAAAAAGGACAGCAACTACGCCTTACTTACTTACTGTCTTCTTGGATTTGGTTCCACCTTTTGCAGCAGCTTCCAGGGTGGCGATGTCTAGCTTCACCATCTTCATCATGGCTTCCATGACGCGTTTCACTTTCGCCGCATCCTCGGTCTCATACAGCTCGATCAACCCCCGGGGCACCACTTGCCAGCAGAGGCCGAACTTGTCTGTAAGCCAGCCGCATTGCTGGACCTGGCCGCCCGTCGAGAGTTTGTCCCAGAAATAGTCCACTTCCGCCTGGTCCACGCAGTCGATGATGAAGGAGATGGCCGGGGTGAACTGGTAATGCGGTCCACCATTCAGCGCGAGGAAGTCCTGGCCTTCGAGCTGGAATTTCATGGTCATCACGGTGCCCGGTTTGCCGGGGCCGGCATCACTGTAACGGGTGACGCTCAAGACTTTGGATTTCTTGAAGATGGAGCGGTAGAAGGCCACGGCATCCTCCGCGTTGCCGTCATACCACAGGCAGGGCGTGAGTTTTTTCGGGACCGCAGCGGTGGAGGTGATTTTCGTCGGTTTGGTTTTCATAGGGTTTGACAGTCTTCAAGGTATCAACGAACGGGGAAGCAGGATCAGGACATCATTCCGCTGACATTCTCCGACAAAAAAGGCGCGAACCTTTGAACGGTTCGCGCCCAGCTCGAGCAACAGAGTTAAGCCGCCACGGCGATCTTGAAGCCGCCGTAGGTCATGCGCTTGCAATCAAACGGCATGTCTTTCGGGTCGCACATCGCGTGGAGGCGAGGGTCTTCCATCACTTTCTTGTTCACCTTGTCGCGGTGGGCGCGGGACTTATAGACGACCCAGGCGAAGACCACGGTCTCGCCGGGCTTGCACTTGGCCAGTTTGGGGAAGGGGATGCCGAATTTGACGTTCAGGTCATCGCCCGCGGCTTCGTAATATTCCAGTGCGCCGTGCTCTTTCCAGATCTTTGAAGCTTTCTTCGCGATCGCGAAATATTTCTTCAGGTTCTTTTTCGGCACGGCCAGCACGTATCCATCGACGTAGTTCATAGTTTTGTTTGTTCTTTGATTGCTGGTTATTTCTTCAAGTGGTGATCTTGGCGGTCAGGAGCCCTTCGTAATTCTTCCGGCAGGCGTAGGCGAGGAAGAGGTTCATCACGAGCACGACGACCCCTGTGATCATTCCTTCCGGCGCGACAAAGACGTGGAAGAAAAAGATATTCAACGTGACCGGAAAGATCATCACCGTCGCGAGCGGCACGAACCGGCCGGAAAGCAGGAGCAGGCCGCAGACGAGTTCGGTGATCTTGATGAACGGGAGCAGATACTTTGTGGCCATCATGCCTTCCATGAAGGTCTTCACCGCGCCGGTCGGCTCGGGTGCTTTCACGAGGTTGAACAGCACGACGATGGAGGACATGACATAGATCAAGCCCAGCAGGACCCGGACGATGATGGTCGCGATTTTCATAACACTAAGGTTAGCAGGATCTGTTCCCGATGGCCACGTTTAGGGCATGGGAGCGGGCACGATGACCATCCAGTTGATACCGAACTTGTCCACGACCATGCCGAAGCAGGGGGAGAAAAACGTCTTGGTCAACGGCATGTGCGGTTGGCCACCTTCCGCGAGCGCATTGAAAGCGCTCTTGGCTTCGGCTTCTGTCGGCAGGCTCAGGGAGAGCGAGATGCCTTGGAACGCGGCTTTGCCGGAGCACATGCCGTCCGAGACCATGATCATGGAGTCGCCGATGAAGAAGCTCGAATGCATCACTTTATCGCTAGGCGGCTTGGTGCCATCTGGGCAGCCTTCATTGCCGGGAGGCGCGTCCTTGAAACGCATGAGCATGCCGACCTTCGCGCCGATGGCCTTGGCGTAGAAGTCCAGCGCTTCTTCGCAACGGCCTTCGAAGCAGATGTAAGGGTGAACGATAGGGTTTTTGATGGGTGCAGTCATAATTTCAATTTTTTGTTTCGATCTTCATCACTACAACGAACGGAGATTTCTTTTCAGGACAAGGGAGGTGAATTTTCTGAAAAATATTTCTGCGATGCTTTTCAGGCCTTCTCCCACAGTGCGTTCAGGGTCCGGGCGAGATCGGCGTCCAAATGGTCGAGCATCTGGAGCCAGCTCGGGTGGGCGCCGGTGCGTTTGGCGAGGGCTTCACCGACGGTCTGACGCAGGGTGAGTTCCGTGCGGCCATCGATGTCCTTGAAGGTGACGGTCAGCACGGTTTCTTCCGGCCAGGCAGGGTCCATGCCGCGATCGGCGGCGCTCACGCGGTTCCCGGCGGCATCCGCGATGGCCATGGTGTAAACGATGCGTTCGTTCGGCGTGATCTCGCGATATTCACCGACGCACCAGCACTTGTAACCATCCGGCGTGTGGATGCAGGAGTGGATTGTGCCACCGGGGCGGAACTCGAGTTTCTTGAAGGTGATGGTGCAGCCGTTCGGTGCGAACCAGCGGCTGAGGTGGACAGCATCGCTCCAGGCTTGGAAGACGAATTCACGCGGAGCATCGAACACGCGGGTGATGCAGACTTGGGGTTCGGCAGGGGTATTGATCGGACTCATAGATTTGTCAGCCGCCGGCCATCGCGCCGACGATGAGGAAGGGCTCGGTGCCGTTGAGGACTGCTTCAGGGAGTTTGGTATCCGGTGGTTCGAGTGAGAGGTCTTCCTTGCACGCGAAGAAACGGATGAACGGGCGGCGTTTCAACGTGCCGTGATCGCGCATGGTGCCGCGCAGCATGGGATGCTTGGCTTCGAGCGCATCGAGGACTTGGGCGATGGTGACGTCGTTGCCCAGGTCGAGCGACACTTCGCCTTCGATACGCGCGAGGTTGCGCAGGTGATATGGCAGCGTGACGCGGATCATGGCAACGTCTGGACTTCGACGGACAACACGGCGGGTAGATCGCGCACGATGGGTTTCCAATTGTTGCCGCCATCGGGTGAGCAATAGACCTGGCCGCCGGTGGTGCCGAAGTAGATGCCGCACGAATCGAGGGAATCGACGGCCATGGCATCGCGCAGGACGTTCACGTAGCAGTCCTTTTGCGGGAGGCCGTTCGTCAGGGCTTCCCATTCGTTGCCGCCTTTGCGGCTGCGATAGACGCGCAGCTTTCCCTCGGGCGGGTAATGCTCGGAATCACTCTTGATGGGGACGACGTAGATGGTCTCGGGTTCGTGCGCGTGGACGTCGATGGGGAAACCGAAATCGGACGGGAGATTGCCACTGATGTCGTGCCAGAGTTCACCGGAGTTATCGCTGCGCATGACGTCCCAGTGCTTCTGCATGTAAACCACATCCGGGCGCGAGGGGTGGATGGCGATGCGATGCACGCAATGGCCGACTTCGGCATCGGGATCGGGGAGTTCGTATTGGGATTTCAGGCCTTGGTTGATGGCCTTCCACGTCTGGCCACCGTCATCCGTGCGGAAGGCGCCGGCGGCGGAGATGGCGATGTAGATGCGCTGCGGATTCTTCGGGTCCTGGATGATGGTGTGCACGGCCATGCCGCCCGCACCGGGTTGCCAGAGGTGGCCCTTGGCACTGCGCAGGCCGGGGAGTTCCTGCCATGATTTACCAGCATTCACGCTCTTGAAGATGGCGGCGTCTTCCGCCCCGGCATAGACGACATCGGGCTCGGTGAGGGAGGGTTCGAGGTGCCAGACGCGCTTGAATTCCCATGGATGCTGCGTGCCGTCATACCACTTGTGGGTGCCGACGCTGCCTTCGTAGGTGAAGTTGTTGCTCTGGCCCGAGGGCATGCCGGTGGGATCGGGCATCGGTTCGCCGCCGGGTGTGGACCATGTCTTGCCGCCGTCATCGGAGCGCTGGATGATCTGGCCGAACCAGCCGCTGGTCTGCGAGGCGTAGATGCGGTTTGGATCGAGGGGCGAGCCTTTCAGGTGATACATCTCCCAGCCGGCGAAGAGCGGGCCGTTGACGGTCCAGTTTTCGCGTTTGCCATCGGCGGTCAAAATGAACGCCCCTTTTTTGGTGCCTACCAATACGCGTACGCTGCTCATATTTTTCTTTTGGTTTAAGGTTTATGAATCATCGAACGAACTGGACGAACTTTGCTCAGCCAGGCCGCCTTCCCCCTCACCCCGGCCCTCTCCCTTGGGGAGAGGGAGTTAACATTTTCCAGCGCGCTTGATAGTTTGGACATCTATTTGTTGGCGTAAGGATTTGTTGAAAATGCTCAAACGAGAGCAGTGGGTGATGAGCGCTTGACGTTTCTTTCTATTTCTTCACTTCGCCTTCGACGGCTTGTTTCAAGTCGTTGAGGCCTTTGTCGAATTGCTCGTTCATCATCTTTTCCATGTTCATGAAGAGGCACATGACTTTGGCGAGGTAGTTGTTCTTGCCGGTCATGGTCCAGATGACGGTGGTTTTGTCGCCTTCAGGCTTGAAGGTGAATTCAGCATCACTTGTGCCAGCCATGGGCTTGTAGAAGTCGAGGCGGAAGCGGACGAACTCAGCGGGCTTGCTTTCGGTGATGGTGAGTTTGCCTTCGCCGACTTGATTGTTGCCCACCCAGGAGTAGCTGGCGCCCTCACCGGCGGCGGGGCCGTCGTAGGTGAGTTTCATGTTGGGGTCGAGCTTGCCCCAAGGGTTCCAGATCTCCCATTTCTTCGTCTCATTGATGTAAGGGAAGGCGGCGGAGGCGGGCGCAGCAATGGTGGTGGAGCGGCTGACGCGGAAATCGGAGGGCCGGGTGGCGGCGACAAGTAAGATCGCGACGATGATGAACGCGAGCGTGATCAGGATGGGGATGAGCATGGTGCGTTTCTTGGTTGTGGTCATAGAGTGCAAAATCGGTTTTTAAGTCCGTTATCTGACTCTATGACGAATGGATTTCCTGGCTGAGGACAAGCATGGACACTTTTTTGTAATTTGTCACGCCGAGCCGCAGTGCGGCTTCCACCTATAAGAGCGGCGAGAGGCACATTCCTATGTATACGGGAGCGCGCTTTGCTTAGGCGAGTTTCCTTCCCCCTCACCCCGACCCTCTCCCTTGGGGAGAGGGAGGAACATTTGCCGCATTTATTGCATTTTACATGGTAAGTGTAGCGATTCGCATTGGTGCCTCCTCTCCCCGGCCCTTTCCTCCGCCGAAGTTCGGCTTCCAATGGGGAGAGGGAGAACATTTAATGCGTTTTTGGCATTTTAACGTCGACTGTCTTGCGGGCGTATCGTTTGGTTTTGGCCAGGTATTCGGCGAGTTGGTCCCAAGAGGCGCCGAAGCCGCCGCGCATGCTTTCGTGGCCGTCGCGGTAGGTCTGGCGGGCTTCGGCGCTGGCCTTGAAGGCGACGCCACACAGAGTGACGGTGGTCTGGCCGCCGGCTTCGGTGAAGGTGATGACTTTCAGCATCTCCAGCGGCCAGGTGGGATGACCGGGATGGTGGGTGGTGCCGCCAGCCGGGTCTGAGAAGGAGAGGACGAAGACGAGGCGTTCGGGCGCGGCGACTTCGCGGTAGGTGAACTTGCCCCACATCTCCTCGCCGCCCGGACCTTGCATCCCGTAGTGGAAGGTGCCGCCGGGGCGGAGGTCCACCTTGGCGGTTTTCATGGTGAAGCTCTTCGGACCCCACCAGTGCATGAGATGGTCCGCTTCGGTGAAAGCGGCCCAGACGCGGTCGCGCGGGGCGGCAAAGGTGCGGGTGAGGGTGAAGGCCTCGCCCGCCTGGGCAAAGGCGAGCTGTTCCTCGAAGCGTTCCAGGGTCTGGATGGCGCCCTCGATGGCACCGTAAGTTTTGACAATGAAATCGCGGGATTCGGCGGTCTTGAAGACACTGCGCATGGTGACGCGAGTCTGCTCGCCCTCCGTGGCAAAGGTGGTGACTACTTCGAACTTATGCGGGTAATCCTCCGCGCCGGTGCCGTGGCTGTAGCTGAGGCGCTCGCCCACGACGACTTCGTGATAGACCATCTCGTTCGGGTAATCGGTGCCGTCGGGGCCGTGCATGGTGTAGCGCCAGATGCCGCCGGCTTTCAAATCATGCGCGTGGGTGGTGGTGCGGAAGCCGCGCGGACCCCACCAGTTCGTGATGTGCTTCGGATCGGTGAAGGTCTGCCAGACGAGGTCGCGCGGAGCGGAGAAGAGTCGCGTGGTGACGATTTCGCGAGCGGCCACAGGGTTTTCCGCGAGATACTTTTCCAGCATGGGTCCAATGATCTCGTTCCAGCCAGCTTCGAAATTCGAGCGGGCGAAGGATTCGAGTTTCGGGAAGGTATCCAGTCCAGTGTGGGTAACGGTCACGCGGGTTTGCTGGCCTTCGGGCTTCAGTTCAAAGGTGACGTGGGAATCGCCGGCATAGCCCGCATAACGCCACGTGTAGGCGATGAGTTTGTGTGGAATCGCTTGGGTGACGCGGCAGTGGTGGAGGAATTCGTTGCCTTTGCCATCCGGGCAGGTGAATTCAAATTCGAAGCCGACCTCGGGCTTGAAACCGGTCATGGGAAAGAGCCAGAAGCGGAGGGCATCGAGCGAGGTGAGGGCGTGCCAGACGCGGTCCACGGGGGCGGCGAAGGTGCGGGAGACGGTGACCGTTCCGGCATTCGCAGCAGCGGCAGATTGAGGAGAGGAGTTCATTTCGTTTTGTGCTCTTTTTGCAGTTCTTTCAGATAGTCATCGAGGCGGTCGAAGCTTTGTTCCCAGAAGACGCGGTAGTGTTCGAGCCAGTCCACGGCTTCTTTCATGGGTTTGGCCTCGATGCGGCAGGGTCGCCATTGGGCGTTGCGACCGCGCGTGATGAGCTTGGCGCGTTCCAGCACTTTCAGGTGCTTGGAGACGGCAGGGAGGCTCATGCGAAACGGCGCAGCAAGGTCATTCACCGAAACCTCACCCTCAGTGGCCAAGCGCGAGAGGATCGCGCGCCGGGTGGGATCGGCCAGGGCGGCGAAGGTGGCGCTGAGGTGGTCGGTGGGCATTTTGGGTTTGGGCGAATTTGTATTTAACTATTTGGTTAAATACAGTTGAATGGATAGAGCGTCAAGAGGTAAGCGGGGTTTGCAACAAATAGCCCCGCAAAAAACAGTATTCGCCGAAGGTTGGATACACTACTAATAGTGGTGTTCTTGAAATACCAACCTTCAGGATGTGTGATAGTTCGCTCAAAGCGAAATAAATTCTTGCCATTTTTCCTAAAGGATGTATTCTCACCCAAGATGGTTGATAGCCGGTATGTCGCTGCCAACCTGTTGTTCTTTGAAATAACATAGTTGGTTTTGGCACTTTGAAAAAAGTGTCGCGAAGGCGTAAGCCTTCAAAAAACTTCTCGGGCCAGCATGTGACGCTCCTCGTCTATGTGTATGTATACGGTCCAGAGTAGTACTAACTGCCGCGAGCGACAGAGTCGCGGCGTCTGTGGGGAGAGCAAAGCTCGCGTTGATACCCGGCAGTTTCAGTTTGCGACAGCCCAATGTTCATAGTGAACGGAGGGGACTGAAACTATGAGTAACAAAAAACTGAGTAGGCGCTCTGGCAAAAAAGCCAAAGCGGTTATCCACAAAAAAGTTAACCATCAACAACGCGGGGGGTCTGCAAAAGGGTTGAAGTCCTATTTGAAGCGCTGCTTGCGTTTCATCTTGGTGAATCCTTGGATCATGCGGCTAACAGTCACGATTGTTGATCTGTTTTCTCGCAAGGGGTGGCAGTCAACTGACCATCGAGACCTCTCTCCCTAACAATTTCTTGAAAGTGATGATATGTTAAATAATGCCCTAAAATTGATCCGTGTTTACCACAATGTCAGCCAGAAGCAGTTGGCTGCGGATTTGGGGATTTCAAATTCGTATCTCAACGAAATTGAAAAAGGCAAAAAGACGGTGACCTTAGAAGTTTTGGGTAGGTATTCGTCGTATTTCAAAATCCCCAAGTCATCTTTGCTTTATTTTGCGGAACAAAGCGAAGCCTTAGGGAAAAGAACGAATCCTCACCCAATAGCTGAGAAGGCCGTCAAGATGCTCGACTGGCTAAATACGATCACTGCAGTTGATCAGAAGTCTTGATATGGGTTACGCGATTGAAGCTTCTCCCTTTTACAAGTTGGAGCGCAAAAAGACTCTGGCGGAGTTGTTGGATGCTCCGTTGGATTTGCTCATGGCAATCGCTAAAAATCCCGAACAAAACTACAGCGTATTTCAGTTGAAAGGCAAAAAACGCACAGTTGAGCGTCCTAAAAAACAACTGGAGAAAGCTCAGCATAAAATAGCAACGTTGCTACAACGAATTGACCCGCCAGACTACTTGCATTCGGCTTACAAGGGGCGTTCTTACATTACCAATGCCAGACAGCATGACTGTTCTCAGCAAATGGTTAAAATTGACATTAGGAAGTTCTTCCCCAGATCAGATGCGGCCAAGGTTTACAATTGTTTTGAATCGAGCTTTTGCTGTTCTCCCGATGTTTCCTGGCTTTTAACCCAGCTTACTACCTTCCGAGGTCACCTGCCAACCGGTGGAAAATCCAGCACTATACTAGCATATTTCGCATATCGCGAAATGTTCGATAAAATCAATGCCTTGGCAAACGACCGTGAGGTCAAGATGACATGTGTTGTTGATGATATGAGTTTTTCTGGAGCAAAAGCTTCGCCCGAGTTCAACAATCAAGTCGCAATGATAATTAGGAGCTACGGCCTGACTTCGCATAAGCGAAAGCATTTTGCGCCTGGACAGCCGCGCATTGTAACAGGTGTTACCATTACAACAAAAGGCTTGAGACTACCGAACGTCAGGAGAAAAAAGCTTCATCAAGGAATCCAAGAGCTTACTAACGAAACGAACCCATACTTGAGGCTGAGCCATGCTAGGAGACTTCAAGGAATGGCTGTTGCAGCAGCGCAAATTGAAGCAGGCTTTGATAGCGTGATCAAATTCGCAGCTCAAGAAGTCGCAGTTGCAGGCAAAATGTGTCCAAATACCTGAAAAACTCGTTTCTTCGGCGAAGCGGAATTTGTCTCTATTGGGTCCGTCGATTTGAGGTGTTGTCAGCTTATGTCGGGTTTGGCTTTTTTGTGCTGTCTGTATTGGAAAGTGGGGCGAGATGAAGCGGGCTTTCAGCCCTTGATTCTTCGGGGTGGCCTTACCTTGGGCGTTGGCCGAAGTTCGGCTTCCATCAGCTGATATGACATGGGGCCTTCCCGACTCAAGCCGGGATGAGTTGGCACTTAGTGCAGGTTCGCTGGGGGGAGCGGCGCTTGGTGGTTTTGCAAAAAATTTATTGCGCAATGAATTTATTGCACGGGGAGGAAGAGTGTCTGGCACGCCTTTCAGGGTGCTGGGTTTTGGGGCTTGGACCGGGGGTGTCACCCGCTTGGGCGGGTTCGACCCCCGGCTACTTTCTGGCATCCCTTTTCGGGATGGCGGGGGTTTGTTGAGGGGAGGAATTCTTGGCGGAAGGTTTTTTGCGAGGGTGAGCTGGTGGTGCTTAGGGGTCCCGCATGCGGGACTGCGGGCGAGACCCCGACTGAAGCACGGGGCAGGCAGGCGCGCTCCAGCCGGTCCGGAGGCCGGCGCTCCGATGGGAGGGCCAGCATTTGGGGCGGCGGATGAAACTCTTTCAGCGGGATGGGTAATGAATATGGTCTTTGTACAGGGGCAGCCAGCGGTCGCTGTCATCGGGGGCGCGCAGGAGGAGGGAGAAGTGCTGGCCAGGGATGAAAGTGCCGTCGTCGAGCATGACACTGTCGATGCGGGTTTTGATGACGGAGACGGAGCTGGTGTAGCGGTCGATGGTGGTCTCGCGGGTGCCGGTGGTGAAGGTGGCGAGCAGGGCATCGAAGGCGGCCACACGCTCAGGCAGGGGGCGCGAGGTGTCTTGATAGGCAAGGGTGAGGGTCTCCCGCCGTGTCTCCAAACGCGAGCTTGTGCAACCGCAGCACAACAGGGCCAGTAAAAGGATGAAGCGGTTCATGGTGTGTGCAAGTGTGGTGTGGCGGAGGTGTTCTTATGAGCTGGCTGGCTGGCTTCCAAATCTCATACTGCTCGTGGAGCACGGAAGCAAGTGTGAGCGGATGGAAGGATGCAACTCTTTCAGAGTAGAGGGGTTTTCGGGCGGTGACCCAGGGTAGTCCGCGCTCCTTGACGTCGGTGGACAACGCTTGCTGGGTTGAGTGAGGGGAGGGGAATTTTTTGGCGGGTGTTTTTTTTGCGAGGGTGGGCTGGCGGTGCTTAGGGGAGTTGCTGCGCCCGAGACGGGCGCGCTCCATTTGGAGGGGGAACGCAGCAGGGATGCAGCGTAACCCGCACGCTAGAAGCGTGCGCTACGTAGGAAACGCAGCTGGGACGGACTGCGAGACGGCAAGCCAGAGGCATGCGCTACGTTGGGAGGGGTGATCGCGAACGACGCAGAAAACGCGAATGGGAATGTGAGCTGGGGATTTTTCAGACAGGATTCACAAGATGGGCAGGGGAAATGCAACTCGTGACAGGTGATGCGTGATGCGTAACTGGGAAGGTGAGTGAACCACGGAGGCACGGAGAGCGCGGAGAAGGGGTTTAGAGAGGATTAAAAGGAGTCGGTGGCACCGACAGGCCAACAAAGGTGGAAGGTTTTCTTTTTACTAAGTAAACACGGGCGGGTTTTCGGAAGGCTAAAAAATGGAAATCTTCGATTGGATTTTCTTCTCTTTGAAGGGGTTGGGGAAAATGTCGCTTTTAGACAACAAATAGTGGTGGTTTGAGTGGTGGGGATGTGGGAGATTTAGCGTGCTGGCAGCTCGCTGCTGGTAAAGGAGAGGCGGAAGACCAATTCTCAGTTCTTA
>CAZPUL010000045.1:0-46921 GCA_964589735.1 uncultured Verrucomicrobiota bacterium | reverse complement strand
GTGGACTGGTGGCTAGAGTGCCGCAGAACAGGATGCTATCGTGAGAGTGTCACATCAAACAAACTGGATGGCAGGCCATTTCGGGGAACGATAAATAAAGCTCAAAGTTCAAACTTTGGGGGAATAGGTCTTATGGGGCTGATGGGACAAATCGGACTTATGGGAAAGAGTGGACAACTATTCCAGACTTGCGGGGAGGGAGTTGCGCGTTCATTTTTTGAGGCGCGCGCAGAATGGTCTGCGTAGCATAAACGGATGAGGAGGTCGGGCCTTTGAAGTGGCCACTGGCACCCGTGTTATTCTGTCTGGCCGGAGGCATCGTCACAGGCGATGCGCTCGGTGTCCACGGAGGGATGCGGTGGCTGTGGCTGGCGGCGCTGGTGTGCGCCCTGGTCTGGCGGAAACAGCGGCGGTTCATCCTGCTCGGCACGCTGATCTTCACGGTCGGCTGGGGCAATCTGCTCTGGCGCCAGGAAGTTTTCTCCGAGCACGATCTGCGGGTGGTGTTAGGCGAAGAGCCGGAGATCGTGACGGTGGAGGGCACGCTGGCGGAAGCGCCACGCGAACGGTTCGTGGAGACGAAGCAGGGAGTGAAGCTGCAGTTCAGCAGTTTGCTCGCGGTGGAGCGGGTCGCGCGCAAGGGCGTGTGGGCGGAAGCGGAGGGCACGGTCTTCATCCAGACGCCGGACGCACCGCCGGAGAACTTGCAGCGCAACCAGGTGGTGCAGGTGACGGGCGGGATCGCGCCGCCGAAGGAGCCGGCGATCCCGGGCGCATTGGATTTCCGCGCGTATCTGGCGCGGGAAGGCGTGCATTACCAATTGCAAACCCGGGGCGTGGAGGACTGGCAGATACCCGCGACAAACGCAGCACCGCCGGTCACAGACCAGTTCCACCGCTGGGCGATGGGGCGGTTGCAAGGGGATCTGCCACCGGAGGACCGCGATGTGATGCTCCTGCAGGCGATGGGGCTGGGCTGGAAGGCGGGATTGATGGAGGTGGTGTCGGTGCCGTTCATCCGTTCCGGCACGATGCATATCTTCGCGATCAGCGGACTGCATGTGGCGTTGATCGCGCTGATGCTGGTGGAGCTGTTGCGCGGAGCGGGCTTGCCGCGCTGGACCTGCGGGGCGGTGCTGATCCCGCTGTTGTGGTTCTACACGGCGGCCACAGGCTGGCAGGCTTCCGCAGTACGCTCGGCGATCATGATGACGGTGGTCGGAGCCGGGTGGATGCTGGAGCGGCCGGCGAATCTGCTGAACTCGTTGGCGGCGGCGGCCTTGATCATCCTGGGGTTCGCGCCGCAGCAATTGTTTCAACCCGGCTTCCAGCTCTCCTTCATGGTGGTGTTCAGCATGGGCTTGCTGGTGCCGCCGGTGGAGGAATGGCGGAAACGCCAGTTCCAGCCGGACCCGCTGCTGCCGGAAGAGTTACGACCACGCTGGCAACGCTGGCTCGACTGGCCGGTGCGGTTCGTGACGATGAATGCGGTGACTTCCTTCGCCGCGTGGCTGGGGGCGCTGCCGCTGATCGCCTATTACTTCCACATGGCCACACCGGTCTCGCTGCTGGCGAACCTGGTGCTGGTGCCGCTGAGCAGTCTGGCGTTGATGGCTTCCTTCGGCAGTTTGCTGCTGGCCTGGTGCCTGCCGGTGGCGGAACTGTTCAACCACGCGGCCTGGTTCCTGATGAACAAAATGGTGGCAAGCAGCGAATGGTTCGCCCAATTGCCCGGAGCATGGTGGCCGGTGCAGGCACCTGGGCCGGGGATCTTCCTCAGCTACTACGCCCTCTTATTCAGCAGCTTCGCCTGGGAATGGAAATCTCCCTGGCGCTGGCGGCTTGCGGGCGGCTCGGGGCTCGCCCTCCTGCTCTTGCTCGCGCACGGCTGGCAGGGGCAGCAGAATGAACTCCGGCTCACTATCCTGGATGTGCGCGGCGGGGATGCCCTGGTGTTCGAAGGCGGACAGCGGCACGAACCGCTGGTGATCGATGCAGGCAATGCGTCCGGTTACGAATTAGCGTTGAACCCCTACCTGCAAAGCCGCGGTCTTCGCCAGGTGCCCGCCTTGCTGCTCACCCATGGTGACGCGCAACACGTCGGCGGCGCGCCGGCTTTGACCGGGGATTATGCGGTGCACGAATTGTTCACCAGCCCGGTCCCCTCCCGCTCGCCGGGTTACCGGCAGATGGTGACGAACTGGAGCACGGGCGGAAGGGTGCATCACGTCATCACGAACGGCAGCCGGGTGGGGCCGTGGCAGGTCTTGCATCCGGCGGGGACCGACCGCTTCAGCTCCGGCGATGATAATGCGGTGGTCTTGCGCGGTGAATTCGAGGGCGTGCGGGTCTTGCTGCTCTCAGACCTGGGGCGACCGGGGCAGAAAGCCTTGCGGGAGCGGCACCCTGAGCTGCGGGCGGAGATTGTCGTGACCGGCATCCCGGCGAAGGAGGAACCGTTGATGGAGGAACTGCTGGCGGTGATCCAACCGGCGGTGGTGATCGTGACCTGTGCCTTGCAGCCCGCGCACGAACAAGCCGGACCGGAATTGCGCGCCCGGCTGGCCCAAGGACCGTGGACGACCTATTACGTAAGCGACCATGGCAGTGTGACGATAGACTTTACGCCAGCCGGCGGTGCCGTGGCGGCGAGCCGGGGACAGGCCGGGGTCCTCGTCCGGCCCGGGAATTAGAGGCAAAGACCTCGGCCCGGTTCGAATCCGACGGTCGGGCCGAGAGCAAGAAAAGTTGCCTTAGACTTAGGTTTGCTTTGCCAAACCATCAGGACTACGCTAAAAACGTAACTACGAGGCATATCCCGGATATTCGCACTCAATTACTTTCAACGCCGGGTGTTGGCCCGCAGAGCAGCGGGGCCGTGAGCACGGTCGCTGGGGAAAAATGCTGAATTTGCCTGCGGGCAGATTCACAATCGTGGAGCAGGCAATGGTTTCAATCATTCTGGCCGAAGATCATGTGATCGTCCGCAAAGGCATCAAACTGATGCTGGAACGCGAGGCGGATTTCAAACTGTTGGGCGAGGCAAGCGACGGCCTAGAGGCGGTGCAACTGGCCGACAAACTCAAGCCCGACATCCTCTTGCTGGATCTCATGCTGCCGCGGTTGCACGGGCTGGAGGTCATCCGGCAGGTCCGCCGCGATTCCCCCAAGACCAAGGTCATCATCCTGAGCATGCACTCGGATGAACCCTACGTCATGGAAGCATTGCGCTACGGTGCCTCCGGCTATCTCCTCAAGGACTGCACCCCGGACGAACTGGTGAAGGCCATCCGCGAAGTGCTCGCCGGCCGCCGCTACCTCAGCCCGGTGTTGGCCGAACGCGCCTTGGCTGGCTACGTCACCCATCCCGGCGAGACGGAAGAGGACGTCTATACCACGCTGACCAAGCGCGAACGGCTCGTGCTCCAGCTTGCCGCCGAGGGACTTACCACGGCGGAGATCGCCAAGAAGCTCTTCATCAGCCCGCGCACGGTGGAAACGCACCGCGCCAACCTCATGCGCAAGCTGAACCTCCACACGCAGACAGATCTGGTGAAGTTCGCCATCCGTAAGGGCATCATTTCCGCATAAATCAGCGGAGTGCTTTTCTGGGTTTCCGCGGAGGGCAAATTACGGCCTATTACGTATAGGCAGATTAGGCCGAGGTGATTAGGTTGACAGGAGTCGTCCAATTACCTTAACCATGAGTGCGTTCTCAATGGCCAAAAAAGCTACAGCCCAGAAGCTGGCCTCCCTGTGGTCCACCGTCACCGGTGGCGACCAGTCGCTGTCCGTTGATTTCCGTCCGCTGACCGCGCCTGTGGCCTTGCAAGTCCTGCGCGCCAAGCAATCCCACACAGCCAAAGCCCGCATCATCCGCGTGGATTGCTACTTGGGCTGATTTACCGCCGCGTCATTCTCCTTTCTCCGGCCGCTCTTATGAGCGGCCTTTTTTGTTGCTTGGCATCAAGCGGTTACACCCGCATTGATTGAATATCACCCCCCGCCGCCTTCGTCTCATTGTTCAAGATTGACCCGGCTGACGATTGGAGTAACGTCGTCCTCACCCGTTAATCCCCGAAAGAAATACAGGCTTTATGTCGCAATCAACGAACAACCCCTCGTCCGGCGATAACCGCCGGAGTTTTATCAAGAAAGCGGCCGTCGCCACGGCCGTCGTCGCCGCGAATCCCTTCAAGACCCCGGTCTATGGCCAGAACAAGGCCCCCTCGACCGGCCGCGTCATCGGCGCCAACGACCGCATCAATGTCGGCTTCATCGGTATCGGTGGCCAGGGCTTCAACGCCCACGTCCGCCAGATGAAGGAAAAGGCCGGCGAACACAACATCGCCCAGGTGGCCGTCTGCGATGTCTCCAAGTACCGCACCGCCATGGCCAAGGATTTCATCCTCAAGGATAACTCCGATGCCAAAGTCGAATCCTACGAGGACTACCGCAAGCTGCTCGAACGGAAGGATGTCGATGCCATCGTCTGCGCCACCGTTGATCACTGGCACACGCGCGTCTCCGTGGACGCCCTGAACGCCGGCAAGCATGTTTATGTGGAGAAGCCCATGACCCGTTACCTCGGCGAGGCTTTCCAGATCTATGATGCCGTGAAGAAGACGGGCAAGATCCTGCAAGTCGGTTCCCAAGGGTGCTCGGACAAGAAGTGGCACAAGGCCGCTGAATGGATCAAGGCCGGCAAGATCGGCCCCATCGTCATGAGCCAGGGCTCCTACATGCGCAACAGCCCCTACGGTGAATGGAATTATCCCATCCAGGCTTGGGGCACCAAAGACGACATCAACTGGAAGACCTGGATCTCCGGGGTGAAGAAGAGCACGGACTTCAATCCGGACCATTACTTCCGCTGGCGCAAATACTACCCCTACTGCTCCGGTCTCCTGGGCGACCTCTTCCCGCACAAGCTGCATCCGTACATGCTCGCCACGGGCAATCCGCAGTTCCCCGTGCGCGTCGCCGCCGTGGGCAGCCGGAAGTTCAATACCGACCTCAAGAAGGACGGCCGCCCGGCGGACAAGAACACCGAGTACCAGCGCGACGTGCAGGAGATCATCCAGCTCATCGCCGAGTTCCCGGCCGGCTACGTGATGCACATCACCAGCAGCACGGTCAATGAACAAGGCACGCAGGAGATGATCCGCGGCCACCACGCCACGCTCACCATGGCCGGCAACAAGGTGGAACTGAAACCCGAACGTCCGTTCGCCGACGAGATCGATCCGGAGACCAGCGAAGGTTTCCCGGGCGAAAACGTGCCGAACCACCACAAGAACTGGTTCGCCGCCATCCGCGGGCTGGAGCAGGCGAACGCCGGCATCGAGCTGGCTGTGCGCGTGCAGACCGTCATCTCGCTCGCCGAGATGAGCGACCGCCTCGGCACCATGTGCTACTTCAACGAGAAGACGCGCAAGGTCACCGATGGTTCAGGCCGCGAGGTCAAGCCACTCGATTACGATACCGAGGTGCAGTTGAACAAGGCCTAAACGCAGCGTTGAATCAATTCAGGCCCCGCAAGGAAACTTGCGGGGCTTTTTAACATTCTCAACACAAACAACTTACGGAGCAAATTTTTGCTTGATTTGTACCATATCAATGCTATATCTATCATATATTTATGGGGTAAAATCGCTTAAAATGTATGCCTAGACCTGCAAATCCTAACCCGGCGATAAAAATAACCATTACGACCACGCAAACAGTTAGAGATGATTTGGACAAAATTGTTGATACCGGATACTTTGGAAACACTCGCTCGGAAGCAGTTGAGAGATTATTAGCGGAAGCGATTCGTAGCCTCATAAGAGAAGGGACGCTGGTGAAAAAAGAACGAATCATTCAAATGTAAAAATATGAACGCTCAAAATGAAACTTTGGAAATGGACACGGCCACAGTCGATCTTCCGCTGCTTGCTTTAGAAGCAGCAAACGAACTCGACGAAATGATTGAAGGCAGGGGCATTGGGCTTGTTTCAGTAAGAAAATTGGCTGCCATTTTAAAAACCGCATTTCAAAGCAAGGAAGCTGTCCCCGCGCAAAACATTTTTGTGGACTCTCTCTCGATTGCTGTGGTCTCTTACGCAATTGATGAAACAGAAGGGAAAAAACCCACCACAGTAAGCGAGCTAATCTCTCAAGCGCTATCTGTGGCAAACATCTTAGAAAACACCGACTCAACGAAGGACGAAAGTTTGAGACGGATGAGAGATTTTTGCATGGCTCTGTCTAAAGCATCTTCAGCAATAAATCAGTCCATATATGAGATGCCTCCCACACATCCATTTAGGAGCTGAATGTGTCACCGATAAATTATTCTCTTTGCAGGTTGACTGCGGTCTTAAACGAAATCTCCCGGATAAAAGGGGCCGAATTTCCATACCTGCATTCTAAAGAAGCGCTAATCCAGATAGAGAAGAAATTTATTGAGCATGAGATTAAAATAAAATCACTCTCCCCAGGGAAATCCAAAGAGATTTCTTATGGGTTCTGTTCCGAAGCGTTAAGTGATCTATTCACATATCTACCGATTCTAGGCTTCATACTAAGGTCTACAAATATCAGGAATGCTTTTGAAGTATACGGCCCATTATTGAGGATAGCTCAGAAAGTGCTCGGGGAAAAAACGCGCTTAATTTTATCAAGCGAATGGGAAAAATACCCCCCATTTACATACCGTGATATTAACTGGCTTCCTAATTATGTTTTAATTGGTTTCCCGGCACCTGAATCATCAAATCCACTACTAATACCACTTGCCGGTCATGAGCTGGGTCACACTATTTGGCGCTCAAAATGGTTACAAAAAAAATACCAACAGAATGTAGAGTTGCAATTGCTACAGTTGATCAAAAGCAATGCAAAGAAATATAATGAAATATATCCCTCTCACAATATAACCGCAAACAATTTGGAGGATAACCTCTTTGTAAAGAGAACCATAGCGCAACCGGCGCAGTGGGCTTTAAAACAACTGGAAGAATCGTTTTGCGATTTTATTGGATATTACTTATTTGATGAATCCTATCTGCATGCTTTTGCCTACCTGATTTCACCTCAGATCGAAGGTCATCGCACGGTATTGTATCCCAATATTTTAACAAGAGTTCGAAACCTTAAGAAGGCTTCAGTGCGTTTTAAATTGAAACAACCATCCAACTATAACACGCCTAACAACTACGAAGATTTATTTGAAAACATGGCAGAGCCTTATGAAGGTGAAAGTGGGAGAAAGTTTTTATTGTCATTGGCTGATGGGGCAACTGAAGCGCTTTTAGCTGAAATGATAGCTGAAGCAGAGGAGATACTTTCTAAGGCAGCAGTGCCTATTCTTGACGTTAAAATACGGGATAAAATTCTATCTGATTACAAATATGTAGTTCCTTCAATTGGGTCGCTTAGTTTAACAAATATCCTTAACGCTTCTTGGATTGCCTTTCATGATAAAAATTTTTGGAACGATAAACCGCAGATGGTTGACAAGAACCGCGCGTTAAAAGAACTGGTTCTCAAGAATATTGAAGTATTAGAGATCGAGCAAATACTCAAATTAGCCGAGGCTAAAAATGCTTAAAGCCAATCAGATAGCCAATCGAATGCTCTCTCAAGCCGAGGAGGATATTGCCGACCCTTTATTAATTGCTCCGCGCCCGGATCTTGATGAGTTAAAACGCAGCGGCGCTGCCTCAATAGATATGCGCTTGGGTACATGGTTTTCGACGATGAGGCAGAGTAAAATTCCCATTTTGGAGGTCGAAGACGAATTAAACCTTGCTGGCAGGAAAGCCGGGTTAAGCGCCAAACAGCTGGAGATGATAGCCGATTTTCTTCCTGGCTCTAGCAGTGCTAGTGAAGCCGATCTGGTGAAATCTCATTACGTTTCATTTGGGAGTCGATTTATTTTGCATCCCAAAAATTTCGTATTAGGTGTTACTTTAGAGTGGATTAGATTGCCAACAGATATGGCAGGTTATGTAATAGGAAGATCATCTTGGGGAAGAAGAGGCTTAATCATTGCTACAGCTGCGGGAGTTCATCCGGGATTTACAGGTTGTTTAACGCTTGAGCTGACAAACGTAGGTGAAATTCCAATTGCCATAAAGCCAGGGATGACAATTTGTCAATTATTCCTACATTCGACTGGTTCCAGGTCGAATGAAATCGATAAAAGTCCATTTTCTTGTATGAGACGCCCAGCTTTAGGAAAGGTCAATTTAGACGAGATTTCTAAAATACTGAGCTGGGGTGTGGATATGCAGTAGTAGGTTTTTTCAGATATAAATTTTTGTGTCACACAACTTAAAATATTCATCTTTTTAAACAGTCAATAGCCTTTACTTACATTTGCATACCCAGAAATTCTTCGCTGCGGCTGCCTTTTACTCAACACGCCTCATGTTTCTGGTAGCTATCTAGAGCAGTCTTTCTTTTCGCAAATCAAACGCTCAATCTCCGCTATCGCCATCATAGCACGCTGTCGATGTAATCCCGCCCGCCACCGGCCAGCATCCGCACCAGCAGGAAGCCGGCGGCCAGAATGATCAGAATGGCGATGATTCCCATACACTGACATTTATACCCCGGCACATTGCCGCCGGAAATTACAAAAACACCGGGAAAATAGAGCCGTCACTCCCGTTCCCAGCCGGTGACGACACCGTTCTCGATCATCAGCCGGCCACCGGGATACTGCCAGAGCTCAAAGGACCCTTGCTCATCCTGGCCATGGGTCACGATCTCCGGCTCGCCCATGCTCGCGCGCACATCTTCCGCTGTCATGCCCACCGTCACTTCACCATCCAGGATCGCTTCCCGTACATGCTCCGGCAAATCGGGATGCCGGTTCACATGGTTGCGGCGGTGATCAGAGCGGTACATCACCTCCTGCACGTTGTAGGAAAGTTCACGCATTTCCGGCAACCGCCGGTCCAGCGCCTCCAGCAAGGCGGCGAACATCCAGTCCGGCACCGCGAACTCCTGCGTGCCGCCACGCTTGCTGCTCAAGGTGAAATACCGGCCGCTGATCGCCGACTGCATCACAAACTCACGCTCCAACGCCACCTCCAGGTAGTTGATCTTGCCCACCGGCCACAATTTCACCTCCACTTGCTTGCTGGTCCCCAGAACCCCCAGTCCATTCACCAGCACCGTGGTGTTTTGGTCGGCATGCCGGGCCGAGGTGGCGATGCTCAGGCCATAGCGCACCTGGCTTCCTTCGTGGTATTGCGCGTATAGATTGTAAAAATCGTGCGGCCCGGTGCCCATGCTGCTGGCGGGTAATTCGAGGCGGACTTCTCCTTTGGCCAGCGGCCCCGGTGTCCGGTTGACCTCCGCGCGGGCCAGCGCCTCTGCCTTGGACAAAACAGGCATATGCGGCGTGCTGCAGCCGCACACCCACACCATCAGTAGCATCAACCACCAGAGCTGTTTCATCTTAAGTTGTTACCCATCCTTTCCTGGTTTTTGGACGGATACGACCGCAGGCGTATTCGAGGCTATCCGAGCTCACTTCACCGGCCGGCCTTGATATCCCACAGTCTGGACCAGTTCAGCGAGTTGAGGCAACGCGGCCTCCGCCAGTCGCCATAGGTTTTTCACCCGCTCATCTGAGAAAGCCCGATGGTAACGTATCTCCACCTTGCCATTTTGAAATGTCCCTGCCAGCGCATTCCCTTGATAATCATCTTCATAGATCAGACCGGGAAATCTCAGGTCCCGATGCTGTTGCGTGACCGGCAGAAAGGCGAGGCCCTGTTCATTGAGCAGGAACTTGATCATGCCGCCATTCGGTTCGGCAGCCTGGCGCAATAGTTCCTCATGGAACACTTTCATGCGAAATGCTCCGTTTGAAGGCTGAATCTGATGGCTCCTTCAATCACACGTGCTCGATCGGCCTTAAAAATAACTTAAACCATCACGCGGCACAACCGCACCCAGCCAATTGCTAGTTAAAATTTTCCCGTAAACCTCCGGTTGGCAATTTCCCCGGCTGTAGGTAAGTTCACTCCCGACATGTCCCAGACGCCGCAAATCTTGTATTGTCACTGTCACTACGCACAGGTCGTGCCGAAGGAAGTGAAGGAAGCTGTCTTGCGCAAGCTGTGCGAATCGGGTGTGCCCTTCGAGGCCGTGGCCGATCTCTGCGAGATGTCCGCCCGCCGCGATCCCGCCCTGCAACGGCTCACGCAAGGGAACGCCATCAAAGTGGCCGCCTGTTATCCGCGCGCGGTGAAGTGGCTCTTCGCCGCCGCCAATGCGCCCTTGCCGCTCGATAAGACGGAAGTCCTGAACATGCGCGTGCAACCGGCGGAGGAAGTCGCCGCCAGTCTCCTGAGCGCGGAACTGAAACCAAACGTTCCCATCGGCAAAGTCACCGCCGCCGATGCCCCAAAAGCCGCTGCGGCCTAGCCCTTAAAACCTATTTCACATGGCACTCATCGATCAAACCACCTTGCGGATCGTCCTCTATGAGGGCAATGGGGCCACCGCCCTCGCCTCTGAGGAGCGTTTCTCCGTCCTGAGCACCCTGTTGGGGCAAGGGTATGCTGTGACTCGCGCAGGCAGTGAACGTGCCGTGGCTCCGGCGGATAAGAGTTCCGTGCTGGTGCTGGGCCGCTTCGGCGCGCAAAAGCCTGAGACGACCACGGATTCCACCGGCCAGGTCTCCGTACGGTTTGAGAATCTGGAAGACACCGCCCCGGACCAGGTTGTGGCCAAGGTAGAGGGCGTGCGCGCGACCGCTGGCGCAGTGAAGCAGGGCGATTGGAAGCCGTGGTTCCCGGTCATCGATTACGACCGCTGCACGAACTGCATGCAGTGCCTGAGTTTCTGTCTGTTCGGTGTCTATGGTATGGATGGCGGCCAACGCATCCAGGTGCAGAACAATGACAACTGCAAGACCAACTGCCCCGCCTGCTCCCGTGTCTGCCCGGAGGCCGCCATCATGTTCCCCAAATACAAAGCGGGACCGATCAATGGCGACATCGTCAGTGATAGCGACCTTAACCGTGAGAAGATGAAAATCGACATCTCGGCCCTCTTGGGCGGCGATGTCTATCACATGCTCCGCGAACGTAGTGAGAAAGCCCAATCCCGCTTTAGCAAAGAACGCGATGCCGACAAGGCGCTCTCCGAACGGCAGAAGTGCCTCGTAAAGCTGGCCCAATCGGGCGACATTCCCGCCGAGGTGCTCATGTCCCTGCCATCCCCCGAGGAGATCGCCCGCCGCGCCGAAGAGGCGAAGGCCAAAGCGAACGCGGCTTTGGCAGCACAGGGGCCGAAGACCTAAAGCCAAGTAGGAACTCGCGGCAACGCGTCCCTACCCCGTCCCCTATCTGTGTCTATCTATGTCCATTTCACCCCGGCTACAGTCGGGGCTGTGGTTAAAGCCTTAGACCCCTTCTTGTTACCCCCTTGCCAAATTCGGAAAAAGGCTCGACCCATGGCGGGTATCCTTGAATAATGTCCAAAAGCCGAAAAACTCGTTCCAAATGCCGGTGTTAGTTGAATTTACGTAACGGGTCCGAGCGTCTGAACGTCAATCGAAGCAACCTGACGACCATGCAAACCGCGCCACTCATCATCCCGCGTCCGGTGCCGCCTCAGCGGATTCGTCCGCCGAAGAAGAACATCCCGCAGACGAAGATCCAGCGCGATCACGTGCAAAAAGCCGTCCGGCAATACGTGGCGGAGACCCAGTTCGTGCCGCCCGTGCCGATGGAAGACCTCAAAGTCCATGCGGACACGCTCATCGCCCAGCTCAAGCTCGATCCCATTTACCGCGATTACATCGGCGTGCTGCTGAACAACGAGGTCTGGCGCGAGACGCTCGCCAGCATCCCCTACGAACGCCGCCTCCTGCTCCTGCCCAAGTGCCTCCGTGTGGAGAGCAAGTGCCCCGCGCCCTTCGATGAATTCGGCCTGCTCTGCAAGCAATGCGGTCTGTGCACGATCCAGGATCTGCAATCCGAAGCCGAACGCCTTGGTTACGCGGTGCTCGTGGCGGAAGGTTCCGCCATCGTCATGTCCCTCATCCAGACCGGCAAAATTGACGCCATCGTGGGGGTCAGTTGCCTGAGCGTGCTGGAACGCGCCTTCCCTTATATGGAAGCGGCTGCGGTGCCCGGCATCGCCATCCCGCTCCTGCAGGATGACTGTATCGATACCACGGTGGATGTGGATTGGGTCTGGGACGTCATCCATCTGACGAGCGATGACAAGACCCGCCGCCTTGACCTCACGGCCTTACGCAACGATGTCGATACGTGGTTCTCGCCCGATTCGCTCGCGTCCATCATGGGACCGGCCGAAGGTGAGACGGAAACCATCGCCCGCGAATGGCTCGGTCGCGCGGGCAAACGCTGGCGGCCTTTCCTGGCCGTGTCTGCCTATCAGGCGCTGCGCGAAGATACCGACGCGCCCTTGCCGGAAGATCTCAAGAAGATCGCCGTCGCCGTGGAATGCTTTCACAAGGCCTCGCTCATCCATGATGATATCGAGGACAACGACGCGATGCGCTACGGTGAGAAGACTCTGCATGCGGAACATGGCACGGCCATCGCGCTGAACGTGGGTGACCTGCTCATCGGTGAAGGCTATCGCCTCATCGGTGCCTCCCATGTCAGCGCCGCGCAAAAGGTCGAGATGTTGATGGTGGCCTCCGAAGGCCAGCGCCAGCTCTGCCAGGGCCAAGGTGCGGAACTCTGCTGGACGCGCAATCCCGGTCCGCTGAAGTCCGCCGAAGTGCTGGACATCTTCCGCCGCAAGACCGCGCCCGCCTTTGAAGTCGCTCTCCGTCTCGGTGCGGTTTACGCGAACAATCACGCGCCTTTCCGCGATGCCATTGGCAAATACAGCGAGGCCCTCGGCATCGCCTATCAGATCCGCGATGACCTAAGTGATCTTGGTGCCACGGGTGAAACGAACGATATCGAAGGCATTCGTCCGAGCCTGCTCCTCGCTGTTGCCTCCGAGCGCGCGAAGGGTGAAGCGGCTGCGCAACTGGAATCATGGTGGAAACGCCAGCCGCTCGAAGGCGTCACTGCCCAACGCATCGAAACGCTCTACCGCGAACTGAAGGCGGATGACCGGGCGAATACCCTGCTGGAAACCTATCAGGAAGAAGCCATCCGCGCCCTGCGTGACGTGGAGAATGCGAACCTGAAGGGTCTGCTCCGCCGCGTCATCGGCAAGATCTTCAACGAAGCCGAAGTCAAAGGCTGGTGCAGTGAGTTCGAGGAAAAGAATCTCGCCCGGCTGAATCTGCCCCTGCCCGCTCCACTGATGACGGCCACGGCTTAGGCTGTTGAATCGTTAAAAAGTTAAATCGTGAAAGCGTTGAAACGGTTAACTGTTTCAACGCTTTTTTGTTTTCCTAGGCAGGCTGGTCATTTGGCGAGGTTGCTTACTCTTGCTTGTTCGCGGCCGAGCCGCCTGTCACCCAGCTCTTGATGACCATGCCGAGCACCACTCCGATGCCCAAGGTGACCCAGAACATCACCGGCCCTCGATTCTCGAAGCCGGTGTGAAAATTCATACCGAACAGGCTCGTGATGGCCGTCAGCGGCAGGAACAGGGCGGCGAGGATGTTCAGGCGGTGACTGGCGCGCAGGGCCTCCTTGCTAAGGCGCGCCTGTTCCTCGGATTCACGCGCCGTCTTGTAGTCGATGGCGTTGCGCACGTCCTGCAGCAGCAAGTCCAGGTTGCGGTCTGCTTCATACGCCAGATCGCGGATGTCGATCAGCGCCTTGTCCGCCTTCACCGCATCACGAGCATTTTGCAGCGCCTGGTGCATGTTGCGCGCCGCGCGGGACAGCGGCGTCAGTGTTTCCACCAGATCGAACAACTGTCCGGCAGTCATGGCTTCATCATACTCCTTGGAGAGCTTGGTCTCGAGGTCGTTGTAGAGTTGCACGTGCGTTTTCAAGACCCCCAGGCCTGGTCCGCCCACGCTGGTCTGCCATTCGCCCGCGGGGCTGCGCCAATACAGGACGCCTTCGCGATTGCTCTGGTCGGCATTCGGCGGCCGGTGCAGCACGATGAGCAGATGGCCTTCCTCCACGATGATCCGTTGACGGCCGTAAGTGGACTGGCCGAGGCGTGGCTGATTGATTCCGGCAACTTCCAGTTTGGGGGCGTGATCATAACCTTAGTATCTCCAGTATCTCCATTGCTTGTATTACCACCACAGGGTGGCCTCTGGCCGGTGAACGCGCAACGGCAAAGCGGCTACAACGGCAACCGGATTATGTAGTAGCCCGGAAAAGCCCAGTCGCTAGGATTGAAAGTTAAATCCGGCGAATCAAAGCGGTCGCCCCGGCGTCCAAGGAACGGTTTTCAGCTTGCTCCGGCAAACCGCACCGTCTGAGAATACACCAATCTATATGAAGTCCAAGTTCGCCCTTTCCTTCGGCATCGCCGCGCTCCTCTTCACCGGCAGCTTCCTCAACCTGTCCGCCCAGGAAACCAAGCCCGCCACCAACTATGTGCTGAGCGTCAGCGCAGACCGGCCAGATGCATTGTATAAGAAAGGGGAGACGGTTTCTTTCCTGGTCGCGCTCGCGCTGGACAAGCAGCCCGTCAGCGACGTGGAGGTGTCATGGACCATCACCAAGGATGGCGTGCCGCCGACCAAGACCGGCAAGGCGAAACTGGAGAACGGCCAAGCCACCATCACCGGTCAACTGGATGAGCCCGGCTTCCTCATCTGCCGCGTGAGCTATCAGACAAACAAGCTCACCTTCAATGCCCTCGGTGGCGCGGGCATCGACCCGACCCAGATCAAACCCAGCCTGCCCGTGCCGGATGATTTCGACGCTTTCTGGAACGAGAAGAAAGCGCAACTCGCCATGGTGCCGAAGGCTCCCAATTTGACACCGGTCAAGTCGCCGGTGGCTGCGGTAGAGTGCTTTGACCTGCAGGCGGCCAGCATCGGCAAACCCGTATCCGGCTACTTCGCGCGGCCGGAGGGCGCGAAGCCGAGGAGTCTGCCCGCCATCCTCACGGTGCATGGTGCCGGGGTGCGCAGCTCCAGTCTGCCGGGTGCGGCTGGTTGGGCGAAGCAGGGCCTGCTCGCCTTGGACATCAATGCCCACGGCATTCCAAACGGCCACCCGGAGAAGTTTTACACAGACTTGGCCAATGGCGAACTGAAGGATTACCGAGCGCTCGGCCGTGATTCGCGCGATACGATTTATTTCATGGGCATGTGTCTGCGGCTTATACGCGCCATCGATTTTCTCACGACCCAGCTGGAATGGGATGGCAAAACGGTGATCGTCTATGGATCCAGCCAAGGGGGGTTGCAAGCGATCGCCGCCGCGGGCCTGGATAGCCGCGTGACCTTCATCGCCGCCGGTGTTCCGGCCGGGTGCGATCACACCGGCGTGGTGGTCAATCGCGTGAATGGCTGGCCGAAGATCGTGCCCAACGACCAGAACGGCAAACCGGATGAGAAGGTGCTCAATGCCGCGCGTTACATCGACTGCATGAACTTCGCCACGCGCACGAAGGCGGGCGGCATCTTCACTGTCGGCTTCATCGACGGCACTTGCCCGCCCACCAGCGTCTATGCCGCCTACAACAACTTCGCCGGACCCAAGGCCATCTATCACGACATCAAGGCCGGCCATACGAACACCCCCAAGGCCTCCGAAGCCATGCGCAACGCCGTGCTCAAGCACCTGGCGGAACAGAAACGGTAAGGCCTATCAGAGCCATCATGCGTCGTTTTCATCCGATATTGTCGTTTTCGGATTGAGCGGGTGAGACAGACCTGTTAACCGAACTGCCTGTGGCGAAGAAAAAGAACCAGACTCTGATCAGGCAAGTGGATGCTTCCAAGGTGGAAGTGCGCACTTCCAGCATCCATAGCACCGGCTGTTTTGCCGCGCGCGACATCCGCAAAGGCGAGAAGGTCATCGAATACGTCGGGCCGCTCATCAGCAAGGAGGAGTCTTCCAGCGAGTGCGAAAACGGGAACGTTTATATCTTCACGCTGAACGACCAGCACGACATCAACGGCAACGTGGAATGGAACCCCGCCCGGTACATCAACCACAGTTGCGAGCCCAATTGCGAATCCGAGAATGATGACGACCATGTCTGGATCCACGCCCTCCGCGACATCAAGGCCGGTGAAGAACTGACCTACAATTACGGGTTCGACCTCGAGGAATACAAAGACTACCCGTGCAACTGCGGCTCAGCGGAATGCGTGGGCTACATGGTGGCGGTGGAATTCTTCGATCACGCCCGGAAATACCGCGAATCACAGCGCGAGCTGGCGCCGGCATAGCCGCTTATCGAACTGGGTGTCCTGCGTTTACTCGCCACCGGCTTTACCGGTGGCCGGCACAACCGCCAGCGTCGGCGTCCGCACTTTGCCCAGCAGCCGTTGCGCCTCTTCCAGCAGGAACTTCGTTTCCGTGAACGGCTGGTAGCTGATGTCCTGCCAGCGCACCATCCCGTCGCCATCGATCAGGAACGTCCCATGCAACGGCTGGTTCTCGAAATCATCGAAGGCCCGATACGTCTTGAAGATCTGCATCGATTTGTCCGATAGCAGCGGGAAGGGGAAGCCGCCATTGGCTGAGGCCTTCTTCGCCGTCTCCTTCAATCCATCGACGGAATCCGTGCTGATGGCCACGAGTGAGATGCCCAGTTTCGCATACTCCTCCGTCATCGGTGCGAAGGCGGCGAGCTGCTCGATACAGTGCGGGCAGCCGTGGCCGAGGTAAAAGATCACGATGACCGGCTTGCCCTTGTACTGGCGCAAGGCGAGCTGGCGATTCTGCGCATCCGGCAAAGACCAGCCCGGAGCTGCCGTAGGTTCCCAGCGGAATGGCCCCAAGGCATCCAGGCTCGGGCGCTTGCCGAAGTCCCAAGAGCGTTTCAACGCCGGCCGCCAGTCCGCTCCCAGCTTCAGGTCCGCAGCCACCGGCTTGAGTCGTTGGAAGACTGGGGCGGTGATGTCGATCTCCGCCGCCAGTTCACGCAACTGGTAGAAGCATTTGTAGGCCTCGGCGTAGTTCCCGTTCCGGTAGGCGATGTCCACATAGTTCGCCAGCGGTTGCACCTGGTTCGTCGCGCCCTTCATGGCTTCGAGCGCGAGCTGCTCCGCCTTCTTCGCATCACCCAGCAGCAATTCGATCTGCGCCTGACGTTCCTTCGGGATGTCCTTCGCCTTTGCGAACGCTTCCCGGGCCGCTTTCACATTCCCTTCCTTCAAAGCCTGCCAGCCTTGCAGTTCCGCGATGGCATTGTTCACCCCGGCCACACGGCTGATGCTATTGGTGGCCGAAGCTGGCGCTTTGCCTTTCTCGGCCGTCTTGCCCTTGTCCGTATCCGCCTGCGGCTTGGCCTCATCTTTTTTCTCCTCTGAAGAATACTCGCCTTCGGGCTTCTTGGGCTCAGTCTTGATACCCTTCTTCGCATCGGCCTCGATCTTCAGCTTCAATTGTTCCAGAGCGGCTAGCTGTGTCTTGCCCACGGTCGGGTTGCCCAGATTGAAATGCGCCGTGCCGAGTGCCCGCACGCGACGCACTTCGTGATCGTTGTTATCCAGCGGCTCGAGGTAAGTCGTCTGGCTCAGTGCGATAAGGTCGTTCCAAAGCTCATAGCGAACGAGTGTTTCTGTGAGACGTTGGTAACCGTAATTCGCGCTGCCTTTGGTGAGCGTGTTGTACTTGGGATGGCGCGGCAGCTCGATCATGTTCTTCGCCAGGTCCACCGCCCGGTCCACCGCCCCGATGAGGTTCAGGTCGCGGATGAGCCATTCGTTGTTGTGCGCGTAATTGTGGATCTGGTCCGGCATCACGCGGTTCTTCATCATGTAGGCGTGATCCGTGCGGGCGCTGGCCTCCTGCTGCCAGGCAGCATCGGAGTAACGGTAAAGCTTCGTGTACGTATGCCCGCTCATGTGCCACATGTGCGCGGTATCGGGTTCGGCAAAGCCATTGAGCGCGGCCGAGTTCAAGGCGTTCGTCGCGGCCTTGCCATCATCCCACAGATGGATGCGGTAATGATGCACCGGATGGAGCGGTTCCCCGGCCAGCACCGCGTTCAGCATCTTGTCCACCTTCTGCTTGTCGCCCATCGGCACGCCCTTGCTGTTGTTGTCCCAGTATTGCAGCGCACAAAAAGCCTTCGCCTCCAGATCGTCCGGATACGCGGCCACGAGTTTCTCCAAGGCCGCCTGGTAATCCTTGCGCTTCTGCTTGTCGTCGCGCTTGTCCTCTTTGCGATACTCCGCCAGTGCCTCGATCCACTGTTGCTCACGCGCACTGACTTTGCCTTTCAACGACACCGCCTTCTCGATGAATCCGCGCGCGCGCTTGACGTTGTTCACATTCGCCATCGCCATGCCCCAATACGCCGTGGCGCACTCCGGGTCCAGCGCGGCCACCTGGCGGAAAGACCGTTCCGCCTCGAAGTACCAAAAGCCATGCAATTGCCCCACGCCTTGCTCGAAGAATTTCTGCGCCTGGACGGATTTCGTCGTGATGGGAAAATGGATGCGTCCCGTCTCGCCCATCAGGAAAGCCTTCTGGCGCGGCCCTTCATTGAAGGCATCCCCATGCATGGAATGCCCGGCCAACGGACCGGTCTCCTCCGCCGCCTGGGCAGGGGTCACACTCAGACACAAGCTAAACACGGCCGCAAGCACAGCCACGGAGCCGTGCGGACGGTTGAACGAACAAAAAGGCATATCAGCCATCATCCTCCACTTTTCAGCGGCGGCAAGCCGGAATCTCTTCTGTCCGGACACACTCATGGCTTCTTCATGATGACCGTCCCGTTAGGCAGCACGATCGCCCCGGGCGGCAGTGCCGACTGGGACGAAGTATTCAGCCACCGGCCATAGCTCGTCCGGTAGCGGTTGAAGTTGCTCTCCCCCAGCACACCCTGTACCGCGTTGGCCGTCGCTTGCTGCACCGCGGCGATCGCCTCCTGTCGTTGCTGCGGTGAAAGATTCTGGTCATTCACGATCCGGCCCATCTCCGCTTCCGTCGCCTGTTTCATCTGATATACCTGCACGGCGGCTACTTTTTCCAGGCCGGTGCTCTGGGTGAATTGATAAAGTTGCCGGAAATCCCCGCTCTGCGCCATCGTGTATTCCGCATAACGCTGTTCACCCAGCGCCTGGCGGATGGCCGCCTCCTTCGCCTGTTGCGTCTGCTGTTTCAAGGCCTGGCCTGCTACATCATCCGGGTCCACACTGCCCATATAAGCGTATGGCCCGATCTTCAGATACTGGTCATACTCCAGTTTGTACAGGGATCGGAACTCCTGCTCATTCGCTTCAAACGCTCCCAGCGAACTGCGCATCAGGTTGGCCACATGCGACACCCGCAACATCCATTCCTCCTTCTGCTGCGGTGACAGCGCCTTGGATGCGGCCTCATCCCGTTCCAGCGCCAGTTGATGGTATTCGGCCCACACCTCCGGTCCCTGATAACCGGCGTATTTCCGGTTCACTTGTGTTTCCTTGTCCTTGAATTCGGCCCAGACATCACGGACGGCGGCCGTCTCGCGGGTGTTCATGAACGGATACACGGTGCTGTCATAATCCGCCAGCCCCAGGCGCTGCCGCCGCTGCTGCTCGGCATCCATGCCCAGCAGTGCGATCAGCGACTCCCGTCGCTCTTCATGAACCTTGCGTCCCTCCCGATCCCGCTCGTACTTGGCCAGCAAGAATTCCTCGTCCGATTTCCAATAGTCCGAGCTGGCATTGTCGCGATTGATCTTATATTTCACGTTCACCGCCCGGAATTTCTTGGCCAGCAACCGCTCCAGATCAGCATACACGATGTCCTGGATCGTCTGCTCGGGGCACTTGATGGCCCGCAAGTTCGCCACAAACTGGCGGTAATCCTCCGATTCCAGCATGTGCCAGTGAAAAGGTTTGTCCACCGGTTCAGCCACCACCTTTTCGGCGGACGTCTTGCCCGTCGCTGCCGAAGACGATGGTTTCGCCGTCGCCACGTCCGTCATTTCTCGTGGTGCAGTTTTTACGGGCGGCCGGAGCTGGTTCATCACGCCGAGCCCCAGCAGCACATTCAATCCCAGTGAAAACAGGGTAATGGTTAAGGTTTTCATCGTCCAGGCATGGTGTTGCTTTGCGGACCCAGCCGGCGGATCCATGAGCCGCCGGTCTTCAGATAGTGTTTTGCACCCGAAGCCCCAAGCTCTTTCTCGATGGTCTTCTCCGCCGCGGTACGGATGTCCGTGAGCGCCTTGTTCCGCTGCTCGGGGGAAAGCTCCACGTTCGTATGGATCGCTTGCAGGGCTTTCTGCGTATCACCCTGCATCTCATACACCCGGAGTGCGGCCGCCCGGTCATAACCCAGGAAGCTCCCCGCCGCCATCAGTTGACGGTAACCGTAATCCCGGTTGCGTTCCATTTCAGTGACCCGCTCCTCGCCCAAGGTGTTCCGGATGGATTCCTGCGCCTTCTGCTTTGCGGCTTGCAGCTCCTTCGCCTCCGCCTTGCCCGTGGCATTCAGCGCGTAGGCTTCGTAGTTGGTCGCGAAGATCTCGCGGAACTCCTGCTCCGTTGGCTGTGCCGACTTCAATGAATTCCGCAACTGCTTGGCCAGGTTGGACGTCCGGATCTCATACTCGAAGATCTCCTCCTTGCTCATAAAGGTCCGCATCTCGGCCAGCATCTGCTGCCGCGCCTCCTCGTTCTTATAACCGGTGTCCTTCGCCATCGCCCCGCCCAGTTTCTCATACTTGGATTCCAGTTGGTGCATCTTCTCCAGGTTCTCTGCGGAGAGGAAGGCGTGCCGGCTCTGCGCCGAGTCCTCAAAATAATTGTTCGCCGTGCGCATCGGCTTCTCCTCTTTGCCCAGCAGTTCCTGAATCAAGGCTCGCCGCTCCTCGAACAGCCGCTTGACCTCCGCATCAGCATTGGGAGCACGCTGGGGATTGGGCGAAGGGGCATTTTCACGCCAGAACTTCTGCACTGGCACCGGTACATTCAGCCCCTTCAACGCGTTCATCTTCGGCTCATAGATGTAATCCAGCTCCGCCAGGATGATGTCCTGGATGGTCAGCTCCGGGCAGCCGATGGCCCGCAGGTTGGCGATGTATTTCTTGAAATCCTCCGATTCGACTCCCGCCCAGTCAAAATTGAACTTCGCCGAATTGTCCACCACCTCCACCGGCATCTCCGGCTTCCGCGCGGCCGCCTTGGCTTTTCTGGCTGCTATGTCCCGCTTGACCACCACCGCCTCCGCTGGAGCCACGCTTTTCCCCGGCGCTAACACCGCCCACGCGATGCCCAGCACCATGTTCGCCCCGACCGAGGCGATCAGTATTTTCCTTGGCCATTCCATAGCTTCTTCACTTTCCTTTGCCATTCCCGGCTGCCCTGTCTCGGCCAGCCTCCCTGCTTCTCATCTGTCCCCATCATGCCTCACTTCCGTTTCCCCATTTGTCACACTTTTGTCATATCTGCCGCACCCCTCACTGGCGGATCACCGTCGTCGAGCGCACTTCTGGCGCCAGATTGTTCAGCCACCATCCGCCTTGGGACTGGTACCGCTTGAAATTCTTTTCTCCGAGCGAATCCTGGATGGATTTCTGTGTCAGGTTTCGGATCTCCACCAGCGCTTGCTGCCGTTGTTCCGGCGTGAGATTCTGATCCGTCCGCACCTGGCGCACCTGCGCCTCGGCCGCATCCTTCATGTCGAACACTTTTGCCGTCGTCTCTTTCGGCAGCCCGCTGCGTTGGGCCAGACGGTAAAGCTCCTGATACTGGTAATCCTGCGCCCGCGTATACTCCTTGTACCGTGCCTCGCCCAGCAGCTTCTTCATCTCGTCCTCTTTGGCCTTGTTCGCATCCGCATACTTTTTCTGCGCCACCGGATCATCCGGGTCCGGCCCGCCAAACCGGTACGCCCCCATGACAGTGCTGAAGCCATCCTCCACTTTGAACAGCGCCCGGAACTCCTGCTCGGAGGGTTCAAAAGCCGCGAGGTTCCACTTCAGCTGCTGGGCCGTCTGCGAGCTGCGCACCTTGTATTCTTCCAGCTCCTGCGGGGTCATCACCTTGGCCAGCTCCGCCTCCCGCTGCCGGTTGATCTCCGTCAGTTCCGCCGACCGTTCCTCGCCGTAATAATTCCGGTATTTGCCGTACGTCGCCTGCTCCAGATCCTGGAACCGCTGCACGATGTCCTGCACCTGCTTGCGTTTCGCCTCCGGCAGATACGCCCACCGCAACGCCTCGTAATCCGGGATGCCCTGTCGCTCCTGCCGCAGCTTCTCCAGATCCACCCCCAGCAGCTCGATCAGCAACGCCTTCTTCTCCTCCGCCAGCTCCCGGTATTTGCGGTTCCGCTCGGCGCTGTAACGGTACGTGTCCTCCGTGCTCCAGTAATCCACCCCTGCCGTTGACCCATAGCGATATTGCCGGTTCAATGCCCGGTACTTCTCCGCATACAGCTTGCTCACATCGCTGTAGATGATGTCCTGCACCGTCTCCTCCGGGCAGCCGATCGCCCGCAAGTTCCGCACATACGCGTGGTAATCCGCCGCCTCCACCCGCCGCCAGGAAAACTCCTCCCCGGGCACCTCCACCACAACCGTCTTCGTCTCGGCCATGGTGATGCCTGCTTTCGCCGGTCCCTTCTCCACCACCATGGCCTTGCCCGGCCCGGCGGACTCCGCCGCCGGCACCTTCGCCATGCGCTTATGCACCACACCTGCCACCAGCATGGCGTTCAACCCCAACGACGCGATGATGAGATAGGATAGTTTCATGGCGACCTCACCGTCGTGGTGACGCGCGGGGCGATATTATTGAACCAATACCCGCCCTGCTGCTTGTAATACTTGTAACCCTTGTCGCCGATCTCCTTCGTCACCGCCGCCTCCGCCGCCACCCGGATCTGCTGCAAGGCCTGGCTGCGCTGTTCGGGCGTCAGGCTCTGGTTCCGTCGGACTTCGTTCGCCGCGCTTTCCGATTCCTTCTTCACGCTCATCACCCGTTGCGCCGCCGATTTGTCGAAACCCAGGAATGGCGCGGCATCCACCAGTTGCTGATACCCATACTCCCGTGCCAGCTGTATCTCCTGGTAACGCTCTTCGCCCAGGCTGGCCTTCAAGTTTTCCTGTGCCAGTTTCTGGGCCTCCTGATTTGCTTTGATCTGCTCCGGCGTCATCTTTGCCCGGTCCTCGCCATACACCCGGCTGTCTTCCTCCACCTGGCGCGCCGCAAACAATGCCCGGAACTCCGCCTCCGTCGGCTCAACCCCGCGCAATTGATACTTCAGGTTCCGCGCTGTGTCCGAGGTCCGGATGTCATACTCGAAGATCTGCTCGGGCGTCATGAACCCCTTCATCTCCTCCAGCATCTTCTTCCGCACCGTCGCCAGTTCCTTCTGCGTCTCCATGTCGATGTAGCCGCCCGCCTCCTCATAGATCTTGCTCCGTTGCTCGCTGAACTTCCGGTCCAGCTCCTTCACCTTGTCCCGCTGCTCGCTGGATAGAAACGCCAGTTGCGTCTGGCTGTTGTCATCATAGGTCGAATAAGCCTGCCGCAACTCCCGCTCCTCCACCCCCAGCAGTTCCTTGATCAGCGCCGCCCGCTCCTCCGTCAGCGCCTTCAACTGCGCCGCCTTCTCCGGGTCCCGCTTGCGCCCATAGCCATAATTCTCGTTGATCCAAAACTTGTCCGGCTGATAATTCGGCTGATCCCGCAACGCCACCATCCGCGGCTCAAACAGCTTGTCGATGTCCGCGATGATGATGTCCCGGATCGTCGCCTCCGGACAGTCGATGCTCCGCAGCTTGGCGATGTATTCCTTGTAATCCGGCGACTCCACCTCCCGCCAGTGAAACGCCGTCTCCAAAAGATTGGTCACCACCTCCAGGCGCGTCCCTTTGGCCGCCATCGCTTCCTTCCGCGCTATGACACTCGCCGCCTCCACCTTTCCTTCCATTGTGCCGCTCGTGGGTGCCTTGGGTGACAGGACATAGGCAATGACCAGCCCGGCGTTCAGAAACACTGACGCGAGCAATATCACCTTGGGAGACATGAACATAATTATTACCGCACTCAGTTCACTTTCACAAGCGGCTAGTAAGGACCATGAACTTCGCTGCTCCTTTCTTCTGACAAATCAAACACCCGACCGCTCAAACAGTTTCGCCGCCCCTCCGCTCCTTTTGAACTTTGAGTTTTGAACTTTTTGCTTCTCCATATTTCATCCTTCATGCCTCAGACTTTACCCCGGCCACTAGGACAACCGCTGTCCTAGGTCCCCTTTTTCTAAAATTATTTCAAATCCGCTTAACCCGCTGAAAATCAGATGGATACATGGTGAAATGCCTTCAAAACATCAAATGTTTGAAAATTAATCCGCGAAAATCAGCTAAATTGGCTTCACCCCTTTCCCCTCCCTGTTTCGCGCCTTTAGCGGGCTAAAACTATTCCCGGTTACGTCGCACATATTACGTCTGATCTCCATCCTGTAGGCCTGCCGGTGCAACCGGTCTTGATAATCTTGTTCATCCTGCCAAAAAACACCCCTCACCGGAACATCAGTCTCGGATCGGACCGTGGCGACCCCGGTTTCCCCAGCCCGTCCAGCCAGTAACCGCCGCCGGTTCGCTTGTACTGTTCATAAACCTTGTCACCCACCACTCCGCGCACCGACTTCTGGGTCAGCTCCCGGATCTGGGTCACGGCTTGCTCCCGTTGCTCGGCGCTCAGATTCGGGTTGTCCAAAAGTTTGTTCACCTGCGCCTCCGCCGCCCTCTGCATGTCATAGACTTTTGCCGGCGTCTGCTTGGGCAGACCGTTCTGCTGCACCAGACGGTGCAGATCCTTGTACTCCGATTGCTGACCACGCATGTACTCCTGGAAACGCGTCTCACCCAGCAGTTGTCTTTGTTCCTGTCGGCGGCGCAGCGCTTCTTCCTCATTTTTTTGCTGCGAGCGCGGATCATCCCGATCGAACGCGAGATCAGTTGATAAGTGCTTTTCCTCCAACTGGAACAACGTTCGGAATTCTTGCTCCGTTGGCTCAAACAGCTCCAAGGTATACCTTAAACTCCCCGCCAACGGAAACATCCGCAGCTTGTATTCTGCCAGCTCGCTCCCTGTCATCACTTTCAGCAGTTCCGCTTCTCGTTCCTTGGCCACTGCCTGCTTTTCCAATCCCCGCTCCGGGCCGTCATACTCCTGGAACTTGTAGCGCAACGTCTGCTCCAGCTCCCCGAACCGCGCCATGATCTCCTGCGCCTGTCGCACCTTGTCCGGGCTCAAGAACGGCAATCGCGCCTTCTCCGTATCCGGCAGCCCGTGGCGTTCCCGACGCGTCTGCTCCATGTCCACTCCCAGCAGGGAAAACAGCAGCACATGCTTCTCCAGATTCAGCCGCAGGATCTCCCGTGTCCGTGCACTCATCGCCTCATGGTTCGCCGTCTCCGATTTCCAATAATCCGTATTCCGCCCATCCCGGTCGATGCGGAACGTCTTGTGCAGCCCCCGGATCTTCGCCGCATAAGCCTTGTACACATCGTTATACAGGATGTCCTGCACCGTGACTTCCGGGCAACCGATCGCCCGCAAGTTCGCCGTGTACCGGTGATAATCCTCCGACTCCAACTGCCGCCAATGAAACGGCTCGCCCGCCACCTCCACCACATTCGTCGCCGCCGGTGTAACAGCTGCGGCGGCTTCTGCCTTCACCGTCTTGCTGCTGATCAGCGCCGCGGTTTCAGCCAGCGGCGGCTGGACCTTCACCTTGTGCTGGATGATCCCCGCTACCAGCAGCAGGTTCACCCCCAGCGATATCGTGAATATCAGGTTCGGCTTCATGGCTGGGCTGGTGCAGGCGGTAGTGACGGCAGTGAAAACCCTCCCTTGCGCTGATAATATTTGAAGCCTCTCTCACCGATCACTCCGCTGATGGCCTGCTGTCCCGCCCGCTGGATGTCTTGCAACGCCCGCGCCTTCGCCTCATGCGAAAGCGCCTGATTGCTGATGATGGCCTGTGCCGCATCCCGGGCATCTTGCTGCATCTTGTGCGCCTGCAACGCCGCCCCCTTGTCATAACCCAGATACGGTGCCGCCACCACCAGATGACGATAGGTGTGATCGCCAAAACGCTGGATATCCTCAAACCGCTCCGTGCCCAGCATCTCCCTCACACTTTGCTCCACCTCTTTCTCCATCCGTTCCCGCTCCTTGCGCTTCTCCGGATTCTTTTTGTCCTCCTGGGAAAGATTCCGCTCCATCTCCATGAAGTCGTAGAAATGCCCGAAGATGTTGCGATACTCGTTCTCGCTCAAATCCACATGCCGCGTAATAGTGCGTAACATCCGCGCCTCATCGGAAGTCCGCATCTCATACTCTAAGATCTCCTGCGGCGTCATGAACTCCTTCATCTCCGCCAGCATCTTTACCTTGGTATCGTTAGACATCGTTCTCCCTTCGATTAGAAAATCGTTCCCCGTCAGCCACACCCCATACTTCTTCTCCAGCGCCATCAGCTTGTCTCCTTGTTCCGGCGTTAGATAAGAATACCGGCCCTGCGCCGCATCGTCATACCAGTTGAATTCCGAACGGATGGACTTCTCCGTTACCCCCAGCAATTCCTTCACCAAAGCCGTCCGCTCTTCCTGCAACCCCTTGATCTCTTCCTCCACTTCCGCGCTCAGTTTCGCTCTCGGCGCAGTCCGCACCACCAGCCAGTAAGGTTCCGTGACCGCCACCGGATCGATGCCCCGCAGCTTGTTCAGCTTCGGCTCATAGAGATTGTCCAGCTCCGCCAGAATGATGTCCCGGATGGTCGCCTCCGGACAACCCACCTTCCGTAACCGCGCGATATACTCCTGGTAATCACTCGTCTCCAGTTGCGCCCACTTGAAATCCGTCTTGATGACATTGGTCACCGTGATCAGTGCCACCCCTGCCTGATTCTTGCTGGCCTGAACCACTGAGGTCCTGGGCACTTCTGCGATCCGCTCCGCCCCCGGCCTGGTGATGAAAAGATAAAACACTCCCAACCCCACGTTCAAACACAGTGAGATGAACACCTTGGGAGACATACTTAACCAATAACAGTGTCCCCCATCTCTCTCAAGCCTTGAGTGGCATGCCCTTGCTTACGAATCCTTTCCTTGCACCTGAGAGAATGCCGGGGGAGGAGACCCTGATGCAGCAGCGTCTCCTCCCCACGCGTCCCGCTACCTCTACCGTATCGTCACCGGTGGCGGCAAAGCTCCCAGCGCCGATCTTGTCTGGCTCGCCCGCGTAACCAGTATCTCTCCCGCTAGCGGGTCCAGCTTCAGTGCAAAGCCGCGCGGCGGTTGCAGTGCTGCCAGCTCCGGCTGGTGCTGCTGCAAGTCATGCAACGAACCCGGCCAGCGGTTCTGCTTCAGCCGGTAATCCGTCAGCGCCGCGTTCCAGCGCAGATAGACTTTCTCCGTGTAATCCGCCAGTTCCGTGCGCCGCTCCGCATCCGTCTCCACCGGGGCCGTCTCGCCCGCCGCGCTTGCTGCCGACGCGGTGGCCGCATATGGCTGGGCAGCCGGGGAGGCGGGCAAAAGTGACACTTCCACCGGCACGGGCACCGTCGTTGCCGTGGCCGGCTTCAGCGCGAACGTGTCCGTCTCTTCCGAGGCGCAACCAGCCACCAGCAACGCCAGACCCAGGCAGGAATATTGTAGCAATGCTTTCATATTATTCTCGCGTTAAGGTCATCAATCGCGGGCGTTGATCGTCCAGTAACCAGTCTGGCGCTGAAGCACCGTGTTCGTGGCTCCGAGCGTTTTCTCCGGTATCAAGGTTTCCACATGCCCATCCACAAACAGGAAGTTGAATCCGCCATTGTGGAAGTTCGGTGCCGTCTCCGCATTCTGCGCGGACGGCAGGAACTGGTTCGGCCCCGCATGCGGGATGCCCGCCTGATTTTGGTTCCCCAGCACATTGTTCGGATGCGTGCGCTCTGTCAGCGCCAGCGTCTCATCCGGCGCATTGATCACAGCGCCGCGCACCGCCAGTTGATGCCGCGGATAGCCCGATTGCACGTTGTCCCGCGAATCCCACACATTGAACGTGGCGTCCTGCCAGTCCCAACGCAGGCCGATGCCGGTGCGGTTCACCGGATTAGGCGGCCAATCCGCGGCACTGGGTGCCTGCGGCCCGATGGTCAGTTGCCCCATGTTATGCTCGGGCATGGCGTAGCTGCGCCGGAACCCTTGCGGAAAACCATCCAGCGGCAACCGGTCCGACGGGCAGAGCAGGGCCGGAATACGTTTCTGGATGTTGATATGGTTGGCGCGCTTCTCGTCCTCCGTCCAAGTGCCGCCGAGATAGGCGTTGATGAGATCGTCCCAGCTCCAGTGCCAGTTGCCCTGCTGCACCAAGCGGATGCCGAGATAAGGCAGCTTGTCCGTCTGATCGTCGCGATACATCTGGAAGGCGAGGCCGCTCTGCTTGAGATTGCCCAGGCAACGGGTGGTCAGGCTCTTCTGCTTGGCCTTGGCCAAAGCGGGCAACAGCATGCCCGCCAGGATCGCGATGATCGCGATGACCACGAGCAGTTCAACGAGGGTGAAACCCGGCGCACGTCCGGAGACGCGGCGGGACGACTGAGGAGACAAGGTATGCATGTGTTTTCATTTTCATGGCCTTCCTCCAGAGGTCTGGTGAGAGAAACCGATTTTCAGTGAACCAAGCGCCCGCAGTCGGGTCGCCACTTTATTCAGCGTCGCGACCCGGTTTATCGAGCCGGACTTTTTCCGTGCACTCGATCTGGACCACACGACCTTCATGAACCACCACTTGCACCACGCCGAAGCGCAGTGCCGACACCCGCTGCCGCACCACCGCCAGCCAATCCTCTTCAGGATTTACCGGTCCGGCGTGCTTTTGTGTCGTTCGGTTGTTCATATACTACATTAACTTGCTAGAGATTATGTAGAATTGAATTTGGAGGCAAGTTAAAATCTTTTCCAAATTGCTTCAGCAAGTCCTAACCAATTTATTTACAGTGCTTTATAGAAGCTAATATTTTCACGGAGACCAGCCTTAATCCGTCCTTAAAACCCCGCATCGGCTCAGTTTCCCTTGTTATGCCGGTTTTTTGAGCACTTAACCTAACCACTGCCCAAAACCCTTCTAGCCTGGGTTTTGGCGCGAGCTTAGCCTATGGCTTACGAGCCTTTTAGGTTTCCCATTTCCTTGCCGTTTCCCGCTAGCCTCTTGCGCCCTCCGCTGCTACAAAGTCCGCCCATGCGTCACCTGAAACAGAAACTGTTGCTGTCTGGGCTGTTGGCCTTCGTGCTGGCAGCGGGCAATGGCTGTTCGGTGAAGAAGCTCGCCATCAACAAACTCGGCGATGCCCTGGCCGGAGGCGGCACGACCTTCTCCAGTGACGAAGACCCCGAACTCGTCAGGAGCGCCATCCCCTTCAGCCTCAAATTGATTGAGAGTCTGCTCGCTGAATCCCCCGAACACGAAGGCCTCCTCCTCGCCGCCGCCAGCGGCTTCACGCAATACAGTTACGCCTTCGTGCAACAGGAGGCGGATGAAGTGGAAGGTGAGAATCTTACCCGCGCGCGTGAACTCAAGGGGCGGGCGCAGAAACTCTACCGGCGCGCCCGCGATTACGGTCTGCGCGGTCTGGAGGTCCGGCATGAAGGCATCACGACAGCACTGAAAGAGGATCCGAAACAGGCGGTGCAAGTACTCACCAAAAAAGACGTCGCGCTGATTTACTGGACCGCCGCTTCGTGGGGCTCGCTCATCTCGCAATCGAAAGATCAGCCGGACATCGTCTCGCAACAACCCATCGTCGAGGCCCTGCTGGATCGTGCGCTGGAGCTGGACGAAACCTTTGAGTCCGGCGCCATCCATTCGGCGATGATCTCCTACGAACTCTCCCGCCAAGGCGCGGAAGGCAAACCCGCCGATCGCGCCCGCAAACATTTCGCCCGCGCCATCGAACTCTCTAAAGGCCAGCAAGCCGGTCCTTACCTCTCGCTCGCGGAAGGCGTGAGCTTGCAGGAACAGAACGCCAAAGAATTTCGCGCGCTGCTGGAAAAGGCGCTCGCCATCGATGTGGATGCCAAGCCGGAATGGCGGCTGGCGAATCTTGTGATGCAACGCCGCGCCCGGTGGTTGCTCGAACGCATCGATGACCTGATCATCCCGGAATTGCCCCCAACTGAAACGAAGCCATGAAGTTGAACCGTCGCTCAATGTTGCGCTCGGCCTTTGCCGCCGCCGCTGTCACGTCATTGTCTCCCTCATCCCTTTTCGCGCAGGACAAGAAGGTGACCATCCGCCTCGGCACGCTCGTGCCCAAAGGCACGTCGTTCCACACCACGCTGCAAGAGATGGGCGATCACTGGCAGAAAGCCTCCGGCGGCAATGTGAAGCTGATGATCTACACGGACGGCACCCAAGGCGGCGAGGCCGACATGGTGCGCCGCATGCGCATCGGCCAGCTCAATGGCGCGCTGCTCTCCGCACCCGGTCTGTCGGTCATCGAGGATTCCATCCGCGCCCTCCAGCTCATGCCCATGATGTTCGCCTCACTTGAGGAGTTCGACCATGTGCGTACCAAGCTTGAGGCCAGCCTGGAGAAGAAGTTCCTGGATAAAGGCTTTGTGGTGCTCTACTGGGGTGATGCTGGCTGGGTGCATTTCTTCTCCAAGTTCCCGGCGCAGAAACCGGATGATTTCAAGAAGGGCAAGATGTTCGTGTGGTCGGGCGACAAGGACAGCATCGGCGTCATGAAAGCCGTGGGCATCAACGCCATCCCGCTCGAGCAGACGGATATCCTCACCGGCCTGCAAACCGGCCTCATCGATTCCGTGCCCTCGGTGCCGTTCTACGCGCTCGCCGGCCAGTTCGACAAACAGGCGGCGCACATGCTCGCGGTGAACTGGGTGCCGCTCGTCGGCGCCACGGTCATCACCAAGAAAGTCTGGGACGACATCCCTGCCAACGTGCAGGCGCAGTTGAAGAAATCCGCGCTCGAAGCCGGGGTGAAGATCAAGAAACGCAGCCGCGAAGAAGCCTTGGAATCCATCGCCGCCATGGAAAAGCGCGGCCTCAAGGTCACCAGGCTGACACCGGAATTGCAGGCGGAATGGAACAAGTTCGCCGAGACCGTCTATCCCCAGTTGCGCGGCAAGATCGTGCCGGCGGACCTGTTCGATGAAGTGCAGAAGCTTGTGAAGGAATACCGCGCGAGCAAAGGTGCCGCCCAATGAGCGAAGCCGCCGCTTCAGCCGCCCCGTCCCCCCTGACTCCGCTACAACGCGTCGGCGCGTTCCTGCGCGGCACCGAGAACTGGGTGCTGACGCTCGCGCTGGCGGTCATGATGCTCCTGCCATTGATCGAGATGGGTCTGCGCAAGGCGGGCCATACCGGTCTCGCTGGCACCAATTCCATCGTCCAGCACCTCACCCTGATCCTCGGCATGCTGGGCGGGGCAGTCGCCGCACGGGAAGCCCGGTTGCTCGCGATGTCTTCGGCGAACACCTTCTTCAAAGGCCGGATGAAAGAATTCGCTGGCATCTTCAGCGGGGCCTTCGCTGCGGTTATCACCGTCTTCCTCTGCGTGGCTGGCTGGCAGTTCGCCCAGAGCACGCATGAAGCCGGTGACAAACTCGCCTACGAGGTACCCGCCTGGATCGTCCAGCTCGTCATGCCCGTGGGCTTCGCCCTCATCGTGTGGCGCTTGCTGTGGCATGCCTCGGAGAAATGGAAGGGTCGCGCCATTGCGCTCGCGATCACGGTCGCGCTGGTCTGGTTCGCGTTGAAGACGCCCATCGCGCCGGAGAAGCTCGTCACCCCCGGCCTCATCGTGCTGCTGCTGGCCACGATCTTGGGCGCACCGGTGTTCGTCACCTTGGGCGGTGCCGCCGTCATATTGTTCTGGGGCATGGAGATGCCCATCGCCTCCGTGCCGTTGGACCACTATCGCCTCGTCACCAACCCCTCGCTCCCGGCCATCCCGCTGTTCACCTTGGCCGGTTACTTCCTCGCGGAAGGCGGTGCATCCAAGCGGCTCATCAGGGTCTTTCAAGCCTTGTTCCGGCCCGTGCCCGGTGGCACCGCCATCGTCACCTGCGTGGCGTGCGCGTTCTTCACCACGTTCACCGGTGCCTCGGGCGTGACCATCCTCGCACTCGGTGGCCTGCTCATGCCCGTGCTCATCGCGGAGAAATATTCGGAGCGCAACGCCTTGGGCCTCATCACCAGCGCCGGTGCGCTTGGCTCGCTCTTTCCTCCCTGCCTGCCGTTGTTTCTCTACGCCATCATCGCCGGGAATGCCGGCGCAGACATGCCGCTGGAGAGCATCTTCCTTGGCGGCTTGATCCCGGGTCTGCTGTTGGTCGCGGGCACGGCCGGACTGGGTGCCTGGCAAGGCCGGAGCGGCCTGAAAGAACGCCCGCCCTTCAATGGCAAGGAAGCCGGGGCGGCCCTGTGGGATGCCAAGTGGGAACTCGCCATCCCCATCATCGCGCTCGGCGGCATCTTTGGCGGCATCGCCACCGCCGTCGAAACCGCCGCGCTCACCGCCTGCTATGCCTTCTGCGTGGAGACCTTCGTCTATAAAGACCTGAAACTGACCAAGGACGTGCCGCGCGTGATGACAGAAGGCGGCCTGGTGGTCGGCGGCGTGCTGCTCATCTTGGGCGTGGCGCTGGCGTTCACGAATTACCTCGTCACCAGCGAGATGGCCACGGCCGCGTTGGATTGGGTACAGGCGAACATTAAATCTGCCTTGCTCTTCCTCCTCGTGCTGAACCTCTTCCTGCTCGTCGTCGGCTGCCTGATGGATGTCTATTCCGCCATCATCGTCGTCGTGCCGCTGCTGGTGCCGATGGGTGAAGCCTTCGGCATCCACCCCGTCCACCTGGCCATCGTCTTCCTCGCGAATCTTGAGCTGGGCTTCCTCACTCCGCCCGTGGGCATGAATCTGTTCCTCGCGTCCTACCGCTTCAACAAGCCGCTGCCGGAGGTGTATCGCTCCGTCGTGCCCATGCTCATCGTGCGTTTCCTCGTGGTGCTGCTCATCACCTACGTGCCGTTCTTCACCACCTGGCTGCCCGAACTGTTTCAAAAGATGAATGCCGCGCCGGTGCCGTGATTCGGAAGCAGCGGGTTTATTGTAATCGCCCTTTCGCCGGGCTTGGGCTAATTTCCATCCGTCACCACAACGCAACCATGCGGGAGGTAGTGCATGGCAACCGATCTCACAATCGAACAAGACGCCGACCTGAACCGGCATGTGCTCGATATGACACCGATCACGTGGCGACAACGCCGGGAATGGATGAGACAAGGGCTGTTTTTTTCACCATTCTGGTTCTGGGCCATGGCCATGCTAGTCGTCAACCAATGGATGGAGGACCAGCAGATTGGTCTGCTTCCGCCACTTGCAGGTTTTTTAACCACCTCCGTCTTGAGCTGCCTCGGCATAGCCGTATTGCTCGAATGGACAGTTCGCCATGAGCGAAAAGCTCCCCGAAAATTGAAGATTTTGCGCAACCGGATCGTTCGCAGTGGACGCAAAGTCATTTCATGGAAAACGGTTGGAGGTTGGCACCTTGCGCCCGTAACGGACGGATCAAATCTCCAAAAGCTCACCATTCTGCTTCGAGGCCACGCAATAGCCGCACCTGCTGGACAGTGGAGCATTGTCATATCGCATCCGCACCAAGCGGATGCGCTACGCTCCCTGCTAGAGGAACGGAACCGGACTGGCGCACCCGGTGCTTTGTTGATTCACGATCTGCCATCGCCCCGCTCCCCAAGCAGTTCGTCCATGGTAGGTCTGTATGTCATGGCGATCGGCGCAATAATAGCGGGTTTTGCTGTGATGGGGCTGGTTGGGGCGACTTTGTTTCTTGAGCGAGAAAACCTCCGCATCGTTCACGCTGCTCTGCACGAACCTGTCGAAGGTAACTTCAAAAGCCTCTTGTTTTCCGTAATGAAGCACTTCCACAGCACGCATGAATTCGCCTGGTGCTTGATCGGCGCTGGATTGCTCGGGTGTCTGGCGGGCTATCTTCTGTTCAGGGTTGGAGATAGATTGATGAGCCGCAAACGTACCGGTTAACCCTTACTTCTTCCCCGCCACCAAAAAATACCCGATCAACAACCGGTTTCCTTCGCTCGTCTTGTCGCGTTCCTCCAGCACCTTGATCTTCAACGTGTGTTTGCCGGGCTTCAAGCCACACGAAAGCATCGCGTAGTGGTTCCGCGCGAAGTACGGTCCCGGTGCCGTATCGCTCTTGCCGCTCTTCACCCCTTTCGGTCCGCCGTAAGCCTTGTCACCCGGTTCATTCACGCCGTCATCAATGCTCCATTCAAACTTGCCGCCATCCTTCTGCACATTGAGGAACAGGCCAAGGGCAGTCCCTTCAAACTCGAACTCCAGCGCATCACCCGGACCGCGCGCATTGATGGTTCCATCCACATACCGCGCCAGCAGACCTTGCTTGGACGGCTCCAGCACTTCCCAGTTGCCCGTCAGCTTCGCTTTGTTCGCCGGGATCATCGCCGCGTGCGCGAACTCCTCGCTCACCAGGGGCGCGCCGAGTTTCGGTAGCGGCGACGGCTTCGCGTCCATCTGCGTCTTGAGATAGGCAACGATGGTGTCCGCATAGATCGTGTGCCCGAGATCATTCGGATGCACCGAGTCACTCATGAACACCTGGCCCTTGGCGTTCCAGTTGAATTTCTTGTCCACCAGTTGCGCTTCAGTGGGCTTCGGCAGATCCGTGCGTTTGAGCGCTTCGATCAGGGGCGGTTGCAGATCGATGTCCGCGATGCCGTAATGTTTTGCCACCGCCGGATGGCTGCCGCGCGCGTTGTTCAGGTCACGGCTGGTGGTGTAGAGAAACACGATCTCCGGTTTCGATTCTGAGGCCCACAACTGCCGCACGATGCCTTCCATCGTGGCTTTGCGGAACTCATTCGTCGGGCTGCCGTCATTGATGTTGAACTCCACGAACACCAGGTCGGGCTTCTTCGCCACCACATCCGTGCCGCAACGGAAGGCGCCGAGATCGCTGCCCGTGCCGCCGATGGCCGCATGCACCTCCACCAGCTTCGCCTGCGGGAAAGTGTCCTTGAACCACTTGAAGGTCTTCACGCGATAACCCGGCGCGGCCGTGATGCTGCCGCCGAAGTAGGCGATGGTGACCGTCCCGTTCTGCTTCAGTTTTTCAAAGACACGACCCAAGGTGCGGGTGGGGGTTTCAGTTGCGGAGAGTGAAAATAAATTGGCGGTGAACGCAGTGGCGGCCATGCCCACCATGGCCTGACGACGGGAAATGAGTTGCATGCCCTTGGTGAACCCCATTCAAGGAGGGGCAGCAAGCTTATTTTGGTTCTGCTGCCAGTGGCGGTAAAGATGCACCCACCAAAAATCCACACATTGAAAGGCCGGGTGTGACGAATGCGCTACCGTTTCCGGAGCGGAGTCGGTCGCGGCGGGTTTCGCTTCGCTCATGACCCGAACCAGTTCCGCCGCGTGCGCGGCCAGGATTGGCTGGTCTGAGCCCGCGAGTTCACGCCGTTGCCAGGCCGCCAGCGCATCAGTCGTGACGCCGAGCACCTGGACGATGAACCCGGCGGCGGCGAAGACCGCAAGCAACCAGTATTTCCATGATCCACTCGCGCTCTGGCAATACGGCCAGGCCAAGGCGAGCAGCGGGATCATGAACACCAACAGCCGTGCGCCAAAACTGATCGGGCCCAGCGCCGGGCCGAAGTAGGCGAACAACAGGAGCTGGCCGGCGAGCAGCAGGAGAATGCCAAGCGGTTCCAGTCGCTCCGCCCGCCACCAAGCCTTGGCCCCGAGCAGGAACATGGCCAGCAGAACCGGGCTGAACAGAAACAAACCCTGGTAAGAGCCGAAAAGATTGTACCAAAGCATGCTCACCCAACCCAGCAGCCCGGCCGGGGCCTCCGCATTGACGAAGGCGTAAACTTCGAGAAACGGATTTCCCCAACGCGCGTAGTTATAGGCCAGATGCACCAGCAGCGGCGGGAGGAAGCCAGTGAGCAGCCCCAGCCCGGCGCGGCGCCATGCCGTGCGTGGGCTTCGCAGCAGCAGGTAACAAACGATGACGGGCATCACCGTCTGGGCCTGCTTGCGGCACAACAGCCCCAGGCCCAGAAACACTCCAGCCGTGACGGCGTGCCGCCAGACCGTCGCCCGCCGCCCATGGCACCAGGCGCCCAGGACGGTCAGCGCGAACAGCAGATCGCTGGTGACGATTTTGGTGTACGGCCAGACCAGCGTAGTGAGGCCGACCAGCCACAGGCCAAGCCGCACCTGCTGCTCTTCCAGACCGCGGGAACGCCACTCCCAAACCAGATAGCCCAGCAGCGCCAGCACGATGGGCACGCCCGAAAAACTGACAAAAAATTCCTCCAGCATGACCAAAGGCACTCCCTGGACCACGGCGGCCACCAGCCGGCCCAGCAACACAAAGGGCATCCAATACAACGAGGTGAGCAGGCCGAACTGGGAGTAGCGCTGACCGTCCGCCCCGGTGGCCGTCAGGACGTGCTCCGGCAAGGCCAAGTGGCCACCGAGCAACGAGCGGGTCACTTCGAGCATGATGCTCGAGTCAGCCAGCCCGACGCGGCCGCTGGCCGTGAGGAGATAGACCAAGGCCAAGGCACCGAAGACGGCAAGCGGGAATCTCTTCCCGAATGACTGGATGGATGACCACACCGGCATGCCCGCTTTTATATAGGGCCGGTCCGCCCAAGGCCAGCGATGTATCTTGCCGAAAATTGCCCGGCAAAAAAGCGGCCCGGTTTGACCGGGCAGCTTCGCAAATCCTGCGGAAGAGCTTGGGGGCTTAGTGCCGGAAATGCCGCGCGCCCGTGAACACCATCGCGATGCCCCGCTCATCCGCCGCGGCGATCACTTCGGCATCCTTCACCGAACCGCCCGGCTGGATGGCGGCGGTCGCACCCGCATTGGCGGCGGCGATCAAACCATCCGGGAACGGGAAGAACGCATCACTGCACACCACACTGCCTTGCAGCGGCAGACCGGCCTCGCCCGCCTTCCACACCGCGATGCGGCTGGAATCCACGCGGCTCATCTGGCCCGCACCCACACCCAGCGTTCTGTCACTGCCAACGTAAACAATCGCGTTTGATTTGAGATGCTTCACCACGCGCCAGCCGAACAGCATGGCTTTCAATTCGGCTTCGGTGGGTTGACGTTTTGTGACTACTTTGAGGTCAGCGGCGCGCGTGATCTTGAGATCGCGCTCTTGGAGGAGGAACGATTCCGCACCCACGCTGCGGATGTCCAGCGGCGCCACGGTGGCGGGGTTCTGCTTGATCTTGAGCAGGCGCAGATTCTTTTTCTTCTGCAACACTTCGAGCGCTTCCGGCGTGAAGTCCGGGGCCACGATCACTTCACTGAAGATCTCGGCGATGGCTTCTGCGCAAGCTTTGTCCAACGCTTGGTTCACGGCGATGATACCGCCGAACGGGGCCTGCTTGTCGGTCGCGAACGCCTTGTCCCACGCCTCACGCAGGTTGCTGCCTTGGCCCACGCCGCACGGATTCGTGTGCTTGAGGATGGCCAAAGTCGGCTGCTCGCCCTCGAATTCCACGATCAGATTCGTCGCGGCGGTGAGGTCGAGGATGTTGTTGTAGGAAAGCTCCTTGCCGTGCAACTGCTGGAAGTATTCCGTGAACTTGCCGTAAAGCGCCGCCTTCTGGTGCGGGTTCTCACCGTAGCGCAAGGTCTGCGCCTGCGGCGAACGCACCACCAGTTCCTTCGGCAATTCACCGGCGGGTTGCAGACCGAATTCCTTGCCCAGATGCGCGGCGATGGCGGCATCATAAGCAGCGGTGCGCGCATAGACCTTCGCGCAGAGCTTGCGGCGCAGTTCGAGGGTCGTGTTGCCGGTCGTCTTGATCTGCTCAGCCACTTCCGCGTAATCCGCCGGGTCCGTCACCACGGTCACACTGTCATGATTCTTCGCCGCGCTGCGGAGCATGGAGGGACCGCCGATATCGATATTTTCGATGGCGTCGTGCAGCGAGACGTTCGGCTTCGCGATGGTCGCCTCAAAGGGATACAGGTTCACCACCACGAGGTCGATGGACTGGATATCGTGCTTCTGCACCGCCGCTTCGTGCTCGGCATTGCCCCGGATGTAGAGCAGTCCGCCATGCACCTTCGGATGCAACGTCTTCACACGACCATCGAGCATCTCGGGGAAGCCGGTGTAGTCGCTGAGGTCCTGTACGGTCATGCCCGCATCCCGCAGGGCCTTGGCCGTACCGCCGGTGGAGATCAAATGGACACCCGCTGCTGCGAGAGTTTGGGCGAAGGGCACCAGACCCGTCTTGTCCGAGACCGAAAGCAATGCGCGCTGAATCTTAGCCATAATCAAAGACGGCTAAAATCCTCCAAAGGGGCAAACTCCGTCAATGGTCAAAAGCAGGAAAAACGGTCGCGGAAAATCCATGGCTGCTCAAGCCGTCCGTTCATTTTCGAGATCTTTGCGGACCAAGTTCAGTTCGGCCTCGATCTGGACCGCCAAGGGGATGAACTGGTCCCGTTGCTCCGCTTTGGCCGCTTTTTCCAGCTCGGCACACAGGCGGGCAAGTTTCTCGGCTCCCAAGTTGGCGGCGCAACCTTTCAATGAGTGGGCGGCTTGCCGTACAGCCTCCGCTTCACCTTCTGCCGTCTTGGTCTGGATCTCCAGCAGCATCCGCGGACTATGGTTGCGGAACGCCTGGATGATCTCGTTCAAGGGGTCCGTCCCGTCCGTATCTTTAAGGCTGCGCAATTCTTCCAGCACGGACCGGTTAAGATGCGCTGCCGTCGTACTGGCCGGGGTGACGGGTTTCACCACCCGCGGAGTGCGTTCCAAGGCCGCCTGCAAATCTTCCCGACGGATGGGCTTGGAGATGTAATCATCCATGCCGGCCGCCAGGCACGCCTCACGGTCACCCGCCATGGCGTTGGCCGTCAGGGCAATGATATAAAGTTTTCGCAGGTCCGTTTTGTCGGTGCCATCCGCTTGCGCGGCGTGCTGGCGGATGCGCCGGGTGGCTTCATAGCCGTCCATCTCCGGCATCTGGCAATCCATGAGGATGACATCGTAAGGGATCATCTGGATGGCCGCGAGCACCTCGTGGCCGTTGGCGGCCACATCGGCCTCATAACCTAGCCGGGCGAGGATCTTCATCGCCACCTTCTGGTTGACGGGATTGTCTTCCGCGAGCAGCACGCGGAGGTTCTTGTGCGGGACCGGTGCCTCCGTTCCCGCCGGGACCGCCGCACTGGCCGGCTTGATCACGGCCACAGGCTCGGCACCGCAGAGCCGGGCCAGACAGTTAAGCAGTTCGCCGGGCTTGACCGGCTTGGCCAGCGACGCCTCCCAGCCTTCCGACTGCAGCACTGCTTCCGCAGGCCGGTCCCCGGTGCTGCCCAGCCAGACCAGCCGCGGTTTGACGGTTCCCCCGAGAATGCGGACTTGCCGGGAGAAACGGACGGCCTCTTTGACGGGCAGGTCCACGAGGACAAAGTCGAACTGGTGGCCTTGCGTCAGCTCGCGCTGCATGAGGCTGAGCGCCTCCTGGATGCTCGGGGCGCTGCCATTGCGCATCCGCCAGGCGAGGATGTAATGGTGGATGACCTGGCGGCGGGTGGCGTTGTCACTGATGATCAACGCCCGCTTGCCCACCAGCTCCAGCGGCACCGGCAGCGTGCCCGCCGGGACACCAGCCTGCTTCTCGAACCGGATGGTGAACCAGAAAGTGGAACCCTGGCCCGGCACACTCTGGAGGCCGATCTCACCACCCAGCATCTCCACCAACTGCTTGCAGATGGCCAGCCCCAGCCCCGTGCCCCCGTAGCGCCGCGTGGTGGAGCTGTCCGCCTGCGTGAACGGCTGGAAGAGCCGGGCCTGCACTTCCGGCGAAATGCCGATGCCGGTGTCCGTGATGGCGAACCGGATGATCATGCCGGTCTCCGTTTCCTGCTCCGGGGTCACTTGCAGGAACACCTCGCCCTCGCCGGTGAATTTGATGGCGTTCGCGAGCAGGTTGAGCAACACCTGGCGCAGCCGGCCGGGATCGCCGCGCAGCGCGGTGAAGCAGTCTTGATGGACCAGATAGAGCAGTTCCAGGCCCTTTTGATGGGCCCGATCACCCAGCAGGTCGATGGTGCCATCCACCACTTCGTTCAGGTCGAAATCGACGCTTTCGAAATGAAGTTTGCCGGCCTCGATCTTGGAGAAGTCGAGGATGTCGTTGATGATGTCGAGCAGGGCCTCGGCGCTGTTGCGGACGGTCTCGGCGTAGTCACGCTGCTCGGCATCGAGCCGGGTGGTGAGCAGGAGGTCGGTCATGCCGATGACTCCGTTCATCGGCGTGCGGATCTCATGGCTCATGGTGGCGAGGAACTGGCTCTTGGCCACGTTGGCGGCCTCGGCCGCTTCCTTGGCCTGGCGCATCGCCTCTTCCGCGCGTTTGCGCTCGGTGATGTCATGCCAGACCACAAGCATGACGCGCTTCTGGTTCAGCACGACGGGAGTAAGACTGACTTCCACGAGGAAATCCTCGCCATCCATGCGCCGGTGCATCCACTCGAAACGGTTGTGCCCGCGTTCATAAGCGATCCGGTCCATCTCGATGCACTTTTCCATGGACCGGCGCCCGTCCGGCTGCAGCTCTGGTGACAAGGCCGCCGGGTGGATGGCCAGCACCTTGGCTTTGTCCGGGCAGTGGAGCATCTGGATGGCAGCGTTGTTGCAATCGATGATGCCCTGGTCGTCGAACAGCAGATGGGCATCCGAGGATTGCTCGAAGAGGACGCGGAATTTTTCATCCGCCGCCTTCCGTTCGGTGATATCTTCCGCGACGTAGGAGAAACGGGAGTTCCCATCGGGCGTGGGCCCGACAAAGCTGACGGTCACGCTGATCCAGCGTTTGCCGAGTTTGCTTTCGGAGGCGTATTCAAAACGGGCGGGCTGGCCGGTGGTCTCGCTGAGCTGGTAGTGTTTCACCCAGAGTGCGATGGTGTCCGCCGGAGCACCCAGCCGGGAAGCGAGCTGGTTCTCCATCGCCTCCGGCTTGACCCCGAAGAAACGGGCCGTGGCCACGTTGTCGCGGATGTGCAGGATGTCTTTGCCGCGCACCTCGACGATACCCATCATCAGCGGGGCGCTGTCATAAAAGCTGCGGAGAATGGATTCGCTACGGCGCAGGTCGTCTTCCGCCCGTTTCCGTTCGGTGATGTCGGAACACGCGCCGACGAAACGGACGGTCTGGCCTTCGAGGTCCCGGATGGGCTTGCCGCGCTGGGCCCAGTAACGCCATTGATCCTGGGCATTGCGGATGAGGTATTCCTGATCGAAGAGGGTGCCTTTCTCACAGGCCTTCATATAGGCCTGCAAAACGCGGGGACGGTCACGCTCATGGATGCGTTCATGCCATGCGGCCAAGGTGCGGGGAAACTCGCCTTCCTCAAAACCCAGCAGGTAATCCACCTGGCCGTAGTAATCCACCATCTCGGCCTCGGTATGGATCGCATATAGCAGGTCGCTGGCATTCAGCGCCATCTGGCGGTGGAGCTGCTCGGACTCAGACATCCGCCGCTGGGCGCGCTCACGCTCCTCGACTTCCTGGCGCAATTCGCTGGTGCGCTCCGTGACCCGTTTTTCCAATTCCTCATGGGTCCGCTGGAGGGCCTGGTCGCGTGTCTGGATCTGGACGAGCATCTCGTTGAAGCGGTCGATAAGCCGGCCGATCTCATCCTCGCTGCGTTTGACGGCGCGGAGCGAGTAGTCGCGTTTTTCCGCTACTTTTTGCGCGGTCTCCTCCAGTTGCAGAATGGGCAGGGAGACGACGTTCTGGAGCCGGGTGGAGAGGAGGTAGGTGACCAGCCCGGAAACGAGCAGCACCGCGACCACGATGCCGGCATAATTGCGCAAGCGCTCATCCAGTTCGCCCAGGTCAGCTTCGAGGTAGATGGTGCCGATCTGTTTGTTGTCGTAGGTAATCGGGCGGGGGATGCCGAGGCTTTCCGGCAGTTCCAAAAGCCCGGCCGGAACGGTTTGCGGTGGCCGGTAGGTGTTCTTCAGGTCATCGCGGACATAGCTGGCGAAGACGGTGCCATCCGAACGGTAAACGATGGCCGCCATGATATGCGGGCGTTCCCGCAGCAGGGAGAGCGTGTCTTTTTCCGCAGCCGCCGCATCATTGAAGGTGATGGCGGCGGAGCTGTTCGCGCCGGTGATGTCCGCCAGGCCGGTGAGATCGCCCTGGATGCCCCGCCGGTAGTTGCTGACGTCGTAGAGGATGAACCCGGAACTGGCGAGGAGCAACGCCGTGAGCGCCGTCATCATGATGATGAGGGTGAGCTTGCGGCGGAGCGCCAGTTTTTGCCACCAACCCATGGTTACTTCTTAACGTCTTTGCCGTCGCGCGTGATGCGCGTAGCGAGTTTCATGACTTGCGAGTGCAATTTCAAGCCGCTGCGCTCAAACGCGGCGATATTTACTTCGAAGCGCAGTTTGTTGTCCTGGATGAAAAGGCGGACGTGCCCGCCCTTCCTCGTGAACTCCTCCTCTTCCCCGATCGTGAGGACGGCACGGTCGTGCAGGTCGGAGAAGATTTTTCCTGTTTCAGCGGCCGCACTCGCACCCATGAACATCAAGTGGCAGTTGGTGTGAGCAGCGGTCGCCGATGCTTCCAACCGCCTGATCTCAATGCCCCGCTCGCCGACCTTCTGGTTCTGGAGCACGGTATCGATGGCACTGCCGAAAGGATCCGTGCCCGCGATGCAGAGGATGATCGGTTCGCTGCTGGAACTGAACCGGTTCGTCGGCCACTCCATGAACTGGGTGAGCCGGTAGATGAACGCCGCCTTGATCTCGTACTCTTTGGAAGTCGCCGTCTGGGCGCCCAGCCGGGTTGCCGGGGTCAGGCAAAGGCTGCAACAAAAGGCCAGCAACCAGCGGAGCATCATCCGCCGGCGGCTGGACTGGCTGTGCAACAAAAACAACATCCGTTCAAAAACGCCAGGTCAGTTTGCCGTAGAGCGCCCGCTGGATCTCCGAAGCACGGACCAGCGAGTTGTTGCCGTATTCAGCATGTTTCGGGTCCAGCGCATTTTGCAGGGTCACGCTGGCCTCGAACTGGTCACGATACTTCCAGCCCAGCCGGAAATCCAACCGCGTATAGGCCGGGATGCCTTGGCCCGGCAGGGAATCCTGATGATAGAGCATCGTATCAAACTCAAAACCTTTCGGCAGATCGATGCTGGAGCGCAGCTGAAACTGCTGCTGGGGATTATCCGCGGCGCGATAGGAGAACGTGGCGTCTGGCAGCACGACCCCGTTCCGCAGATGCATCTGCAACAAGGTGTAGCCGGCCTGCCAGCGCCACCAGTCCACCGGCTGCCAGTTCAGGGACAGTTCACCGCCATAGGCGTGACCATCCATGGCGTTGTTCGCCGTGAACGTGGCGGTGGGCGGCACCGGCGTGAAGCCGAAGTCAAAGGCGCGCAACCGGTCGTAGTCGTTGTAGAACAACGCCAAGTCCGTGCTGAAACGGCGGTGCAACTGGGCCCGCCAGCCAAGTTCGAAGGCGAGCAATTCCTCGGATTCCATCGGCCCGCCTCGCACCACCGTCGTCAATCCCGGCAAGCCGCCGCTCACGGCCGTCACACCTGTCTCCGCCCGGGAGGGCGAGCGGACCGCGCGGGAGACGGAGGCCCAGATGCTGTGCTGTTCATGCGGCAGCCAGGTCAACCGGGCCGTCGGCTGCACCTCGAAGCCGGTATATTGGTTGTGCTCCAGTTTGCTGCCCAAGGTGATGAACAGTTTGTCGGGCAAAAGCGCGATCTCATCCTGGACGAAAAAATTCGCGAGATGATCGCGGACTTCCGCCGGGGCAAACGTCACTTGCGGCGAACCAAAAGTCTGGTCGCTCGTAAAGCGGTAGCCGCCACCCCAGATGAAATTGTGCCGTTCGCCCAGCAAGAACTGGTGCTGGGCTTCGAGATCAAAGGTATTGCGATATTCCGTGAGCACGTCGAAGACGCGCTCGGTGCGGTCGAACCAGGCCTGCAGTTTCAGGGTGGAATCGGCACTGAGCGTCCGCTCCCAGCGGGCCAGAGCGTGACCGCCGGCCACGGTGGAATCATTGACGCCCGTTCCCGAAGCGGTATCGCCCGCATACAGTTCGCCCTGCAACATGCCCGCCGAACCTTCCTGCGGCCGCCAATCCACGCGATAACCGCCGCGCCAGATCTCCGTGCCGTCGTTGAAGACGGCCGTGTCATCCCGCTGGTTGTATTTCACGAAGGCCCGGTAGGCGGTGTGTTCGCCCAGCTTGCCGCCGTAGCGCACCGCGCCAAAGGCCGTCTCTTCCCAGCCGCCCCCACCGCTCAACAGGCCTCCCTGGGTGGCAAAGGCGTCCTTGGTGATGATGTTGATCACCCCATTGACGGCGTTGGCACCCCAGAGGCTGGCTCCCGGTCCACGGATGACTTCGATGCGCTCGATGTCTTCCAGCAACGTGTCCTGAACATCCCAATAAACCCCGGAGAAGGTCGGCGTATAGACACTGCGGCCATCGATCATCACCAGCAGCTTGTTGGCGAAACGGCTGTTGAACCCGCGCGCGCTGATCGCCCAGTTGCCGGGGTTGATCTGCGCCACGTTGATGCCCGGCACCATCCGCAAGGCCTCCGGGATGCTGGTGGCTCCCGAGCGCCGGATGTCATCGCCCGTCAGCACGTGGATGGCGGCGGGCGCTTTCGCGATGGGCTCGGCATGCTTGGATACCGAGGTCACCTCCAGGGACATCAACTGCTCCAGCGAAAGGCTCGTGAGCTGGTTGGTGGCGACGACGGGTTCAGCCGCGATTATGGTGGCGGGCAACCCGGTGAATATCAGCAGCGCGAACACGAACGGCACTAGCCGGGCCCGGGGAGGTGATTCAGTTATGACAAGATACATGATCAGCCTGGGTCGGAGTTTGCAAACACCACTGCTTTTCGGCGTCCAGATTTGTTTGCTTAAAGTAACAGCAGTATCTGGGCGCTGAAAGGTAAATTGGTGCTCTCTGCCTCCCCCTTGGTCAAATCCACCGCCATTTGAATCCGCCAACGAAGCGCTGGCAAGGCCGGACTTCGTAGTGAAATGCGATTGGAAGAAAAACTCGGGTCCTGCCCTTGGCCGGGACTACCAGGTCCCGTCCACCAGATACGTCGTGATATTCCGCGACAGGTCTTCCGCCAGATTCGGCAGGTTCTGGCGTTCCGCGCTGGCCAGATCCGAGCCGGCCCGCAAGGTCGTCCGCCCCGTGATCACCCGGTCCAGCAGCACCTTCCCGCTCGCCCGCTCCTTGGCCACCACCCGCGCCGAGATTGTCACGTTATAATCCCGCACCGTCCGGATATCCGACGGCTGAAACGTCACCCCGCCCCGGTCATACTTTAAGAGCGTCCCCGTCACGATCACTGTGCTCTCTCCGCGCGTATCCAGCTTGTAAGTGCCGTCCTGCTGGAGCGTCTTGCGCAACGACTGTGTGACCGCCTCGATCAACCGCGGCTCCCCCGTCTCATTCTGGAAGAACTGCACCTCGATGGAACGCGCCCCCGCCGTGGTCCCATTCGTCGGACCGAGCTGATAACCGGCGCAACCCGTCAGGAACAGCGCCGCCAGACATGAGAACATGAAGCGCATCATCTTGCTCAATTCCCTTTGCTCGCCGCCGCCTTGGCCTCCAGCCGCTGCTTCAACACCTCGATGCGCTCCTTCGCCTCCACCGCATACTCCGAGTTTGGATCGCGCAGCACCACCTCGTTGTAATACACCAGGGCACCCTCATACCGCCGCGCCTTCTCGTAGAACTTCGCCACCTTGAAATTGCCCCGCGCCTGCTCCGTCCGCAGCTCCTCGATCACCTTTTTGGCCTCCGGCACCCGTGCATCCTCCGGATACAACGCCATGAAATCCGTCAGCACCGCGATCGCCTGCGCCGAGGCGCTCTGGTCATACTCCGCCGTCTTCGCCTGCTTCTGGTAGGCCAGCCCCGCCTTGAAGAGCGCATCCGCCGCCACCGGCTTGCGGTCATTGTAACGGTCCGCCGCCTTCTCATACGCCTTCACCGCATCCGCGAAGTTCTCCTGCTTCTCCTTCGCCGTGCCGATGTCCATCTGCGCCTGCGCTGCCACCTCGCTATAAGGTCCGTTCTTGATCAGCTTCTCATACATGTCCGCCGTCTTCTCCATCGAGGGGAAGATCGGGATCACCCCCCACAGCTTGAACCACTGCCCGCCCAGGAACCGCTGCGCGATCTCATACTGCCGTTTCAATACCTCGTCATACTTCGCATACTTCGGGTACTTCTCGATCAGCTTCTGATACTCCTTGAACGCCTTCTCATCCGACTTCCGCTCCTCGTACGAGCGGCCCATGATATACTGGGCATCCGGCGCGTAATCCGAGAGCGGCCACTGCTTCACCGTCCGCTTCGCCGCCCGCATCGCCCCCTTGTAATCCTTCGCATCAAAGGCCTCCTGCGCCACCGCGAGCTGATCCTTCGCCCGGCCCCGGATCCACTTGCCCTCCTGGCCCACGGCCTCATACACCCAGCCCTCACCGGGACGGTAAATCAACGGCGCCGGCGACACATGGGGAAACACCACCAGCGCCACCAGCAACAGCAACAGACATACAGGCCGTTTTGTCATCCTGCGAAACGTATTGAACGCCCGCACCCAAGTCAAGAAAGGCAAGGCCCCCCGTCCAAGCACCACCCCACCCCCAAACCACCTCATTCCTCCCTGCCCGTTAAATCGCTAAAAAGGCTGAACCGTTGAATCGCTTCCCGATTCAACCCTTTTAACGCTTTAAC
>CAZPUL010000044.1:0-47051 GCA_964589735.1 uncultured Verrucomicrobiota bacterium | reverse complement strand
GGGCCGGGGTGAGGGGTGCCCCCACCGCACTTTATCCATGTTTGACGACCGACAAGCTCCTCGCCGACCCGCACTGGCACGCCCTCGTCCGCGAACTGATGCTCGAAATCATCACCGCCGCCCGCGCCCAAGGCCACGATGTCGCATTTGAACTGGCCGCCAAGATGATCAAGAACACCAGTGAGATGGGTGCCTACAAACCCTCCACCCTGCTCGATTTCGAGCAGGGCCACCCGCTGGAACTGGAAACGATGTTCCTGGAACCGCTCCGCCGCGCGCAAAAAGCAGGCGCTGAGACACCGCATCTAGCCCGGCTGTGTAACGTACTTGCGACCCTGGAAAAGCAGAACACGCGAAAAGGCTCTTAATCCTTCCGCGTGTTCCAGAATTGATCTGGCAGTTGCTTACTTCCCCAGTGCCTTCGCCACCGCCTGCTCCAGCGAGTCTCCGCGCAAACCCTTGGCCAAAATCTTGCCTTCCTTGTCCAGGAGGAACGTCGCCGGGATGGAGTTGATGCCGTAGCTCGTCGAGACTTTGTTCTGCCAGCCCTTGCCGTCAAAGTATTGCGGCCAGGTCATGTTCTCCTTCGCGATGAAGCTCGTCAGCTTCGCCTTGTCACTGTCCAGGCTGATACCCACGATCTCGAAACCGTCCTTGTGATGCTTGTCATAGGCCTTCTTCACATGCGGCAGCTCGCCGATGCACGGTCCGCACCACGTCGCCCAGAAATCCACCAGCACCACTTTGCCCTTGAGCCCGGAGATGGAAAGCGGCTTGCCGTTCAGGTCCGTTTCCTTGAAATCTGGGAATACCGCCCCCACCTTCAGTGCTGCTTGCGCCGCCTGCGATGCCGCCATCTTCTTGATGGACTCCAGCACCTGTGGCACCTGCTTGCCCATCTTGGTCTCGGGGAAATCCTTCTGCAATTGCGTGAACATCGCCGTGGCCTTCTCTGATTCCTCAAAGACCTGCAGATACAGCAAGGCTTTCATGAAACCTGCCTGGGCCGCATCCTCCGGGGCGCTCGTCTTGTATTTGGCGATCAACTCATCAAACGCCTTCATCTCGGCGGCCAGTTGCGCCTCCGATTTTTGCCCTGCTTTCAGCTTGGTCTGGATCTGCGTGATGATGGCTTTGACTTCTGTCTGGGCATCCGCCGCCTGGACATTCTGCCCCAGCAGACTGGCGGATAACAACACGGCGACGGCAAGTGATTTGAATTTCATGATGACTCCTTGTTTGCGAGTTGGATATTGGTTCTGCCTTAAAAGGACCACCATCCGCCCCCGCTGGCAAGCGGGAACTGGCTCCAAAATCCCGCGCTGCTTGTAATGCCAGCCCCGTCCGCTCTGGATTTGCGCGGCGCACCTCGCCCTTCCCACCTCGCCCCTTGTCTTGACGCCCCCTCCCTCATCCGGTTTGCTGTGTGACCTGCTGCTGGTCCGGTAACGAACCGGTGGCGGATCAATTTAAAACAAGATCATGAGTAGCGTTCGTGTCCGTTTTGCGCCCAGTCCCACCGGCTACCTCCACATCGGGGGAGCCCGTACTGCGTTGTTCAACTGGCTCTATGCCCGCCACACCGGCGGCACCTTCATCCTGCGCATCGAGGACACCGACCAGGCGCGGAACACGCAGGCTGCCATCGACGTCATCTTCAACGGCCTCCGATGGCTCGGCCTCGACTGGGATGAAGGTCACGACTCCAGCACCGATTTCAAAGCGTCCAAAGGCGATAAAGGCCCTTACTTCCAATCTCAACGCGCCGACATCTATCGCCAGCACGTCGAAATTCTGCTGAAGAAAGACCTGGCCTATGAGAAGGACGGTGCCATCCGCTTCCGCATGACGCGCGATCCCATCCTGATCCCCGACCTCGTCGTCGGCGATGTCTCCCGCGCCCTGACCGATCGCGAAGAGGTCGAACCCGACTTCGTCATCTTCCGTTCCGATGGCCAGCCGGTGTTCCATTTTGTGAATGTGGTGGATGACCTGTTGATGAACATCACGCACGTCATCCGCGGCGAAGACCATCTGAGCAACACCGCCAAGCACATCGCCCTCTTCCGTGCTTTCGGTGCCGAAGCTCCGAAATACGCGCACATCCCGCTCATCCTGAACAACGATGCCTCCAAGATGAGCAAGCGCGATGTCGGTGCCTCAATGCAGACGTATATGGACGGCTTCTTCCTGCCGGAAGCCGTGGTGAATTACCTCTGCCTCCTCGGCTGGTCGCCGAAAGACGGCAGTCAGGTCATGCCCATCCAGCAGATCATCGAACGCTTCGACCTGCCCGGTATTCTCCGCAGCAACGCCCGCTTCGACATGGTCAAGATGCAGTGGATGAATGCCGAATACCTGAAGACCGCGCCCATCCCGCAATGGAACGCCCTCTGCCTGCGCGAACTCCACAAGGCCGGCATCGAGACCAGCGCCTTCTCCGAGCAATACATCACTGGCGCCCTCGCCACCTATCGCGAGAAACAGCAGCAGCTCATCGACACCCCACTCACCGCGAAATTCTATTTCAGCGACGACTATGCCACGGACGAAGAAGCCGCGAAAAAGCAGTTCGTGCCCGAGAATAAACCGCGCGTGGAAAAACTCCGTGATGCCCTGAACGCCATCGGCACGTTCAATTCTGACGCTATCCAGACCGCCTTCAAGGCGACCGCTACTGAAACCGGCGTGAAAGTCGGCGCCCTTGTCGCCCCCGTCCGCGTCGCCGTTACCGGCAGCGCCGTCGGCCCGAGTCTCTATCACCTGATGGAAGTCCTCGGCCAAGACCGCGTGCTCGCCCGCATCGAGAAGGCACTCGCCCGCTTCGCCGCCTGACCGTTGCTTCGTGAAAGAAGCTTCACCGGTTTGGCTCTCACTTCTCCTGCGCGAGTTTCTCCGCCAGCGCGATGGCCAGTTGTGCGGCTTCCCGGAACTCATGCCGGTCCAGTCGCGTGCGGTAGTTCAGCCACAGCAACCGCTTCTCCTCAGGATAGGTCCCGTATAACTGCTGGAGCAGCCCCAGGTCACGCTTGTCCGGCGCTTCCGCCATCACCACCTCGGCCACCTGCAAGGCCAGCCGCACATTGCGGTCCCCGCTCTTCCAGACCCGCAGCAAAGCTTCACTTGAACTGTCCAGTCGCGTGGCTTGCTGCCAATCGGCCTTCCCTTGGAACAGCGGCTCCAGCAGCCGCAAGCAGCGGGGCGCATCGCCCAGTTGTCCGTACACCTTCGCCAGCATGAGCCGTTCCTGCGCTGTTCCCGGTATTTCCGGCAACACCTGCAACGCCAGGTCCAGCCTATGGGCCGCCATGAAATTCTCCGCCCGCTTCACTGCCGGTGGCGGCAGCCGCATCTTTTCATAGGCCCGCAGCGCCAGCACAGGCAGCTTCTTGGAGAAGGCAAACTCTGCCAGCGCGAGGTAGCCATTGTCCGTCGCCGGCACCAGGGACCAAAGCTCCGTGGCATTGGCACGGATCTGCCACCCGATCTCCAGCCGCTCACGCAACAACCGTTCCTGCGTGACATCCGCCGCCAGCAGAAAATCCCACGCCTTCTCCGGATCGCGATCCGCCAGCACCGCCGCAAAACGCAAAGGGATCATGGCCTGCTTGGGATTCAGCCCCGTGACCATCACTGCTTCCTGCAAGGCTTTCCGCCGGTCCTTCATGAAAGCGATGTCCAGCCACGCCCTTTCCAGACGGAGTTCCCAGTTCAAAGGATCAACCCGCAGATAACTGGTGAACCGGGCCCGGATCTCGCCCGCCTGAATCTCAGCATGCTTCTTGTCCTGCAATCCCAGGACATTTAAACGCAGCCAAAGATTCGCCCGCTCTGTATTCAGCGGGGAAAACAACAGGGCGCTCAGAGCGCGATGGGATGCCTGCTCGGCTGCCAAATCCTTCACCTGCGCCAGCCGATATTCCCGGAAGCCCAGCGCGGGCAATACTCCCAATAAAACCAACACCAACCCGCCCGCCGCCAGCGACCAGCCATGCTTCCGGCTCGCCAGCTTATACTCCGCAGCGGGCTCGCTGGCGTCTCGCAAGCCCACAATCACGCCCAGCATCACCGCCCCCAGCAAGGCATTCGCCATCACCTGCCAGGGAAAATCAAAGAGGGAATGCGTCATGATCGCGACTAGTGCGGCAAACGCCCCCAACGCCAGCTCCGGCTCGGTCGACTTCCAATCCTGCCGCCAAAACCAGCGCACCACCTTGCGCCAGAAAACGACCCCGCAGCCAACCAGCACCACCAACCCCCAAAGGCCCGCCTCGGAAAGCCATTGCAACACGTCATTCTCCGCATGCCACGCGGTACTTTCACCCCCGGTCGATTTATACAGGACATTGCTCCGGACAAAGGTTCCCGGCCCCGTGCCGGTCAGCGGAAACTTGGCAAAGGTCCTGGCCGCATCCTCCCACAACCGCCACTTGGCATAACTGGCCGAGGTCTCATCCTTGGTTTTGCTCAACCGGTCCAGCGTGTGCCCGGCAAAGGGCAAGGCCGCCAGCATCAGCAGCAGCGCCAGTGTCAGCAGCACGAAACCCCGGCGACGGCTGGCAGAGTGCTGTTTGAGTCCCAGCACCAGCATCAGCCCGCCCATCAGCAAAGCCAGCAGGCCGCTGCGCGAACCGCTCATCAAAGCGAATCCCATCGCCGCCCCGGCCACCGCGAGCATACACCAGGCGAGCCACGGTCTGCGTACCGGCAACCCCAGCTCGGGCGGACGACAGGAACGTAACGGCTTGAGAAAGCGGATCGACAAGGCGGACAACACCAGCGCGGCCATCATCAACCAGCCCGCGAAATGATTCCGGTTCGCGAACGTGCCCGCACTGTTCCCCCAGCGCACCGGCCAGAGCCCTAAAATCATTTTCTCCTCGGCCCCGCCATAATAAAGCTCTGCCCCGATCTGTCCGGCTATGCCCACCGCCAGGGCGAGGAACAGCCACAGGACTGCCCTGGGCTGGCGCACCATTTGCCGCACCAACGAGAAGGTCACCACGAGCAGCACGAACTGCCCGAGCCAGCGCAGCGTCAGGGCCGGCGAAAAAGTGATGGTGGACCAGGAAGAAGGATCCGTTTGCAGTGGGAACCGGGCCGCGAGATCCGCCCGGGCGGGAGACAGCAGTTTGAGCAACCCCGGCGGCAGCGGAAACAGACTGAGGGCCACGCCCGCACCGAACACCAGCAGCAGCCAGCGCGGCAGCAACGGGGTGCCTTGCCGCCATTCACGGGAAGTGAACCACAAGGAAAGCCCGAGCAAGATGCCGAGCACACCCTGCGCCTCGGTGGTGACGCTGCCGAACAGCAAAGGTGCCACGGCGACCGCCAGCATGAGGCAAACCGCACCCGCCTGGGAACTGAATGTACTGCTGGCTGATGCCGCCTTTGCCTGATGGGAGCGCACGGCCTTAGTCTGCCGGGATTTTGGCTGTCCTCAAAGCTATTCGTCCGGCCGGACGACGCCGGATCACGCCTTGCCTTCCGGGTCCGGTTGGACCGGGTTTTGCGCCTTTTCGCCAGCTTGCTGGGCCAGCTTCTGGGCGCGCCGGGCCTTGAAATCCTCCGCCTTCTTCTGTTCCTGCGTGGCGATCACCTCCGGCTCGATCGGATTGCCGGAGCGCGCATGCGCCTCCACCTCGATGGAATGGATCCGGCGCCGGCCGCGGGAGGCCATCTTCTTGGCTGGTTGCACATTCCCCTCGGTCGTCGGCGCATCCTTCGCCGTACGATAGTAGGCGTGGTAGTAGTAATTGTAGTAGTAGCTCGGGTGATCGGTCGTGATGCCGTTCAGCACGATCCCGAAGATGTGCGCTCCGCGCTGGCGCACCAGGCTCAGGGCATTCTTCGCAAAACGCATCGAGGTCTGGCCCGCCTTCACCACGAAGAGCATGCCATCCGCGAGATTCAACAGGCAGAACGTATCATCGATCGCCGTCAACGGCGGGCAGTCGAAGAGGATGTGATCATACTCCTCGCGCGCTTCCTTCACGAACTCCTCCATCGCCGGGCTGATGAGCAGTTCGCCGGGGTTGCCCGGCAGCTTGCCGGTGGAGATGATCTTCAAAGTTGGTACCGGGGTGTCATGCACCACGTCGCTCCAATGGATCTGGCCGGCGAGGACTTCTGTCAGGCCCGGTTCACGGGGCGTCTGGAAGTAACCATGGATGTTGCCCCGGCGCAGGTCGCAATCTACCAGCAACACGCGGTTGCCGGCGGCGGCAAGCGTGGCCGCAAAGTTCACCGTGAAGGTCGTCTTGCCATCGCCGGGCACGGCGCTGGTCGTGATGATCGTTTTCTTGGGCTGGTCGGGATTGCCGAAGATGATCGCGGAACGCACGCCGCGGATGGACTCCGCGAACATGCTGTGTTCATCCAGGTTGGTGACCAGCAGGCGGCCATCGCGCAGGGACTTGTTGTCTTCCTGGGGTATCTGGCCCAGCACGGGCTCTTCCAATTCTTCCTCGATATCTTCCGCGAGTTCCAACCGGTCATCCAGGCGATGCAGCAGGAACACGATCAACAATCCCAGGCCGAAGCCGGCCATGAGCCCGTTCATGATGATCTTGGGACGATTGGGGGCGACGGGTGACGGCGAACCGACCCCTTCCTCCATGATGGAGATGATGTCTTCCGTGGCATTGCTGCGGTCGATCAAGGCTTCCTGGTCACGCAGGGTCGCCAGCGTGGCCTTGTTGCGCGTTTCCTCATCTTCAAGCTTCTTGTAGTCATTCTGCAAACTGTAGGACTGCTGCACCTCCGTCTTGAGGATGGCGATGTTGTTGCTCATCCCGACCTCGGTCTTGCGGAGGGTCTCGATCTGCAGCAGCAACGAGGCCCGGGCGGCGGCCACCGCTTGCACACGCTTTTCCGCCAGCACTTTTTCCTGCAGCACCAAATCACGTTCCAAGGTTTCGACATCACGCTGGATTTTTTGCATGAAGGGATGCAACGGCAGCAAGTTTTGCGCGGCTTCGTCCCGCTCGGCCTTCCTTTTCAGCAGGGCAAATTTCAACTGTTCCATCTGGCTGCTGGCCATATACGCTTCCACGGCATTATACTCCGCCGTTCCCGGAGCCGGACCATCCCCCGTCTGATTGCCATCTTTGGCCTTTTTCGACGAGCCAAGCAGTTCCTCGGCAGAGGTGTTCTCCAGCAGCCGGCGCCGATTCTGCAAAGTGGCCAAGTCGTCCTCGGCTTTGAACAGGCGGCCTTGGGCGGCCTCACCTGCGGCGATCACGTTGCCCATGTTATGCTTCAGGCGGAAGGCATCCATCTCCCGGCGGTTTTGTTCCAGCAGCTTTTCAATGCGGTTGATCTCACTACGGGTCTCGATCACCTTGCTGCCCAAGGCCGCCTCTTTCTGCTCCGTCTTGAACTTGATGAATTCGCGCGCCCACAGACGCGCATACTGCTGGGCCAGATCGAACTCATCCGCCTGCACCGTGAGCAGGAAAGTGGACCCCGCCCCGAGAGAAGGGCTCGTCATCCGCACTTTGGGCTCGGGCTGGCCGGGCTGGAGGCTGGCCGACTTGTAATCCCCCAGCTTGTCATGCACCCGTCCCGTGATGCTCCGCAAATACTGCATCTGCGCCTCATGGAACTCCGCCAGTTCGCGCATATAGACCGGGCTGTCATACGGCGTCTTCAACTGGGGCTTGATGCCCAGCGTCGAGGTGGCCTGGAACACATCCGGCGTCTGGCGCGCCTGATAAAAAGAATACCCGCCGCCGGCCAGCAGGCAGAGGAGGACGATCCACAAACGGCGGCCGAACATCTTGATGTACTTCCGCAGATGGATCGACAGGTTCATGCGATCCACCAGCGACGTGCCACCTGCCGCCGGACCGTATAAAGGATTGGGTGCGCCTTTGCTCATGCTCAGAATACCAGTCTCTTCTCGCGGACGTTGATCCGGTCGCCGTCCTGCAAAACGATGTCTTTGTCTTTGCTGCGGTCGCCCTTCTTGATAACCGCTTCCATGTCCAGGATGATCGGATCCTGTTTCTTGCCGGTGGCCTTGTCCTCGCGGTAGAGCTCCACTTTCTTCAAATTGGCAAACTCAGTGTAGCCCAGTTTGATCAGGGCGGTGGACAGGAGCACCTCCTCATTGGGCGAAATCTGCATCACGCCCCGGCATTCGCCGATGAAGAGGGCCTGCCCCATCTTCTGAGTTTTGTCCACCAGGGTCAGCTTGACTGTCGCCTTCTTGTAATAGCGGCCTTCCATCTGTTTCTGGATCGCTTCCTTCAGCTCATCCAACGTCATTCCCCGGGCCGCGATGGTCACCACCGGGTCTTCGAAACCCATGCTCACCGGCACAACGACCTGCCCCAGCGGATTCACCGCCACCACGGTGCTGCCGACCGAGGGGTCTTCTTCCACGCGAAAACGCACCTTGTCCATGCTCTCGAGCTTCACCACGGCGTTCGTGGCTGCCTGGTCCTGCGCGCGCAGGCCGGAAACGGCCAGCCACAAAAGGCACAGAAGATAGATGCGCGTTTTCATAAGCAGATCAAAATTGACGGGTCAGGTCCAGAGTCACCCGGTTCTGGAGGTAGTTGTTGCCGGCCAGATCAGATGCCTTCTTGCTCAGCGTGTAATTCATCCCCAAAGACCAGCGGCGGCTCAACTGGAACCCGGTGCCCAGATTGAACAGATAACGGTCCGCCGATTCCCCAGCATTGGAGACAGCGATATGCTCGTAGGCCAGCGTGCTGTAGATTGAAACACCTTGGGAGGCCAGCCAGCGGAGGCTGTATTGCAAGTTGTAGGTATCCGTGAAATTGCTCCCATATCCCAGCCCCAAGCTGCGACCGCCGCGCAAAGCCTGTTCCGTCCGCTTGTTGATCGTGTGCCGGATGCCACCTTGATAGGTGAAGCTGCTGAAGTTCGACTGGTCGGCGATCGTGCCGTTGTCAAAAAAATCCGAGGTGGTCCAGCCGGCGGAAGCTTCCAGCGAGATGAACTTGGTCGCCTGATAGGACATCCGGGGACCAACGGTGAAATTCCAGCCGTCGTTCTGGATGTCTTGCACATACGCGGTGTAAGTGAACGCGCTGTAGGCACCCACTGTCAGCCGGGAATTGGCCACGTAGTTGACTCCGGAGCTGAAGGTGTGGTCATCCCGGTCCAGGCTGCGGAACGAGGAGTTCAGGGAGCGGTCCAAGGTGTAATCATAACCCGCGTAGAAAACCCACTGCTTGGCCGGCCGCCAGTCGGAGGATATCCCGGCAGTGTTCACAAACCGCTGGAATTTGGAAAGATTGACTCCGCCTGCTGCGCCCGCGCCCAAAGCGGCGATATCCACCGGACTGACTTGCACATAAAAGATGTCGTGCAGGTTCACCCGGCCCTCTTCGAAATACAGATAATAATCCAGCCGGGAACTGGACCGCGGCGACACCGTGATGGTGCTGACGTCCGGACTATTCAGGTACCAGCGGTAGCCCACCCCGATGTCGAGCTGGAGCACATTCCGGTCGGAGATGGGATACAGGAACCCGAACCCGAGTTCCGGCCCGATGGAGATGTCCGCCACCGGATTGTTCTCCGACAGGTTGATGTTGTCGTTGAACTCGGTGACCACGCTGCCGGTGAGCCGCCCCGTCAAATCACCCCATTTCAGGTTGTAGCGATGTGGCTGGGGCGAACGGTACGGCGGCGTCGGACCAGTGCGGCTGAGGAAATCCTCGCCGACCTGTGCTTCTGCCGTTGTTACCATTGTGGTCATGATGCCAATGCCAAGCGCCAACAGACTTTGTAACTTGCGGTGCTTATTGCCGCAGCTTCCCACCCGCTTTTTCCCGGCGCTCAAGTGATTCATCCAGTCCCTTTGCGCCTTCAATTAAAATTGCTGACGGGGGCCTGCGGCACCCGCAACTGGGTCGGATCGATGCCTGTCGACGGCGGCCCGAACGCCGGAGGCAAGGTGCCGCCCGTGGTGAGCGTGGGCGCAGTTGGCCCTTGCCCCCCAATGGTGCCACCACCCGCCGACTCGTAAAATATGATCGTCCCATCCGTCCGCCCCAGCGTCAGCCCCGTCGGTGCCAGCACGAACGTCAAGGTCGAATCTGGAAAGAGCACCGGATTGAATCCGTCCGGCGACCCCACATTCACCGGATTGCTGTTAGCCGGTTTGGAGTGGACCATGAAGACGCCTTTTTGGGTGTCCAAGGTGAAGACTACCGAATCATTCGCGCCCACCTCAAACGTCCAGTCCTGCAAAATCTTGGGCAGGAGCGTGTATTCCCCCGACTGTGATTCGATGCCCACGATGCCTGACCCGCTGTAATTGATGCCGAGTTCGCCATGGCCTTCGATGGTCAGCGTCTGCTTGCCGCCTGGGTCCACGCTCATGGAGCCCTGCGCGCTGCCGACCAGCAGGGGCGATCCATCCTGCCAGCTCAGCTTGATCTCCGGCTTCTGCCCGCCTGAAGAACTGCTGACCGGGGAACCGTTGCGGAACTGCACCGTGCCGTCAGCCAGCTCAAAGCCGCGGCTGGTGCGCGTGTTGTAGATATGGACATCCCCGCCATAGCCGCTGGCCACGAACTTGTCGCAATCATCCAGCAAGGCGTATTGGAACGTGCCCCCCGGGCCCATACTGGCCGTGATGGAGCGGGAGAGGGTGCAGAGGATGTCGCGATTGGCCGGGAAGATGTCCGCATCCGAGTTGTTGTGCGTGTCCACCATCAGGTTCGTGGAGTCCCATTGGAAATCCGCCTTCTGGTCGGTCAGGATCTGCGCCTGCCAGCACCGGATCTGCTCCATGCCGAAACGCACGTAGCCCTTTGTCACCTTCCAGCGCAAGGCCGTCCGGTCGGGGCTCATATAGATCACGGCCGTGGTGCCATTCTCCAGCGTCACGGTTTTCTGACCTTCGCGCTCAAATTCAAATTGCATCTGCTGCAGGCCGACCTGGATCTTCTCCAGCAATTCACCGGCACCGCGGGCCATCACCAGCGGGCTCAACCGCCGGGTGCGCTTCACCCCGTCCTTGTCCGTCTCCTCCACCAACGGACCGCCGGTCATGGGCGGAACGAACGAGGAGAGCCCCATCACCTGGCCATCCGCATTTTCCGCCTGCACCTTGCCGTTGCCCGAGACGTAATAGGAACGGTCCTTGAATTCATCATAGCGCAAGGTGGACCCGCCCCCCATCAGGGCCTTGCCACCATCATGAAAACGCAGCACCACTGAGTTCGTGTTCGCTGCTGGCGTCGTCAAATCGATGATCTGCCGGGTAAAATCCGGGTGGATCAGACAGCTCGCGCCCAGATCCACCTTGCTGCCCCAGCCGCCAAAACCCTCGGCTTCCACCACCACTTCATGGGTCACACTGCCTACCCGGAGTTCATAAGGCGGGTTGGGAGCGGCCAGCGACAGCGTGATGCCAGCATCCTTGGCAACCTTGTCTAAAAGCGACATTTCTTTGGGTAATGCGAATTTTTTACCACCCAAAATAACCGTCAAACCCTGCTCTGGTGCCGGGGCCAAAGTGATCTGCGTGCGGGGAGATGAGGGGGCCTCAGGCCCTTGCGCCAAAGCACTTAGGCCGACTGCGACCAGCAAGACTGTCAGCAATAGTTTCATCATCACCTCAACACTATCATCAATAAGCCTAATTAACATCCAAACCCAGTGCAAGCCTTACCCGACCATCCGGCCCTACCCATTAGCTTCCTGCTTTCGGCTACCATCATACTACTGTTACTATCCACCTAACCCTCGGCTCAACTTCGCCCTGTATTGGCACTATAGAACCATTATGTGCTATTCTTGACTATCCGTAACCCCGCTCACTTTACCTAGGGTTTTCCCCTAGCGCGTCACCCGGCCAACCCTAATTTGCTTTTTCGGTTTCCCGGGCTATATCCTTCGGCGGTTGCAAGCAACTATCAGACCAATACTTATGCCCCTAGCCCAAGTCCAACCGCTCAAACCCGGAGTTGCCGTCCCCGACATCTCCGCCCAGACCCAGGACGGCCAAGTCATCACCCTCAAAAATCTCCGGGGCCACCCGGTCATTCTCTACTTCTACCCGAAAGACGACACCCCCGGCTGCACCAAGGAAGCTTGTGCCTTCCGCGATCACTACGCCCAGCTTCAGGCGCAAGGTGCCGTCCTGCTCGGGGTCAGCGCGGACACCGTTAAATCCCACGCCAAATTCGCCACCAAATACACCCTGCCCTTCCCGCTCCTGGCCGATGTGGACCGTACGCTCGCCCAAGCCTTTGGGGTCTGGGGTGAAAAGACTTTCATGGGCCGGAGATTCGAAGGCATCCATCGGATGACCTTTCTCATCGGGCCGGACGGTAAAATCAAACACGTCTGGACCAAGGTAAAGCCCGAAACCCACGCGACCGAAGTCTTGACGGCACTCGCGCAATTGACCTGAACCAGCTTCCGAGCCTGTCAAACAAGGACCTGTCCAAGGTGATACGTCACTGGGCAGGCCTTTGGTTGCCGAAAAACTTGCGGATTGGCCGTTTGACACCTGCCAACTCGCGAACTATAACAACCGGGCGAAATAACCGCTAACCATCAATTGCTTAAACTATGGCTATCTCCGTCGGCTCCAAAGCCCCTGATTTTTCCCTGAAATCCAAAACTGCTGAAGGCCTGAAAGATGTGAAGCTCAGCGCCAACTTCGGCCAGAAGAACACCGTCATCCTCTTCTTCCCGCTTGCCTTCACCGGGGTTTGCACGCAGGAGATGTGCGACATCACCGCCGGACTCGGTGCCTACACGGGCCTGAATGCCGATGTGATCGCCATCAGCGTGGACAGCCCCTTCGCACAGGAAGCCTGGGCCATCCAGAACAAGATCAGCCTCACCATCGCCAGCGATCTGAACAAGAAGACCGCGGCTGATTACGGTGTGCTGCTGGCCGACCTCATCGGCCTCGGCTCCGTCAGCGCCCGCGCCGCCTTCGTCGTGGACAAGAACGGGGTCATCCAATACAGCGAGCAAACCCCGACCCCGAAGGACCTGCCGAACTTCGCCGCGGTGAAGGAAGTCCTCGCCAAGCTGGGCTAAGCGGACCTTTCAAAAAATTTACGCGGGCTGGCTTGAAAACCAGTCCGCGTTTTTTATTTTCCAGCAGAATCTGCTTTTTCTGAGCAGCCTGTTCAATTTCAGGCACGGACCAGCGCGCACGATTGCGGATTGTACCCCACTACTTGCCTACCAGCCCATAAGCCCGCGCCATGGCCAGCAACATCCCTTCCGTGTTCTTTTTGGGATCGTTGTCGCGCAGCTTCTCGTGGAGGGACTTGTCCCAGTCTTCCGTGAGGAAGCGGAAGACAAAGCCGTTGGAATCACGCAGGCGGTTGTAGGCCGCCTTGATGTCCAGCACCATGGTGATGCGGCGCAGCGGGCAGTTCAGCTCGCCCACATCATGCGTCGCCACCGGGATAAAGCCCATCACCCGCGTGTGGAAGAGATACGGGCTGTGCTTCTCCCCCTCGAAGATGTCCGTGATGTAATGTGTGAACCCGCGCGCCACCGTCTCCTTGCTCGCCTCGCGCATCAGCGCCCCTACGACCACGATATATTTGCGGTACTCCGGCAACACGGCGAAACGGCCGATCTCCGCGATCTTGTTGGCCTTCACGAAAGCCTCGATGTCGATGCCCTGCCCGAGCTGTTTGAAGCCGTATTCCTTGTAAACATCCAGCGGCAGTTCATACAGCACCCGCAACACGCCCACCGGCTTCTCCTCCACGAACACGACGAACCACGACACCTTGGGGTCTTGCAGGTCCGCGCTCAAAAACATCTTCTGCTCGTTGGCCACCCAGTTCTTCTCCTCGTGATAGGTGGCCTTCAGCACGGTGATGGCGTGCAGACGGTCGGCATCGGTGTTGACCCGCGTCACCCGCGTGCGTTTTTTCAGAGAGAGTGTCATTTGCGTTTGCTATTAGACTGCCATTTTTTCCCGGATAACCGGGCTATTTCTTCCATCATCCGCGCGTGCCACGCCCGCACCTCATCAGGGCTCGGGTTGCTAAGTTTTTTTTCCGGCACCAAAGGTTCACCGATCTCAATCACCTGCGGCGAGCTTTCCCGGACCGGCTCACCGGCCGGATTCGTCGGGAATCTGACGCCCACCGGCAACAGCGGCACACCCGTCTCCAACGACAACTGGGCCGCCCCATAAAACCCCTTCAAGAGTTCCTGCGGATTACGATTCACCGTGCCTTCCGGAAAGATGCCAACGGGCGCGCCTGCCGCCAAGCGCAGTTTGGCCCGTTCAAAGGCTGGCAGCTTGTCCGTGAACAGCGGCTTGAACACATTCAGGAACTTGGGCTTCGCCGGCTTCCGCACCAAGGTGATGACCTGCGCACAGCGATATAATATGGCCACCGGCGGAAAAAGACAAAAATTCCAGTCCGCCATGAAATGGACGCGCTTGCCATCCCGCAAAAAAAAGAAAAGCCCGGGGATCAGGATGGCCTCGGAGCGCTGGCTGTGGTTCAGCACCACGATGTAGGGGTCATGTTCCGGCTTAAGCCGCTCCGCTCCGATGACTTCCAGAAAATGTCCGCGATACAGGTGCAAGGCCAGCCGGGTGAGGAAACGCGTGAGGTGATCCTTGGCCAAATGGGGTAGCGGCCGCCGCCACATCTCGCCGGGCGCCAGCAAGGGACGCCCCGGCAGGGACATGGGTGCCGTGTCACTTGCACCTACGTTGACCGCCTGTTCCTGCATCACATGATTGTCTCTGCCTGGCGAGGCGTAGCCCGCGAGCGGCAAACTACTTCTGGGCGAACCGGTCGCGTGGGCCATCTGCGCGCAGCCTAGGTAGCACCTTGGATGCGAACAAGTATTTTTACAGATTGCCCCCCATCTGTCTGCCACCCCTAAGCTGGTCGTTCCGTCACTCCGACCCGGCATCGTTGGTCAAAATGTCGCTAAACCTGTCTTTTAGACCTACCAAAATAGGTCCGGCTGGCGGCTTTACACCGGACTTAAGACTGGTAAGGATAGTTACCAGTCAATGAGTTTTCCCCGGCCGTATCGCGGAGGAATGACACGGGTTCAAATCACATTTGGTGGGCGACTGGAATCTGAAGCATGAAGACGATTTACAAATACAAGGTGAAGCGGCAGGAAACCCAGGAAGTGGAGATGCCCGTGGGCGCGCAAATCCTGACCGCCCAGCCTATCGACGTGAACGTCTGGATCTGGGCCATCGTGGAAACGGAGGTGCAGGAAAAAGAGATGCGCCGGATCGCCGTATTGAAGACCGGCCAGGAGATCACCTTGAACTCCGACCATCTGCTTTACATCAACAGCGTCCAGTTTGGGAGCGGGGAACTCGTCCTCCACGTCTTCGAATACACCGGAAATTGATTTTCCAAGGGCATAAAAAACCAGCCGGTCTTGTGCAGGCCGGCTGGTCGGGATACATGACTTAAATTTCAGCTGGTCACGGATTCACCGTGATCTTTGACCACTTCATGCCATGACGGAGGGCATATGCGGCAAACGGTCTTTCATACTCCATCAAGACGGCCCGCACCACGCTGGAATCATCGGCATGGCCCAACTCCGGCACATCATCCGGGATGAGATCAAATTGCCGGTGGGCATAGATCAAGGCAAAAACCGCGCTGGCAATGGCGAAATACGGCAATTCCTTGTCCGCATTTTCCGCATAATCTTCCACCACGTCCGCCAAAAACTCGAGTTGATCCACCAGGTGGGGATACTTGGGCGCATTGATCTGGGCAAATTCCACCTTCAAGAGTGGCAGCTTGTGATGCACGCCCGCCAAGATCTGGGGCGTTATCTTCGCGGCACCGTTATGAACAAACTTTAATACTTCTGGCATGGGCGCAAGGTTACTGGAGGACCATTTCCGGAACAAGCCGGGAATATCCCCCGGTTGACGGGCCAAGCTTGGGCCGGCCGCCACAAGAAACGTTGTGAAAGTAAGATTTGCCCTAACCCTTGCCTGCTCTATCCTGCCAGTCGCGTGACACACCTGAACGCCACCAAGGCTGCCAGGCCTGCTCTGGGCAAGAGGCAATTCCTCTTGGTCGCTACCATTGTTTTGCTGGGAGTGACCATTTCCTATACTGCCTGCCACTTTGTGGAACGGGCGGAACGCGAGCGCCAGAAAGCCAGTTTCCAACGGCTGGTCGAAAGCCGCATCCGGCTCTTCGAATCTGCGGGGGTGAACTACGAAGAACTCATCTTCTCCCTGCGGAACATGTTCACCTATGACCTGGAACTTTCGGAGAAAGAATTCACCGAGATCGCGCTCAATGCCTTGAAACGTCATCCGCCCATCCAGGCTTTGGAGTGGGTACCACGCGTGTCGGAACCGGACCGGGCCAAAGTCGAGAGCCAGATGCGGGCGGCGGGACACACCAATTTCCAATTCTTCATCCGCCAGCCCGATGGCACTACCGCACCCGCACCAGCCGCCGCTGATCATTTCCCGATATTGTTCGCAACGCCCTTGAAAGGTAATGAAAAAGCCTTGGGCTTTGATCTGACTTTCGGACCAACCAAGGCGGCTTTGGACGAGGCTCGCGATGAAGCCGACACGGTCCTGACGGGCAAGTTCCGGCTCATTCAGGAGATGGACAATCAATACGGACTCATTTCCCTCGCCCCGGTCTATCGCGGCGTCATCCGCCCCGGGACGCTTGAGGAAAGACGCGAACTGCTGGCCGGTTACGTCCAAATAGTCTTCCGGCTGGGTGACCTTATCGAAGGCATCCTCGCCCAAGTTTCCCCTGGCGGTGTGGACATCCTGATCGAGGACACGAAAGCGCCTGCAGGTCAGGAGTTGTTTTATTTTCATACCTCCCGGCTGCACAAACAAAGCATACCCACCCCCTCTCCGGAGGAGATGCGGGCCGGCTTGAGCAGCATGCAAACCTTGCGGATGGGCGAACGCGACCTCGTCTTCTATTTCCGACCGACCCCGGAATGGCTGGCTTCGCTGGGCTACTCCCGGGTCCCGGCCATCATCACGGCCGGCACGCTCTTCACCGCCTTGCTGTCCGCCCTCTTTCTTACCATCAGCCGGCGGGCTGATCTTGTCGAGCAGCAGGTCGCCGAACGTACGGCCGAACTGGTCGATGCCAATGCGAAACTCGCCCGGGAAAACCAGGAACGCCAGACCGCCGAGGCCGCCCTCCGCGAAAGCGAATCCCGCTTCCGTTCCCTGGTGGAGCACGCGCCCGTCGGCGTCTGGCAGTTGGAACCCGACGGCCAGCACATCCGTTACCTCAATCCCGTGCTGCGGCAGATGCTTGGTCTGCCCCTGAATTCAAAGGTGGAAGGCCGTAACATCCGGGACTTCATTGCCCCGGAGTTTCAGCAGGGTTTGCCGGCGCATCTGGAAGCCCGCGCGAAGGGCATCTCTTCCGCCTATGAAATAGAATATTTGCGCACCGGCGGCGAGCGCCTGCCCGTGCAGGTTTTCGGGGCGCCGCTGAAGGATGAGGCCGGGAAGCTCATCGGCATCATCGGCCTCAGCATCGACATCACCGAGCGCCGCCGGGTCAAGCAGGCCCTGATCCAGGAGCGCCAGTTGCTGCGGACGCTCATCGATACCCTGCCCGATCCGATCTACGTCAAAGACAAGACGGGGCGTTACCTGGCCACGAACGAAGCCAACCGGAAAATCCTCCACCTGGCTTCCACCGGGGACATCGTCGGGAAAACCGTTTATGATTATTTCCCGAAAGAGATCGCCGACCTCTATTTTCAGGACGACCAGACCGTCATCAATTCGGGCACACCCATCATCAACCGGGATGAACCCTGCCAGTTGCCGGATGGCTCCCAAGGTTATTTCCTTACCTCCAAAGTGCCTTTGCGCGATGCGGCCGGAGAGATCATCGGCCTCGTCGGCATCAGCCGCGACATCACCAAAGAAAAAGCCGCCGAGGCGGAACAGTCCAAATTCGAGCAAAAGATCCAGGAGACCCAAAAACTGGAAAGCCTAGGTATCTTGGCCGGCGGCATCGCCCACGATTTCAACAATCTGCTCACCGGCATCCTGGGCCACGCCAGCCTCGCCAAACTCGAGTTCCCAGGAAATCCCATCCTCTCTGAGCATCTCGACCAGGTGGAAAAATCGTCCCAACGCGCCGCCGAGCTTTGCCGCCAGATGCTGGCCTACGCGGGCAAGGGCCGCTTCATCGTGCAAAACCTGGATGTCACCGCCCTCGTGGAGGAGATCACCAGCCTGCTCCAGCTCTCCATCAGCAAAAAAGCGGTGTTACGCTTCCAGTTGACGCATGGGCTGCCACCGGTCGCCGGGGATGCCACCCAGATCCGTCAGATCATCATGAATCTGGTGATCAATGCTTCCGATGCCATCGGTGATCGCAGCGGGGTCATCAGCCTCAGCACCGGCATCATGCGCGCGGACAAAACTTATCTCAGCGGCACGCATCTGGCACCGGATCTGGCCGAAGGCGACTACGTATTCATCGAGATCAGTGACAACGGCACGGGCATGAGCAAGGAGACGATGGCCCGTATCTTCGATCCCTTCTTCACCACCAAGTTCACCGGTCGCGGCCTCGGTCTGGCCGCGGTGCTGGGCATCGTCCGCTCCCACAAAGGTGCGCTCAAGGTCTATAGCGAGGAAGGTCGCGGCTCCACGTTCAAACTGCTCCTGCCCTGCGCCGAAGGCCCGGTCGCTCCGTTGGATTTCCGCGGCCAGCAAACCGCTGGCTGGTCCAGTCAGGGCACGGTGCTGGTGGTGGATGACGAAGAGACTGTCCGGGCCGTAAGCGCCCGGCTGCTGGAATCATTTGGCTTCAAGACTCTTCTCGCCCACGACGGCCGTGATGCCATCGAAAAATTCAAGGCCCACGAACCGGCCATAACCCTCGTGCTCATGGACCTGACCATGCCGCACATGGATGGCGAGCAGGCTTTCCGCGAACTGCGCAAGCTCAAGCCGGATGTGCGCGTGCTGCTGATGAGCGGTTTCAATGAGCAGGACGCCATCAACCGTTTCACCGGCAAAGGGCTGTCCGGCTTCATCCAGAAGCCGTTCAAGCGCGATGAGCTGCAAGCAAAGCTCAAAGGAATCTTGGAGAGCCCGGCCTGCTAAACTAGTTGGAAAGACTTTGAAGCCCGGCAACAGATGGCCTACGCCGAAGCCACCTGCCGTTGCTTCTCCCATTGCTGCCCCAGATCTTGGAGCGTCTTCTGGCTCAGGTTCTGTTCGGCCATGGGGAAGATGAGGCGTTCTTCCTTGTCGAAGTGATGCCGGGAAATCTGGACGGTCTTCAAGAGCAAGCTGCGGGCCGAGGCCAGATCGGGCATGTTCTGAAGCTGGATCAGGAAGCCGTCGATGACTTCGTGCTCGTGATGGAAGGAGTCGCGGTGGCCCAAGTGATCCAGATGATGCTCCAGCGGCTCCATCAGCAACTTGTCCTCCGCCTCACCATGATGCTCGAGCAGGGCGGCCAGCGTGCTGCCCAGCACCTTGATCTCCGCCAGTGTCTCGAGGTGCGGGGCCACGCGTTCGATGTGATCAAAGACACTGTGGAAGACCACATGCTCGGCGAGGAGTGCTTCAGTAATTTTCATAGCCCGCTCAATTCACAAAAAGTAACTCTTCCGTAAGAGTCTGACCCGCCCGGATTTGTTCAATCATACGCGCAATTTGTTACCGGGGTTCAATGGTTCTGACGTAAGCTGACTGCCCGGGGTTACTGGCTATTCACTCAAAGTGCCGCACTGCGTGCAATACCGTTTCGCCCGGTGTCGGAAATGGGTTATCTTGATGGGCCGAAATACAGCAGAGAAAAGTTGAATCCGGGTCCGGTTGGAGCCGTCAGGTCTAGGTGACGTAACATGCGAGTTTTAAAGAAATATACGGTGGTTCTTGGTGCGGTTCTGACTGCGGCCGGCTTGGCGCAAGCTGCCGCACCGGTGGATGGCTTGGAATTGTTTGAGAAAAGCATCCGCCCGGCTTTAGTGGAGCATTGCTACGAGTGTCACAGCGCGCAAGGCGGGAAAGCCAAGGGCGGCCTGTTGCTCGACTCTAAACAGGGTTGGGTGAAAGGGGGCGATTCCGGTCCGGCGATTGTCCCCGGCAAACCGGACGCCAGTGCGCTCATCAAGGCCATCCGCTACCATGACGAAGCTACCCAGATGCCGCCCAAGAAGGGGCCGATCCCAGATGCGACCATCAAAGCCTTCGAGCAATGGGTGAAACTCGGGGCACCCGATCCGCGCACCGGCACGGTCAGTGCCGCGCATGTCGGGCCATTCAATTTCGAGGAAGAACGCCAGTTCTGGTCCTATCAACCGGTGAAGAACCCGGCTCCACCCAAGGTGAAGCACTCGCGTTGGGTGCAGACGCCTGTAGATAACTTCATCCTCGCGAAGCTCGAAGAAAAAGGCCTCACGCCCGCCAAGCCGGCGGACAAGCGCACGCTCATCCGCCGGGCGACCTATGACCTCACCGGTCTGCCGCCGACCCCGGAAGAAGTGGAAGCCTTTGAGAAAGATCGCTCCTCCAAGGCCTATGAACGCCTGATTGAGCGCCTGCTCGCCTCGCCCGCTTATGGCGAGCGCTGGGGCCGTCACTGGCTGGATGTCGTGCGCTACGCGGACACGGCGGGTTGCAATTCCGATTTCCCGGTGCCGCCCGCTTACAAGTATCGCAATTGGGTCATCGACGCCATCAACGCGGACAAGCCCTACGACCAGTTCCTGCGCGAGCAGATCGCCGGTGACCTGCTGCCCGCGAAATCCGTCGAGGAGCAGAACCGCAACATCATCGCCACCGGCTATCTCGGCATGTCGCGGAGGTTCGCATCGCAGACGAATGAGTTTTACCTGACGCTGGATGACAGCATCGACAACCTCGGCAAGGGGTTGATGGGGCTCACGCTCAGTTGCGCCCGTTGTCATGATCACAAGTATGACGCGGTTGCGGCCGAGGATTACTACGCGCTCTACGGCATCCTGAAGAGCAGCACCTACACCTTCCCCGGCGTTGAAGTGGTCCCGAATCCGCGCGATTACATCCCGCTCGGCACCTCGGAGCAAAAGGCCGAGTGGAAAGCGTATGAGGTGAAGCTCAATGACCTGGACGCGGAGTATAACAAACTTTCGGCGCTCACCCGTGGCACGCGCGCGGCGACGAATGATGTGGCGAAGATCCGGGCTCGTATGGCTGACATCCGCAAGGAGCGCGATGAATTGAAAGCCAATCCGCCCAAGGTGGAGCTGGCCTACGGCGTGCAGGAAGGTTACGCCGCCGATACCAAGCTGATGATCAAGGGTGAGCCCGGTCGTCTGGGCGAAGTGGTGCCGCGCGGTTTCCTCCAAGTGCTGGGCGGCAAGAAATTGCCCAAGGAGGAAAAGGGCAGCGGCCGCAAAGAGCTGGCTGAATGGATCGTGGACCCGGCCAACCCGCTCACGCATCGCGTGATGGCGAACCGCATCTGGCTCTGGCATTTCGGCAAAGGACTGTCGCAGACGCCCAATGACTTCGGCAAACGCGGCAAAGCGCCGACACATCCCGAGCTGCTGGATTATCTTACCACCCGGTTCATCCAAAGCGGCTGGAGCTTGAAGGCGATGCACCGCCTGATCATGCTCTCCAGCACCTACCAGATGAGCAGTGAGGACGACGCGGCGGATGCGGCGAAGGATGTCGCGAATGACTACCTTTGGCGCTTCGACCGCCGTCGTCTTTCTGCGGAAGAGATCCGCGACACTTTGTTAGTGCTGGGCGAAAGTCTGGATCGCACCCCCGGTGGTGAGCATCCTTTCCCACCGCGCACGAAGTGGAGCTACACGCAGCACACACCGTTCGTGGACAGTTACCCGACCACCAAGCGCAGCGTGTACATGATGCAACAGCGCATCCGCAAGCATCCCTTCTTTGAGACCTGGGATGGTGCGGACCCCAATACCTCTACGGGCGCGCGGTCCATCAGCATCACGCCCATCCAGGCCTTGTTCCAGATGAACGACCCGCTGGTGCATGAGCAGGCGGCGAAGTTCGCCCAGCGCGTGTGGAACTCCGGTCAGAAGGATGCCGACCGCATCCAGAACGCTTTCCTGCTCGCCTATGGCCGTCCGGCCACGAAGGACGAGGTCAAAGCGGGTGAGGAGTATCTTGGAGCCGTTTCGCTCGCGCTCAAGGAATCCGGCATGCCCGTGGAAAAGATGCTGGATGCCGCCTGGGCCAGTTACACGCGTGTCCTGTTCAGCAGCAACGAATTCATTTTTGTCGATTAAGTCATGTTTACCACGCAGCCATTCATGTCCCGCCGGGCGGCGCTCCGCTCGCTCATCTGCGGTTCCGCATTGATGCCCGGCATCGTGCAATCCCTCATCGCCCAAGCGGGCGAGGATACGGTGAACCCGCTCGCACCGAAGGCCCCGCATTTTCCCGGCAAGGCCAAGCGCGTCATCTTCCTCTTCATGCCTGGCGGGGTCTCGCATATCGACTCGTTCGACCCCAAGCCGCGCCTCAAAGAGTTGAGCCCGGACGGCAAGAAGTACCTCCCCGCCTTCTGGGATTTCAAACGCGGCGGCAAATGCGGCACCGAGGTCAGCGATCTGTTTCCCTACATGCGCGACTGCATGGATGACATCTGCCTCATCCGCTCACTGCATGGCGATCATAACGATCACGCACAGGCGACCCTTGGCATCCATACTGGCTCCGTGACTTTTGCCCGGCCCAGCATGGGTTCATGGGTGAGCTATGGCCTGGGCACGATGAACCAGAATCTCCCTTCTTTCGTCGTGCTGGCCCCCAAACTGCCCTACGCCGGCAGCCAGGTATGGAGTTCGGATTTCCTGCCCGGTGCCCATGCGGGCACGCGCGTGCTGGCCGGAGCAGAACCGATCCCTGACTTGAACCGCCGGGCGCCTTCTGCCCGGGTGCAAGAGCTTGAGTTGGGCCTGCTGGAGAAGATCAACCAGAAGCATCAGCAAGGACGCGCAGCTGATCCGATGCTCGCCGCCCGCATCAAATCTTTCGAGACCGCCTTCGGCATGCAGTCCGCGATGCCCGATGTTTTGGACCTGACGAAAGAAACCGATGCCACGCTAAATCTCTATGGTCTGGAGCGTGGCAGCACCAAGGGCTTTGCCTGGCAATGCCTCGTGGCCCGCCGGATGATCGAGCGCGGGGTGCGTTTTGTGGAGTTGATCGACGTCGGTTCCTCCAACAACTGGGATGCCCACGGCAACATGAAGGGCCACGAACCGCTTGCCCGCAACATCGACAAGGCTGTCGCCGGTCTGTTGAAAGACCTGAAATCGCGCGGCCTGTTGGAGGATACCTTGGTGGTCTGGACCACGGAGTTTGGCCGTACGCCCACGCCGGACAGCCCGGATGGCCGCAGTCATCAGGCCAGCGTCTATTCCTCGTGGCTGGCGGGTGGCGGCATCAAGCCCGGCATCGTGTATGGCGCGAGCGATGAGATTGGTCGCACGCCCATCGAGAACCCGGTGCATGTGCATGACTTCCATGCGACCATTATGCATTGCCTGGGCTTCAACCACGAGAAGCTGACCTTTCATCATGGTGGCCGTGACTTCCGGCTGACAGACGTAGCCGGCAATGTGGTGAAGGGCATCCTGGCCTAAGGCGGGTCAATTGCTTTGGTTTGCCTGTTAGGGTCCGGTCGGCTAGGTTTGCTGCGTGTACACCGGAATCCATCCAGTGTGGCTAAAGCATCCAGGGTTGGTTTGGTCCAATCCCGAGGCGGCCGATGATGTGCGTATCCGGGCGGCCTTGCTCCATCCCCGTTTCACCTGTCTGCTAGATATCGTCGTGGCTTTCGGCTTGGAACGGGTCAAGGCACAATGGGCATACCTTGTGCAAGAGCCGACCCCCGAATGCGATCGCGCCCGGCCCATCGTGGAACGCATCCTTCGGAACATTGAGAAAGGAATCACCCTTGCTGCCGCCTGAGACCCAACGTCTGTGGGATTTTCTGAAAGCGCAGCCCATCCTGTCTGGTTTCATATTGATTGGCGGTTCCGCCCTCGCCCTGCGTTTGCAGCATCGTCTCAGTGAAGATTTGGATTTCATTTTTCCCGGCCCAACCCTGCCCAAGGAAAAATTATCTGCGCTAAAGCTGCTGGCCACCAGACATGGCTTTGATTTTCAACGTCTGGATGATGAGGCCGCCCTCGCCGAGTTTCAGAATGCGGGCGAAGAGTTACACGACCATCAGCAAGATTATGTCGTGAACGGAAAGGTAAGAGTGTCGTTTTTCGTGCCGCAAAACGGCATGGGAAAAGTTTTGCAGCCAGCCTTGTCCACCGGGGTCCGTCTGGCCGAACTCCCCGAGCTTTTCAAGACCAAGTGTCTGGTGTCCGCGCTCCGTTCGAAAACACGGGATTGGCTGGATCTTTACCTGTTATTTCGCGATCACGGCTTCACCGCCGACGATTATCGTCACGCCTTTGCCGAAGCGGGCATGGCAACCAGTTGCGATGTTGGTCTCGCCCGGCTTTGCAGCGGCATTCCGCAAAGAAGCGACGAAGGCTATCTGCATCTGCTGGAGAGCGCGCCGTCTTTGGAAGTGATGCAGGCGTTTTTCAGTCAAATCCGTGACCAGATTGAAGCGGCTCAAGCTGCTGAAGCATTTCGGCGTGAACGAGAGCGGTGATAAACTCCCCCTTGCCGGAATCCCCCGCTTCCGCTAACAAGGGTTTCATGTCCCTGTTCCGCCACCTGGCTTTGGTGTGTGCTTTGGCTGCTGCGTGTCCGGCAGCTCATGCTGCTGCTAAGGGTGAGGATTTCTTCGAACGGCAGGTGCGTCCCCTGTTGGCCACTCATTGCTACGAGTGCCATAGTGCGCAGGCGAAGGAATTGAAAGGCGGTTTGCGGCTGGATTTCAAAGGTGGCTGGGAGAAAGGCGGTCACTCCGGTCCCGCCCTCGTGCCGGGTAATCCAGAGAACAGCCTGTTGATCAAAGCCATCCGTCACACCGAGAAAGACCTGCGCATGCCGCCGGTCAGTGACGGTCGGAAGCAGTTGCCGATGGAGCAGATTTTGGTGCTGGAACAATGGGTGAAGATGGGCGCGCCTGATCCACGGACGGAGGCCGCCGCGCTGGCTTCAAAACCCGACGGCAGCAAGCACTGGGCCTTTCAATCCGTGAGCAACCCTGCGGTGCCCAAGGTGAAGAACAAGTCCTGGCCCCGCTCGCCCATCGACCAATTCCTCCTGGCCAAACTGGAAGAAAAGAAGCTCAAGCCCGCGAGTGATGCGGACAAACGCACGCTCATCCGCCGGGCGACTTTCGATCTCATCGGCCTCCCGCCCACGCCCGAAGAAATCGCTGCCTTTGTGAGTGACAAGTCGCCCGCTGCCTTCGAGAAAGTCGTCGAACGCCTGCTGGCCTCACCTCATTACGGCGAACGCTGGGGACGCCACTGGATGGATCTGGTGCGCTATGCGGATACCGCCGGGGACAATTCGGATTACCCGGTGCCGCAGCTTTACCTCTACCGGAACTACATCATCGATTCCTTCAATCGCGACAAGCCTTACGACCAGTTCCTCCGTGAGCAGATCGCCGGGGATCTTTTGCCCGCGAAGGATCAGGCGCAGCGCAATGAACAGGTCATCGCCACCGGTTACATCGCCAGTGCACGGCGGTTCGGTTCCGTGGTGGATCGCTATCCCCAACACCTCACCATCGAGGATTCGCTGGATAACATGGGCCGCGCGTTCATGGGGCTCACGCTCAGTTGCGCGCGTTGCCACGATCATAAGTTCGAGCCGCTCAGCGTGCAGGATTACTACGGGCTCTACGGCATCTTCGCCAGCACGCGCTATGCGTTCCCGGGCATCGAGCTGTTGAAGGTGCAGAAGGATTTTGTGCCGCTCATCCCCAAGGCAGAGTACGAGGCCATGATGCTGCCCTTCCAAGCCAAGGAGAAGGAACTGCAAAAAGCTCACGATGACCTTGCAGAGCAACGCCGCAAGCTGGAAGCGGAGAACCTCAAACTGGATGCGGCGATCAAAGCCGCCACGGATGAAGCAGAACGGCAGAAACTCTCGGATGACAACGCCAAGCTGCACGTGAAGATCGATCAATTGCGCGGAGCTGTCCGCCGGGCTGCGGAAAAGATCGAAGCGCACAAGAAGACCGCACCCACTGTGGCGATGGCCTATGCGGTACAAGATGACAAGGGGGCCAATGCAAAGATCCAGTTGCGCGGTGAGCCGGACCGCCTGGGGGCCGAAGTGCCGCGCAAGTTCATCGACATTCTGGGCGGGCAGAAGCTGCCGGCCGGGCAATCATCCTCCAGCGGACGCAGTGAACTGGCCAGTTGGATCACGGATGCGAAGAATCCGCTCACCGCGCGCGTGATGGTGAACCGCATCTGGCAGCATCATTTCGGAAACGGTCTGGTCCGCACGCCGAATGATTTCGGCCTGCGTGGTGAAATGCCCACGCATCCGGAACTGCTCGACTGGCTCGCGCACCGCTTTGTGGCGGATGGCTGGTCGGTGAAACAGATGCACCGGCACATCATGCTCTCGCGTGCCTATCAAATGGGCAGTGCCGATGAGCCGAAACAACTGGCAGCGGATCCGGAGAACAACTGGTTGTGGAAGTTCAACCGTCGCCGCCTGGATGCCGAAGCCGTGCGCGATACCTTGTTGCTGCTCAGCGGCTCGCTCGACCTCTCCCCCATGACCGAGCCGCATCCTTTTCCGGCCGCGGAGAAATGGGGCTTCACACAGCATCATCCGTTCAAAGACGTCTATGCCAGCAACCGCCGCAGTGTTTATCTCATGCAGAAACGCCTGACGGCCATGCCGTATTTCCAGACGTTCGATGGCGCAGATGCGAATGCCACCACGCCTGCGCGTGACAGCTCGGTGACCACGTTACAGGCGTTGTATCTGATGAATGATGACTTCGTCCACCAGCAGGCGGGCAAGTTCGCGGAGCGCCTGCTGCGTGAACGGGCCGATGACGCGGCACGTTTGGAGCTGGCTTTTGAACTCGTGCTGGGCCGGGCTCCAACGGCAGATGAAAAGGCACGTTCCAGTCAATATCTGCAAGCGGTGACGGACAAACTCAAGGACAGGAAGGGTTCAGCCAAGGAAGTGTGGACCAGTTACGGCAGGGTGCTTTTCCGACTGAACGAATTTCTCTACGTGGACTGAGGTTGCGTTACAATCGGGTGAAAACTCCCCGGCATCGGGTGGACAGGCGCTAAAAAACATTTGTTTTCGCCGGTATCGGCGGTACGTTTGCCCCTGACAGATGAAGACTTTCGCGGAACTTGGTTTTCCCGGCCGGCTCATTGCCGTGGAAGGGATTGATGGTTCGGGGAAATCCACCCAGATCTACCTCCTGAAGCGCTGGCTCGAACTCCAGGGCCTCAAGGTGTTCTTCAGCGAGTGGAACTCCTCCGTGCTCGTGAAGAGCGCGACCAGCAAGGGCAAGAAGCGCGAACTGCTCACGCCCACCACCTTCAGCCTCATCCACGCCACCGACTTTGCCGACCGTTACGAGCGCCAGTTGGTCCCCCTGCTCCGCGCCGGTTACCTGGTGCTGTGCGACCGTTACGCCTTCACCGCCTTTGCCCGCGATACCGTGCGCGGCTGTCCCCCGGAATGGGTGCGCGGCCTGTACAGCTTCGCCGCGCAGCCCGACCTGACGTTCTTCTTCAAGGCCCGCCTCGAGACCTCGCTCCAGCGCATCCTCGACGGACGCCCGGAGCTGAAATATTTCGAGGCCGGCATGGACATGCGGCTCTCCTCAGACCCGTACGAGAGCTTCCGCATCTTCCAAGGCCGCCTGCTGGAGCAATACCTCGCCATGAGCACGAAGTATAACTTCATGGTCATCGATGCCAACCAGTCTGTGGAACCGCAGCAGGAAATCCTGCGGCAACTCGTGGCCTCCAAGATCAACCTGAGCGCCTACGCTTGCAACAAACTCTAGCCATGGCCTCCAAGAAGAAAACCGCCGCCAAGTCCCCCGCTCATCTCTCCAGCGAGGTGCAGGTGCCGACCCGCAAAGCCAAGCGCTTCTACGGTCACGGCATCCCGCGCGTGGACTTGAAACAACTCACCGGCAATCTCATCGTCGTGGAAGGCGCGGACGGCTCCGGTCGCTCCACGCAGATCAGCCGCCTCGTCGAATGGCTGGAAGGTTGCGGCCATGCCACCGTGCAAGTCGGTTTGAAGCGTTCGACGCTGGTGAGCGAGGAACTGGAACAGGCACAGCAGGGTAATATTTTGAGCCGCTCCACCCTGAGCCTCTTTTACGCCACGGATTTTGCCGATCAGTTGGAGAACGTCATCCTTCCGGCGCTCAAGGCCGGTTTCATGGTGTTATCTGACCGTTACATCTACACGCTCATGGCGCGTAACATGGTGCGCGGCATGGATGACAAGTGGCTGAAGAATCTTTACGGCATCGCGTTGGAGCCGGACGCCGTGTTCTACCTGAACGTCTCGCCGGAACAATTGGTGCAGCGCAACTTTGCCAAGAACCACTCTTTGGACTACTGGGAAAGCGGCATGGACCTCGGTCTCTCGCGCGACATGTTCGACAGTTTTCTGCAATACCAGGCCCTCATGGCCAAGCAGTTCACCAAACTCCAGGCCAGTTACGGCTTCACCATCATCGACGGCAACCGCTCCTCGGACGCCATCAACGCCGAGTTGCAACAGCACATCGGGAAAGTCATCGCCGGCCATTAATCCCCACCGCCTACTCTCATGCCAGAATCCGCGAGCAAAAGTGAAAACCTGGTGGTAGGAGTGGATCTCGGCGGCACCAAAATCCTCGCGGGTGTCTTCGACCGCGGCCTGAAATGCATCAGCCAGGCCAAGATGACGACCAAGCACCAGCGCGGACCGGAGGAAGTCATCGAGCGCGTGGCCCGGTGCGTGCGTGATGCCATCGATGAAGGCGATCTGGACATCAAACAGGTGAAGGGCATCGGCATCGGCGCCCCAGGTGCGGTGGACCCGGAGCAGGGCAAGGTCATCTTCGCACCGAACCTGCAGTGGCGCGATGTCCCGCTCAAAAAAATACTCGAGAAGGATTTGGGCATCCCCGTCTTCGTGGAGAACGATTGTAATATCTGCACCTTGGGCGTTCATGAGGCCGAACTGGGCGGCAAGCCCAAGAACATGGTAGGCATCTTCCTCGGCACCGGCATCGGCGGCGGCCTCATCATCAATGGCAAACTTTACTCGGGCTTCAACAAGACGGCGGGTGAACTGGGGCACATGGTGCTGGAAGTCGGCGGGCCCAAGTGCGGCTGCGGCAACAAAGGCTGCTTCGAGGCGCTGGCCAGCCGGAGCGCGATCTTCCGCCGCATCCAGACCGCCATCAAGGAAGGCCAGAAGACCGTCCTCACGGAGATGCTCGGCGATAATCTGGACGAGATGAAGAGCGGCGACCTGCGCAAGGCCATCAAGCGCGGTGACAAGTTCATCGAGAAAGTCGTCGAGGAAGCCGCTGAATATACGGGCATCGCCGTGGCCAATCTCATCAACATCCTCAATCCGGACACCATCGTGCTCGGCGGCGGCGTCATCGAACAGATGGAAGACCAGATGATGGCCATCATCATCGAGACGGCGCACGATTACGCGCTGGATGGCACCTCGGAAGGCATCGAGATCATCGCCTCCAAACTGGGTGACAATGCCGGTATCACCGGTGGAGCCGTGCTGGCCAGACGCAATCTGGCCTGACCTTTTGTGTTCCCATGTCTGACTCCCTAACACGTCGTGCCGTCATCGACATCGGGACCAACTCCGTGAAACTGCTGGTCGGCGATGTCACGGATGGCGTGGTGACGCCCGCGTTCGAAGCCGGGGAACAGACGCGCCTGGGCCAAGGACTTTACGAATCGCACCGTCTGCATCCCGATGCCATCGCCCGCACGGTGGATTGCGTCACGCGCTTTGCCGCGCGCGCGTGGGAGATGGGTACGGCCTCCATCCGCGTCATCGCCACCAGCGCCACGCGGGATGCGCAAAACGGTCAGGAACTGGTGCAAGCCATCCAGGAACACACCAATCTCAAGACCGAGGTCATCACCGGTGCGCAGGAAGCGGAATGGGTTTATCGCGGTGTGCTGAGTGATGCTTCACTTGCCACGCATCCCCTGCTCATCCTGGATGTCGGTGGTGGCAGTACGGAATTCATCGTCACGGTCTTGGGGCAATGCCTGTTCGATCACAGCTTTCAGTTGGGGACAGTGCGATTGCTGGAGCAGTTCCCGCCCGCTGATCCACCGATGGCGGATAATCTTACCGTCTGCCAGCGCTGGCTGGATGAACTGCTGGAGCATTCGGTCAAACCCGTGGTGCATCCGCATCTGCCACCTTTAGGCAGTCCGCAGACTTTGCTCGTCGGCACCGGTGGTGCGGCGCTCATCCTGGCCCGCATCCATCTGGCGCTGCCGGATTTCACGCGTGAACAGATAGAAGGATTATCGCTCACCACGCAAGAGGTCTCCACCATCTGTAAAAAACTCTGGAGCCTGCCGCTCGCCCAGCGTCGTCAGATCATCGGCCTGCCGCCCGAACGCGCCGATGTGATGTTGATGGGCGCGCTGATCTATGAATCCGTGCTGCGACATTTCCAGATCCAGACCTTGCGCGTGACGACGCGGGGGTTGCGGTATGCGGCGTTGGTGGCGTGACCCGTTAAAAAGGTTAAATCGTCAGACCGTTGAAACGGATCACGATTCAACCCTTTAAGAGCCTGTCATGAACTATTGCGGGGTGAAACCGCAATAGGCGTGTGAAATGTGACCTCTCCTCTAACGAGGAGAGGTCGGTTCCGTCTCAACGGAACCGGGTGAGGAGTGAGCCGAAGCACGGGGTGCCCGAATTTTCCCGTGTCGCAAATTCAACAGGATTACTGAAGCTTTGAAAAAAGTGACTCGTGTGCTACGACTCACCCCTCACCCCAGCCCTCTCCCCGTTGAGGGGAGAGGGTGATGCTCCGGCGACCTTTACTTCGCATTTCCCCGCCAAAGTGCCGACAGGCTCTAGAACTTGTACTTCACACCGGCGACGAGCTTGATGTCGTTCTTCTTGCGGCCGGCGGCGGGTTCGTTGTCGTAGTTGTCCACGATGTAGAACTCCAGCTTCACGGACTTGGTGATGTCCGTCTCGATGCCGATCTCAAAGTTGAACAGGTAGTTGTTCAGATCATCGACCTGGGGCAGGAACTCGGCCTTTTGCCAGAGACGGGCGCGGTCGCTGATCTTATACTCGAACTTCTCGGCCACGCGCGCGCTGATGTAGTTCTTGGAGCGACCACCCACATCTTCAAACACGAAGGACGGACCGCCTTCCGCGCTGAGCAGCATGCGGTCTTGCTTGATGAAATAATAACCGATACCGGGACCGACATTCAGACGGTAGGAGATGTCCGCGATGTCATCGTGCAACAGATCGGCGAGGACATAGCCGAAGGCGCGATCGCTCACCAGACGGTTGTATTGACCGTAAACGCGCTGAGAATCGTTGTTCTTCTGGTTGTTGGATTCACCATAGGTGATGTCCGTGCCGAGATTCAGCTCGTTCTGGTCCCACTTGCGCAGGCCTTGCACGCGGGCGGTGAACATCAGCGTATCGCTGTTGCCTTGGGTGAGGGTAGCACCGATGCCCGCGCTGCCTTCCCATTTCGGGGCGGGCTTCTCAGCCACAGCGGGTGCAGCGGCAGCCGCCGGTGCTTGGGCGTTGGCATTCGAGGTTAACACGCCGGAAACCGCTGCCAGAAGAGTGGCAACGACGAGCGTCCGCTTAATGGTTGTATGAATCAGATTCATAAATGAACCGCGAACGATAGACGGGGTTGCGGGAGAGTCAAAAACTGATTTATGACATTTTTGGTCCTGGACGCATCCGGGCACTACCCCGATCCGGAAGTCAAAGGCTCGCTCACCCCTCACCCCGGCCCTCTCCCCGTTAAGGGGAGAGGGAGAACATTTACCGCCTGCTGCTGAATCTGGTCGATTGCAAGCAACCGAAACTCCCAGCGACAAAACATTCGTGGCTCAAACCCGTCAAACTTGGGCGGGGCAAAGTCAGGCACAGAGCCCCAACGGGGTGCCGAAAGCTTCACCGGCTTGCATTTGCGTTTACAACCCCGCTGGAAAGGACGTATTTTCCCGCTATCGCCCAGCTATGAAAACTGCTTCATCGAACAATCTCTCCGCTACAGGCTCCAGCCGTCGTGATTTCCTGAAAACGAGTGTCTTGGCGGCCACTTATGGCGGGCTGGCCGCCGTCACTCCAGCCGTCCAGGCGGTTCCGGCCACGGCGCAGGTGGACCCGAAGTATCGCGTCGAAAAGGGGCGCATCCGGCAGTCCATCATGGGCTGGTGCTTCAAGCCCATGCCGGAAAAGGAGCTGGCCCAGCACTGCAAAGACATCGGGCTGGTGGCGATGGAAGGCATCGGCATCGAGCATTATCCGATGGTGAAGGAGCTGGGGCTGAAGATTTCGCTGGTGGGCAGTCACGGGTTCGCGAAAGGGCCCGTCAACCCGGCCTATCATGCCGAGGTGAAAAAGATTCTCATGGAGCGCATTGACGTGGCGGCCAGTGTGGGTGCGCCGAACGTCATCACGTTCACGGGCATGCGCGAGCCGAACATCAACAACGATCAAAGCGCCAAGAACTGTCTCGATTGCTGGAAGCAGGTGATCAAGCACGCGGAGAAGAAAAAAATCACGCTGGTGCTGGAGCATCTGAACTCCCGCGACAACACGCACCCGATGAAGGGTCATCCGGGTTACTTCGGGGATAACGTGGATTACTGCATCGAGCTGGTGAAAGCGATGGGGTCACCGAATTTCAAGCTGCTCTTCGACATCTATCATGTGCAGATCATGAATGGCGATGTCATCCGGCGGTTGCGGATGTATAAGGAATACATCGGTCACTATCACACGGCTGGTTGTCCGGGTCGTGGCGAATTGGACGATAATCAGGAGATCAATTATCCGCCGATCCTGCGGGCGATTTTGGAGACTGGCTACACGGGCTATGTCGCACAGGAGTTTATCCCGACTTGGGATGATCCGATCCTCGCGCTGCGGCATGCGGCGAAGGTGTGTGATGTGTAGGGAATTTTGACAGGATTAACGGGATGAACGAAAAGGAATTGAACATACAAACTGTTTTGCAGCAGGGAAAATTTCTCTCTCCCCGAGGGAGAGGGCCGGGGTGAGGGGAAAGAGGGCAACCGAAAATCAACTATGTGATTCATGGCCAAAACCGATCAGAGCAATCCCACAAAGAACAAGCCCTTAGCTCGCACCCTGCGGAAACATGATACTTGGGCGGAGAAGATGATGTGGGGCTGGTTGCGAGACCGTCGTTTTTCGGCCTACAAGTTCCGCCGCCAGCACACCTATGGTCCATACATCCTCGATTTCTACTGTATCGAAGCCGAATTGAACATTGAACTAGATGGTTCGCAGCACGGTTTTCCGGGACATCAGGCCAAGGACAAGGAACGGGATGAATGGCTGGTGACGCGGGGTGTCAAAGTGTTACGTTTTTGGAACTCCACCTTGCGGAAAGACAAGGATTCCATACGCGATACGATTTGGCATGCCTTGCAGGAACGGGTGCCGCATCCTTTACCGGAGTATTGCCGGGTAGGTGAAGCGGGCGGGAAGAGTCGGGAGACGCACTAAAATTTTTGAGTCGCGTTCCCCCTCATCCCGGCCTTCTCCCCGAGGAGAAGGAGGTAACATTTCCAGCGGCCCTGATAGTTTGGCCTTGGTTCGGTTGGCGCGGATAGTTGTGGGTAATCATAAGGGTTGAAAACCAGTGGCTAGGGATCTGGCCTCGCTGACGCGAGGCGGGCGGGAGACAGGCTGGAGGGGAATTTCTGGCGGGTGGCTTTGAGCGAGGACGGGCTGGCTTTGCTTAGGGACGTTGCTGCGCCCGAGACCCCGACCTCCGGCACGGGGCGGGCGGGCGCGCTCCACGGGAGAGGCTTGGGAATGGGTAGAAAACCTCGGCAGATGTACACAAGTGCCGAGGTGGGAGGCGGGTGGTTGAGGGTGGAGAGTTGATGGTTGAGTGAGGGGCGGGAGAGTATAGGTCTTATAGGTCCGATAGGACCAATGGGACGGATGGGAGAACGGGGAAGCCAAGGGTCGGCTTCCCGCTGGCGCGGGCATCGCCGGGCCATTTTGCGGTTCAGGGTGAGGGGGATTTTTCTGCACGGGGAGGGTTTTTCCCACAAACTGTTGGTGGTGAGCCGGTTATGATTTAAAAATATTTTCCGGAAATATTTCACTAGGACAGCGGATGTCCTACCTCCTCGGGTAAATTATGAATTATGAAGGATGAGTTATGAATGAAGCAGAGCGAAAAATGGCCGACGGGATTGGGCTAACCGCCTGGCGTTATCGGCCAGAAGGTCCATTCAGCAAGGGACGGTGTGGAAACTCCGACAAACAGTCGCGAGCAGGCCATCCTTACCTGGTGGGTGGTTGCGCCCGGGATTCGGGCTGTCCAAAACCGCTGTTTTTGGACTTAATGATTTAGGCACCTGTTATGGCGGAACCAGATAAGGCAGAATTGTTTATCGTGCAGCTCTCGGGGATCGAGAGGTCGCTGGCGCTTTATGTGATGACGTTGGTGCCGCGGCCGCAGGATGCGGAGGATATCTTGCAGCAGAGCAAGCTGGTGATGTGGCGGTGTTTTGACCAGTTCCAGCCGGGGACGAACTTCGGGGCGTGGGCGCGGAAGATCGCGTTTCACCAGGTGCTCACGTATCGCAAGCGTCAGAAGAAGAACCAGTTGCAGGTGTCGGATGAGTTTCTGGAGATCATCGCCTCGGAGGTGGAGCAAAATGACGAGGCGTTGGAGGTGCAGCGGCAATTGCTGACGCAGTGCATGGCGAAGCTGGATGCGGAGCATCGCCAGATCCTGAACCTGCGTTATCACGAGGGGGCGGAGATCGATGCCATCGCGGAGCAGACGCAGAAGACGGAGGGGGCGGTGTACCGGTTGCTGAGCCGGATCCGCAAGAATTTGCATGAGTGTGTGACGCGGTCCATCAAGAAAGAGAATGCCTATGAACCCGAAGCAACGTGAGGAACTGCACGAGCTGTGCGAACGGCTGGTGGAAGGGCAATTGACGCCGGAGGAATCCGCGCGGCTGGAGGCACTGGTGCGGGAATCGGGAGCGGCGCGCCGTTATGTGGCGGAGCATCTGCAACTGCACGCGGGCTTGCATTGGGAGAGCGGGCGGATCGGGCAGCAGACGTTGCCGGAACAATTGGCGGCTTCGCTGGCAGGGCTGGAAGCGGGCACGGATAGCAAGGTGACTCCCCTGCCCTCGCCTTGGGGCAGTCGCACGGGCTGGCTGGCGGTGGCGGCGAGCGTGGTGTTTTTGGCGACGGGCATCGGACTGGGGATTTCACTGGCCAAGCGGGATGAACCAGTAGCGAAGGCGGTTGAGAGTGCGCCGGTGGTGGCGACTTTGACGCAGACACGCGGTTGCCGTTGGGAGAGCTCGGCGTTGCCGACCATGGAAGGAGCCCGGCTGCCAGCGGGACGGCTGGCGTTGACGGATGGACTGGCGACGTTGCGGTTTGAATCCGGGGCGACGATCACGTTGGAGGCCCCGGCGGTGTTGGAAATCGTGAACAAGGACCTGTGCATTTTGCATCGCGGCATGTTGACGGCACATGTGCCGAAGGAGGCGATCGGGTTCACGGTGGAGACGGCGAACGCGAAGGTGATCGATCATGGCACGGAGTTCGGTATCAGCGCGGGGCCGAACGGGGAGGCGCATGTGCAGGTGTTCGATGGCGAGGTGGAGGTGCGGCATCGCCAGAGCGGTGAGAACCTGCGGCTGACCACGGGCGAGAACGCGATGTTGGACACCAAAGAAGTGACGGGGCGCAACTCGGGCATGGCGGAAGCGGACCGGGCGACGCGGGCGAACAGCACCACCAATCAGCCCAGCGGTACAGTCACGCTGACAACGGCTTCCGGACGCGGACGCACGGCGTATGTCTTCTCGCAAGGGACGGAGAATCATCACTCGGACTCGCTGATGCTGGTGAAGAACACGCACACGCCCGGTTACCGGCGCAAGGCGTACTTCAGCTTCGATCTCGAGAGCTTGAAGGGCAAGCAGGTGGATAACGCCGCACTGGCGCTGACGTTTGAGCCGACGGGTTATGGCTTCGCCTCACGCCTGCCGACGTGTGTGTTCACGGTTTACGGACTGAAGGATGGGCCGCAGGATGAATGGTCGGAGCACGAGCTGATCTGGGACAATGCGCCGGCCAATCTGCCGGGCGGGAACGAGATCGATACGGGCGAGGCAGTCATACTGGGGACGTTCACGATCGAGCCGGAGGAATCGAGCGGCCTGCGGGTGATCAGCAGCCCGGCGCTGGCGGAGTTCCTGAACCAGGACCGTAATGGTCAGGTGACCTTGATGATCGTGCGGGAGACGTCTGAGACAGTGTTGAAGGGACTGGCGAGCGGGTTGGTGCATGGTTTTGCGGGGAATTACCATCCGACGGCCGCACCACCGACCTTGCGGGTGAACCTGCAATAGAAGCCTGGCTCGTTCCACGAAGCAGTTGGATAAAATTCTGTAATTACTGCTTGCTTTATCCACCCTGCTGAGGGAAGGTACTAGGCGATGACTGTAAAGGAAGAAGGCATCATTCACCGCTTGCCCTCGTTTGTGTGGCCTTACTTGGCCACGACAGACATGCTGCCGCGTTGGAACCCTTCCATTCGGCGCATCTTCCCCAGATCTCCCGGGCCGTTCCGGCCGCATTTTGAATTCGATATCACCCTGCTCACCCAGAACGGCGAGCACGAATACAGCGGCGAAGTGGTGGAGTTCGTGGAACATCGCCGGATCGTTTTCAAGCTGCGGTCCAAGTCGGACCCGTCCATCCCGGTGTCAACGGAAGCAATCACTTTGTCCCCCGTGGTGAAAGGCACCAAGATTGAGCGGATGACGGAAATCTATGACAAGGAGAAGACCATCTCCTGGTGGGTGAAGCTGCTGATGCGGATCTTTGGCCGGTTCAAGAAACGCACACCTAATGAGAGCAAAGGGAACACTTTGCATCGTCTGGCGAAGTTGGTGGAACAGAACAGTGGAAAACCCGGATTGACTTTACGGAGCCGGGTTGGGCGCTGACGGCAAATTCGGGCGTGAATTCAAGACGGGCTTGGCCCCGGAAGGCAACGGCGGCATAGGATGAAATCCGTGTGGCAAGGGTGGCATCTGCTTGACCAACGTGCGCCAGGTATTGCGCTCTTCCTCGCTCATCTTTTCCCAACGCTCCGCCGTGGCCATGAAACGGGCCTGCTCATCCGCACTCAAGTTGTTGAACCGGCGTGCTGAATCCATGCACTTCTTCCGTTCCTCCGGGGAAAGCTTCTCGAACTCGGCCAACTTCTGCTGAACCTTGGCCCGCTCTGCCTGATTCAATTTCTCAAGGATGCTTTGCTGCTCCTTGTCTGACAAATCGAACAGGCTGTGGAAATTGTCGATCATCCGGGTGCGCTGCTGTTTGGGCAGCTTGTTGACTTCGGCGATGCGCGCCTTCACCCGTTCGCGATATTCTGGCGACATGCCGGTGAAAACATCTTCCTTGGCCGCCGCCGGTGCGGCGTCCACGCGGATGACATAGCGCAAAGTGCTCTGGTGCTCCCTCACCTCCTGTTGCAACTCGGCGGGCAGCTTGTCCCATTGTTCCAAACGGGCTTGCACCAAGGCCCGCCGGTCTTCCGGCATGCGCTCCAGTTTCTCCGCACGCTTCTCGGGCGAGGCCCCGAGCAGATACATCATGTCGAAAAACAACTCCGTCGAGCGGATGCGCAATTCCTGCTGCTCCGGCGTCAGGGCATCATACTCCTTCAGCTTGCTGAGCATCATGGTACGGAAACTTTCCGGCTTGTTCGCCAGATCCAGTTCCCGTTCTTCCGGCGTCATGGCCAGCAACCAACGAAAATCATCCATCGACCAGCGAAATGCATCCGTCGGATTCCGCGGGCCACGACTGTCCCGCCGTCCCCGGCCACCCTCTCGCCCATTCTCGCTCGATGATGAGGGCCCTGCCTGACGCTCCTCCTTCGGCAAATCCCTCCCCTCCTGACCCGTCACCGGTTCCGTCTGCCCCCAAAGCATCCCCGGACCGGCACTCAGTGCGGCCACCAACAGGATGTGAGAAAGGCGAGACATAAAAGAACTGACTTCGACCAAATACTTACTCCACCATGGCAAGGTCCACAAAATCTAAGTCCGGCCCAACGGGCCCTTGGCTTGCGCCCTGGCTCATCCGGCGAATCGGTTCGTAATCCATGAGCAGGTCCACGGAGGGCACGGGCCCCACTTTGGCCAATTCCTTGATCTGCTCGGCCATCGCCTGCTTGGCATCAGGGGCCGTGACGGTCTGCGGCGGCTGATGCTGTTGCTGGACGGCCAATACCGCAGCCAAGGCGACCACGGCGGTTGATGCCGTCAACTGGGCAAAATGCTTGCGCAACCAGACCATGAAGCCATCGGCGACCGGTGCTTCGGCGCGTTGGGCGGCCCGCTCTTCTTGCGCCACCGCCTGCATCACCAACGCGGTGAAATTCGACGAGACCGGCGCGTCCGGCAGTTGCCGGATCATCTGGCAGAGCGCCCGTTCCTCTTCCCACTGGGCACGCAAATCGGGGCGTGCCGCCAGCCAGGACTCCAGTTGCGCCTGCTCTTTCGGCGTCAACCGGCCCCGCAGGCTTTTCTCCCACAGTTCGTTCTGTTCGTGCTCGTTCATCGACTTGCCTTTCACTATAAAAACCGTTCCCCGCCCTAAGTTGCGCCCCTCATCGGGTTTCTTTCCAATTACCCGTCCGCATATACGGCTTCAGCCGTTGTTTCAAAGTCTCCCGCGCCCGATGGATCAGCGATTTCGTCGCCGACAGCGAACATCCGATCACTTTAGCGATATCTTCGTAGGATAGATCGTCCTGCCGACACAGCAACATGGCCGTGCGCTGATTCTCTGGCAGACTCGCGATTGCCTCCTCGATCTTATCCGCCAATTCGCCTTGCAACATCGTGTCCGGTGGAGCGAACTGCTTCACATCCTCGATCTGCCGTAAGGGCTGGTCTTCGTTCTCAGGATGCGTGATGTCCATGGACTCCGCCGGATGCCGTGAACGCCGACGTATCTCGTTGAGGCACAGGTTCCTGGCGATGGTGAACAGCCACGTGGAAAACCGGGCGGAGGCCTCGTACCGATGGGCTGATTTATAGACTTGGATGAAAACGTTCTGCGCGAGATCTTCAGCTTCCGCCGCATCCGGCAATGTGCGATATAAGAGGTTGATGACCGGCTGCTTATAGCGCTCCACCAGCGTTTCAAAAGCCGCCATATCCCCCTCGCGCACACGCAGCATCAAGGCCGCATCTGGATCCTGCTGTTCCATCGTCCGCTCCGCATAGTGATCAACCGGCTTCGGCGCACAAGGCACCGAAACATCCACCGGCCTGATTGCCCCTAATACGGATGCCATAAGCGGCTGTATTAAACACTCAAAACCGTCCAAAGTTCCGGCCGCAACATCATTTCCAGCGGCACGGCGCGATAACGCCACGTCATCACCTGGACTCGGACTTGGCTGAGTAAGATAACCATAACAGACTTCACAGGTCTTGCCCATACCAATTCTTACGAATCTCGCGGGCCTTTGGCCGGAAGAATCTGGGCTGATCCACCCGCCATTTCTCTTGTCCCTCCCACGGGTGCGATTTAGGTTTCGCTCATAGGAAAACGAGATGCCTCCTAATACCTCCCTCGCACCGGCCACCCTCGTCCAGCGCCAGCTCGACGCTTACAACGCACGTGACCTCAATGCCCTCCTCGCCACCTACGCCGAGGATGCAGAGCAATTCGCGCACCCGAACCAACTCCTCGCCAGCGGCCACGCCCAAATGCGTGAGCGTTTCGCTCTGCGCTTCGCCGAACCCAACCTCCACGCCCAGCTTCTCAACCGCATCGTGATGGGCAACACCGTCACCGACCACGAACTCATCACCCGCACCTTTCCGGAAGGCCCCGGCACCTTGGAAATCGTGGCGATCTACGAAGTGCAGGATGGGAAAATCACCAAGGCGTGGTTCATCTCCGGCACCAAGACCTTGGAGGCCAAGTAAGCCCGCTTGGCAAACTGCCCGTAATAATGCGTCTCCACATCGTCAGTGATCTGCATCAGGAGTTCGGTGAGACAGACATTCCCACGGTCGACTGCGATTGCGTCATCCTCGCCGGGGATATCTCCACACGGCACAATGGATTACGCTGGATCCAAAAACGATTCCCGGAGGTACCCGTCCTCTATCTCTGCGGCAACCATGAATTCTATGGGGACAAATTGCCGAAGCTCACTGATCGTCTGCGTGAAGAGACCCGTGGTACAAACATCCACTTCCTGGAAAATGATGCCATCACCCTTGGCGGCTACCATTTCTTTGGTTGCACACTCTGGACCGACATGGCCCTCATGGGAGACTGGCAATCTGGCACCACGGAAGCCCGCCTCGTAATGAACGACTACAAACGCGTGCGCAACTCGGCCAACAATTACAAGCGGCTCTCTCCGCGCGATACGCGTTCCATCCATCTGAACTCGCTGGAAGCTATGCGCCAATTCTTTGCCGCTCACGACTCTAGCCGGTCGGTCATCCTCACCCATCACGCCCCTTCCATCCTCTCACTGCCTGAACACCGCCGCTCTGAAACGGTCAGTTGCGCCTATGCCTCTCATCTGGATGATTTCATTCAGCAGCATCAGCCGCTCCTCTGGGTCCATGGCCATATCCACCATAGTAACGATTACCAAATCGGCCGCACTCGCATCCTCGCCAATCCCCGCGCTTACCCAGATAATCCGAATCCCGGCTTTATCCCCGATTTGACGCTAGACCTCCCCACTTTCCAGCCACCCTCCGCTGGGGTTTCAACCCCATAATTCTCCGTCTCTGTTTCCTTTGAGCCTTTGAACTTTGAACTTTGAGCTTTTCCCCCTTCCCCCTACTGTCCCCGCGTGCCGACTTTGTTGGAAAAGATTGAAGCCAGCGCCCGCCAGCGGTTAACCCTGCCTGCGGGCCGCACACCCGCCCAGGAATTGGCCCGCTACAAGAACTTCCTGAAGGTCGAATCCCACCGCCTGAAGATCCTTCACCGGGCCGGTGGCGGTGGCCGTGAGATCTGTCAGGCCCGCGCCGCCATTCTGGATCATCTGCTGCAATACCTTTTCAACACCGTCGTCAAACTCGGCAATTTCTACCTGCCCCAAGTCCCCCCGCTCGCCCTCATCGCCGTCGGTGGTTATGGCCGCGGTGAACTGAACCCGCACAGTGACATCGACATCATCTTCCTGCATGACGGCCGGATGATGCCCGGCAACAAGCCGCATCCTTTGTTGGAAGCCCTCACCGGCAGTGGCGGCCTCCTCTACACGCTCTACGACATCGGCCTGAAAGTCCTGCCTCTCGTCCGTAGCCTGGATGATTGTGTGAAAGTGGCGAACGGCGACATGCAGTCCAAGACCTCGCTCATCGAGGCCCGCCTCCTCGCCGGTGATGCCGGGCTGTTCGACAAGTTCCAGAAGGTCGTCGAAGCCAAATGTGTCAAAGGCTACGAGAACGAATACATCGACGCGCGTCTCGCCGATCAAAAAGATCGCCATGCCAAATACGGCAACTCCGCCTGTATGCAGGAGCCAAACATCAAGAACGGCTGCGGCGGCCTGCGGGATTACCAGAACCTGATGTGGATGGCGTTCTTCAAGATCCGCGCCCGCACCACCGAGGAACTTCGCCTCCGCGACCTCATCAGCGCCAGCGAGACCAAGCAACTCGAAGCCGCCTACGATTATCTCCTCCGCGTCCGCACCGACCTGCATTACCACACCGGCCGTCCCGTCGAGGCCATGCCCAAGAGCATCCAGCCCGCCATCGCGCACAATCTCGGCTACACCGACCGCTCGCCCCGCAAACGGCTGGAAGGCTTGATGCGCGATTTCTACAAGCATTCGCGCAACATCTACCTCATCACGCAACTGGTGGAGCAGCGCCTCGCTCTGATGCCCGTCGCCAGCCGCTTCCCGACTTTCCGCGAGATCTTGCGCAGCCGCCGTTCGGTCAAGCCGCAACCGGTGGATGGCTTCATCTTTTTCGAAGGCCAGATCGAGGCCGCCAATGCCCGGGTCTTCCGTGAACAGCCGCGCCGCCTCATGCGCGTCTTCCTCTACGCCCAGCAGCGCGGCCTGTCCCTGCATCCGGACCTCGCCCAGCTCATCCGTCAGCAGCTCTCGCTGGTGAACCGCTACTTCCTGGAAGACATCCACGTCCATGAGACGTTCCTCCAGATCGTCGGCCAGCGCGGCGATGTCGCCCGCATTTTGCGCATGATGCATAACGTCGATTTCCTCGGGAAATACCTCCCGGAATTCGGCCGCCTCACCTGCCTCGTCCAGCACGAGTTCTTCCACCAGTACGCCGCCGACGAGCATACGCTCATGTGCCTGCAAAAGCTGGATGACATCTGGGGTGCCAAGACTCCGCCGATGAGCAACTACACCGAGATGTTCATCAGCCTGGAACGCCCGCACCTGCTCTATCTGGCCCTGCTGCTGCATGACGCCGGCAAGGCCGATCACAGCGGCCGCCACGAAAAGGACAGTTCCCGTTTGGCCGTCCGCATGGGCCGCCGCCTCCAGCTCGATGCCGCCTCCATCAAGTGCCTCCAGCTCATCATCGAGCAACACCTCACCATGGTGCAGATCTCCCAGCGCCGCGATCTGGACGACCCCACCGTCATCCAGAATTTCGCCAAGCTCATCGAGACGCCCGAGAACCTCGTGATGCTGACGCTGCACACTGTCGCCGATTCGCTCGGCACCAGCGACAAGATCTGGAACAGCTTCAAGGATTCCCTGCTCTGGACGCTGCACCGCAACACCATGAACCTCATCGCGGGCGGTCCCGATTTCATCCGTGCCGAGGAAAAGCTGCGCGAGAACCTGGCCAAGGAAGTGCGCAAACTCGCCCCCGCCAGCTTCAACGAAGACGAACTCCAGGCCCACTTCAGCTCCCTGCCCCCGCGCTATTACCATACCCACACCGCGCGGGACATCATGACGGACCTCACCCTGACGCACCGGTTCATGCACTTCCAGTTGACGGAAGAGAACCGCGCCCTGGAACCTGTCATCAACTGGCACAACGAACCCGACCGCAGCTACAGCGTCGTCAAGGTCTGCACCTGGGATCGCGCCGGCCTCTTTGCCAAGATCACCGGCTCCCTCACCGCCGCCGGCCTGAACATTCTCAGCGCCCAGATCTTCTCCCGCCAGGACGGCATCATCATCGATACCTTGCTCGTCAATGACGCCGTCACCGGCAAACCCGCCGAGCGCGAGGCCAAGGAACTGTTCGAGAAATACCTCGACCAGGTCTTGAACGGCGAGATCAACCTCACTGCCCTCATCAAGAAGCGGAAGGCCGTGAAGCCCCTCTACTTCCCGCTCGAAGGCGAGGAACTGCCCATCATCATCGGCTTCGACAACGAAAGCTCCGCCCAATGCACCGTCATTGACGTGGAGACGGAAGACCGCGTCGGCCTCCTCTACACCATCGCTCAGACCCTCAGCGAACTGAAGATCGACGTCATCCTCTCCAAGATCACCACCGAGAAAGGTGCCGCCATCGACTCCTTCTACGTCACCGAGATCGGCGGCGGCAAACTCACCGGCCAGCAACGCCTCCACACCCTGGAACGCCGCCTGAAGACCGCCATCGCCGCCCTCGAGTAACTCCCCGCAAGAACCCCATCCTGCAGCTCACTTAACTGTAAGATGAAGAACAAGCGAAAGATTCTACGGCGGCTGGCCGTCCTTGTTCTGCTTCTGAGCATCTACCCCTTGTGCGTTCTTTGTTACACTTGGACCTGCGTTTTCCGCTCAGACCTTGAAGGCGGCCGACACGGCCCCCTCGATGCCTACCGCCACGCCCTCGCCAGTGCAGTCGTTTCTTACACCTTGGATGAGCGGGCAGTATATCTGATGACTGCTCTGATGGAATCAGGAGGCAAGGACTCCAACCAAATGGACCGCCACAACAACCGCCTCGGCGCCCAGATCGGCACCAGTGTGAAATCTTTCCATGAACTGGAACCCTCCGTACGACAAAGTGTCTTGGATGGAGCTATCAACTCCACCGACACCAACCAGATCACCTGGCTGCCCAAAGAGCTGTGGCGAGCCGGCCGGATTTGGTAAAACCCATTCCCCCATTCGCTTGACCCCATTCGGTTGAAAAATCGCTGTTCGATGCTTCTCCCACGCCCCACCGCTTCGTGAAAATTAGTGCAATTCGTGTCTTCTCACCGCACCCGCTTGACCTTTCAACCCTATCCCGGCATTTTCCATTCAATGAGATCTCCCATTTCCAGCCCTGCTAACCGAGATCACGGAGATCTTTTCATGAAATATCTTAATTGTGCTGAAGAATGAAACGCAAATTTCCAGCATCAGCGACTGCTTCGGTATGGCTCGGTAATTTCACCGACGAAGACGAGTTCGATCAACACGTGAAGAGTGATGTCGAAGCAGAGCTTCAGTTATCGACGGAACTGTGGAAGATCTCCGAGATCACGGTGGAGAAGGAGGAAAGAACTATCACGGAACTGCTCACTGGCTTTTCTCACTCCGAGTTCTTCTTGGACGAAGCAATAGCCGTCGCAAAGGAAAAAGGGATCACCAAAGCATCGGCGGCCTTGGTGGTATTTTACTTGGCACTTCGCGATGCCCCCGAGAGTTGGGGCGCACTCAGACTCTTGGGCAGTTTTGGCAAGGAGAAATGATTGAAAAACAAGACCGCATGGCGTGAATGGTTTGCAATCCTCACCTTCGGGCTGGGTGCATTACTCGTTTATCATGTCGTCATCATTGCCGTCGCGCTGATCATTGGCATCCTAGTTGGCGCCTTCTCCGATTTCGAATGGCATTTCGCCGCCCTTGTTTCCTACTTCGGAATCCGACTGGTGCTGGAAGGTCTTGATGCGTTCTCAGGATGGCAAGCAACCAGATGCCCGACCTGCAAAAGAAAGATCAAGACCAGCCGCCCCATCAACTGTGAAGCGTGCGGCGGTGCCGCTCAGCTCGTCCGGAAATAAACAGAACTGCCTTCCCCCTTTTCGCCTGTTTAGCCGGCCAATTCGTCGGTCACGGAGTGAGCATTGTGAACAGCAGGTATCCGCACAGGCAAAATCCCCCTTCACAATCAACCCACGACCGTTCCAAATCGTCGGGGAACTTATAGTGGTCGAATCTGCCCCAAAACTATACTAAAGAACCGTGAACAAAATACCGCGGCGTTTTTTATCCTTCGCTTTGGCTGGTTTCCTCGTGCTGGCCGGAGGATACTTGGCGCGGGAGACTCTGCTCACTTGGTTCGCGTCCACCTTTATCTATGACAGCCGGGCGGAGTGGGAATTTATGCGCGTTCGTGAACGGCTGGCCAAGGGGCAGCTACCGGCCACCGAAGCTCGGACCAAATTGATTGCGATCGCTCGCGAAAACCCCGGGTCGCAAACGAAACTAGGAGCGCTCTCCTTTGTGGCCCGGAAGTGGCCGAGTTCCACGGAAGCCAAGACCGCCCTCGCGGAACTGCCGCAAGCGATAGCTGAACTGTCCATTGGCGAACTGGCGGACAGCTTCGATCAAACACCACTTGGCCATGGCCACGAATGGCAGCCGCTCGCCTCCGTATTGCGCTCGCGCGTTGACCGGGAGCCGGACCATCCGCGAGCAGCGAAATTGCTCGCCACGGCATCCGCAGTTCTCCGGCCGTCCGATCGCGATCCACATCCTTCTGCTGAGTTGTTGCAGCTCGCGCGCCTTGTCCAGGAGCGCTACGCCACCAGTCCTGATCTCGTGAATTTCTGCGAGGCCGTCAGCAACATCGGGAGTCCGGTCGGCTGGACCGTGCCCTTTGAGCCGCACGTGCGGCACATATTGGAAGTGAATCAGGACCGCTTTGTGCAGTGTGCCGCCCAGTATGCGCTCGCCACGATTGTTCGTTCCGGAGGCATCCAACGTCAGGCGGAAGCCAAGGAGCTTTATGAGGAGTTCCTCGCTAAATTCGACGGAAAGACTCCGTACCGGGGCCAGACTCCTGAACAAAACTGGCGGAGAGGAGCGGAACGTGCCTTGGATATCTTGGGCACTCAAGGCCTGGGAATGGTTGCCCCCGAAACTGAGGGGGTTGATCTGGACGGAAACATGCTCTCTCTGAAGGACTATCGTGGGCAGGTCGTGCTGGTCTCCTTTTGGGCCGCTTGGTGTGCTCCCTGTCTGGAGGCGATACCGCACGAGCGCGAACTGCTCAAACTTTTCGGCACCACCGAGTTTGCCATCGTGGGCATGAACGCTGACGACAGCCTCAAGAACGCCCGGGAAGCCGCTAAAAAGCATGGCATCACCTGGCGTTCCATTCATACCACCGACCGCCGGTTCGTTAACAATTGGACCGTCAGCGGATATCCCACCTTCTGCCTGTTAGACAAGGCGGGAAGGATTGTGGGTCTGTGGAACGGATTGCCGCCCGACGAAGAGCTTATTCCCACCATCCGAAGACTCATCGATGCGCCCAAGTGAAAATGCCCAAAGGCGTCCCGGAGCACCGAATCCGCAACCTATCGATACGCCACGAACCCATCCATTCGGGTTCCATGCGCCAAGGGATCAATCCTACACCTTGTATTTTCCCGCTTCACTTTCGGCCGTCACCAATCTCCCCCATTTCGCGTAGTTCGAGTATTTCGCGGTTGAAATCCCCCTCCCCAGACGTTGGACGTTCAATGTTTCAGCCCCTCCTCTATCTCCCAACCTTCGCTCCCTTTCGCCTGTTTCGCATGTTTGGCGGGCAACCTCCTCACCCGAAACCAGAAACAAAAAACTAGAGGCGGGGGGGGGGGGGGGGGGGGGGGGGGGGGGGGGGGGGGGGGGGGGGGGGGG